>FR888225.1:12992-14347 GCA_000431775.1 Clostridium sp. CAG:413 | reverse complement strand
AGCAACGCTCTTCCGCCTTCGTGTTTAATAACGAGCCGACAAAATTCGAGCTCCTGCACGGTTTTCCCAAGCCCAAACGATTCAAACAAAGCTCTTCTGCCTCCCTTGCAAGCCCATTTAACGGCTTCTCTTTGGTGAGGCTTCAGCTTTGAGTTAATCTCATCATCGCCCACATCAAACCCGCTTTCCGGTGCGGTGCATACCTTGTGATTCAGAAAATCATCATATGTCATTGACCTTTGTTCCTCCTGTATGATTGTGCCGTAATCCGATATTGGTAATAGTCTTTACCGAGGATACGGTCAACCGTCCTGCTATCGAGCACTGCCATCATCTGATTTTCCGCCAAATTTGTAGTGACCACAGTGGGCTTACAGTTGATTATCCTGTAATCGAGTATGCCGTGGATAACAGCTCGGTCAAAGTCAGTCAGCTTATCCGCTCCGAGGTCATCAATGATAAGCAGCTTACATCTCCGCAGCGGCTCAATAACCTCATCCTCACTCTTGGTCGGATCGCCATATGTTTTTTGTACCTCATAGGGTATATCGGCGGCCCTGGCAAATTTAACGGTATATCCTGCATCCAGCACTGTATTTGCAATAGCCGCCGCGAGATGCGTTTTACCACTGCCGGTGTTGCCTATGAGTAATAATCCTTTGGTAATCGCGTTAATATTCTCAGCGTATTTACGAGCGTTTCTCAGCGCCGTTTGCGTGCCTTCGCGCTCCTCAAAATCATCAAATGAGATATTGATATAAGCTCTGGGCAATCCGCTTTCCCGACGGTTTTTTGCGATGCGGTCGAGAGCCTTCTTCTCATTCCTACGCTGTTCTTCGCGTTCTCTCGCTTCCGTTTGACATTCGCATTCCAGGTTAATCTCGACGCCATATATCCTCCCTGCGAGAAGCGGGCGCCCACAGTGCGGACAAGTACCTACCGGATATGTTTCGGGGACGGTCTTGATATCACTCAATGTCCTCACTCTCCTTTACTCCTTGATATATAGATGGATCGGAGTAATCCGTGCTGCCCTTAGCATGACGCTGCCGCTGCGTTGTCTTACTCTGCTTGCTTGCCATATACTGAGACATCGTTGTTATCCCCTGCTCCTCGAGTCTTAGCAGGATTGACCGTATATACTTAGCTGATGCTGCGTTATTTGCTTTTGCAACGCGGATAGCCTCAATGATCAGTTCTTTGGGATATCTTTGCACAAGCTCCAAGATAATCGTGCGGTCAAGCCCTCCGATGGTTTTTCCAAACGTCATTTCAAACGATTGTGCGACCTCTCTCAGCGTGCCGTCGTCCATATATATATCTTTACTTTCTTCTATTTTATTTTGTGGGTTATC
>FR888225.1:1784-12985 GCA_000431775.1 Clostridium sp. CAG:413 | reverse complement strand
TTTTATTTTGTGGGTTATCTGTACTTTTATCGGGGTTATCTGTACTTTTATCGGGGTTATCTGTACTTTTAATTGACTTAAAGGTAAGTTTATCAAGAGCACCCTTGGGGACGTCTTTTTTATCGTTGACATCCAAAAGCCAGTACTCTTTGATCATCGGTATGTCGGGGCGGCTGTTAAACATCCTGATATAACGCCGCTGGATACCCGAGGACGTTAGTACGCCAAACACGTTGTACACCCTCTCGTCGAAGAAAGAACACGCAACGCACCTGTTTACGAACTCCTCCACAAAGTTTGGAGCACAACCGCATCCCGCACCGTCAGACACAAGGTAGCACTTGTCTTTGCCCCACTTGATGAAGTATCCATTTTTGCCATATAAGTCACACAGAAGATAATCGAGTAGGTACATCCCTTTTGACTGGAACTCAGCTCTCAAAAGTCGTACCTTATCGTCTCCGTAAAAGTCCGTATCCTTAGGAAAGTAGTCAACCCCGTCCTTTAACGGACGAGCCAATATATCACCTCCTCAGCTTAGTATTCAGATTGAGCCGCTCACAGAGATATTTATCAAGGCGTATACCGTAGATATGATACTCTTCAAACAGCTCATGCTCGTGCTGATGGGCTTCCTCGTGGTGTTCTCGGCACAGGGCAATAGCCTTTAATCCTATATGCACGATTGACTCGCGGTCTCTGCCGATACCGATGCGGTCAACATGATGTACCTCCGCCCGCTTGTTACAGATCGCACATTTCCTATGCTCAAGGCACATATAAAGATATCTGCCGATATCGTCGGTTTGGTGCAGCAGCGTGTCTTTTGAGGGCACATCAAATCTAAAGCAAAAATCTATCAGATAATTGATAAACTCCTTTGCCGTCGTCACATCCGTGTCGGAGAGCGAAAACGCCTCGCGCCCATCAATGCTCCTAAAATCCCATGTGAGGAGCTGCCGGAGATATTCGGGGTCATGTCCCGACCAGAGGGAGATATCTCTGATAATGGCAAATATCTTACGCCGCTGATCCGCTGAGATCGTCCTACCGTCCACAAGTCTAAGCTCCACCGAGTGCACCTCTTTTTGTAAGAGCGACCGCTCAATAGGCACAGAAGGAGCAACGGTGAGTACATTACCGTCGTAGCTTATCAATTCCGCGGTATATATGTTCTCCATTCCGTTGCTCCTTTCTCAATCTTGGTGGCAGTGCATGTAGATATAGATGCTGTTAGGTCCCATATTTTTGTAGAGCCAATCATCAGCTTGCTCTTTTGATAGATGGTTTCTGCGAGCCTGCACCTCATAAGCGTACAGACCATCTACTCTCTTTTGCTTTATCTTTTGCTCAATTTCGGCCTCGATGTGGTTAGCCTCAATCATATAGAGGTCGTAGCCTTTAGCAAAAACGCCGTTAAGGTTGCTGCAATCAGTTGCATATACCATTTTGCCAACGTCGGCAAAATGCAGCTTATAGCCGCAATTAGGGACGTTATGGGGTAAGTAAAAAGGTATGATGTTGCAGATTCCGTAGCCGTACATGACATCAAAATCAAGCACATCTATGTTCCTGCGCTCGACGCCGCAATTTATAAGCGGCGGCACAAGCCATCGGCAGCAAGCAAATCTGAGTGTCGGTCGCTCCTGAGCCAGTCTCTTAATCGTGGTCCTGTTAAAGTGATCGCTGTGTATATGCGTGAGCAACACAAGTTTAAGCTCATCGCAAACACTTTTGAGGGCCTTAAACGGTACGCCGCAGTCAATGAGGATTTTTTCCTCAATGACCGTTGCGTTACCTTTGGATCCCGTCGAGATTATGTTGTAGCGTATCAAAAGTCATCAAGCGAGGCCTGCTCGATTACCTCCGTTGCTTCGGGCTGCACATCCGGGGAGTTGTTTATTCCTGCCGGTGCTGTATGCTCACCGTGATCAATGACCTCGGATATATCATCATCAACGGTGACTATATCGCCGTTTGCTGATATATCGCTTACTCCGTTGTCATGCTCAAAAGCGCTTATCATCTCGGTTGACATCACGCCCCAGCGTGATATAAGCTGCCGCAACAGTGTCTTTTTAGCCATATCGTCAAAGTTCTTATACCAAAAGGACGAGTATTTCCACATGTCCTTATCGGCCACTTTGCCGTCCTGGATATCCTTATACGCCTGCGCCGAGAAAGCGGGGCTGTATTTGTCAGCATGATAGAGCATCTTTTCCTTGCTCCAATAGATAGCCTTGCGGAATCCGTTGGTATACTCAAACATGGCATAATAGCCAATCGTCGGAGCTGCCTCACGTCTCGCATAATCATCAATTATGACGCAGTTAATAGTCTCATTGAGCGGGTCAAAGTATTCAAGCTCGCCGTCTTTGATTTCGATCACATTGAGCCTTTTATATTGTCCTGACCTTATCGCGAGCTGTATATAACCCTTGTAGCCTATCACAAACTGTGCTGTGACCTTTTCGGGTGATATAAGTCTGCCCTCGCGGTATTTGGCTTTTGACTTAAAGGGGACAAGATAAAACTGTCCGAGCTGCGGCGATGGAGATAGGTTAAGACTCTCTCCAACAAGACCGCCCGCAAGTATCGAGCCGGCCTCACACTCCTGCAATGCCGGATTGACGGCGACCGCAGAAGTTATTGATGCGACAAACCTTTTTGCCCGCTCCGGTGAGCCGAGTGTGTTATTGATGAGTTGTTGGTAGCCTTTGGTGGTTATTGCCACCGAAAATTTAGGCTTTGAGCTCTGAGTTGTTATGTTACTCAAAATCATATCCTCCTTCGGTTAAAAACTGTTTGAGAGCTTTTATCATGTCTTTGGTAGCCGTGACCTTAAAGCTAACAGAGTAAAGCGGCTCTTTGACGGGAGATACCTCTGACGGCGTTTCAGTCGGCTCATATACCGGCTCAACAACCGTGGGCGGTGCGAATTCTTCAACTGCCGCATCCACTTTTTTTATGGCGGCCGCAGCAGCTTCTTCACGCTTCCTGCGATCTTCCTCTCTCGCCTTTTCGGCGGCGATCGTTCTGTACTTCTCGGCGGTCAACGTGATTGCCCTGCTCGCGTTGAGGTATGTCATGCCGTCCACCTTTGTGTAGTGGTACATAATCTCATCGCTGTGCTCCTGAGTAGTGATAAGAGCAAGGTCATCAATGATCCTGTCAACAAGCTCCTTTGCCTGAGCTTTAAGGCTTTTAAGGCTTGCCGTGAGTGTCACGTTGATCCCCGTGTGCCCGAAGTCGATAAAGTCAATGTTCTTGCTTTCGCAGTACTCGTCAAAGTACGCTTTGACCTTTTCGGTTTTATCGTCCTTAAGACCTCGCTCCACACTCTCTATACGCCTTTTAAGCTCCGCATCAGCGTCTTTATACGCGATTGACACACACTCCTTATATGCTGCATCAAAGCCCTCAAGCGGCTTCATCACGGCGTTTTTGACCGCCTTACGGCGCTCCTCAAACTCCTTGAACTCTTTATTGAGCTGCGCCCTCATCGCTTTGACTGCCTTTAACGTGTCCTCGGTGCAAGCAAGGCACAAGGCATCGTTTATCCTGGCATCGACGCTTTCTTTAACCGTCCTAAGCTGCTCCTCAATAACAGGTAACTGCTTAACGATAATCAGACTGTCAAGCGCCGGTATCATGGCTTCATCCATTAAAATCATCTCCTTATTAATCATCCGTCCTGCGGACATGTTTACTGAGGCATTTTTCACACATGAGCAAGTCCATATCCTCAATCTCAAGATACTCCTCGCTGTACTGAGTGGTTATCTTACTACCGCACAGCGAGCACTTCCCGATAGTCTCAATAGGCTGCTCTGCATTGGGGCATCCGCCGAAATGGCCGACATCCAAGCCGCAATATTTACACATTACCGCTCGCCCCCTTGACACCCTCAAAGTTTTGTGCTAAGATAGTAACCGTTGATTGGAGAGCGTTCGGTGCTATTGCGCCGGCGCTCTTTTGATTTACCCTTGCAAAGTACGCTTCGGCTCTGGCTGAGCGTATTTGCTCGGCGACAAGCTGCGCTATGTAGTAAGGCTTGAGCCGTTCTCCGTCATCGTCGCCCTCTCTCGCTATTATGCGTTCGAGCTTGTCCATAGCCAACGGCAACGCGGTGACGATCTCACGCCCCGTTACCCCGCCGAGCTGTCGCTCAACCCTGTCGATCAGCGTTTCGCAGCTTCTCATTGTCATCATCCTTTCCTTAATGACTCGGTTAATCAGTAACCACAAGCACGATAGCGGGACCGTTTACTTTGATTTCGACATCTTCATACGGTTCTGCTATTGTCGCTTCTACTCCTTCACGCCGTCTAAGTTCCTCTACAAGGTCTTTAGTGCTGACATTATCGAGGGAGGCCATAATTTGCTCATCTCCTTTCTCTGTTTTTTTGCTGGATTTTCACCCGCCCGAATTCCGAGAGCAGTGCAATAGCACATTCGGCGTGGCTCATCTAATTGAGGAGTGATATGCCTCCGAGCTTTCGCTCGGTTGTAAGGGCGGTCGGAGTTAAACCGACATCAGCAATGGCTCTGTCGTTGAGCTACGCCCTCATATATGCTCGTCTGTTCCGAGCCGCCACCCGAATACCCGCTTTACGATACTCTCTATCGGTGTCGATTTCTCGACCTCCTCACGGAGGATTAAATCTAAAGGGTTTGGCAGGAGCGGCTGGATTCGGACCAGCGAATGCGGGAGTCAAAATCCCGTGCCTTGCCGCTTGGCTACGCCCCTATTTATAAGGCAGACGGTTAATCTGCCTTGAATAACCCTTTGACCTTTGCTGCGATGCGCTCCTCGAGCGCGACGAACTTATCCTCTTTGACCATCATTGCAATGGCTATGATGACCAGTAACGCATCAATTGCGGTCTTGCTAATTATCTCGGTCATGCTTGCGCCTCCTGTACCAGTTGTGATAATCTTGCTTCCCACAGCTCAATAAAGAGCCTGTGGCGATAGCTTCCCGGCTTGCCCTTGCTGCGGCGATTTGCTTCGGCGAGGGCGGCTTTTTTTGCTCTTTTAAGAGCGCTATGGTTAATCTGCTTTGACAACGTAGACACGCTCCTTTCCGATGATCTCCTGCTTTGCTGCGGCTACCTTGCGGCAGTAGCTTGTCTCGGTTATCCCTTGCTCCCAAAGTCTTTTGGCGCCGGTCGGTCCGCAGTTGTAAGCCATGAGGGCTTTATTGACATTCCCGTGCTTATCGAGCAGTTCCGCGAGTATCGTTATTCCCACTCTTACGTTCTCAAAATCGTCTGTAGGCTCGTCCAGCTGATACGCCGCAAAATTACACCTGTTAATCTGCATAAGCCCATAGCAGCTCTCAGAGGCGTTAACAGCAGTCGCACAGTAGTTACTCTCGACCTTGATTATTGCGAGTACCAATTCCGGGGATATGTTATTGACCTTACAAAGGTCGATTATGTAATCTTGCAGGTCTCTGCTGAGTGGCACATCGTAATAGATGTGCACCGTCTCCGTTGCTGCCGAAGTCGGGGCTGTTGCGGATATGCTCTCCGACGGTGCGCCGTCGTAACACACAAGAGCGGAGCTTGTATATCCGACCGCAACGGTCGCCGCGACGATTGCAAGACTAAGCATCAGCGTTTTTCTCATCTCGAGCGAGCTGGGCGTTAAAGGCTTGCATATATATCTCGGCACATCTCTTGAGCCGTGCCCGCACCTCGGGGCTATCGGGGGTAAGGTGGGCACAGTAATCATCATATATCTCAATGACCGTGTTGCCCTTGCGGATTGTTTCTGCCAACGCCATAGCTCTATCTCCCTTCTCTCAGATTTTTATGTAGTCGCGATTTTGTCCTATGCGGATTTATTACCCTGGGACATTGCTAAAGTCATAAGAGATCCCGCAAACTCAAAGAGCTTTGTGCGTATCTCCTGCCAATCCTCGGACTCTGCCGCGCAGACCTTTCCGTCAGATACGATTTTGACGATCGCTTTATATAGGTCATCAAAGTTGAGGTAATCATCAGCCATGCCGAGCGCTGCGCCCTTAATGTCCGTCTCCTCTATGTCAGGCAAGAACTCGGACAGCTCAGAACGCTTAATGTGCCGCCATGCAAGCGAGGGGTCTTGATAGAGGTAACACATGCGTCTGACGATATCATCGGGTACACGCAATTCAAAGCTCTCGTATTTGTCGAGCGTCCTTACAGCTATACCGAGTTCTTCGGCGGCAGGTTCGCGCTTAAATTCCGCCTTTTTTCGGGCTTCCTTGTAGATGTTTACGCCCATCTTAGTCATTGCTGCTCACTCCTTTATTTGATATAATGTAATCAATACCAGTGCTCGGTGGTTAGGTCATAAAGCCTTGCTTTGAGCACTATTATCGTTTGATTGAGGTCTGTAATAGTCTGCTTGAGTTCGGCGTTCTCGCTCTTAATTCGGTGTAGCGAGGCTTCGGTCACCGAAAGCGTCTGCTGCAAGTCCTCAATCTTCTGCGCTATCTCTTTTGGAATTACTGCGCTCATCTTCTCGCCTCCTTCATGCGTTGTATTCGTGCCGGCACAACGATTGCAAGATTACAAGCCATACAGCAATGAGCGTCTTTTACCGGCATCGCATTATTCGCTGTCAGTTTATTAAGCTCCTTCCCGCAAAAGCAGCACCGCTCGGTCTGAGTGTCGATTCTGTCAAATCCAAACCGTTCAGCTACATCTACGGGATAAAACAGCTCTTTCGTATGGGTCACTCCTTATTCACTGATCGGTTTGATGTTCAGTTGTAGTACTCTGCTTTCAGGCGCCGGTTCGGGCTCAATTGTTCCATCCTTAAGGCCCAGAATATCTACCAGATCCTCATCTGGCAAAATAATTCCCGCTTGTGTCAGCCGCATCCTTAATTCATGTGAATCCAGGTATTCACCTTCGAACAAAGTGTCAAGCGTGCTTTGAAAAATTGTGCTGTTCAACTCGCCGGGAACATCTCCAGGTTCATTTTTTCTCCAACCGTTTTGGGATACCTGTCTCATCATATAAGAGAACTGATTACCTGAAATGATTTCAAGTTGGCGAGCCCGGTACATCATTGCCTGCATGGAAACACGCCATTTTTTCTTCAAATGCCTGTAATAATTGATTTCTGTTGCGTATGGCAATACATCTCTTGTAAAAGAGGACTTTGGCAAAAGCAGAGCGCTTGCAAACATATTTGCCTGTTTCTCCCTGGCGTTAAACGCATCCTTATCAAGGTATTCATTGCTTTCTTCCCATGGGTGGAGCAGGATATGTCCAAGTTCATGGGCCATATCAAAACGTAGTCTTTCAATCGGCTTTTCTCCAAGTGCAAGCGCTATCACATACACATATCCCTGTTCCTGGCCTTTCCCGATTCTCACTTTCTGACTGAAGGCATCAATTTCCGATGCTGCGTTTCTCGTGCTTGTAACGATAATACCATTGGATTCAAGAACATACTGCATGTTGGCAATCGGACCGTTGCCGAGATTCCACTGTATTCGAACCTGCTCAGCAGCATCTTCTATCTGACGCAGCATTTCCGGAGAATCAACAGCTGAAAGATCATCATTCAGCTCAAAACTTACTTTCGGCAAATTCAGCATGGGCAACTCAACATAATCTGTCAGCACATCATATACTTTGGCGACGTATTCCATTTTGACCGTCTGCGCTCTTTGAGATGTTTTTGTCGCTGCCGCCTGTGAACGAAAGTATATGTTGTCGGTAGCGGTAGTACAAAGATCCTCAACCATAAAATAATCTGTTGGGAAATCAAGTGCATGCGCAATCTTGACTACATTTTCATAAGGTGGTACATTAGACTCGTTCGCATAGTTTGAAATAGACTGTTTGCTTATTTCTGTTTTGGTTGCGAGTTCGGTCAATCTCATTCCCCTGAACTGCAAAGCCTCTTTCAATCTTGCACCGTTGAATTTCTTTCTATCCATCGTTCATTTTGCAAAGCGGCTTCTTTAAGCACGTTTCGCTGCCTCCTCCTCTTTAGTGTATATTTCCGTCTTCTTCTCGGGCTCATTTGAGTTTTTACTCTTTATTCCGGATTTGACTTTGACAAGAATGTTCCTGCAACCGTGTACAGTAATCTAATGTCGGCTTCGTCACAGGTACTACCTATCCTGCGGCTGAAAAGTTTCTTTCTGCTTCGATGAGCTCGGAAACCGAAACATCAAAGACTTCAGAAAGTTTGCAAAGCATCGAGATGCTCATCTCCTGCTTGCGTTCGCCCTTTTCAATCATCGAATAGTAGCTATGCGAAATGTTAAGTTTGTCAGCTACATCCTGTTGCGTCATTTTCTTCTCATTACGAATAGACTTTAGATAATTCCGCATTTTTTCATCTCCTTTTCTGTTCAGTTTGTGAAGTTCATTAGTATAATAACACCTTTTTCACACTTTGTCAAGGTGTATTTGAGAAAAACTGTTCACTTTGTGAAATAGGCTTGAATTTCACAAAGTGTGAAGTTATAATTCGAGTGGGTGATAACAATGAACAATTTAAGAGCGATTCGAAAAAATAGAAATTATAGTATGAAAAACTTGGGCGAACTAATTGGTATGAGTGAGAGTACCATAAGTCAATATGAAACTGGCAAAAGGCAACCTGACCCTTCGACTCTTATTAAGTTGGCAGAGGTACTCAATACAACGGTCGATTGCCTTCTTGGGCTTGACAGCAATCTCTCCCCGATTAATGCGCCACTCACAGCAGGAGCCAAGATTAAAGTTTTCGGGCGTGTTCCGGCAGGCATTCCCGTTGAGGCTATCGAGGATATAATCGACGAAATAGAGATATCAGAAAAAATGGCAAATGACGATCACGAGTATCTCGCCTTACTGGTCACAGGAGAATCCATGTTGCCGATATATCAAGACGGCGATATAGTGATTATTAGAAAGAAAGAAACCGCCAACACTGGCGACGATGTGGTCGCCTATGTCAACGGTTACGATGCCACCCTAAAACGGTTGCAGCGATATAAAGAAGGAATTCGGCTCAAAGCTCTAAACCCTAATTTTGAGTCGAAGTTTTATACAAATGCACAGATTGAGTCATTACCCGTTCGCATTCTCGGAATAGTGGTGGAGATGCGCCGGACAATGAAGTGATACGTGTGCAATTACTTTGTAATAAGGGGTGTTTTGAATGGGTTTCAGGTATCGGAAGAGTATTAATTTAGGCAAAGGGTTCAGGGTGAATATCAGTAAGTCCGGAATAGGTTATAGTTACGGCATCAAAGGCGCAAGGATAACTAAAACCGCAAACGGACATACCAGACAAACATTGAGCATTCCTGGAACAGGAATAAGCTATGTTTCTGAAAGTGGTCGTCAAAATCCGGCAAGCAATTCACCGAAAAGTGAACAGAAGTTTTCCGAAGCCGTTGACAATTTGAATTTTGAAAGTCTCGACTCCGGAATATATGATAAAGCAGTTAAAAATGCCCAAAAATGGAATATAGTTTCATCACTCATGTTCTTGGTTTCGGCTTTTCTCTTTATTGCGGCATTTTTTAATCCTTTCCTTTTTATTGCTGTTGCAATATTGTTTATCTCAAGTGTGGTTGTCACTCAGACTCTTGGGCGTATTTCCGTTGAATATGAGCTTGACGACCATGCGAAACAGGAATATGAGAAACTTTGTGCAAGCTGGAAACGGGCATTCGAGTCATTTGGAGTGTGGCAAATATCTCAGACTTGCATTACAAATAACAAAAAAGACAACTGTGGTGCGAAAGAAGCAATCAAACCTGTAACTATCCAGCATAATCTTTTCAGCAAGATTGTCCCGAACATAAACACGAACATAGAGCCCCTCTGTATTCCGATTGTCAATGACAAAGGAAAAACAAACGGACAGGTGATCGTTTTGCCTGACAGGGTTGTGGTTTCTAAGGGCCTTGTTCTCGCTGCAATAGAAAACAAATTTATCAAAACAACCGTGTCGGTTCAGCCTATGGCTTTGCCGGATAATTCGTATCCGAGTGATGCAATGGTTGTCGAGCACAGATATCTGCATCAGAATAAAGACGGTTCTCCCGATAAGAGATATAGCGATAACCCTATCTTTCCCGTGGTGCATTACGGGAGGGTTGACGTGGAAGCAAATGGCTCAACGATACTGTCCTTGTTGTTTTCAAATGTCGCAAAAATCGAGGTTTTAGAAAAACAACTCCCCATAGAAAATCTGAACAATATTTCAGACACGATTACTGTCAACGCCACCTCTGATAATGAAAATGGTTATGATTTTGAGACCTTTGCAGAGGAGTTCGATGAGCAGCGTGAAATACCGCAAGAAGGTCTTTCGGCCGCTGAGGACAAGCCGAATGAACCCGTTGGGCAACTTAACAACAAAAAGATCCGAAGCCCCGGCATAGGAAATTTAACTAAAAAGCAAATAAAGAGATTCTTTGCTCTCGCTGTTGCAGTTGCGGCAGTTGTTGCATTAATAATGACAATTGCCCTGCATTCGCCCTCTGATGATCCGGTTATCAGCATTATGTTGTTTGCTTTCTGCACCCTTGTCCTTTCCGTTCCTCTTGTCATCGGTACGCTTCTGATATGTCTGCCTAGCATCCGTATCAATCGAAAGAATAGAGGCGATGATGAGTGAGTGTTAAAGAAAAACTATCACTCAGTTGCAACAAAACCCTTAAAGCTCTATTTAATGAATTCCCGGGACTTGGAATACAGGAGGCGAAAAGAATTGATGAAAGCATAAAAAAGGATTTATCAAAAAGCCCATCCTGTAACGAGATCATCAAGAAGAATCTCGACGAAGCTATTAAGATTCGCGATGATGAGTTTGAGTCGAAATGCTCAAGGTTGGCTGATTCTTACCAAAAAAACAGTTGGAGAAATTCCTCCGACGATGAAGCACGCTGCCTTGTCGCTTATTTAATCACGGTATCTTCTTTTATCTTTTGCATATACATAAAAGAAGAAAAGTGTCTATATTTTTGGAGCTTTATTATATCGCTGATTTTGGTTACTGTCGGCTTTCTTATAATAAAATACCGTTTATTCCGCACGTTTGTTGCGGCATTTAATAAAGCTACTCCGATAACTACCCTAATAACTTGTGTTGCTTTTTGTTTATGCAAAGCACTCAGCGACAATGCTTGTCTTTTACTGGCGGTTCTCCTCGCTTCGCTGGTCTTGACAGTAATGCTAACCATCATCAT
>FR888225.1:0-1756 GCA_000431775.1 Clostridium sp. CAG:413 | reverse complement strand
ATAATTAAAAGATAAAACAAAAAGCCCCGCCTTTTGGCGGGGCAAAAAAAGAGCTTTAAACAGAACAAATGTTTCTGTGGTTTTAATCATACAAATTAATTGTGGGGGTGAAATAATGCCTGAACAATACTGCTTATATCTCCGCAAATCAAGGGCGGACATGGATGCCGAAAAAGCCGGGGACGAAGATACTTTGCTGCGGCATGAGAAACTCCTCATGCAGGTCGCCAAGTCGAAGAACTTAAACATCACAGATATTTACCGTGAGGTCGTTTCGGGCGAAACGATCTCTGCTCGTCCACAAATGCAGCGGCTTCTATCGGCTGTTGGGCAGGGCGTATATACGGGCGTACTGGTCGTAGAGGTGGAACGTCTCGCTCGCGGCGACACGATAGATCAGGGTCTTGTCGCTCAAGCGTTTAAGTTCTCCAGCACGCTCATCATCACCCCCACTAAAACATATGACCCGAACAATGAATTTGACGAGGAATACTTTGAATTCGGACTCTTTATGTCACGGCGGGAGTACAAAACTATCAATCGCCGCTTGCAGCGTGGGCGTATCGCATCGGTGCAGGAAGGTAAGTTCGTCGGCAGCATAACCCCCTATGGCTATGACAAAGTCAAGCTCGAGCATGACAAGGGCTATATGCTTGTACCAAACCCCGATGAGGCTCCAACCGTTAGGTTAATATTCTCGCTCTACGTCAATGGGCTACCTCAAGAGGACGGCACTACCCGACGTCTCGGCGTTGCTATGATTTGCCGATATCTCAACGAGCACTCGATACCTAACCGCACCGGCAACGTATGGGTCAATGCCACTGTGCGAGACATGATCCGCAATATCGTATACGACGGCAAAACCCGATGGAATTGGCGACCCACTCATAAAAAAATGGTGGACGGTATAGTCAAGCTCGAGCGTCCTCGCACAAAGCCCGACACTTGGATCATCTCAGACGGCATGCACGAGCCACTTATAGATCACGATACGTTTGTAAAAGCGCAGGTTCTTATCGACAGCAACCCGCCTCGCCCGATCGGCGAGAGAGGAACCGTCAGAAACCCGCTTGCCGGCATAGTGATATGCGGCAAATGCGGTCGACGGATGGTGCGGCGTCCGAAAGGCTCCCGTCAGCCCGAAGATGTCATTATGTGCGGCTGTGCAGCCTGCCATAATGTAAGCGTATATTCGCGCTATTTAGAGGGTGCCATTATTGATGGCCTAAAAAGCTGGGTAGACACATATAAACTCCAATGCTCAGATGATGATGTGGGCACTGAGACTATCGCCGCCTTATCCGAGCAGAGGGCAGCTATCAATAAGCAGATTCAAGATTACAAACGCCAGCGGGAAAATGTATATACACTTTTAGAACAGGGCGTTTATACCACCGAGACCTTTTTGCAAAGGCTCAAAATCATATCCGACAAAATCGGTGTTGCAACCAGCAGCCTCGCCGATTTGGAACAAGTCGTTGCCGATGAGGAACGACGGCTGCGGGGCAAGAAGAGCATCATCCCTAAAATAGAGAATCTGCTTGCGGCGTATTGGTCGCTCGACTCGGCAGCAGCAAAAAACGATATGCTCAAAGAGGTGATTGAAAAGGTCGTGTACGAAAAAGACAAAGGTGGGCGCTGGGCAGACCCCACCGACTTCCGCATCAAGATATACCCGCGTCTGCCGAAAAATTGACCCTTTATCACCGATATCCTCTTGGTACGAATTCCTCGGTCCCTATATCCGTCAGCA
>FR888224.1 GCA_000431775.1 Clostridium sp. CAG:413 | reverse complement strand
GTTTTTTGTTCTTACACCATATATTAACACAAATACTATTAAAATTCAACAGATTCCCGTATATTTTTTCAGATCATTCCAAAAAGACCATTTATCAAAATGCCAAGGTAAGAGGATATCTTACCGTGGCTCGGCATTATGTCAATAGTGGAGTATATGTATTTCAGGAAGTTCTAACCCAGTAAAAACTATATTAGTATTCCGAATAGATCATATATGATTTTGTGTGTAAATTGCCACCACATAAACTCGACTGACACCGTCCGCGATCCGATCCGCCTTATTGCCGCTTGCCGCCGTGCCCTGAGAATCGGTATGCATAATATTGAGAAGGATAATTGAATCAAAACTCAATACCATAGGAAGCCGAAGAACACATACCAGATGATCCACTGCCAGCGGGTAAAGGTAACGGTGACATCATAAAGATACTCAAGCTCTTTACCGGTTGTCTCATTGATATAGGTGACGGTAACACGAGCCGAGCCGCGACCCGTAGCCGTTACAATGCCGTCGCTATCAACCTTTGCAACCGATTCGTCGGAGGAGGTTATGACGAGCTTGTTATATCCCATTTCGTTATGAGTATATTTCCAATCATGTCTTGCGATAAAACATTGCTTAGTTTCCTTATAGGTAAGATCAATTTTTACGGAAGGACCAATGGTTGCTAAATAGTCAACAACATAGCCACTGGTGTCGCACAGATTTAGCCACAGACCTCTCATTCCAACTTTTCGCTCGTCATCTGTCCACGCTTGAATATATGAGGCTCCGATATGAAAAATTTTATCTTCAGCAACTATTTCAATAGACACACCAATGGATTTGCGATAATATCCATAATTGCGTTCATCGGCGCCGCCAGTCCCAGAATAGGTATACTCTTCAATATCGCAGTCGATCTGATCCAGCAGCTTTTTAACTTGTATTTCCAAGTCGTCTAATTCGCTCTTTACACTTTCACTGAACATACCTACTATACCGTCAACATCTCTTGCTTTCAGAAAGTTGCCGAGAGTTTCGGCAATTTCCTTTTCACTCGGATAGGTTGTCATCCATGGGATTTTAATGGCGAATACAGAGCTTAGAGGCGCAAGAGCGAACAGTAAAGCCATAATAACGCTTATAAGTTTCTTTGATAAGTTTTTCATATAAACCTCCTTAACGTATGGAATTTCCGTATGCTTTTAATTGAGAAGGATAATTTAATCAAAACTCAATACCAGAGGAAGCCGAAGAATAAGTACCAGATGATCCACTACCAACGGGTAAACGTGAAGGTATAAGCATAGATATTATCCGGATCCATAATTCCATTAAGACGTGCCGCAAGTATGTTAGCTATCGCAGCTCCCATACTATGGCAGGTAATGAGAATAATTGGGTCTTGCAGCCCGACCGAACTCAGATAACTTTCAACATTTGTAAGCACCTCATCTGCAAGGGCGGCAAATCTGTTATTATTTGAGGCCAATTGCGTCACAATGTCATTTCCCCAATCCAATAGCGTAACAGATCCGCGAATATCTATTACGACCAAGTTTTTAATAGTCGTAGTGGCCAATGAGTTTTCGCTTACTTCCAAAACATCAACATTTCTATCCATGATTTCAGGATTTCCTGAATTGCTCCGGCACGTATTGCGCTCGTAAACACATACGCTATCCAATAAATTGTAAAGAACAGATCCTTTATCGTCAATATTATATTGGTAAACATTGTCCATTCCTCCTACATCGTTAATAATTTGAGAAGTTTCAGAAACAGCAACCTCAACAGGACGCCAACCTATTGTATGCGCCGCTCTGCTGTCAGAAGTATAATTGTATTCGGAGATATTCACAAATCCATTATCTTCCAAGAGCATTCCCGCGGTTTGGGTAAAGTCGCCCATAAAGGCTCCGGGAATGATCGGCAGTTCTTCGCCGTTCGGGTAGTTATAGGCTGCATAGCTCAGCTCCATAGCCCATGTTGCAAGCTTGTGGTTGTAATCAGAAGAGCTATTACG
>FR888223.1:9792-10761 GCA_000431775.1 Clostridium sp. CAG:413 | reverse complement strand
AAAGGTCATATTATAGCCGCTGAGCGTGAATTCGCAGCTGCCGAGCGCTTCATCGCCGTCAAAGGCGGTGAATACGACGGAGCCGTCCTTCTCCTGAGGCAGGAAGCTGATCATTTTGCGCCGCCTCCGATTTTGATGAGAGTCTGCACCTCGGCGGGCGTCAGATCACGCCACTGCCCAGGCTGGAGCATACCGAGCTTTATCGGGCCGACCGCCGTGCGCTTGAGCCTTGCGACCTCAAGGTCGAGAGCCTCGCACATACGGCGTATCTGACGGTTGCGGCCCTCGCGGAGGATTATCTCGAGCACCGCTCTGCCCTCCTCCTTTGATATGACATGGACCTCGGCGGGCGCAGTAAGCCTGCCGTCCAGCTCCACGCCGCACTCAAGAGTCTCCACCTGCTGCGCCGTGATGCCCGGGCGGACAGTGACGCGGTAGGTCTTGGAGACATGGTGGGACGGATGCATCATAAGATTTGCGAATTCGCCGTCATTCGTCATCAGCAGCGCGCCCTCGGAGACTCTGTCGAGCCTGCCGACGGGGTAGACACGTTCCTTGACGTCGGCGACAAGCTGCGTGACGCATTTTCTGCCCAGCTCGTCGTCGGTGGTGGTGACATATCCTCTCGGCTTATTGAGCAGGATATATCGCAGGCTGCTCTCTTTCCTTACACGCTTACCTTTGACGGTCACGGTATCTTTTTTGGGGTCAACGCTGTCCCCTATCTCGGCGGTTCTGCCGTTCACCTTGACGGCGCCCGCCCTTATCATATCCTCGGCCTTGCGCCTTGAAGCGACGCCCGCCTCGGAGAGAAACTTCTGAAGCCTTATTTTATTATCGGGCAATTAGTTCACCTCTGAACGATGGAAAAAATCTTTGATCTTCTTAATTATTCGGCTGAACACTCCGCCGCTGTCGGGCTTCTCACCGCCCGGCTCGGCCGCGGCAACGCTCTCCGCCGCCGCAAGC
>FR888223.1:2839-9778 GCA_000431775.1 Clostridium sp. CAG:413 | reverse complement strand
CCGCAAGCGGCAGCTCGGCGACCTTGCGATCACCGCAGCGGAACACCGCCGTGCCCAGCACCTCGCCCTCGCTGACCGGGGCGTATTCAAACGGGCGCAGCAGCAGCTCAAGGCTGCATTTCTCGCCCTCAAAGCAGTATGCCTTGCCTACCGCCCTCACCGCCACGTTGCTCCTCACGCCGCCGCAGACCTTAACGCTCAAATTGCTTTGCGGGAATTCGAGCGGAGCGGTCTTGCACCTTGCAAAGCCGTATTCAAGCATGGCAAGGTGGTCGTTCCAATCGTCGGGAGCGTTGAGCGTCACGGCGACAAGCACCACGCCGTCCCTCTCGGCGGCGCTGACAAGGCAGCGGCCGCTTTTTTTGGTGAAGCCGGTCTTGATACCAATAACGCTGTCGTCGCTCCAGAGCAGTCGGTTGTGATTTCGCAGCGTGCGGGCATACGGCGGATTGCCGTAGGTCAGCCTCGCCGTCTTGCTTGAGCACACGGCGGCGAATTCCGGGTTGCTTATGCTTTCGCAGGCGAGCAGCGCCATATCGTAGGCGGTGGAGTAATGCTCGCCGCTGTCAAGCCCTGAGGCGGTCACGAAATTTGTGTCATTCATGCCTATCCCGCGGGCGCGCTCATTCATCATGCGGGCGAAGCCCTCGTTGCTGCCGCCGAGCGCCACGGCGACGGTATTCGCCGCGTCGTTGCCCGATTGCAGCAGCATTCCGTAGACAAGCTCGCGCATAGACACGCTGTCGCCCTCCCGAAGCCCCATCGAGGTGCCCTCGACGGCGACCATGTCGTGAGTGACCTTTATCTCCATATCGGGGACGGCCGCCTCAATGGCAAGCAGCGAAGTCATTATCTTGGTGGTGCTCGCCATTGGCATACGCTCGCCGCTGTTTTTGGAATACAGCACTTCGCCGTTATTGGCGCACATGAGCACAGCGCTGCGAGCGGATACCCCGAGCGCCGACGCGTCAACGCCGAAAGCGCACACAAGCATGGCAAAAGACAAAAGCAAAGCAATCACTTTTTTCACACATCTCAACCCCATATATCGCATTTATTGCAATATATGCGGGCGGGAGCGGTTTTTATTATTCGGCTGCCTTGTCCTCGCCGTTAACATAGCTGTCGATAGCGGCGTCAACGGGGTCTTTACCCTTATTCTTGAAGGTTGCGATAACGTCGGATGCCTTGTCGACAAGGTCGGGCACCATGCCTATAACTCTCTCGACCGAGCCCTCTGCCGCGTCGATATACTTGACGCTGACGCTGCCGTTATTGACAACGAGGAAAGCTACGGGGCTGATGGTGATGCCTGCTCCGCCGCCGCCGCCGAAAAGCTCAGCGTTGGACTTCGAGGGGAAATCGGTGCCGCCCGAAGCAAAGCCGTAGGTGACCTTGGAAACGGGGATTATCTGGAGAGTCTCACTGATCTTGATGGGGTCGCCGATGATGGTGCTGACGTCCACGAGATCCTTTATCTTCTCGATCGAAGTACCGAGGATGCCTGATGCTGACTGTTCTTTCATTTTGTTTTCCGCCTTTCTTGATTATGTATTATTTGATTTTTTCTGCTTTTCAACGTCGGCAGTCTTTGCCTTGCCGTGCTTAAGCAGTTTGAAAACGACCTTAAACAGAAGCTGGAATGCCACGACTATGACTGCGTTTATGAGCCTGAGCGGTATCACCGCCGCCTTGACGTGCATCCGAGCCGAGCTGCTGCCCCCGACAAAATCCGGGGTGACCTCGATATTGTATTTCTTCACCCTCATGTTGCTGACGATGAAGCCCATTGACGGGAAAGCTGCGGCGCAGACCTTGCCGTATTTCACAGCGGTATCCGCCGCATCGCCCGAGCCGACGGTGAGCGAAACATAAAGCTCCTCAAAGAGGAAGGCTCTGCCGATGCGCCTGAACATCCCGCCGAGCGCCGCCGCAGCGTCCTTTAAGAGCTGCACCACGCCCGAAACGCCCTGATTATGATAGAATCGGACGAACATATTGTCCTTCTTTTTCTTAGGCTCGGGGATCTTTTCATCCGTTTTCTCCGGCTCTTTTTCCTTTTTCTTTTTCTCCTTTTTGGGATGCTTCTCTTTCATCGGCAGGAGATCGAATTTAAGGAAAAGCCAGCTGAGCGAAACGGTCAGCTCCTCATCGTAGTGGACCGTTATCATCACCTTGATGCTCAGCAGCAGGATGATGAACGCTATGATGCCGAGAATTATGTATAATGCCGTCACTCTTTCTCCTCCTTTATCCGTTATTCCGACTGGAAGAAGCTGCGTATCTGCTCGCCCTGCTCATTATTTATCTCGTCGTCGTTCATATCCGTTACCTCGGGCTTGTCGGGCAGCTCGGGCAAGTCGGCGAGAGACGAGAGGCAGAAGCACCGCAGGAAATCGGGCGTAGTGCCGTAGAGCAGAGGCCGACCGGGAAGCTCAAGCCTCCCCTTCTCCTCAAGCAGACCCTTTTGACAGAGCGTGGAGATAACGCCGGAGCAATCGACCCCGCGTATCTGCTCGACATAGGCCTTGGTGACGGGCTGATTATAAGCCACGACCGCCAGCACCTCGAGCGCCGCCGCCGAGAGCGGGGCATTCTTCTTGATATCGAGCACGCTCCTTACCTGCTGAGCGTATTCTATGCGGGAGCAGAGCTGATACTTGCTGCCGAGGCGGAGCAGGCACACGCCGCTCTTGCGCTCGTCAAGTATTCGCTGAAGCTCCCAAAGTGCGCCGGTGACGCTGTCGATATCGACCTCGAGCGCCTGAGCTATCCTCGAAGCCTCTATCGGCTCGCCCGAGGAAAACACGATAGCTTCACACGCCGCACGAAGCTGTTCATTCGTCAATTTCTATTCTCTCCCCTCTGTCCTTGAGAAGCGTAACGTCGCTGTCGCCGCCCTGACCGTCAACGCTTATTCTCTTTGCCTTGACCATTGCAAGCAGGGCGAGGAAGGTTGCGACCATCTCGGAGCGGGACTCCGACCCTTCAAAAAATGAAGAAAACTTCTGCCTGTTGCCACCCTTGAATCTCTCGATGATATAGCTGACTCTTGAAGCGACGGAGACTATCTTGCGGGCGACTATGCCCCTGAAAGCGTCGATAGGCGGGGGCAGCCTGCGCTTGCCCTTGCCGACGGCGGCTATATACGCCTTGAATATCTCAAACGGCTCGTGAATGCGGGTGTAAGTCATATCCACCTCGAATTCCTCGGGCGGCCTTGAGTAATAATCGAAGCCCGAGCTTTGCTCGCGGAGCTGATTCGCGACTCGCTTGCAATCCTGATACTCGGTCAGCTCACCTCGAAGCTCCTCAACGAGCTTCTCCGCCTCCTCATGGACGGGCAGGAGCGAAACCGTCTTGATATACAGCAGCCTCGCCGCCATCTCAAGGAATTCACTGGAGACCTCCAGATCCTCCTGCTGCATTTGACGGACATAGTCGAGATACTGCTCGATTATCTCCATTATCGGCACGTCGTTGATGCTCAGCTTCTTTTTACTGATAAGCTGGAGCAGGAGATCCATAGGCCCCTCAAAGACCTCGAGCTTATACTGTATTTTTTCCAAATCCAGACCTCCGGGTTATTTTATAAGACTGAACGGTAAATTTGCTAAATTGATAAAGAGCTTTGTTAATGCACTCGTTATCGCCGAGAGCGGCGCGTCCAGCACTCCGAAGAAGAGCAGGGCAAAAACGCCGAGGATTATATAGCGCTCATACTTCATTATCTTGAAGTAATATTTTGACGGGATTATGAGGTTGAGTATGCGGGAGCCGTCGAGCGGAGGGATCGGGATGAGGTTAAAGACCGCAAGGCCGATATTAACCGACGCCGCATAGAAGAAGAACGCCGCTATCGCAAAGACAAGCTCGCTGTTGCCGTCGTAGAGCGACCCGACGGCGCAGTAGGGCAGCAGGAAGATAAAAGCCATTATCAGGTTTGATATCGGGCCTGCAAGCGCCGTGGCAGCCATACCGCCCTTGGGGTTTTTGAAGTTCCTCGGATTCACGGGCACGGGCTTTGCGTAGCCGAAGCCGACAAGGAATATCATCAACGCACCGACAAGATCGACATGGGCAAGGGGATTCAGCGTGAGCCTGCCGCTGAGGCGGGCCGTATCGTCGCCGAGCTTATAGGCGACAAAGGCGTGGGCGAATTCGTGTATCGGCATGACGCAAAAGATAACGAAAACTCTCGCCATGAGTGAAACGAGCACTTCAAGGCTGAAGCCGTTTCGGATAATATCAAAAATCATGTTATTTCCTTTCCTCCCCGATGACCGTCCTCTGAACGCCGCCGAAATCCGTGATAGTGCCGACCTCGGCAAAGCACTCGGAGAAAAGCTCCGTTATCCCGCTCGCCTGACCCTCGCCGCATTCGACTGCGGCGGCCTTGCTGTGCGGCAGCCAGCTCTCGGCAACGGCGCGGTAAAAATCCATGCCGTCGCTGCCGCCGTCAAGAGCCATAGCAGGCTCTCTGAGCACTTCGCGCTGAAGCGCGGGGATATCGGCGCTCTCGATATATGGGGGATTTGAGAGAATCATATCTGCCTGCGGGATATCGAAGGCGTCAAAGCCGCCGAAAATATCTCCGCAGATAAGCTCGGCATTGTTGCAGCCGAGTTTTTGTTTGTTTTTGGTGAGGTAGGCGAACGCCGCCTCGCTCTTCTCGATAAGATATACCCTGCAATCGGGGAAGAGCTTCGCAACGCTCAGTCCTACGCAGCCGCTGCCGGCGCAAAGGTCGATCACTACTTTCTTCTCGCCGCGCTTTATGCGGGATTCGGCGAAATCGACGAGCAGCTCCGTCTCCGGCCTCGGGATAAGCACTCCCTCGCCGACGAGGAATTCATTTCCTCTGAAATTCCACGAGCCGATGATGTATTGCAGCGGTCTGCCGCCTGCCCTTTCGTCGGCTTTCGCAAGGAATTCACGCTCCTTATCGGGGCTGACCGCCTCCGAGCCACCGAGCAGGATATCCTCATGCCTGCAACCGAGAACGGCTTCAAGCAACCAAAGCGCTTCGGAATCCGAATTCTCGACCCCGCCCGTTTCCATGACGGAAGCTCCTTTTTTCAGAAGCTGTCGGACGGTCATTCGTCGCTCTCCGCTTCGCCGCCCTCAGCCGGCTGCTCCTTCTCGGGCACCTTGCCGGTCAGAGCCGCCTTCATGGCTTCAATGGCGACCTCGATTATCGCGTCGTCGGGCTCGGCAGTCGTTATATGCTGCATGAGCAGGCCGGGTGCGGAAAGGGCGCGGGTGAATTTATTGGGATATTTGCCCGCAAGCTGGATGAACTCAAAGCCGATGCCCATGATGAGCGGCATTATCAGCAGCTTGACGGCTATCCAAACCATTCTCGTCTCGGTGAGCTTCGGGAACAGAGCCGCAACTATCGAGGAAACAAGAATGCTGATGATTATCGTGACAAAGATGAAGCTGGTGCCGCAGCGGGGGTGGAAGCGCTTCTCCTCACGGATATTCGCAACGGTCAGCTCCTTACCGTGCTCAAAGCAGAAGATTGTTTTATGCTCGGCGCCGTGATACATATAGGTGCGGTGGATCTCTTTCATCCTCGCGGTGAGCGCCATATAGGTGACGAAAATGATGATCCTGAGCACGCCCTCGAATATCGTGCGCCACATCATCATCGAGCCGTGCGCCAGCTTCTCGTTGACAAGGTCAAAAAGGAAGCTCGGCAGCCACATAAAGAGCAGGAACGCAAGGGCAAAGCCCAGCACCGCCGAGATAACTCCGATGACGGTCATCATCTTGGGGCCGAAGTGGTCGCTTATCCACTTGTCGAACTTTGACTCCGCCTCCTCCTCGGTGTCGAGCGAAGTCTTCTCCGCCGACTCCATGAGGAGCTTGTAGCCGAATACCATCGACTCGACAAAGGCGATAATGCCCCTGATTATCGGGATATTCAGTATTTTGTGCTTCCTGCGCAGCGAGACGAAATCCTTCATCTGCGTCTCTATAGAACCGTCCGGCAGGCGCAGCGACATAGCTGTGCCCTTCGGGCCTCTCATCATAATGCCCTCCATGAGTGCCTGACCGCCCACGGCGACATACTCAGTTTTTTGCTTCTTGCTCATTTGGCTTATTATCTCCTTCCCTTTCGGGTGTTTCATATTCGCTCGGGTCGATGGGGATGGTTATCCTCACCGTCGTGCCCTCGCCGTAAACGCTGTCGATATCGAGCGTGCCGCGGTGAAGCCTGATTATCTCATCGGCGACCGCAAGGCCTATGCCCGAGCCCCTGACAGTGGTGTTTGCCTTATAAAATTTCTCCTTGACATGGGGCAGATCCTCGGCGGGGATGCCGCTGCCGTAGTCGCAGAACGATATGACGAGCGAGGCGGGGTTCGGCATCTCGACAAGCACGACTATCTTGCCGCCCTCCTCGGAATATTTCAGCGCATTATCGAGGATATTGTAGAACACCTGCTTTATCCTCGACGGGTCGCCCGTCATCGGAGCGGGCAGGCTCGGGACATTGTAGACTATCTCGATGCCCTCTTTGATAGCGCGCTCCTTGAATGTAAACACGACCTCGTCAAGCTCGGCAAGGGCGTCCATCTTCTCGGTGACGAGCTTCATCCTGCCGCTGCTCATGCGTGAGAAATCGAGCAGCTCCTCGACCATATCGTTGAGGCGGGTGGCCTCGCTGATGATAACTCCCATGCCCCTCTCGGTCATTGCGGGGTCGGTATCGCCTATCTGTAACAACGTCTCGCCCCAGCCCTTGATGGCTGTGAGCGGGGTACGCAGCTCGTGGGAAATGATGGAGATGAAGTCGTTCTTCATCCTGTCGGCGGTCGAGAGCTTCGCCGCCATGTCGTTTATGGTGTTGCAAAGCTCGCCGATCTCGTCATTATACGGGTAATGGTCTATCCTTGCCGCAAGGTCGCCGTCGGCAATGCGCTTGGCGGC
>FR888223.1:0-2811 GCA_000431775.1 Clostridium sp. CAG:413 | reverse complement strand
CTCTTGACGGGGTTGACTATCGAGCGAATGAAAACAATGCTCGACACCATCACGACCGCAAACATCAGCAGCGCGGCAGCGACGATTATCATCGCCATCACGGCAAGCTGCTCGTCGATCACCCTGAGCGAGACCATGAATCTGACCGCTCCGGCAATTTCACCGTTTGAGTAGCGAATGATGTAGGAAGCCGCCATTATCTTCTCACCCGACGGGAGCCTGCCCGTCCACTTCGCCGTGCCCTCGTTGCTCTGCATTGCGGCGGTGAAATCCGGCATTTCGACATTGTCGCCGATGCTGAAGCCGCTGCTCGATAAGAGGATCTTGCCCGAGGCGTCCACCGCCCACACGGCCACGGTATTCTTATCGGCAAAGTTGCTGACGTATTCCCTTGCCGCGGTCTCGAAGCTCGATGAATTCGAGTCGGCATAGAGATTCAGCACCGTCGTCATTTCATCGCCCGAGTAGGAATCGAGCGTCATATTGGCAAAGCCGTAATAATAGCTTCTGAACGAAAGGAACATCGAAAGCGCAACGGTTATGAGAATAGCGAGGATTATTGAGGCAACGCTCAGAAACCATCGTTTTGTTATTCCCACAAATTTCACGTCGGCGCTCTCCTTTCATTGATTTTGTCGGGTCAGACGACCCATTTATAGCCCACGCCCCATATAGTGATGAGGTGCTTGGGCACCGACGGGGTATCCTCCAGTTTCATACGCAGGCGGCGGATATTGACATCGACTATCTTCTCCTCGCCGTAGTAATCGCCGCCCCAGACGGTGTTGAGGATATCGGTGCGGCTCAATGCCGCCCCGGGGTTTGTAAAGAAATACTCCATAAGCTGAAATTCAACCTGAGTCAGCTCTATGTAGACATTGTTTTTGGCAAGCGTCCTGTTCCTGAGATTCAGGCGGAACTCGCCGAGCTCAATGACGTCGTCGGGCATTGCCGCCGCGCCGGAATTCATCGCAACGCGCCTGTAGATGGCGTCGACCCTTGCGACAAGCTCAGAGGGTGAGAAAGGTTTCGTGACGTAATCATCGGCTCCCATCATCAACCCGGTTATCTTATCCATCTCCTGCGTTTTGGCGGTGAGCATGATGATGCCGATATTCTTATTCTTAGCTCTGAGACGTTTGCAGACCTCGAGACCGTCGACATTCGGCATCATAACGTCAAGCACGGCAATGTCTATATCGCCGCCGCAGGCGTCATACTGCTCGAGCGCCTCGGCGCCGTCCTGAGCCTCGACCACCTCGTAGCCGCCGCGCCGCAGGTTGATGACCACGAATTCTCTTATCGCCGCTTCATCCTCGGCTATCAAAACTCTCTTCATACTCATCCTCCGTTCTGTTGAAATTTCGCTATTCTCGTTTTAATGTTTCGCTCGTTGAAGCCGGAGTCATTGCCGTTGTGGGTGATATAGGCGCAGACTACGCTGTCATCATTCCTCAAGGCCTGGATATATGAGGAGAACTGCCCGCTGCTCCAGCGTTCGGCGGAGACCCGCAGCACCGAGAACATCTCGTTATCGCCCTCGCTCTTCTCATCATAGACGATGAGGCAGGAGGTGGAGGGATAATATCTTGCACCGAGATACTCGGTCTCGTAATCTTTGAGAGTGACCATATACCCGTCGTCGGCATTGACTATCGCCTGAACCGCAGTCTTGAGCGAGCCGTCGGTGTAGCTGACCCAGCGGGTAAGGAAAACATTCTCATAATCCGGATCCTGCACCTTACGTTTCTCGCCGAGGAGCTGCTGCTGCACAGGGATCTCTATCACGCCGTCGTTATTGATATCGGCGCATCTTAACTGCTCATGTCTGAGAGTTTTGTCATTCGACTCCGTCTTTGGGTTGAAGAACGGCGCTACCAACGCCGACCTTGAGGAATCCCAATAGACAAGCTCGGTTATCATACGGTCGCTGCCCTTGAGAGCGTCGACATAAATACGCAGCGGGGCTTTGTCCGAGGCTTTCTCGGTCTTGACTGGCAGATAGCTGCTCACGTTGGCGTCGAGCCTCGCTTCGCCCATGAGCACGACCGAGCCGGACGAGAGCTTGAGCACGCGGGCGAATCTGTGCGTCACCCCGTCGGTGTTGCTGTAGCAGATGAAAAACAGCTCGTTGTATGAATCGCCGTCAACATCCACGAGCTTCGCAAGGGAGCAGAATTCATTGGCAATCTCGCTGTAGCTCAGTTCCGACGGCTCCGAGCGGTAGACCGACATGACATTGCCGGTGGATATGCCCGGGATATTCCAAAGAACCAGCAGCTCCTTGGAGCCGTCAAGATCCATATCGTCTATGGCGACATTGCCGACCTCGCTGCCGTAGCCGCTGAAGTCGCCGCCCGACACCCATCCGCGATTCGTATCCCTGTAGATATGCATTCTGGCGTTGCTCTCGCTTTTGCCCGTACGGTAAAAGACTATCGCCTCCTCCGAGCCGTCGCCGTCGATATCGTTGAAGATTATCGCAGAGCGGTTGTCGCCCTCGTAGGGGATGCAAAGGCGGATATCCTTGCCGAGGTCGTTTTGAATAGTCTCCACAAGCCCGCCGTATTCGTCATAATAAAGGGGCGGCACTATCAGATCGTCCACGGAGCGGAGCAAGCGCTCGTCGCTGCACGAGGTCATCAGCAGGCACGCCGCCGCAATAAAAGCAGTCAGCGCAGTCATTGCTTTTTTCATGCCGATCCCCCTTTCAAAGAAACTTTCGGTATATTTTCAAGATATTATATCACAAGCCCTTTATTTAAATCAACACTTAACGCGCGATAAATTATAAAAATTAATAATTTATTT
>FR888222.1:398-2790 GCA_000431775.1 Clostridium sp. CAG:413 | reverse complement strand
ATCTCCGACAGATCGCAGTCGAGTGCCTCGCATATCCTGTCAAAATGTTCGAGATTTATACGGTCTGACAGCTCGTTATAATAGTCGTTGATGGTGTTCGGTCTGATACCAGTTTTCCGGGACAAATCAGCTTGTGTCCAGCGTAGCTCGCCCAGCTTTCTGGACAGTAAAATTCTAATCGCCATATACCTGCTCCTTCGGTTATATAATATCCCGACGAGTTAGTATAATCCGATTTTTGTTATATTATAACGATTTACGTTATTTGATAAGCAAGGTGACATATCGTCACATAATAGACAAAAAAATAAGACCTATATCACATAAGATACAAGCCTCATTTTTTACCACAAAGTCTGTGGACCCCTACAGGTGTGCTGCTCTCAAACATTAAAAATCTGATTGCTTGCACAATTTTATTTTAATCCACGTTGCGAAAGCAACGACGTGAGCGTTACCGCTCAGCTATATAATAGCATGGTACAAACCTTTTGTCAAGAGCTTTTTTTCGTTCCGCACACATCAAATTCTTTGTGATATGTGCCTATAAGCGGTAAGGGGCGTCCCTCACACGCCCGCTCGAGCATATCATCCATAACCTCTTTTGCTGACTGCCCCAGTGACATTTTGACTTTATATCCAGACACATGGATTTTCTCCATATCAATCTGACTATTTGCCTTTGACTCTGCCAATGCAAGTGCCTCATCCTTATCAAAGCAGTAGCCGTATTCTGTGACCCTACCCTTTTTTATTCCCCCAACAAGATAAACTGTTCTTTCGATTGACAACTGCTCTTCAAAGTCTAAGATCTGCGTTATCATTCTGACGACATACCCCGGGCATTGACTGCGTCCTTGGCACCATGTCTCAACAGTTCGTAGCGGGATGCCGAAATGCTGTGCAAGCTCGCGTTGTGTCCCGCATCGCTTTACAAGTCTCTTGATACGACCAACCCTCTCGGACTTCAACTCTTCGACGGTCATCTCCTCAATCTTGCCATATTGAGCATCCTCAAACAGCCCATCGTCGAGTTGACCCGCGAATTCTCGCTCGCACTGCTCGGCTGTTTCTCGCGTAATAGAGACTATCACATAATCATTCGTCCCGGTCTTATCTTCCGCTTCGACTTCTATTACTCTTGTCTCACCATATTTTGTGAAATCCCAGCGAATCGACTCGTCGAAGCTCAACTTCTGCCGATGACCTTCGGCTCCCCATACTTTCCATGTTTTTGTAACTGCCATTTAATTACTCCTTTTTGGTCGGCTCTTTGATGATCTCCTGTTTTGCCTTGGCAATACCTTTGAGCCTTTTTTGATTTTTTGCATTATACTCTTTTTTGTGTGCGAGGATGTTTTGCCGTGTAGCTTCGGCGGCGCACGCCTTACAGTATTTTTGCGAGCCAGCCTCAACGGTGTACTCCTTGCCGCAGTAGGCGCAGATGTCTACGCTGCCGAGCTTGCGTGCCGATCCCTTTTGCTTGTGCTCTCTATCATATTTGAGTTTTGCCTCCGCTTGACAGTCAGGACACCTCTTTGATCGTGGCCAGCCCATAAACTTGGCGCCACAGTCAGCACATACACGCTCTCGGACTGTCGTCTTAGCCCTGGCGTCACTCGAGCAGTCGGAGCAATACAGCGCCTGACCTTTGAGCGAGTAAAACGGCTTACCGCAATTAAGACAGTAGCGGTTAGTCGCATTTTTAATCTCCGGAGGATACGGTGAGTTATTGACAACTGTGAGCTCAGAGCATCCGAGCTCTGCCGCGATTTGCGAGATAGTTAAGCCCTGCTCACGCAAGGCCGCAACTCTCTCAACTCGCTCATTGGTGTATAACCCTGCGGTTATAAGACAGCGCCTTACAGTGTCAATATGTGCGTTGCACTGCTGGGCTGTCCGTCTTATTGATCCCGTCTCTCGGTAGCTGCTAATGATTGCGTCTCTATCTATTATCTTACTCATATCTGTGCTCTATAAACCACTTTGCGCTGGTCTCTGTGAGCAGCGCAAGTGCTGTCCTCATCCATGTGATATCGCTCTCTGTCGCCTCAATTTTGCCAGCAATAGCGTCATCTATGACGGTCCTAAGATCGTCAACAGTTTTGCCCTCTGCAAAGCCATCCGACAGGCTGTATTTACGCAGCATATCGGAGCGTATCGAGATAGCCCACTTTATCTGTTTGTCAGAGCCGGTAAGCTCGGGAAGAGACAGCTTTTCGGCCTCTGCCATCACTCTCTCCTCCTCGGCTGCCTGCCGCGCTGCCTTATAGCACGCAGGGCATGTGGTGATATTTTGCGCCGCCCACTCCTCATACTCATCGGCGTCTGCTCTGTTATAGCACTGCTTAGTCGACGTAAAGGTGCAGCCACACTCTTTACAAGTGAGTTT
>FR888222.1:0-298 GCA_000431775.1 Clostridium sp. CAG:413 | reverse complement strand
CATTACCGCCCCTTTCGGGGCGTCACTCTGCGAATAATCTTTATATCTCCGGCCTGCTCATGATGTAATCTATGCAGTCTTTCTCATTGTCATAGCTCTTTTCGCTCCTGAACGTTTTGCCGCCCGCGATCCTCCAATAGCGGTAGGTCGCATTTCCAAGCTGGTAGATTTCATATACTATTTCTTCCTTTGAGAGCGGGCCGATTTTTTTGATCTCGTTGATTTTTGTCATTGTCTTTAACTCCTTTTATTTGGAACTTTTAGCTCCCTCATTACGTTTACAATTCTACCATGAAAT
>FR888221.1:3348-7618 GCA_000431775.1 Clostridium sp. CAG:413 | reverse complement strand
AATGAATATAAATGCCCTAATTGCGGCGGTGCTATAGCCTTTGACAGCACGCTGCAAAAAATGAAGTGCCCCTACTGCGACACGGAGTTTGACATGGAAACGCTGTCAAGCTATGACGACGGATTACAGAACGAGCAGGACAATATGGAATGGGAGACCTCCGCCGGCGGTCAGTGGCAGGACGGCGAGGCCGACGGGCTTCGCTCCTATGTGTGCAAATCCTGCGGCGGAGAAATAGTCGGCGACGGCAACACGGCGGCGACCTCCTGCCCCTTCTGCGGCAACCCCGTCGTGATGATGGGTCAGTTCTCCGGCGCGCTCAAGCCCGACCTTGTTATCCCGTTCAAGCTGGATAAAAAGGCGGCAAAAGCGGGTCTGATGCAGCATTTGGCGGGCAAACGCCTGCTGCCGAAGGTCTTTAGGGATCAGAACCACATTGACGAGATAAAGGGCGTCTATGTCCCGTTCTGGCTCTTTGACGCCGACGCCGACGCTCAGGTGCGCTACAAGGCGACCAAGGTGCGCAAATGGAGCGACGACGATTACGACTACAAGGATATCGAGTATTACCTCGTGCGCCGCGCGGGCAGCCTCGGCTTCGAGCACGTCCCCGTGGACGGTTCCTCCAAAATGCCCGACGATCTGATGGAATCCATCGAGCCGTATGATTTCGCCGACGCCGTGGAATTCCAAACGGCTTATCTGGCGGGCTATCTTGCGGATAAATACGATGTGGACGCCGAGCAGAGCGTTGAAAGAGCCAACGAGCGTGTAAAAAAATCGACCGAGGCGGCGTTTGCCTCGACCGTGCAGGGGTATGACACAGTCACCGCCGAGAGCAGCAGCATTCAACTGCGCGGCGGCAAGTCGAAATACGCCCTCTACCCCGTATGGCTGCTCAACACCACCTGGAACGGCGGCAAATACACATTCGCTATGAACGGTCAAACCGGCAAATTCGTCGGTGACCTACCCGTAGACAAATCGGCGGCTACCAAGCTGACGATCGGCCTTGCGGCGGCACTGAGCGCCGCTTCATACGCCGTTGTTTGGCTGCTGCACATCATCGGATTGCTGTAAGGGAGGGCTGAAAATGAAAAAGAAAATCACCGCAATGATATTTGCACTCATTCTCTGCCTTTGCGCCGTCACTCCCGCCTTTGCGGCGAATTCCGACGGCTTTGTCGGCGAATGCAACCGCTTAAATGACGCCGCAAACCTGCTCACCGACAGCGAGGAAGCCGAGCTGCTCGCAAAGCTCGACGAGATCAGCCTGCGGCAGCAGATGGATGTGACCGTCGCCACCGTAACCAATTTGGGCAACTGCGACACCGCCGCCGAATGCGCCGATGAGGTCTATGAATTCAGCAGCTTCGGCTACGGTCAGAGCAAGGACGGTCTGATGCTCCTCATCTCGGCAGAGGAGCGCGATTGGGCGATATCCACCTGCGGCTACGGCATCACGGCGTTCACCGACGCAGGTATTGAATATATCGGCAGGCAGATGAAGACCGACCTGTCCGACGGCAACTACGCCTCTGCTTTCAACACCTACGCCGACCTTTGCGACGAATTCATCACTCAGGCAAGGAACGGCTCGCCCTACGACAAGGGCAGCCTCCCGCGCGAAAGCCTGTCGATAATCTGGCTGCCGATCTCGGTAGTTATCGGCGTCGTGCTGGCGCTTATCATCGTCGGCTCTATGAAGGGCAAGCTGAAGAGCGTGCATTCACAGGCGGCGGCGAACAGCTACATGAAAAAAGACAGCCTCAACGTCACCGAGAGCGCCGACCTTTTCCTCTATCACAACATGACCCGCACGGAGAAGAAAAAGGAGAGCAGCTCCGAGGGCAGCAGCACCCACACCTCGTCCTCGGGCACGACTCACGGCGGCGGCAGCGGCAAATTCTGATGTCAACAAATAAATCAGGGAGAAAAGAGACATGAGCATCTTTGACAAACTGAAAAATACGGCGCTACCCGACAGTTTAATTGAAAGTTTGTTTTAATAGAAGAAGCGATTGCAGCCTTGAGCCGCAATCGCTTCTTTTGACTATTTAATTCACTTAACGAGCTTCTTCAGCGCATAGGGAATGACCATATTCGAGCCGAAGAGTTTTTTGCTGTTTGTCATGCATTTGTATTAATTTCAAAGAGTTAAATCCCCGTTGCGACGGTTCCGTCGTCGATTTCGTGATCCACCAGGATCTCGTCCTGAGTCAGCATAAAATAGCTCTGCCAGCCTGCGTCCAGCAGCTTATTGTCATCGGCATCCGCCCATGTCACGTCAACATGGTAAGTGCCGCTCTCGAGCTTGACCAAATTCCACGCATGAGACACGCCCTGCGAAACGCCGCTGACTTGAGCGCACCACAGATCGGCCTTGCGGCAAAGATATTCAAAACCTGTTGAATATCCCTGGCAAATGCACATACCCAGCTCAATCGCCCCGTAGGCGGTCGCCGCCGATTTGCCGCCGACAAGCGTATAATCGTAATTCGTTATAAGCGAGATCACCGCCGCCAGATAGCGATATTTATCATAGGTGCTGAAGTCCTTCGGCATGGCCGCGACGATCAGATCGCTGTCATTCTCAAAGGTCTGCACCTCTTTTTTGACCTTCTCCCTGTCGGCGGAGCCTGAATTGGGGTCGCTCGGGAGGAAATACAGCGCGCGCAGTGCCGTCGTCATATCCCCGTCAACGACTTCTTCAATGTCGAAGTAAATCTCAAACTCAGGGTAATCTTTGCATAATGCCGATGCGGCGATGAGGACGTTATCCAAGACATCGTAGCCGTATTTTTCGGCGGAGTATTCAAACGGCTCCATATCCCTCACTTTGGGCAGCATTTCGTCATACAGAGCCTTTTGCTCGTCGCTCAGCTCGGAATAGACCGTATTGCTTTTATCATACGGATAGCTGACCTCGGAGGACCAACCGTCGACCGGGTTCTCGCGCACACATTTGATAGCGGTTTCAATGTATTCCTCAAGCTGCAACTGAGCGGCCGACTTTGTTTGAGGCTCAGTCTGAGACTCGGTGGGCGTGGGCGTTGGCGTCGGCTGTTGCTTTACGCAGCCGGACAGCAGCACGGCAGTCAAAATCACGATCATTAGCGTCAAGGCGACCGCGCGTTTCCCCGCAGAAAGCAGTTTTATTTTCTTCAGAAGCATTGTTTTCCCTCCTTCGGCAGATCCGCCGCCTTTATTATATCATTCTCTCCGTCGCCGAGCAAGAAATAATGCAAAAAATCCGCCGCAATTCTATAAAATCACGGCAGATATAATATGAATATCGAAATTCGGTTTAGTGAGGATAAATTGAAATTTTACATATGCGGAAAGTAAAATAAAATCCACCCGCCGCCGCAGCGATTTCACGCGCAACAGCAGTATCTAATTGTAAAGTTCAGCAATGAAGCGTTTGCCACCGGCAAACGTGAAGCGAAGCGCCCGAACCATCAGTACAGCGAAGCCGCGCTTCACAAGGCGAAGCCTTGCTTCATTTTTCATGCACCGTAAGGTGCGCTTCATTGAAAAAAGCACTTCCGAAGAAGTGCTTTTTCATGGTGGACGTTACAGGACTCGAACCTGTGACCACTCGCACGTCAAGCGAGTGCTCTACCAGCTGAGCTAAACGTCCATAGCCGCGTTTCTCAACGCAGGCATTATTATATATTAATACCCCGGCTTTGTCAAGGGGTATCGGCAAAATATTTTATTTTTTCTTTCGCCGTATCGGCGGTTGTTTGAAATTCGCCGACGGCGCATAAGCCTTACGAGGGAGCTGCCGTAGGCTGAGGAAGAAACGGTCAAGATGTCAGCAGACATTTATTGATTTTCTTTACAATCCCTCCGTCACGACTACGCCGCGCCACCTCCCTTTACACAAGGGAGGCGAGGGCAACTGCATATTTTCGGCAATATTGTAGGGGATGGCGTCCCCTACGATTGAATTGCGGTTGTTTCGTTATATATTCAGCAGGATTTTGACTTAAACATCTACCGAACAATCCTCAGTCGCTCCGCGACAGCTACTTTCAAAAGGAGCCAAAAATTATTAGCAACCGTGGCAAAGCAAACTTGCGTGGTCGTTCGATAAATAACACCTAGCTATCTGCTATAGTGGCCTCCTTGGAGAAAGAGGTGGCACGACGTAGTCGTGACGGAGGATTGATTTGTCAAACTGCAAACTGCCTGCGGCACGCCTTATCGGCGAATCAAATTCTCGGTCGGTCTTTCAACTTAAAAAACGGCGGGGAGACCCCGC
>FR888221.1:0-3329 GCA_000431775.1 Clostridium sp. CAG:413 | reverse complement strand
CCGCCGCTGTTATTTTTTCATTGAGTTCATTACCTCATCCGCTGCCTGCGCCGCCTCGGTGAAAGAATTATTCTTCCAATACGAGGCGAGGGCGACGACGACCATGACTATGACCGTCACCGCATTCTCGAGCGTCTCGTTATCCGTGATGCAGTCGCACACCCCGGTGATCTTCAGCCCCGCTCCGACGAGCGAAGCTATCAGAAGCGCCAGGCGCACCCACGCGCCGGGAGCTACGCTTTTAAGCCTCTGTGCTATATCCTTCATCGCTGTCCCTCCTTTACAGCCTCTTCAATATTTCTTATTCTTATCTCGCTCGCCGTCATACGCTCGACGAGGTTGTTATGCTTATCGACCCTTGCCTCAAGCTGCTGCAAGCGGTAATTCGTCAGCCTTTGAGAGGCGAGAATGCCCGCAATGCAGCCGATCGCCGAGCCGAGAAATGAAAAAAACGCATTCCAGTCCGTATTCATACCCTCCTGATATATTTCTCACCGAGACTTATCCAGCCTCGGCCGTCCGCAAGTCTGCCCCATTTGCCCGTTTCATCAGTTTCGGATATCCGCACCTCGTCGCCGTATCTGAGATAGCCCGTCGGAGCATGAGCCATTCCTGCGCCGCCTCGGATATTGAGACTCGGGCAGACGACCCGCACCGCAAAGCCTTTATTCTCAACGCCGAGCGCCTTTGCAATTCCCCTCGCTATCGCCTCGCCGCAGCGGCGCTGTCCGCCGTCGGTCGCAACCTTTTCAAGGTCGCCCGCCCTGTCGATAAAGACCGTCTCCACGAGCACGGCAGTGGGCTTTGTGTCGCGGATAATGCCGAAATAATCCCTGCCGCCCTTGCCGAGCCGCACCTTTGCGCCCCTGTTCGGAATGGAAAATTCATTGGATATCTCGTCGCATATCGCCTTTGCCGCCCTTTCGCCTGTCGGCGAGCCGTGATAATAATAGGTCTCTGTGCCAGTGCCGCCGCCCGCATTGAGGTGGATCTCCGCGATAAAATCATAATCCGCCGCGTTTATCGCCTTTATCCTGTCGGTCAGGTAAAGCTCACCGCCGTAATTCATCAGCTCGCAGCCGAGGCTCTGCGAAGCGTATTTCGCTATCTCCCGCGCGATGCGGAATTCATGCCTGCTGCCGTCGGGGCTGACCGCTCCGCTGTCATAGCCGCCCGAGCGCGACCTGCCGTGACCGACGACGATACATATCTTACGCATCGGCGACAACTCCGTTCCTGAGCAGAGCGAGCATTTTTGAAGCGTCGCATTCGGTGACGGTCATAGCTCCGTCAACGATCTTAAAGATATAAAGCGCCGCCATATGCGCCTTGAGCGTGACGGTCTCATAATCCGCATTCATATACGGGATGCTGCCGTTTCGCTCGACCGTCAGGAGGCATGCCTCGCTCGTGCCGTCCGCAACGGCGCAGGTCGCGTCGATCAGCGAATACTCCTCCGCGGACGGAACGCAATTGAGGACCCCCAGCACCTTGTTGTCATCGACGAGCATATAGGCGCAGAGATTGACGAGCAGGTGAGCGTAATTCAGCCCCGCATAGTTGTAGTCGGCAATGCCGTTCGCAACGAGCTTTATCGGTGAAAGCTCGGTCAGCTTCATGCCGCCGACGGTCGTTTCGCCCGCAAGCGGGATCTCCGTGAGCGTCGTCTGCCTGCCCTCAAGGTCGGTCAGGCGTTTGGCAAGAGCGGCTGCGAGCAGCCTCAACTCAGTCTCCGCCCCGCCGCCGAATTCGCCTTTCCCCGCAGCGGCCGCCATAGAAGGCTTAAACGCTATCTGAGCCGTCGAGGTCAGCTCCCTGACGGTAACGCCGTCCTGAATTTTGACCCCCTCAAGCTCAAGGCTCAGCCTGCCGCCGCAGGTGAATTCGCTCGTCAGGCGGATATACATGACCCCGTCGCCAATATAGGGATTGGCGCTGTCATCGTCGCCGACGTCAAGCCGTCTGACCGCGCCGAGCGGTGTAGTTTTAATATATATTGCGTAGGAATCATAGCCTGCAAAGCCACTGAGGTCAACGGCGATCATCTCGGCGTTATGCTCGCCCGAGTAGCCCTTGACCGAGTCGACGACAAGCTCCCTGCCCTCGCCGACAGCGGCGTTAATGGTATTCAAATCTCAAAACCCCTTTCTTTTTATCATCCTTATCATAATAACTTTTCAGGTGCTCGGCGATATCCTTCGCCTCACGGTGCTCCTCATAGAGCACGTTAAGCTCCCTCTTAATACTGTATGCTTCGTCGGAGAGCGAAGTTCCGAGCCTGCGCAGCTCGCTGCGCTTGCGGGCTATACGCTCCTTGACGAGCATTGCGGTGCGCTCATACTCCTCGCCGAGCGCCTTGAGTGACCTTTCCTGCATATTAAACTCCCCTTCCTTTCTCTTCATGGCATATCAGCGAATCTACCGTCACGCCGTAGAATGCGCTGAGCAGCGCCAGCTCACGGGCATAGACGGGCTTGCCCTCCTCGATCGCCTTGACCCGCCCCTGCGTCAGCCCCGTTGCCGCCGCAAGAGCGGAGCGCGAAAGCCCCTGCGCCGCCCTCAAGCCCCGCAAACGCTCGCCCGTCTCACGGGCACGGGAATTCCTTGCCGCCGCGACTGCCCTCGCCCCCGCAAAGGCAAGCGGCAGCACCGTCTCCTCATCGAGAGTGTCATACTGATAAAGCACGGCATAGCGCAGCGCCTTTTTGAGCTTCTCCTGCGCCCGTGCAAGGGTGTCGCTCACCGCCGCCGAGCTTATCCCCTTCAGCCTTGCTATCGCCCCGACGGGCATCGTCTCAAACCAAAACGCCTTGAGCGTTTCACGCTCGGTCACTGTCAGCTCGTTTTCCATAGCCTTCTCGAGCAGCAGCGACATATCGACCGTCCGCTTGCGCCACGCATAAGCCGCCGGGGTCTCGCAGGCGCTGCACCGCCTGCCGCAGCAGACCGCCTGAGCAGCCCTCATCTCCTCCTCGCTCGGGTAGGCAAAAATCAGCTTCAACGCCTCGTCATATCCCTGCATAACATCACCCTCTTTCTCAATCGCTTCAAAAGTATTAGCAGCACTATTGATTATAGAGAACATTTGTTCGTTTGTCAAGAGAATTTTCGGTTTTTCCTTGACAAATTTAATAGTATAGCTCATAATAAGCATATCAACTCATCAGCGCCGCGGCAGCATTGCGGCAGTCGGAGGGGTAATTATGGATAATATTATAAGGACGCTTCGCAAACAGCGCGGATTCTCTCAGCGAGAGCTGGCGGAGCTTTGCTCGGTGCATCAAACGGCGGTCAGCCAGTGGGAAAACGGAGTTTCCCATAGTTAAAGA
>FR888220.1 GCA_000431775.1 Clostridium sp. CAG:413 | reverse complement strand
GCGGAAATCCTTGTATTTTCAAGGGTTTTCGCTTTTTCTTGTTACTAAACTGTTACTACTTATTTTAGAAGGTTGATTGCTTCCTTCAATTCCTCAATAGTTTTATGGGTGTAAACTCTTTCACCAACTTCCTTTGACTTATGCCCCATCATTAAATCAATGCAGACTTTATTTGCACCGGCAGAATCCAATCTTGACCGGAAAGTGTGTCGGCATTCGTGCGGTGTATGGTGTATTTTAAGTTCATCCATAACCCGATTCCAAAAGATATAATACTGACTTGTGGAAAGTTTCTTTCCGTTGTATGAAAATAAATACTTTCCGGTTTCGGTCATTCGCTGCTTAACAAACTTCTGAATTCGTGGATGAATTGGAACAATTCTATCTTTACTGGCTTTGGTCTTGATACCGCCCTTCACAGTCATCTGTTCAAGATCAACATTTGCTTTTTCAATCGTCAGCATTTCACCGATTCGGGAACCTGTATATAGCAGAAACAAAACACTGTCACACCATTCTTGACATTCAATATCCCAAACCGATGTTATTGGGATAAACACAAGCGGAAAGTT
>FR888219.1 GCA_000431775.1 Clostridium sp. CAG:413 | reverse complement strand
CGCCGAGGACGTCGTCCCCTACGATTAACTCAGACCCTTTGCCGCATTATCACCTCATCACGGCTTGAGCGTTTATCGGGTAAATCACATAAAAGACAGGCTTCCTCGGTTGAGAAAGCCTGTCTTTGCTATCTGCGGCTTATTTTCCTTTTGTTTCGCAATAGATACAGCGGTAGACGCGGTGCTCACGGTCGGTGAGGCGGAATATATGCGGCAGTTCCTGCTCCGTGGAGGTTATGCAGCGCGGATTTTTGCATTTGAGGACGTCGGTCAGCTCTGTCGGCAACTCAAGAGTCCTCTTCTCGGCGATCTTGCCGTCCCTGATGATATTGACGGTAACGCCAGGGTCGACATAACCGAGGATATCAGTATCCACATCGAAATCCGAGTCGATTTTGATTATATCCTTTTTGCCCGTTTTGCGGCTTGTGACATTCTTGATGAGCGCCACCGAGCAGTCGAGCGACTCAAGCCCCAAGAGGCGGTATATCTTCATGCTGCGTCCAGCGGTTATGTGGTCGATAACTATGCCGTTTTTTATCGAATCAATATTCATCATTTCACCTCCAGGAGCTTCAGGATAAGAGCCATTCGCATATATTTGCCGTAGAGCACCTGTTTGAAGTAGCAGGCGCGGGGGTCATTATCCACGGCGACGCTTATCTCGTTGACCCTCGGCAGCGGATGCAGCACGCGGAGCTTCTCAGAGGCGAGAGCCATTTTTTCGGGCGTTAAGATATAAGTATCTTTAAGGCGCAGGTAATCCTCCTCATTGAAGAAGCGCTCCTTTTGCACACGGGTCATATAGAGAATGTCGAGGTCGGCTATCGAGCCCTCGAGGCTGTCGGTCTCGGTGTATTCAACGCCCGCCGCATCGAGCTTGTCTTTCACATATCCGGGTAATTTCAGCTCCGTCGGGGAGATCAGCACGAACCTGACACCGCTGCAGCGTATCAGCGCCGAGATGAGCGAATGCACCGTCCTGCCGAATTTAAGATCGCCGCAGAATCCGACGGTAAGGTTATCGAAACCGCCCTTCTCACGGTGTATCGTGAGCAGGTCGGCGTGTGGTGAGCGGGTGGGCGAGGGTCTGGGTCGGGTGGCTGTGACCGCCGTCGCCCGCATTGATGACGGGTATCGAGGCGTTCATTGCCGCCACGAGCGGCGCCCCCTCCTTCGGGTGGCGCATGGCGATGATGTCGGCGTAGCAGGATATGACCTTCGCGGTATCCGCTATGCTCTCGCCTTTGGCAGCCGAGGAGCTTTGAGCCTCGGAAAAGCCGAGCACGCTGCCGCCCAGCTCAAGCATCGCCGCCTCAAAGCTGAGACGGGTCCTTGTGGACGGCTCAAAAAACAAGGTCGCGAGCTTCTTGCCCTTGCACTTCTCGCTGTATTTTGCGGGGCCGGCTATAATATCGTCGGCAGTTGCGATAAGCTCCTCTATCTCAGTCGGGGTAAGCTCCGAAATATCAATAAGACTTCTCATTTCATCATTCCTTTGCACCGTAAATTTTGAGGTAATTCTTTATCCGCTCAACATTCTCGGAGTTCTTCGCATCCTCCTCAAGGTACTCGATGATATCGTAGACATTGACGACGGAGTAAACGGGGAAGCCGAATTCCTCGCCGACCTCCGCCATAGCCGATCTCTCGCCCCTGCCCTTTTCGCAGCGGTCGACCATGACGAACACCGCAGCGACCTTTGCACCCTCGAGCGCCGAGAGGATAGCCATGCTCTCCCTTATAGCAGTGCCCGCAGTTATGACGTCTTCGACTATCACTATTTCCTCGCCCGCCGTGGGTTTATAGCCCACGAAAACGCCGCCCTCGCCGTGATCCTTCTCCTCCTTGCGGTTAAAGAGGAACGGCACGTCGAGTCCGTTCTCTGAGAGAGCCGAGGCGGCGGAGACCGCAATGGGTATGCCCTTGTAAGCGGGGCCGTAAAGCACGGCTCTCTTATCACCGAGCTTCTCAAAATACGCCTTGGCGTAGAATTCGCCGAGCTTCCTTATCCTGCCGCCCGTCTTGATCTCGCCCGCATTTATGAAATACGGTATCTTCCTGCCGCTTTTGGCAGTGAAGTCGCCGAATTTGAGCACTCCCGCGCTCTCAAGGAATTCAATAAATTCATGTTTGTAATTCTGCATTTTTATCACCTCATCCTACAAATTCTCTGACGCAGCGTTCATATGCCTCAACGGGGTCCGCAGCGGCGGTTATCGGTCTGCCGACCACTATATAGTCGCTGCCAAGCTCCTTTGCCTTTGCAGGGGTCGTGACGCGGGATTGATCGCCCTTGTCGCCGTCGGCAAAGCGAATGCCGGGGGTCACGGTCAGGAAGCTCTTGCCGCAGGCGCTATGTACCGCGGCGGCCTCAAGCGGCGAGCAGACAACTCCGTCAAGCCCCGACTTTGCGGCGTTGCTGGCGTAATGCATGACGACATCCTCCATTTTGCCGCTTATGAGCAGGTCGCTGTGCATCGTCTCCTCGCTCGTGGAGGTGAGCTGCGTAACGGCTATCAGCAGCGGACGTGTGCCGTCGGGTCTTGTAAGGCCCTCGAGCGCCGCAGCCATCATATCGCTCGCCCCCGCAGCATGGAGATTACACATATCGACGTCGAGCCGCGAGAGCACCGCCATTGACTTTTTGACGGTATTCGGGATATCGTGCAGCTTGAGGTCAAGGAATATCTTATGCCCTCTCGCTTTGATCTCTCGGACTATCTCGGGGCCTTCGGCGTAGAAAAGCTCCATTCCTATTTTGACAAACGGCTTCCTGCCCTTGAATCCGTCGAGGAAATCAAGGCAGGTCTTTTTATCTGCAAAATCGCAGGCTATTATGACATCTTTACCCATCAGTGTGCGCCTCCTATTATTTCGTTTAAGCTCTTAATGCCGTATTTTTCCATGGCTCTCGGCAGGTCGTCTATTATCCTCTTGCAGGCGTAGGGGTCGATGAGGTTTGCCGCGCCAACCTCGGTCGCGGCAGCACCCGCAAGCATGAATTCGAGCACATCCTCGGCACAGGATATGCCGCCCATGCCGACTATCGGTATCTTGACCGCTTCAAAGGCCTGATACACCATCCTGACCGCCACGGGCTTCACCGCAGGGCCTGAGAGCCCGCCAGTTTTATTCGCAAGCAGCGGCCTTTTAGCCCTCAGATCTATCCTCATGCCGAGCAGAGTATTGATGAGCGAAACGCCGTCGGCTCCTGCCGCTTCGCACGCCTTTGCAATCTCCGCAATATCCGTCACATTGGGCGAGAGTTTTATTATTATCGGCTTATCGGTCGACTTTCTCACCGCCTTTGTGACCGCAGCGGCATTCTCGGCGCTCGTGCCGAAAGCCAGTCCGCCGCCGTGGACGTTGGGGCATGATATATTTATCTCAAACCAGCCTATCATGCTCTCGCAGTCAAGTATTTTAACCGCCGTCACATAATCGTCGACGGAGAAGCCGCTCACATTCGCCATGACGGGCTTTTTATAAACGCTTTTGAGTGTTTGCAGCTCGTCGTGAAGCACGCTTTCCGCCCCCGGATTCTGAAGCCCCACGGCATTCAGCAGCCCCGACGGGCACTCAGCTATCCTCGGGGTGGGGTTGCCGAAGCGCGGCTCGGCGGTGGTGCCCTTGAGCGAGATCGAGCCTAAAATATTGATATTGTAAAATCTTGTGAATTCATAGCCGAAGCCGAATGTGCCGCTGGCGGGGATTATCGGGTTATCGAGCTTTATGCCGCAAAGGCTGACAGATGTGTCTACCATTCTATCTCCTCCCTTAAAAGTACGGGACCCTCGGTGCAGATACGCTTGGGGCCGCTCTTGGTCTTGCAGGTGCAGCCCATGCAGGCGCCCGTGCCGCAGCCCATCCGCTCCTCAAAGCTGAATTGACCGCTCGTCTTGGCGACGGCGTTGACCGCCCTGAACATCGGCTTTGGCCCGCAGGTATAAAAATAGGTGTATTCGGCGTATTTCATCGCCGCGTCAACGAAGCCTTTCAGCCCGTATGAGCCGTCCGCCGTGGTGACGGCGACATTCGCGCCCAAAGCCCTGAATTCTTTCTCAAGGAATATCTCGCCCGCCGTATTGAAGCCCAGGATCACGTTGACGGTCTTGCCCTCGGCTATAAGAGCCTTGCAGAGGCCGAAAAGCGGGGGTATGCCCACGCCGCCGCCAACGAGCAGCGGCGTATCGCCCGACGGCTCGGTATCGTAACCGTTGCCGAGAGCTATGAGCAGGTCGAGCCTGCCGCCGGGCTTCATGCGGCTGAGTGCTTCGGTGCCCTCGCCGACGGTTTTATATATGAGCGTGAGGGTCTTGTCATCCCAATCGCAGATCGAAATGGGGCGGCGCAGATAAAGCTCGGGTATCTTGATATTGACGAACTGCCCCGGAGCGGTTATGGGCGAAGTATCGCCCGAAAGCACCATTCTGTAGACCGACGGGGCTATCCGCTCATTCGATACGATCTCATAAAAATCCTGTTTCATAGCTACTCCTTTCATGCGTCTATGGTGGAAATGCCGAGCGTTGTCTCCTCGAGCACGTCGAGCAGCACCTTGACGGTGTCGAGCGAGGTGAACATCGTGACATTATTCTCAACGGCGCAGCGGCGGATCTCGTGACCGTCGGAGAGCACGTCGGAGGAATTCATATCCCTTGTGTTGATGACATAGGTGACGTAGCCCTGCCTGATGGCGTCGGTTATCTCCTTGCTGCCGTCGCTCAGCTTGCCGACCTTGTGGGTGCGTATCCCGTTTTGCTTGAGGAAGAGCGCCGTGCCCTCGGTGGCCTGGATATTGAAGCCCATATTATAAAAGCGGCGGATGAGCGGCAGCGCCTCGTCCTTATCCTTATCGGCTATGGTCGCGAGCACCGTGCCGTAATTCATTACGTTCATCCCGCTCGCCTTCAGCGCCTTATAGAGCGCGCGGGTCAGCTTGTCGTCGTAGCCTATCGCTTCGCCCGTGGACTTCATCTCGGGCGAGAGATAAGCGTCAAGCCCTCTGAGCTTTGAGAATGAGAACGCGGGCGCTTTGACATACCAGCGTTTCTTCTCCTCGGGGTAAATGCGCTCAAAGCCCTGCTCCCTGAGGCTCTTGCCGAGGATAACGCGCGTTGCGATATCCGCAAGGCTGTAGCCCGTCGCCTTTGAGAGGAACGGAACAGTTCTTGACGAGCGTGGGTTGACCTCGATTATATAGACATTTTCATTCTTATCAACGATGAACTGGATATTGTAAAGCCCCACTATGCCTATGCCGAGGCCGAGGCGCTTGGTGTAGTCGAGTATTGTCTCCTTGACCTTAGCGCTTATGCTGAACGTGGGGTAAACGCTTATCGAATCGCCGCTGTGGATGCCCGTACGCTCGACAAGCTCCATTATGCCCGGCACAAAGACGTCCGTGCCGTCGCAGATGGCGTCCACCTCCAGCTCCTTGCCCGAGATATATTTATCGACCAGCACAGGCTTATCCTCGTCTATCTCAACGGCGGTACGCAGGTAACGGCGCAGCTGGGGCTCATCGGCAACTATCTGCATCGCCCTGCCGCCCAGGACGAAGGACGGGCGCACGAGCACGGGGTAGCCTATCTCGGCTGCGGCGGCAACGCCGTCCTCTATCTTTGTCACCGCCCTGCCCTTGGGCTGCGGGATATCTAGCTCACGGAGCACCTTCTCAAACAGGTCGCGGTTCTCGGCTCGGTCAATTGCGTCACAATCGGTGCCGATTATCTTCACTCCCCTGTCTCTGAGGCTCTCCGCCAGATTGATAGCCGTCTGACCGCCGAGCGACGCTATGACGCCTATCGGCTTCTCAAGGTGGATTATATTCATCACGTCCTCGGTGCAAAGCGGCTCGAAATACAGCTTGTCGGAGCAGGTGTAATCCGTCGAGACGGTCTCGGGGTTATTATTGATTATTATTGCCTCATAGCCCGACTGCTTAATCGTTGAGACGGCGTGGACGGTGGAATAATCGAATTCAACGCCCTGCCCTATCCTGATGGGACCCGAGCCTAAGACGATTATCTTCTCTTTATCCGACACTTCGGACTCATTCTCCTGCTCATAGGTCGAGTAAAAATACGGGATATAGCTCTCGAATTCCGAGGCGCAGGTGTCTATCATCTTATAGACGGGGAACATATTGTGTTTCTCTCGGATCCTGAATATCTCCTCGCCTGTCATATCCCAGAGCCTGCCGATATATTCGTCGGAGAAGCCGAGGCGCTTCGCCGCATAGAGCGTGTCGATATCGCCGATATGCTCCTTCAGCTTATCCTCCGCCCTGACAATATTGCTTATCTTCTCAAGGAAGAGCATATCTATCTTTGTTGCGTTGCATATCATGCCCACATCCGTGCCTCGGCGCAGCAGCTCCGCTATCGCATAGATGCGGTCGTCCGTGCCGTCCTTAATGTAGGCGAGCATCTCATCCTCGGTGAAGCCGTCGAATTTCTTCATATAGAGGTGATTGACGCCTATCTCGAGCGAGCGGGCGGCCTTGAGCAGGCTCTCCTCCAGTGTCCTGCCGACGCTCATCACCTCGCCCGTGGCTTTCATCTGAGTGGAGAGCTTGTTATTGGCAGATGAGAATTTGTCGAACGGGAAGCGCGGCATCTTTGTAACGACATAGTCAAGCGCCGGCTCGAATGAGGCAGGGGTGTTGGCTATCATTATCTCGTCAAGATGCATGCCGACCGATATCTTGGCCGACACCCTCGCTATCGGGTAGCCGCTCGCCTTGCTGGCAAGGGCGGAGGAGCGGGAGACTCTGGGGTTGACCTCGATCAGATAATACTTGAACGAAAGCGGGTCAAGAGCAAACTGCACGTTGCAGCCGCCCTCGATCCTCAGTGCCCGTATTATCTTGAGTGCGCTGTCACGCAGCATATGATATTCTTTATTGGTTAAGGTCTGCGAGGGGCAGACGACAATCGAATCGCCCGTGTGGATGCCGACGGGGTCGACGTTCTCCATATTGCATATGGTGATTGCTGTGTCGTTCGCGTCACGCATGACCTCGTATTCTATCTCTTTGTAGCCCTTTATGCTCTTCTCGACCAGCACCTGATGAACGGGCGAAAGCTCAAGCGCACCGCGCAGTATCTCGGCACATTCCTCTCTGCCGTCGGCAAAGCCGCCGCCCGTGCCGCCGAGTGTGAAAGCAGGTCGCAAGACTACCGGGTAGCCTATATCCTCCGCGGCTTTAAGCCCCTCCTCAACGCTCTCGGCAATGACCGACTGCAGGACAGGCTCGCCTATCTCCTCGCAAAGCTCCTTAAAGAGCTCTCTGTCCTCCGCACGCTCGATGCTCCTGCTGCTCGTGCCGAGCAGCTCCGCACCGCATTCACGCAGCACGCCTTTTTTCTCAAGCTGCATTGCAAGGTTAAGACCGGTCTGACCTCCTATGCCCGGCACTATCGCGTCGGGTCGCTCGTAGCGGATGATCTTTGCAAGATATTCGAGATTCAGCGGCTCCATATAGACCTTGTCCGCAACGGAGGTGTCGGTCATTATCGTCGCGGGGTTGGAGTTACAGAGCACCACCTCGTAGCCCTCTTCCTTGAGGGCAAGGCAAGCCTGAGTGCCCGCATAGTCGAACTCCGCCGCCTGACCTATCACTATCGGACCCGAGCCGATGACGAGTATTTTTTTGATATCCGTTCTCTTAGGCATCTTCGTTACCTCCCATGAGCGCTATGAATTTATCAAACAAATATGCGCTGTCCTGCGGCCCCGGCGCGCTCTCGGGGTGATACTGCACGCTGAACATCTTTGACCGCTCATCCCTTATCCCCTCGACCGTGTTATCGAGGATATTGACATGAGTCACTTTAAGCCCCGTATTCTCAAGGCTCTTTTCATTCACCGCATAGCTGTGATTTTGCGAGGTTATCTCTATCTTGCCCGTTTCAAGGTTTTTGACCGGGTGATTGCCGCCCCTGTGGCCGAATTTCAGCTTGTAGGTCTCCGCCCCGCAGGCGAGGCTTATCATCTGATGACCGAGGCAGATGCCGAATATCGGGTATTTGCCCCTGAGCTTTTTCACAAGGTCGATAACGGGTATGACGTCCTCGGGGTCGCCCGGGCCGTTTGAGAGGAATATGCCGTCAGGCTTCATCTTCTCGACCTCGGCGGCGGAGGTGTTATACGGCATCACGGTCACATTGCAGCCCCTCGCATTCAGCGAGCGGATAATATTGAGCTTGATCCCGCAGTCTATCGCCACCACGTTATATTTTGCGTTTGCCGTCCTCGAATACCAGCGCTTTTTGCAGCTCACCTTTGCCACGGCGTCGTGCGGCACGGGCGAATTCTTTATCATTTCGATTGCTTTATCCGTCGGAGTGTCGGCGTCCGTTATCACTCCGCAGCGTGAGCCGATATCGCGGATACTGCGTGTGAGCTTGCGGGTATCAACGCCCGCAAGGCCGGGAATTTTGTATTCCTCCATGACCTCCGAAAGGGTCTTGGTGTAGCGGAAGTTTGACGGCAGGTCGTTGTATTCCCTGACTATAAGGCCGCCGATGGTCGGTATCTTGGTCTCGTAATCCTCGTCGGCGATGCCGTAATTGCCGATGAGCGGGTAGGTCATGACCACCGCCTGATAGGTGTATGACGGGTCGGAGATAATCTCCTGATAGCCCACCATCGAGGTGTTGAACACTATCTCGCACACCGCGTCCCCGCCGTAGCCGAACCCCGTACCGTAATACTCGGCGCCGTCCTCAAGCACTAATTTTCTTGTGAATTCCATACTGCTTTACCTCCGCATACCGTAATAAGATTTTTGCCGAACACTTTCATTCCCTCGAAAGGTGTGCTCCTGCCCATGCTCATGAAATCATTCGGGTCTATCGTAAATTCCTCGCCTAAATCGTAAACGCAGATATCCTCTGTCGGCGGCAGGTCGAACCGCCGCCTCGGGTTTATAGCCATAAGCTCCGTCAGCCGCTCAAGCGTTATCAAGCCGGGCTTCACGAGCCTTGTATAGAGCACGGGGAACGCCGTTTCAAGCCCCACGACGCCCATCAGGCTCCTCTCAAGCCCCCTTGACTTCTCCTCCTCGCTGTGCGGCGCATGGTCGGTCGCTATCATATCTATCGTGCCGTCCCGCAGCCCCTGTATGAGCGCAAGTCTGTCCTCCTCGCTCCTTATCGGCGGATTCATCTTGAATCTGCCGCTCTCCTCAAGATCGTTATCGCTGAAAACGAGGTAATGAGGCGCTGTCTCGCACGTCACGTCAACTCCGTCCGCCTTGGCTCGGCGTATCAGCTCCACGCTCTCTTTGCATGAAACATGGCACACATGATACTTGCAGCCTGTTTCCTTCGCGAGCCGCAGATCGCGCTCTATTGGCCGCCACTCGCTCTCGGAGCATATGCCCCTGTGGCCGTGCAGGCGCGCATACTCGCCGTCGTGAATGTATCCGCCCCGCAGCAGCGAATTATCCTCGCAGTGGGCGGCGATCACCTTGCCCAGACGCTTCGCTTCGGTCATCGCGCGGCGCATAAGCTCCTCGCTCTGCACTCCCCTGCCGTCATCCGAGAAGGCTATGCAATACGTCGCAAGGCTCGCCATATCGGTCAGCTCCTCGCCCCGCTCGCCGACGGTTATCGCCGCATACGGGTGAATGCGTATCACCGAATCCCGCTCGATTATATCTATCTGCTTCTTTATATTATCTATGTTGTCGGGCACGGGATTCAGATTCGGCATGGTGCAGACATCGGTATATCCCCCGTGCGCCGCCGCAAGCGAGCCGCTTTTGATCGTCTCTTTATAAAAAAATCCCGGCTCTCTGAAATGCACATGCACATCACAGAAAGCCGGAAAAACATAAGCATTGTTGAAATTTGAACCAACGCCGGCATTGCCGACGTTCAAAGTCAAATCCATCTGCCTGAATTTGCCGTTATTATAGACCGCAGCGTTCTTAAATATCATGATCTGCTCCTTAATTATGCGCCGGAATTGCATAGACCGCGCCCACAAAAAAAGACCCGCTTTAAAAAAGCAGGCCGTGAACGCAAGAAAACAGACCGATATCCGGTCATCTATCACAATCTTGCCGGCGTCACAGCACCTTGCTTAAAGATTTTTTCTCACGCATATTCTATCACCTTTCCCCGCCAAAGTCAAGAGTAAATATCGCACTCCGCCGAATTTGTCCGCAGGTCGGCAGCGCAGCCATGCCGACCGACCCAACCGCATTCCGCCGTTCACGCATGATTTAATACTTGCGCAGACGATACTTTATGTGTTATAATCGTTTCGGCACTTACAAATAAGTAATATCAAAAATGAAAATCGCAAAAACCGACGCCCGACGCATCAAAAATCACAATTCTTAAGGAGGCATTACCATGAAAAAATCAATCAAAGTCACCCTTGCGGTTCTGTTCGTTGCGCTGTTGGTCGTTCTCTCGGCGGCTGTGTATAATGCGAAATTCGACCTGCCGTTTGAGCCTGTGGAGCGGATCGCTGTTGATAATATCCCGGATTCCAAGCTCGCGTGGTTCTCGCTGAGAGATGAAAAATACAGCGGATTTTTCACCCTTGAGAAGCTGACCGAATACGGCGCAGAGGCGAGCGATTTGAGCTTTGATTTTTCACATTACACCTATATCGTGACCTGCGGGCATGAGCTGAGGAGCATTAAATACAGCCTCTCGCAAACCAAAAACCGCAGATTTCTTTTCATCCCTAAGCAGTTTGTCGGCATAGTTGAGCTGCAATATGACTCCTCACCGTATGTGTATATATACAGGGTCAAAAAACTTGATATTGACTGCGATTACCATGAACGCAGTAAAAAAGTGTACTATGTAAAATGATTTGCAAGCGGGGCAATGGGAAACCGTTGCCCCAGCCAAAGAATCGTTTGTTGGAAAATTTGCCTATTGCTTTTTGTATGACTTTATTAATAACAATGTCTTTAAACTGTGGATTTGATATAGCCTTTCCATGTAAATAAAATAAAAGCGAGCAGGTGCGGTAGCTTCCAATAAGACAGCATGAGAACATTACTGGCATAGGGGAGCTGCCGTACAGGAGTGCGACAAGAAAAATTGGCGATACTTGGTTTTCACAACCAGGTATCGCCTTTTTCTATCTTTAGCAGAATGTTTGAAGCTATTATTGGAGGTATATAAGATGCAGGAACTGAACTATATTCGTTGTGGTGATTACTATATTCCCGATATTCGCTTACCGGAGGAAAACAGACCTATCGGTCGGTGGGGACGTATGCACAGAGATTATATCAAGGAGCATAACCCTGTCCGCTTCAATGATCTGTGCCTTAGCGGTGAACTGTGGACGTATCTGGAGGATTTGAATGAGCAGGCACAGAATCGCCTTGAACTTATCATTAAGCAAATGAAAGCCGCTGAGGACGTAACAGAGGGTATGAAAAAGACTGACCAGATGGCATGGGTCGGAGCTATGAACAGCATCCGCAACCGAGCAGAGGAAATTATCCTTCGTGAGATGATCTATGAGGAGAAGGCGATATGAGAATCCTTGAAGAATTTTGGTACGGCAATATTGAGCCTACAGAGTACGACACTTCCTCTAAGGAGTACAAGAAGCTGTTGGAACTGATTTGCCGAAATGAAGAAAAGCTCAAAGCAACCATGCCAGACGAGCAAAAGGAGTTGTTTGAAAAATATACCGATTGCGTGCGGGAGTATCAAACCATCACGGATTGTTTGATCTTCCAAAACAGTTTTAAGCTGGGTGCAAGAATGATGTTAGAAGTCATGGAAGAATAATTGAATATCCAATGTTGGGGCTTGTGCCTGATTGAGCACAAGCCCCTTTCATCTTCTATACAACCTGTGACGAAGTTGCTTCTGTAACATCTGTCCATGTTGGACAGATGTTCTTAACTATGAAATACTTCTATGCTATAATGGGTAAACACAAACATCAAAAAGTATGATATAATTAAACAAATAGGAACTTAAGGTCACCACGGAGAGGTAATTTACATGGATAAGGTAACTTCATATATCAAAGAGTGCGAAACCGAATTTATGCAACTGTTAGGACTAACTTCTTTTCCAATTTATGAAATTGCGTATAAGGATATTTCTCTGTCGGTTTCTGATGAACAAGGCTATGACTCACTGGGATCGGCTCATTATGATTACAAGACTGGAAAACACACTTTAACTGTGTGGTCTAATATTCACACTTTAGGTGAAGTCGGAAAGCAGACGATTTTTCATGAATTTACCCATATACTCGACGATGAAACTTACGTAAACAAAGATCCCGAAAAGTATATTGCTAATCATGGATATACGGAATATCATGCTGCTCAAATTGGTTTCTTGAAAGTTTTGGGTGTAAAGAGTATCAAGCAAAACATTTCGTTTTCAATGAGTGATTTTATTGATACTGAGTCGGGATATATGAGTATTCAGGATTATGTTGATGCACCATTGTTGCTTGCAAACGAATTGATTGGCCATGCGAACTTTCCAACTGAATTTAAGGTGCTTAAAGACACTATGGGAGTAATCTTTAATTACTTTGGTAGACGTTCAATCTGTAAAATGTATTCTAAAGATTATCAAGACAATGCAGATACTTCTACAATCGAAAAACTACTTACTCACGCAATGTGCAGCTTCTTAAAAACGTATCTGATTGGTGTACTTACTAATCAGCAAATTGCCGTACTTGGAAAATTCTATAAAGACATGTTTTTGGCATTGGTAAATAGATACCATGTATAGCTCTTAAATATATGTTACGGAAATTCTGCCCAGCTTGGGCAGAATTTTTATTATCGTATAATTTTACTCCAACCAATTGAATTATTCACGATCTCGTGATATAATAATTGATAATGTTAAGGAGGGTTTCGCTATGGCTGTAACATACAAAAAGCTATTTCACTTGCTGATTGACAAGGGTATGACTAATGCCGAGCTGATGGAGAAGGCGGGATTTAGTGCAAATATCATTACTCGTCTTAAACGTGATGAGTATGTCTCAATAGAAAGTATAGAAAAAATCTGCAAAGCACTACAATGCGGAGTGGACGATATTTTAGAGTTCGTCAACAAGGAGGAGCAGCATGAAAATTAACGACTATAACGCAACATTAGATGAAAAAATGTCTGAGTTTGATATGTGGGTAACTCCTTCACTTGGAGAAATAAGAGATACTCCGCAATTCAGAGTTAATCTTGAGCAATTAAAAAAGGGCTTTGACTATATGGCCGATATTACCGAAAATTTTGCAGATGTATCACATTGCTCATCGTCTGCCTTAGCGGTAAACGTACTGAGTTATCTATCAGGTGAAAATGATGATACGGCCAAGGACATTCTTGATAGTATATGTAACGTTCTTTTACTGGCTACTGGAAAAACCGATAACAACCTAAAGTGCCAGTTCCCTCTTATGCTTAAAAATCAAATTGGAATAAGTACTTATCCTCAAAAAATAAGTGGAGGAAGATGGCGAGACAAAGCTATTCCTCGAGCTTTTTCCATGACAGATGTTACTAAAATTATAGTACAACTTGCTGGTAAAGATGATTATAGAATAGTATTTGTTGAAAGCTATTTCCATTTGATTGTATCGGATGAAGATTACGCAAAGCAGCTCTGGAGCCTCGGAAATGCCTATGTATCACAAAAGGAATTGGGCAATGCAGATGCTCTTATAAGCTCGATAGTAATCTTTCAGTCCAGAGGATCTATCACTGCTACACAAGGGCATATTCCAGAAACTATATTGAGAAAGTATATGACTGACTGGGGCTTGAATGCAGGAACAGACTTTAATACACAAGATGTTGAGGTCGGTGAAATCTTGGGTGATTTGCCTGTAGACAATAAAATTAAGAAGAGAAAGTATGATTTTATTGTTCCTTTCCAGTCAAGAAGATTGGGCGCAAAAGTCTTTATACAGAGCCAATTTTATGCTGGCGATTCCGGAAGTGTATCGCACAAAGTTGTAGATCAAACCGACAGCACCAGAGAAGTAACGTTGCAAAAATATCCGGACGCTGTATTTGTAGAGTATCTGGATGGTGCTGGCTATTTTTCCTCGCTGAATGGGGATTTGCGTAAAATGTTGGCGAAACCGACAACAAAGGATTTTATTCAAATTCGTACAGCACCACTCAAGTTGCGCAGGGCATTACAAGGGATTTTGTTCCTCACACCGCTTGAGATTGAACACGCTGTGATCAGAACATCTGGAAAAGAGAATGAGATTTATCAGCTTTTAAGAGATGAAGGATACACTGATGAAGAAATCAGTCGAGCATTCTCACTTTCCGTAAGCGAGGGGAATATTGTAGCCTATGGTGAACACAAGTATGCAATTAGTCCCAGTCGTATAGAAATTGTTCGCAAATATTGCTTGTTGGATGTTATTGCAAATTATGGAGCGCCTATTTCAATAGGGAATGAATCCGGATGTTTATTGGTTGCAGGGTTTGAAACCTCTTGGGGCTTACCGCAAAACGAGGCAATCAGAATAGCGCAGGAAGTTTTCCCAGGATTAGGTGAACTTTGGTCTAATGTCCAAGATGCTTTTGATGACGTTCAGTGGCTGATTAGCAGAGGGTTTGTCATTACAAAATAAAAGGAGATCATTCATGACAATATCAGAAAAAATCAAACACGCACTTGAGGTTGATGGGGTTGCCATTCTCCCTCCAATGGATGTGTTTGAATCTATTGCAATATTAAAAGAAGCAAATATCTACGTTAACTGTGCTATGCTTGACCCTTGGTACAACAAAGGGTTTGGTGGCGAGTTGCCTACAAGCGAATATGATGACTTTATCACAAGATTACTAAACCAAACTGGTGAAATAAGCGATTTGATGTATTTATGGGGTTTCCCTGAAATTATTGGTCCGTATGTTAGATATGCACCAAGCGGATTTTATATGGCTGCATGGTTGACATGGTATTACAAAAATTGCCCATCAGTTATCAGAGGATGGAGATCGAGTCAAAATGCTTGCTTGCAGTTCATGCGTAAGGGACATAAATTACATCCTGAACATTTCTTGAGCGATGAGCAGAAAGAAAAATTTGAATCTGGAAAAATGCGTTTCGTACCTGGGCCGCCGAGCGTAATCGAAGCTCCTCTAATTATTGGGTTTGTTGGCAAAAAGGAAAGAACCGGCCATCCTTCTCAAAAGCCCGAAATTGTATTTGACAAACTTCTTTTGATGGCCAACCAAAAAGGAGATATTGTATTTGATCCCATGGCAGGCTCAGGAACAACTGCTGCTTGCGCCAAGAAGCATGGAATGAAAAGCATTGTCTGTGATATGAACGAGGATTATATTCAGATGATCGAAAAAAGAATGGGTGTTAGCAGAATTGAGCTTTGATTTGAAGTTTGCTCTCCATTCAAGTGAAAGTACACATGATATTTGCAGCAGTTAAGAAAATCGCAAGGAGAAAGAATTATGGACAATACAAACTTTTTGAAAATAGTATATTTTGACGAAGCGTTTGTTGCAGATTTCATGCAGATCATTGCAGGTGGCGAACTCAAGAAGACGACAGAGTTTATCACTGAAGTCAACTCTGGAATTGAGGGAACTGCGGGCATAGAGGGCGGCGTAGGAACCGAAAAGAATGCTTTATCCAAGATATTCACTTTTCTAAGTGGTGCGACAATCAATGCAGAAGCGAGTGTAAATACAAATCTTTCAAGAAAGTCTGATAGGATCGCTAAAAACATTCTTGAAAACACTCTGCTTGCAGATTTTATTGCCCTACTCGATGCAGACCAGCGCAGACCAAAGAATAAGCGTTGTGGCGGAATTAAAGTATTCCCTAAAGTGATTGTCAGACCGGAAGTAAATTCTTTTTCATATATTATGCTGATAGCTCCTTTTCTAAGTATGATCGATGGTGAGCTACCGTTCAAAACCAGTGATGGCGATGCGATGAAAATTGACATAACCAAAATAGAGGAAGCCATTGAAAAAGGGCGTGGCTATTATGAATTTGTGGCTACCGTTGATGGTAAGGATGTCATTTTGAGATTTAATCGTAGCGCTTTCAGAAACAGCTATACAATGTCTGATTTGCCTAAGATGCGACTTACATACTATGCGATTCATGTGGGACAAATTGAGAAGTCTGATTTGCAAGTACAAAAGGAGTTTGAGTTTGGAACCACAAAAGCATCTAAACGTGTAGACTATGCTTCTGCATCTGAAGGCGGTTCTGTAGCTACCGAAATTGATGTATACGATGTTGTGTTAGCTGGGGTCTTGGAGGGCTAATGGATAGAATAGAGATATATTGGGGAGCGGACAAAGATTTTGAAGAAGCAACCGAAAAACTGGAAGATGTGCACTTCTTAGTGGACGTTGTCAATCATATCAATAAAACTGACCTAAAGATCGAAGGTGTAGGCGGGCAAAAAGATCCTCCTATGGAAGTAGAGAATCTTCTGGTTCACACGGACGATTATGGCGGCGTGAGAGAGTGGGCGCTTCTTGGCTTTTCTAACAATGTTCTGCGCAACCTAAAAGTCAATGTTAAAAATCTATGGCTTTGCAACCCTCCGATAAAAATTTATGAGGATATTGTAAAGAACTACGATAAAGACATAATCACAGAGCATAGGACTCTATATCCTGGAATCAGCGTAGAGGACATGCGCAAGATGTCTGAAGGGTTTAACGAGGCTGTAATAGGACAACCCCATGTAATGAAGCAATCTTTGGCTTCAATTTATGCTTTGCGAAATAGCGAACGTAAAAGGCCAGTTACGCTTCTGTTTTTGGGTGATTCTGGTATCGGGAAAACGGAGACAGCAAAATATATTAGTTCCTGTTTAGGCACGGATATGGTTAGGATCCAGTTTTCGATGCAGCAGACTAACAGTGCTTATCAGTACATTTTTGGTGCCGACCATGGTGAGGATAGCTTGGCTCGTGAATTGATTAGACGCAATTCTAATGTTATTCTGCTGGACGAATTTGATAAGGTATCTCCTTCGTTCTACAATGCGTTTTACCAAATGTTCGATGAAGGTACGTTTGTCGATGCAAACTATTCTGTGGATGTTTCCAAGTGCATTATTATTTGCACTACGAATTACAGGACTGAAGAAGAAGCGGAAAAATATCTGGGGACGCCAATCTATTCGAGATTTTCTAAAGTTGTTATTTTTAATCCGATTAGCGTAGATGATAAATTGAAAATTGCGAGAAAATGTTATGCAGGGTTAATGGCACAGGTAGATGCTGAGGATAAAGCACTTATCGAAAACAATTCAGTGTTATCGTTGTTTGAAAGGGTTATTAAAGAAGGTGCCTATCCCAATATGCGTATGTTAAGGAACGACATAGAAGATGCAATAAACTTTGAAATCTTGAAGGCAAGAGGAATTATTCAATAACAATCAGCTGAGCAGTGAGTAACTGCTCAGCTGATACTGTGATTACAAAACAACTCCTATCCAACTTATTGAAACCAATTTTCCATTTTTCTGTTCTTATATAATTTACATTTGCAACATTGACAGGAAGTAGTCCATTCTTGTATAATAATGCCGTCGAAAATATATCCACCCATACATAACAACTGAATATAAATGTTCGACCATATTGAGACATAATTAGTCGGTTCATCCGACACGGTATCGGTACACCGGAAGTGCCGAACTGCTCCACTAAGCCTTTGGTTCTGTTGGCAGGAGCTGTACGAAGCAGAACCCGACTTTGATTTTTCAGAGCCGATTACATAGAACATCACTTTGAAGCGAGAGCGATGCTCCCGCCGATTTCTGATGTTTTGTGTAATCGGCTCTTTTTGTTTTGTCATTTTTCCAAAACACGATTCAGCGCCAAATGCGTGAACTTGAAAAATCAGTGAAAACGAAAAGGCCGGGTAGCGTAGAGCAAGATTCTACCATGGGTCCAAATTTCGCCTATCGCTCATTTTGCCCTTCATGGAATCTTGTTGGGGAGTGCCTTCCCCAAACCCTGCATCTGTTCTGCTTTGGCAGAAGCAACGGCATCCGCCGATCACCATTTTCACAAATGAAGGAGGAACCGAATGACCAAAACTTACAACACACCGAAACGTACACACATCGTAAAAACCCGTCTGGACGATGAAGAACACGCCGACCTTCTCCGTCGCTTGGAGATTTACGACATGAATCAATCGGAGTTTATCCGTGAAGCGATTTCTGGCGCAACCATCAAACCGACCATCTTGGCAACTCTGGTCAGCGACGATCTGCTCGCAGCCATTGGTAAACTGACCGCTGAATACGGCAGGATCGGTAACAACTTAAATCAGATTGCCCGACACCTCAACGAATGGCGAAGTCCCTATCCCGCTATGGCGAAAGAACTGCAAGATGCTGCCGCTGATCTTGCCACGCTGAAATTTGAAGTGATGAAAAAGGTAGGTGATGCTGTTGGCAACGTTCAAGCATATAAGCTCTAAAAATGCCAACTACTCTGCTGCTGAATCCTATCTCACTTTTGAGCATGACGAGTTCACCATGAAGCCCACCCTGGACGAAAACGGCAGACTTATCCCAAGACAGAATTACCGCATTTCTACATTGAACTGCGGTGACGAAGATTTTGCGATTGCCTGTTTGAGAGCCAACCTCCGCTATGGCAAAAATCAAAAACGGGAAGATGTCAAAAGTCATCACTATATCATCAGCTTTGATCCCAAGGATGTTCCCGATCACGGATTGACCGTAGATCTGGCACAGAGTCTTGGAGAGAAATTCTGCAAGAAACACTTTCCCGGTCATCAAGCCATCGTCTGTACACACCCCGACGGGCACAACGGCAGCGGCAATGTTCATGTACACATCGTTATCAATTCTCTGCGAATTATGGAAGTTCCATTCATGCCGTATATGGATAGACCGTGCGACACCCAACCGGGCATGAAGCACCGATGCACCAACGCAGCTATGGAATACTTCCGTTCTGAGGTCATGGAGATGTGCCACGATGCAGGTCTGTATCAGATTGATCTGCTGAATGGAAGTAAGACAAGAGTGACCGAGCGTGAGTATTGGGCGAAGAAGAAAGGACAACTTGCACTGGATGAAGAAAACGCTGTCCTTGTCGAACAAGGCTTGCCGGTCAAACAGACAAAGTTTGAAACCGACAAGGACAAGCTCCGTGAAGAAATCCGCATGGCACTCTCCGATGCTGTCAGCTTTGAGGACTTTGCAGAAAAACTTCTCCGCCGTGGCATCACCGTCAAGGAAAGCCGAGGGAGATTGTCCTACCTCACACCAGACCGCACAAAGCCTATCACGGCACGAAAGCTGGGCGACGATTTTGATAAAGCTACTGTGCTCGCCGTCTTTGACAGAAATGCAAAACAGGTCAGAACGAAAACGCCTCCCATTCATTCTGCACCGACCATGCAAGATTTTATCAAACAGCAAAACTCTGTAAGCCGTATGGTGGATATGGATGTCGCCAAGGAAAAAGGTAAGGGTTATGAGCATTGGGCAAAGAAACACAATCTCAAAAACGCAAGCCGAGCCTATCTGTTGTACAAGGAAATGGGATTTGATTCTCCCGAAGCATTGGCTGCTGCTTGCGATGTCGCCCATGAGAAGCTGAGTGATATTCGCACAGAGATGAAATCTGTGGAAGCCGCAATCGCAGAAAAGAAAGAGTTCCGTAATTATGTGCTGAACTATCACAAGACTCGATATGTAATCGACGAACTGAAAGCCTGCAAGAATGAAAAAGCTCGTCAGAAATATCGTGACGAGCATGACAGCGACTTCATCATTCTGAACGCTGCCAAACGCTACTTTGATTCCAAAGGCTTGAAGAAGCTACCGAGCCACAAGGCGTTGCAGACGGAAGTGGAGCAGCTTATCAAAGAGAAAAACGAGCTTTACAACCAGTACCAGACCGCTAAGGAAGAAACACAGCGTCTTGATGCCATTCGTCATAATTTGGAGCAGACCCTTGGCAGAAAGATTGAACACAAGAAGGAACAGGAAAGATAATTCTTTCCCTTCGATTCCATTCCTATCTGGTGAGTGGACGTTTTGTCCACTCACCACGAGCAAAGCAAAGAAAGGATTTTTATATGAACAAAAATAAGAAGGCAATTGACATGACACCCGAAGAACTGAACGAGTGGCTGTCATCCTTGCCCGCACCGCAGGATGATGCACTTTGTACGCACTTCTCCGATCCCGATCCCTATTTCAAAATGGAGCATACATCCCGTGAGCAGAGCGAGAACCGCTTGTTTAACAAGGATGGGCATCTTACCGTTCGTAATTACTGTGCGGCAGAGTTGCCGAAGATCACCATGACCATCCACTCCGGTCAGACTACTTACCGTTTCAGCGGAAGTTACGACGGTACAAGAAGTCTTTCCAGTAAGTTACTCGACCACATGGCAAAAGAAAATTAAAAATGCTCAAAAAATATTCTAATGAAAGGGTGGATTTATTCACGAATGTGTGATATGATATATACAAGCAATCCTGTATTGGCAGACTGCCCGCCGATTAAGGAGGAACAAGATATGAATAGGCAGTCTGACAAAATTACTGCTATCTACTGTAGATTGAGTCGTGATGATGAACTCACAGGAGAGAGCAACAGCATTGTCAATCAAAAGGCGATTCTCAAGAAATACGCAAAAGAACAAGGTTTCCGAAACATCCAGTTTTTCGTGGACGATGGTTACTCCGGTGCTAACTTCAACCGCCCAGATTGGAACCGCATGATTGAACTGGTAAAGGACGACAAGATCGGCGTTATCATTGCAAAGGATATGAGCCGTATCGGAAGAAACTATCTGGAAGTCGGTCTTTACACGGAAATGCTTTTTCCAGAACATGATGTCCGTTTCATCGCCGTAAACAGCGGTGTGGACAGCGCCAATCAGCAGGACAACGATTTTACTCCGTTCTTGAATATCATCAATGAGTTCTATGTCAAGGACAGCAGTAAAAAAGTCAAAGCGGTTATGAAGCAGAAAGGTGAATCTGGTGAGTATTTGACTACTAACCCGCCCTACGGCTACATGAAAGACCCCGACAATCCAAAGAGACATTGGATTGTGGATGATGAAGCCGCAGCCGTTGTCCGTCAGATCTTCGCTTGGTGCATGGAGGGCTTCGGTCCCTCTCAGATCGCCAAGAAGCTGAAAGAGGCAAAAGTGGATTGTCCGACAGTTCATTGGATGAAGATGGGACGAAATGCTCCTGCAAAGACACCTGATAACCCTTACGATTGGGCACCACGCACCATCACCGGCATACTGGAAAAGCAGGAATACCTTGGTCATATGGTTAACTTCAAAACCCGCAAGCAATCGTACAAGAGCAAAAAGAAACTCGAAAACCCTCCCGATCAATGGAAGATTTTCGAGAATACCCATGAAGCCATTATTGACGAAGAAACCTTCGCTCGTGTGCAGGAACTTCGCAAGAACAAACGCAGACCCGCCAGAACAGGCAAGACCAATATGTTCTCCGGTCTCGTTCGCTGTGCCGATTGTGGTGAGAAATTGTACTACTGCACCAGCAACAGTTTTGAAACCAGACAAGATCACTTCGTGTGCTCCACTTCTCGTAAAAAGGGCAAGGAGGTCTGCGACACTCACTTCATCCGAGCCGTGGTGCTGGAAGAAGGTACACTCCAACACATGAGGTTGGTGATACGGTGTGTTGCCGATTATGAAGATACGTTCCGCAGAGCGTTGGGTGCAAAGAGAAGCGAGGAAGCAAAGAAAGAACTTTCTGCCAAGAAGCGAACCCTGCAGAAATCCGAAAACCGTCTGGCTGAATTGGACAGATTGTTCAAGCGTATTTATGAGGACATGGTCAACGGGAAACTGTCCGAAGCTCGTTTTCAGATGTTAGCTGATGATTATGAGCAGGAGCAGGCAGACCTGAGAGTCAAGATTGAAATGCTTGGAAACGAAATACAGAATCAAGAAGATCAAGCGGAGAATGTTGATAGGTTTATTCGACAGGCAAAAAAATACCTGTACTTGGAGAAGCTGACCCCCACAATTCTGAACGATATGGTCAATGCCGTATATGTTCATGCACCGGACAAGTCCAGCGGACACCGAGTGCAGGATGTGACGATCAGCTACAACTATATCGGCATACTCCCCGCCAATTTACTCTATGACGTTATGAACGGAAAAGCAGCATGATTACTCATGCCGCTTCCCGAAAACATTATTATACTGTTTTATTGGACCGCTCCTTGCAAAGGCTGTTTTTGTCTTAATTTGTCATGTAATCATCTTTCACAGGCGGAAATACTGTCTTTGCACACAATAGTCTTAGATCGGCGAAAACAAATGAGGATTTTTAAGGGTGATTTGAGGACGTTGGGGAGCACATGGCAATCTAAAGTTGACGATAATCAACGGCAAAGATGATGATTTGAAAAAGCAGCGTCATAACGAAGAAAAAAATCAAAGCCCTGAAGCTGTTATATACCAACGATTTCAGAGCTTTGCTTTGGCAGGGGCAGAAGGACTTGAAGTTGCCCCTCAGAAACATAGTCGCATTGCTCGCTTGGAGCGC
>FR888218.1 GCA_000431775.1 Clostridium sp. CAG:413 | reverse complement strand
GTAGCAACATCAGTATAACCCTTTGACCCCCGAATGTCAACATTTTTCTTGTGCCGAATTTCACTTGCGTTGGGTTTAGAGTATAAGCGCGAATTTTAATTTTTATCGACCCTGTTGAAATGACATACTTATATATAGAAGTACGGCAACAGGAGTGAAAACTGTGGCTGAGGTCACGGTTCGGACAGAATGACGCTTGCCATCCGCCGGGCGGCTTTGTGGGAGAGACCCGCCGAGCCGCTGCCTACGCACTGTGGCATCACAGAGACGGCACGGTCGGGGGACAACGCGTCATTCGGCACGGCAGCTCTTTGAAAAAAGAGAGCCGGCTCACAAACGGTTATTTTGCCGAATTCTCATATTCGGCGGGAAATAACCAGTTTGTAGGGCAAATGGACGGTTTCATATATGAGAGATCGTTCCGGCGTTATGGTTTGCATCGGCCTTAACGGTTGACTTCATTGTAAGTCATCGCTTCATAAGAAGCCCTTGATCGGTTTAACTCGCTTCGGCGTGGACGGTCGGAAGTCCGTTGCAATGCAGAAACTTCCGAAAATTCTACAGAAAGGAGAAATGCCATGAGCAAAAAGAAAAGGCCGTTCAGGCAGAGTCATACTCGCAAATTGCGTGACACAAGAATCGAAGGCGAACCCGGCTACGAAAGAAAACTTGCGAGCGAGATAATCAGACGATGGAACGCCTACAATCTCGGCGAAACCGGCAAGCCAAAGCACTTTGATCGCAGGAATATTTCAGGCATATACAGGGTCAGAGGCGAAAACAAAAAACTTGCAATACAGAAAGGCTTGCCGACCGAATACAACCGACTTGCCTTGATGGCGGTTTCGGTTTTCCATCTGTCGCATTGGCGGCTCGATGTCACGGTATCTAATTACCTGCTTGCAGTTTGACTGCAAAAACGAGGATACGGGCAGATTTGATTTCACCCGTTCTTGATGAAGAAAGACACCTTTCGCAGTATGAAAACGAACGCAACTCACTATGAGTTCAGATAAAATCCTCAAAAAATTCTTTTATGAGGACAAAAATGAGCGAAAAGAACATATCCGGCGGATCGCCTGCCGTGGGAGAAGCTCAAAGCACAGAATTCAAATATGCGGCGAGCAACATTCCAAAAAGTACATACGAGGAATTGGCAAGATGTTTTTTGCCTGAGATAACAGCTTATTTTGAAAGCGAAAAAGGAAAACGAGAATATGGGATTTACTTGAGCAAACGTAATCTTCACTAAAAAACGCCGTCTGCCTTTAACGGCAAGCGGCGCTGCTTTGTCAAAATTTTGCATTGAAATTCGGATATTCAAAGAAAACAACAAATCCGAACCCCTCGCC
>FR888217.1:138947-161258 GCA_000431775.1 Clostridium sp. CAG:413 | reverse complement strand
CCGGAAAAAAGAAAGACTGACGGTGAGTTCTTTACCGAAAAAGAATGTCCGAGCTGCGGAGCGAACTTCATGCCCGATGAAAACGGATGCTGTTCTTATTGCGGTTATACCCTTCACGAAGATAGCATAAAGTGGAAAATAAAAAGCTGAATCTTGTTAAAATCCTTCAATGCCGATTAAGGCAATGAATGAAAACAGATTGGAGAATAAAATGGGAATTTTTGATAAGTTAAAAAACACAGCACAAAAGGCAGTTGTTTCTGCAGTACAGTCTGCGGGCAACAAAAGAGAAACATTTACATTCCGAGCATTGCCCGAAAGCCTTGCCGAAATGCAGGCGCTTCCCGAGGCAAGCCTTGACACACCGTTCAAAACCGCCGCTCTCACCGTGCTTGCACTGTGCGCATACGCCGCCGACAAAAACATCGGAACAGAGATGCTTAATTGGCTCAGAGGCCCCCGTCCGCTGAACGGAATGGAGATTTCATTTTTGAACGATCGTTTTCGTGACGGAAAGACCTATCTTCCGTTTACCTATTTTGTCGGTTCGACACCCGATAATAATTATACTCCAACCGAGCCCTACACCATAGTTGTCGAAAGCAACCATGTTTCGGCGGAAGAGCAGGGCTATATGAAGCTCTTTATACCGTGCGGCGGTGCAGATGACCCCCGTCCCGTAAAGCTTCGTCAACGCGGAAGCGACGGAAAATGGTTCTTATGGGAGCAGTACCTGCTTACAGGTGTGCGTACCCCAAAAGCGGCAGATCCTTGGGCATAAAATATAAAATTGGCTTCGCGGCTTTAAGGACTCTGTTTTTGCAGCAGAGCAAGTGCTTTTACTCGCCCACGGGAACCGAAGGGGCACCAAAAAAGCCTGACAGAGCTTTTTGAAAACCTTGTGCAAATTGAATATTGAGCAGCAAGAATGGCTTGAGATCTGTGTTGGGCAGGTATCAGGCCATTCAATTTATGCCTGATCCCGCGGTTATTATAATAATCCGGATAATATCCGATTCCGAATCGGACGAGCGCATCCAGGTCTTGCGGATATGTAAGCTCCGACCTTGGGATAACGGAGAAGGCGTACATAACGGCATTGTCCGGACGAGCACTTTACGGCTCATGCTCCGCCGGCTGCCTTTGTTCTTTGGCAGCTTCCGTTACCATGCTGAGAGGCGGTTCGCCGTAAATCATATGACGCAGTATCTCCGCCGTGCAAATCCGAAATCGGACAGGACTGCCGCTGCACGACCGGATTGACTTCGGTTGAATCTGTCACCCGTTTCCGGTCGGGCCTTGCTTTGGCGTCTGAACCGGATCCGAAAGAGGAAAAAATACAGCCCTCCGCGGAAAAATCCGCAGAGGGCATATATAAGCGGGTATTCAGCCGACTTAACCCTTGCTGTTTGCAATAGCTTGGTCGATAAGCTCGTTCAGCTTCTCCGACTGCTTTTTCCCCGTGATGGCGCCCGTGATCGGATCGCCTACGATGTTACCGTTCTTATCAACCACATATGTGGTGGGATACGAATACAGCCCCGAAGTGAATTTTCCGGCCTCGCTGTTGGATTCAAACCAGATATTTTTGTATGATGCACCTTTCTTTGTCAGAACATCCTTTGCTTCCGAAATAGCCGTTTCATCGCCGTCCAGCGTGAAGGAGTTGATACCGACTACCTCTCCGCCTTTTTCGGAGAGGCTTTTGTTAAGCGCCTCAAGATCGCTGAGCTCGCCCACGCATGGGCTGCAGGTCGTAAACCAGAAGTTAACCACGGTGACGGTATTGCCGGCAAACAGTGTGCTGCTCTTTACTTCGTTTCCGTCAAGGTCCTTGCCCTCAAATGAGGGGAACTTCATCAGGTCGCTGTTTTCTTTGGGCTTTCCGTTTTCTGCCGGAACGCTCATTTCGCCCTCGGACGGCTTTTTTTCGCAATCAGGGAACTTCTGCTCAAGAACGGTCAGCTTGCCCTCGATTTCGCGTATCTGTTCCGCTCCGTCTTTGAGCAGCTTAAGCTCATCGTCGGTAAACTGATCCTTTGAGTTTTCAATTGTTGTAAGTAAAAAATCGCCGTAATTGCCGCCGTCCTCGATCATTGCCATACCTTTGTCGGCGGACATGAACACCTTTTCCCAAAGGGAGTTGTTTTTGGACAGGATCGCTGTTTCCTGCTGCATCAGCTTTTGATGTAGTTCGGACGCCTCGTCCGTTGTTTTCGGATCTGCTGCCAGCAGCGAGGCAATCCCGGTTTCCTTGCTGCCTTCATTTTCTTTGCCGTCTTTCGACATACCGCAGGCGGCAAGGCCGAGGATCAGCAGCAGCGCAGCAAGCACGGTCAGTATTTTTGTTCTTTTCATAAATGATTACTCCTTATCTTTATTGGATATTTTTTGCTGCTCCGCATTTTTTGCAGAACAGATGTCATCTTTTCCTTTACAAAATCCATAACGGAATTTTACTGCCTCCGTGGGGCAGGCGCGTACGCACATTCCGCAGCGGATGCATTCGGTATGGTCAGGGCTTTTGGTAACGTCTACATCCATTTTGCACGCCTTTGCACATTTTCCGCAGGAGACGCACTTATGCTTATCAACCCTCATTCCGAGGAGGGATACCTTATTAAGCAATGCATAAAAAGCACCGAGCGGACAAAGCCATTTGCAGAACGGGCGGTAGAACAGCACACTCAACACAATCGTTACTATCAGAATACCGAACTTCCATGAGAACAAGGCTCCGAGCGCATCGCGGAGACCGGAATCTACGGCTGCGAGAGGAATAGCTCCCTCAAGCACTCCCTGCGGACAAAGATATTTGCAGAAGAACGGATCCCCCATACCGACATCATTGACTGCAAGGGCGGGCAGTAAAACTACCATTATGAGCAGAACGGCGTATTTTATGTAGGTCAGACCCTTCAGCCTTTTTGTGGAAATCTTTTTGGTCGGAATTTTGTGCAGCAGCTCCTGAAACCAACCGAACGGACACAAAAAGCCGCAGATGAAGCGCCCCAGCAGCACGCCCAGCAGAATAAGAAAGCCCGTAATATAATAGGAGAAGGCGAATTTTGACGACCCCACCACCGCCTGAAATGCTCCTATAGGGCAGGCTCCCGATGCCGCCGGGCAGGAATAGCAGTTCAGTCCGGGGACGCAAACGGCTTTCCCTTTGCCCTGATAAATTCCGCCCTTAAAAAAATTCGGCAGATGGATGTTGGTGAGAAGCGTCGCTGCCGCTTGTATCAAGCTCCGAAAGCGTGACAAAATCCTTGATATGCTCTTTTTCTTATTATCAGTTCTTTTTCTATCCAATTCCGATACACTCCAGACACAGCCTGATCGCCTTGCTGAGCACGGTGTCCGCCTCTCCGCGCAAGGCTCCGAAACAGATCATTGCTGCAGCGCCGACGATCAATGCGAACTGAAGCAAAGCTTTTTTCGATCGAACCAATGAGGTCACCCCTTTCCTTTGTGCCCTCATTGTAGCACGGAGAATATAAAATTTGTGTTAAGAATAAAAACTTAACAGAAATCTTATGTTTGTATGATATAATAGAACCGTCAAATAAACCGAGAAGTGAAGCGAGGAGGCTTTTCATGCATATTTTAGTTGTTGAAGACGAGAAGGCGCTTTGCGAGACGATCGTCCGCAGTCTGCGCCGTCTTGATTACAGTGTGGATTATTGCTATGACGGAAACAAAGCGATCGAGCTGCTCGGCATTGAGAGCTATGACCTTGTACTGCTTGACTTGAATCTGCCGGGCGCGGACGGCATGACAGTATTGCGGAAGCTCCGCCAAACGGACAGAGACACCAAGGTTCTGATCCTTTCCGCGCGCAGCGAGGTCGCCGATAAGGTGGACGGACTTGATGCCGGAGCAAATGACTATTTATCCAAGCCCTTTCATTTGGAAGAGCTGGAGGCAAGAATACGCAGCTTGACCAGACGACAGTTCACGCAAAACGACGTGGTTCTGAACTGCGGCGGCGTTTCCTTCGACACCAAAGCACGCATAGCCTCCGCCAACGGACTGAAGCTGACGCTTACCCGAAAAGAGGCGGCGATTCTTGAATATCTGCTGCTGCATCAGGGGCGTCCCGTAAGTCAGGAAGAGCTTATTGACCATGTTTGGGATAACAGCGTGGACAATTTCAGCAATTCGATTCGGGTACATATTTCCGCTTTGCGCAAAAAACTGCGCACCGCTCTCGGATACGATCCTATCCGCAACCGCATCGGCGAAGGATATGTTTTGGAGGAAAACATCTTATGAAAAAGCTTTCTTTGCAATGGCGCATCACCTTAATGACCGCCGTTTTGATCGGTTTGACCTGCGTTGCAATGAACTGTCTTTTGAGCTACTCCGGCAGATATTATATGGATTCCATAGGTTCATATGTTTCCGCATTCAGCGACACAGAGGAGGGAGAGCCCGGCTTTTTCGATCCGGAGCAAAAAAAGGCCGATAAGGAGCTGACTATTATCATACACGGCGTGCAGGATTCCTTTATCGCCACTAACTGGTATATTACGGCGGCGGTGACGCTTATCGGCGGCGTGCTGGCATATTTCGTCAGCGGTCGTGCGCTGAAGCCTCTGCGAACCTTTGCAGCTCAAGTAGAAAAAGTGCAGCCTAATAACCTGACGGATATGAAGATTACCGAGGAAGTTCTGCCGGAGTTTCGACAGTTCAGCATATCGTTCAACAGTATGCTCGACCGTCTTGACGAGGGCTTTACCGCCCAGCGGCAATTCACCGGAAATGCCGCCCACGAGCTTCGCACTCCGCTTGCGCTTATGCAGGCTCAGCTTGAGCTGTTTTCCGCCGAGCACCCCGACGTGCTTCCGGAAACGGCGGACTTCCTTCGCCTGCTGCGTGAGCAGACGGAGCGGATGTCTCAAATGACGAAAACCCTCCTTGAAATGAGTGAGCTTCGCATGGTTCCGTGTAACGACCGGATCGAGATAGCTCCGATGGTTGAAGAGATTTTTGCCGACCTTTCCCCGCTTGCGGACAGAAACGGTATTGCTCTTGGGTGCGACGGCAACGGTGTTATGACAGGCAGCGATACGCTGATATATCGGCTGCTTTTTAACCTGACCGAGAATGCAATACGCTACAACCGTCAAAACGGAACGGTGTGGGTCAAGACGGCAGAGGAGGGAAAGGCTCTTGTTATCCGCATATCCGACACCGGATACGGCATACCCGAGCAGTACAGGGAAAGCATTTTTCAGCCCTTCTTCCGTGTGGATAAATCCCGCAGTCGGGAATATGGCGGCGTAGGATTGGGGCTGTCGCTTGTTTGGGAAATTGCCGCACTGCACAGCGGCGAGGTTCGGGTGGAGGAAAGCTCGGATGTCGGAACAACAATCGTTGCGACTTTTCCTGTATAAAAGCCGAAAAAATCAGACGGGGGCAAAAAAATGAGCGAAAACAGATTCATATTTTTTCACGGATATGACGAGCTCCTCTGGCATGGATATGAAAAGAACGGCTTGATAGACGAATTCGCGGGGGTTCGTTTTTGCCGGTCCCTGCTGCTGCCCGAAAGAAAAAATTTAATGAGCTTGCAAAAAAAGACGGGAAGCTGTTTAAGCTCATATCCGACAATAATTATCCGTGGTATATCGATCGGCTTCAGGGCGGCGGATATATAGACGAGTATCAGTATAATACCGAGCTTATAAATTCCCTCGGCAATTTTTACGGTTTTCAAATGCACGAATGGATATCAAATATGCGTTCCGATTATTTCAAATTAAAAAACCTTGATGCTGCCGCTTGGAGTGAGGAGCTGATTGTAAAAGAAATATTGCGTCTTTTTCCTTTTAAGAATATTTTTCTTGAAGCGGCTACCGCAAAAGAATATGCAGAGCTTTTTTCTGTGCCCTTTACTGTGTGCAATTATAATGCTGACGGTGAAAATGAGTGGAATATTCACGGCGGAGAGTTTCCGTTTGAATCGGCGGGCAGTAACGGAGGAAGCTCTCGCTCACTGCAAAAACGGCTTTTAATATATGCTTATCTGGCGGGCGCCGAGTTTGTCGGCGAGGAATGGGGCGGCTATAATACATTTTATGACCTGAAAGACTTCACTCTTTCTCCGTACGGGAAAACAAAGCGGCTCTTTCTGCGGTTTGCAGAGAAATATCCTGCAGGAGAGTTTTATTCTCCCATACCTCTTGAAGCAGGAAACTACCGTTTGACTGTCAGCTATAAAACAAAGGGATACCGAACCGTAAAAGAAGGCAAAAAGACCGTAGAATTTACGGTGATGCCCGCATAGCACGCACTGTCTTTGTCGGAAACCGTTTATATAGATTAATGCAGTGCTCTTTTAACTCTTACAATTTTGTGACAACTTTCAAGCGCTTTTTCGGTGAATAAGGCTCTCTTTTTTGCTATGCTTGTGTTGCGGAAAGGAAATCCGCAAATAAATTCAAAGGAGCACTTGTTATGAAAAACAAAAAAAACATTCTTGCAACAGTATTCGCACTTATCCTTGCTTTGAGCGTTGTTACCGCCTCGGCGACAGCCGCTGCGGCAAACGGCAGGAGAAGCGACAAGATCGAGACGCTGCCGGAAATCATCTCCGTCGAGTCGCCCGACGACTGCGGTGTGCCGTCCGTTGAGAGCTTTGTCAGAAATCTCGACACTCTGACCGAAAAGGAAAGAGCGGCTCTTATTGCCGACCTTGACGAGCTTGCAAGGCTTGAGAAGCAGATCGATGAGATCTACGCCCGCATGACCGACGGGAACGCCGACAAGCTCTATGACGAGATCGACGCCGTAAACGACAAAATCACGGCAGTCCTTGAAAGGAACGCAGAGCTTTGGGAGCGCGTCAACAATGAGTACGACGAAAGGATCGCCGCAAACGAAACGGACATGACCCTTGAGCTGAATGAAGCCGATCTCAACGATCTTTGCGAGGAGGATTATTCCTATGAGAGCTTTGTCAGAAATCTCGACACTCTGACCGAAAAGGAAAGAGCGGCTCTTATTGCCGACCTTGACGAGCTTGCAAGGCTTGAGAAGCAGATCGATGAGATCTACGCCCGCATGACCGACGGGAACGCCGACAAGCTCTATGACGAGATCGACGCCGTAAACGACAAAATCACGGCAGTCCTTGAAAGGAACGCAGAGCTTTGGGAGCGCGTCAGTGATGAGTACGATGTTAAAGTCGCTGCAAACGACCCGGATATGACCTTTTAAGCTCGGCGGCTACGGCCCTTTGCTCTGCGAAAAAGGTACGGACAAGTCATAACCACAGAGCCGTGTCCCGGCGGCACGGCTCTGGATTCCAACGGAGGCGCTATGAAACAGCTTATATACATCGCAGAGGATGAGAAAAACATAAGGGAGACACTTCAGCGATTTCTCGAAAATGACGGATACGAGGTGTGCGCGTTTGAAACCGGAGACGCGCTTTTAGGTGCGCTTTTTAAAAGACGCGCCGATCTTGTTATTCTTGACATAATGATGCCCGGCACGGACGGGCTGACCTGCTGCCGCCTCATTCGTGAGAAGGACAAGGTCCCGATTATTCTGCTCACGGCAAAAGACACCGAATACGACTACGTCAGCGGAATTCTGCAGGGCGGGGACGACTATCTGACCAAGCCGTTTCGTCCGACGGTGCTTTTGATGCGGGTAAAGGCGCTTCTTCGCCGTGTGGAAATGGAGCGCGGCACGGATCCCCTGGACAGGGATATTACAGTCGGCGATCTGCACTTTTCGGGCAAGGAGAAGAAGCTCTTTTGTAAGGGAAAGCCTCTCGCCCTCTCGCCGAACGAGATGAAAATGCTGTTGTTTTTGATGCATGGCAAGGGCAAGGCTTTTTCACGCGACGAGCTGCTTGACCACATCTGGGGATATAACGATGATGTGGAAACCAGAGTGACCGACGAGACTCTTCGACGGATACGCAGCAAGCTTTCCTCGGCGGACAGCAGCGTGCTGATTGAAACGGTTTGGGGCTACGGCTACCGGCTGCACTCGGGGGAGGGCGGAGAATGAAGCACATAAAAAGAAAAATAACGCTTTCCGTTCTCGGCACCATGCTGCTTGTTTTCGCTTCACTTCTCGCTGCCGTCAACATCTTTATTCCGAAATATCTGACGGCGGAGGCGCAGAAGGCGATCCTTTTGGAGGATGAGCAAAAGCCTCCCGTCCCGTTCTCCAATATCTACGGCGGCGAGGCTGATGCTCAGGAGCATTTTCTGACGCCGAGCGTCAGATACCTTGAAATCGAGGGCGAGCTCTTCGAGACGGAATATCTCTCGAGAGCCGAGCAGCGGCTTCGGGAATACTGCCGGAGCGAGAAGCCCTCCGCCGATGAGTTTCACACCCTGAAAATCGGCGGAAGCCGCTTTGTTTTTCGCCTGACTCAGGTTGAAGCCGACGAATATGAGGAGGCTTATTCTTACATTCTTTATGTGGATGTCGGTGCGGTTATGCAGTATGCGTCTTATCTGAACGCCGTGTTTTTTGCGGTGCTGACCGTTTTGACCGTATTGGTCTGCCTCTTCGGCTGGAGGCTCGGCGGCTATGTGGAGAGGGCGCATGAATCGCAAAACTGGTTTTTTCAAAATGTGTCGCATGAGTTGAAAACACCGATGATGGCAGTTCAGGGTTGTGCGGAGGGAATACATACCGGTGTTCTCGAACCTGTTGAAGCGTCCGGTGTGATCCTTGAAGAGAACGAGCGTATGTCCTCTCTGATAGAGGAGCTGCTTGCGCTCTCTAAGCTGGAGGCGGGACAGATCAAGGCGGACTTTCATTCGTCCGACGTGCGAGAGCTTCTGTATGACTGTATGCGCAGCACGGAAACTCTTGCAAAGCAAAAAAGCCTTCGCATCATACCTCATTTTGACAACAGACCCGTTCTTGTAAGCTGTGACGAAATTCAGCTTCGCAGGGTTTTTACAAACATCATCACCAACGCTCTGCGCTATGCTGAAGAGGAAATAGAAATCGAATGTACGCAGGAAAGAGGAAAGGCCGTCATCCGTATCCGTGACGACGGCAAGGGCATTTCGCCCGAGCTGCTGCCGCATATCTTCGACCGCTTCTTCAGCACCCGAAAGGACGGAACAGGGATCGGTCTTGCCCTCGCAAGGGAGATAGTTGCCCTGCACAGGGGAACGATAAAAGCCGAAAACGACGGCGGAGCGGTGTTTGAGATCAGCCTGCCGGTCAAAAACAGGTAGTTTTATTTTAATTGTCGCCCGCTTTTGCGGCAATAATATATAAACAGCAAATAATTGACAGAGAAAGGAAAATCCACTTATGAAAAAGATACTTGCATTTGTCCTCGCTACCGTTATGGTTCTCTCACTTGCCGCCTGCACCGATAAGGGCTCCGAAGGCGGTGCGACGTCGCCCTCCGGCGCTCAAACAAATCAGCCTAAAAGCGCATTGGAAATTCTCGAAAATGTCTGGGACAAATATTCACCCGATGACAAATTCCCCGCGGTGGGCGGTTCCACTAAGCATGTGAAGGACGACGCGCCCGGAAAATTCGATGTTAAGGACGCAGACGCCCTTGACTACGACCTCGGCTTCCCGAAGGCGAGCGCCTCCGAGATCGACGACGCCGCTTCACTCTCGCATATGATGAATCAGAACACGTTTACCTGCGGAGTGTATCACGTTAAAAACTCCGGCGGTGCCGAAGCTCTTGCAGGAAAGATCAAAGACAATATCCTTGTGAGGCAGTGGCTGTGCGGCTTCCCCGAAAAGCTCGTCATCCTGACCGTCGGCGATTATGTTATCTCCGTGTTCGGCGCCGGCGAGCTGATAGACACCTTCACCTCAAAGCTCACCGCCGCATACGGCTCCGCCAAGCAGCTTGTCGATGTGCCCATCGCATAAAGACGAGCCATGCTGTTTTCAAGTATAACTTTTCTGTACTGCTTTCTGCCGTGCGTTCTGCTTGTATATTTCATTGTTCCCGACCGCATGAAGAACTTTGTTCTTCTGTTGTCGAGCCTGCTTTTCTACGGTTGGGGCGAGCCGAAATATCTTGCATTTATGCTCGCGTCGATCGCGCAGTCGTATATTGCCGCGCGCCTCGTCGAGCGCTTGCGCGGGACAGCAGGCGCAAGGCTTGTGACGGCTCTTTCTGCTGCTGCAAGTCTCGGCCTGCTCGCGTACTGTAAGTATGCTGACTTTTTTATCGAAAACTTCAACGCTTTGACGGGGCTTTCCGTCCCGCTCCTGAGGGTCGCGCTGCCCGTCGGCATCAGCTTCTATACCTTTCAGATCCTGAGCTACGTTATCGACGTTTACCGCGGCGACGTGCCCGCACAGCGCAATTTTATCGACCTTGCAATGTATGTGGCGATGTTTCCGCAGCTTATAGCCGGACCTATTGTTCGCTATTCCGACATCGCGGGAAGCCTGAAAAACCGAAGAACCTCTCTTGCCGACGCCTCGGAGGGGATAACGCGCTTTTCCGTCGGACTTGCAAAGAAGATCCTCCTTGCTAATCAGGCGGCGCTCATTGTGTCCGAATTCAAAGCGTCAGGCGAAAAAACAGTGCTGTTTTATTGGCTGTATACCGTTTCATATATGCTGCACATCTATTTCGACTTTTCGGGATACTCCGACATGGCGATCGGCTTGGGGCGCATCTTCGGGTTCCGCTTCTCCGAGAACTTCAACTACCCTTATATTTCCTCAAGCATCACGGAATTCTGGCGCCGCTGGCATATTTCTCTCGGCGGGTGGTTCCGCGATTACCTGTATATCCCGCTTGGCGGAAACCGAGTAAAGCCGCTGCGCCATGTTTTCAATATTCTTGTCGTGTGGGCAGCCACCGGCTTTTGGCACGGGGCGGCGTGGAATTTCATACTGTGGGGGCTGCTCTACGCCGTGCTGCTGCTGTTTGAAAAGTACGTTTTGCGCCCGAATATGCGCCTTAAAGTGCCGATGCATATCTATACGCTGCTGTTCGTCGCCCTCGGCTTTATACTGTTTGACTCGGCAACTGTCGGCGATGCGCTTGTGTCCTTCAAGGCAATGTTCGGCTTCTCCGGGCTCCCTGCCGCAGATACGGCTTCGCTGTATTATCTCAGAAGCAACGCCGTGCTGCTCGTCGTTTCCGCAGTAGGCGCGACGCCGCTGCCCAAACGGATCTTTGAAAAAATCGGAGAAACGGCGCTCGGCAAAAGAATCTTTTCCGTTGCCGTGCCTGCTTCGGCGGCGGCGTTAATTGCCGTTTGCACCGCGTATCTTATAGACGGCTCTTTTAATCCGTTTGTTTATTTCAGATTCTGATTTGCGGCCGTGCGTAAGCTCGACGGAGGTATTCCATGAAAAAATTCCAACAAATACTGACATTGGTCTTGTCTCTCGGCTTTCTTGCCGCATTTGCCGTCCTGACAATACTCTTGCCCGACGCTCCCGAATCGCAGTCCGAAAGACGCCTGCTGGCAAAGCGTCCGGCGCTGTCGCTTTCGTCCGTTGCGGACGGCAGCTTCATGAGCGGCTTTGAAAAATATATGCTCGATCAGTTTCCGCTGCGCGACAGCTTCCGTACCTTGAAGGCAGTCGCCGCTGCGAAGGCTTTTATGCAAAAAGACAACAACGGGCTGTATTCCGTCGGGGAGCATCTCTCAAAGCTTGATTTCCCGACAAACTACCCGTCCGTTGACCGTGCCGCAAGTCGCTTTCGGCATGTGTTTGACACCTATCTCAAGAATTCCGGAGCAAAAACATATCTGTGTGTGATCCCGGACAAAAACACTTTTATCGCATCGCGGAACGGCTATCCCGACAAGGATTACAACGCGCTCGTCAAGCGTCTGCAAAGCGGATTTCCGCAGGCGGAATATATTGACATTTCAAAGCTTCTTTCACCGGATGATTTCTATTACACCGATTCGCATTGGCGGCAGGAGAAAATTTTAACGGCTGCCGCCGAAATTGCAAAAAAAATGGGTGCGGAGCCGATAGGGGAATGCGAGGTGCACGACACCGGCGTCCCTTTTTACGGCGTCTACTACGGTCAATCGGCGCTTCCGCACGCATCGGAGCCGTTTAGGTATCTTGACAACTCCGTGATACGCAGCCTGAAGGTATATAATGCCGAGACAGCGTCCGAGATACCGGTTTACGACCTCAAGGCGGCAGGCGGACGCGATCCATACGAGATGTTTCTCGGCGGTGCGCGTTCGATCATCACAATCACAAACCCAAATGTCGTGCGTGAACGCAGACTCGTCATTTTTCGTGATTCGTTCGGCAGCAGTATAGCCCCGCTTCTTGCAGCAGGGTATTCCGAGATAACGCTCGTCGATATCCGCTATATCTCGCCCTCGGCCCTTTCGAGGCTCGTTGATTTTTCCGGGGTCTCCGACGTGCTGTTCCTTTATTCCGCCTCGGTCATAAATAACAGCGAGACGATAAAATAGCGGCCCCGAAGGCGGAGAGTTGAGAACGAGACAGCCATTCAGGAGGTGCTGTCCCGCCTAATCAAAAACAAAGCCGTCCTCATCATCGCCCACCGGATGCGCACCGTCTCCGGCGCAGACAAGATCGTGGTGCTCAGGGACGGCGCGGTAGCCGAGCAGGGCTCGCCCGCAGAGCTGCTGCAAGCGGGCGGCATCTTTGCCCATATGGTGCAGCTCCGGACCGAAAGCCGGAGCTGGACGCTTGCGAAAGCATAAAACGGTCTTATGCTCTGATAATACCCTTTTGCGGTGTTCGATATAAAAAGATACCGGAAGCTCACACGAAGCATTGTGAGACCTTCCGGTATTTTTTGTATTTAGATTTACATATCTCAATTTAAGCCTTCAAAATATGCTCTGAGCCGAGCAATCGTCTCCGCAAACAGGCCGCCGGAGCAGGCGATTTCGCCGTTTTCAAAGAACAGGAAACGGCCGCAGCATTTCTTCACAAGCTCAAGGCTATGGGTGTTTGTCGACTCTGCTTCTATTTTACTGCTCCAATATGTTTTTCTCACGGATCAGCCACTCGATTATTTTTGCCGCTCTGCTTTCGAGCGTCGGTATTTCATCCTTGCCAAAAAACTTCAGAGCATTGCTTTCCCCGTCGGTGATCTTCATTTTGCCGCTCACATCCTCCGCAAGATAAAGGGCTATAACGGAATAAAGCTCGTCTCCGTTTGGATATTTGAAATAAAAATCATTCCCCGAAAACAAATGCAGCAATGTAAATCTCTCCGCAGTCAGGTCGGTTTCTTCTTTCAACTCTCTTGCCGCCGTTTCTTCGAGTGTTTCACCCAACTCTGCCGCTCCGCCGGGGATGCCCCATGTTTTTGTATCGGAGCGCAGATTCAGCAATATTTTATTGTCCTTCAACACAACAACGGTCGCGCCGACTGCCGCCATCGGCGCATGGCCGATATATTTTCTCATTTCACTTATATAACTCATTGTTATCTCTCCCTGCGCTCGCGTGAAGCGAAGCACCCGTACATATCTGTGCGGCGAAGCCGCGCTTCATAGGGCGAAGCCCTGCTTCATCTTTCATGCACCGTAAGGTGCGCTTAATTTGAAAAAACCACTTGCAAGATGCAAGTGGTTTTTCATGGCGGAGAAGGGGAGACTCGAACTCCCGCGCCGGTTACCCGACCTACGCCCTTAGCAGGGGCGCCTCGTCACCAACTTGAGTACTTCTCCATGGTAACATATATAAAGAATATTTTGTTGAAGTCTATATGGCGGAGAGAGTGGGATTCGAACCCACGGTACCCGTAAGGTACGACGGTTTTCAAGACCGTTCCGTTATGACCACTTCGGTATCTCTCCGTAAACTGCTACAATATGTTATCATAATGAACGGATTATGTCAAGTGATTTTTTTGATTTTTTATGGCAGGCGCGGAATAAAAATTTGTTTTAAATATGAAAAACACACCGTAAAGTCATTGCCTTCACGGTGCGCCGCCGCTCACATATTCTCCTCTATCCGCTTTGCGAGCTGCTTTAGCTCCTCGGCAGTGCAAATCTGCACGCCGGATTCTATGATGCTCTCCTTGACTGCCGGGGGCAGCTTATCAAACTCCGCTCTGATCGCGGGGTCGGCGCAAAAGAAATCCGCCATTTTTGTCACCTCTCGGATATATTTTTCAGCGTTTGTGTTGATATATTCACGCCCGTATGATAAAATAAATCTGCATAAGTAAATTTTTAAGGGTGATATCATGAACAAAGTACCGCTGCGTGAGAAGCTCGGCTACGGCGTCGGCGCCGTCGGCCTTGACCTGAGCTACGGAATGTTTTACTCCTATCTCTCGCTCTATCTGACTAACGGCCTCGGCATCAAGCCGCTGTTTCTGCTCATATTGGCGCCGCTCGCCCGCCTTTGGGACGGCATCAACGACCCGATGATGGGCATGATAGTCGACAAGACCCACACCAAAATGGGCAAATACCGCCCATGGATACTGACGGGCGCCCTGCTCAACGCCGTGGTGCTCTGCCTGCTCTTTAATAACCCCGGCTTCGCTGCCGGCTCAATCGGGCTTTATATCTATGTCGCCGTGCTTTATGTGTTTTGGGGCATGACGAATACGCTTGCGGATATCCCGTTCTGGTCGATGATACCGTCGTTTGCGACTGAGGAGAAGGACAGAAACCTCGTCTCCACCATTGCAAGGACTTTCTCCGGCCTCGGCCAAGGCATAATCGTGATATTCACCGCCTATGCCGTTGCGTTTTTCGGCGGGGCGACGGGCAGCAAGCTCGACTCGATGGATTCCGCCTGCCTTACCGCCGGCTTCGGCAAATGGTCGATGGTGACCGCTGCGGCGCTTGTGTTTTTTGCCGTGATCTGCGTTATCTCGACCAAGGAGCGCAAGGTGGTCGTCAATAACGATAAATTCTCGTTCAAGCAGGCGATAGGCGTTATCAAGCAGAATGATCAGCTCCTTGTATTCATGCTCTTTGCGATGATATCGAATGCCGGCTTCTATATGACCTCGGGCATCAGCAGCTATTATTTCACCTGCGTTGCGGGCAATCTCAAGCTGCAATCCACATTTAATATGTTCGGCACGGTCGGCTCGGTGCTCTCGCTGCTCGTGATACCGCTTTGCTCCAAATTCATGTCAAACCGCTCGACCTACCGTCTCTCGCTCCTTATGGCGGCGGCGGGCTACACGGGCATGGCGATAGTCGGCTATGTCTTCGGCGGCAACGTCTATGCGCTCGGCGCTTTCTACTTCCTGACGAGTGTAGGCACGGGCAGTATGTTTGTTAATCAGACCGTCATGCTTGCCGACGTGGTCGATTACGGCGAATACAAGCTCGGCAAGCGCAACCAGGCGCTGACCTTCTCGATGAAGGGCTTCCTGCAGAAGATGGCTTACACCATGCAGTCGATAATCATGTATGCGGCGTTCAGCATGACGGGCTACGACGGCTCGGCGGCGGTGCAGACCGCAGAGGCGAATAACGCGATTTCGTTCCTTATGTTCATCGTGCCGCCCGTTATGATAATCGTCTCACTCATTGTGTTCCTCAAGAAATATAGAATTCACGGCGAATTCAAGGCCGAGGTGCTCAAGGCCGTCGGCGGAGAAAAATAAAAAAATCGGCGGTGTGCTCAATGCGGGCACACCGCTTTTTCAGTCCGTTGTGAATACTTTTCGCTTTGTGATTATCGCGTTCTCAAGTTCTTCGCCGTCAAAATAGCTTTTGAGGTTGCCGAGGGTTATCTCCGCTATACGCCGCAACGCCTCCTTTGTCAGAAACGCCTGATGCGAGGTGACGAGCACATTCGGCATTGCTATCAGGCGGGCGAGCACGTCGTCCTGAAGCACGAATTCCGAGAGATCCTCATAGAAAAATTCGCTTTCTTCTTCATAGACGTCCAGCCCCGCGCCGCCGACCTTGCCGCTCTTTATCGCCTCGATAAGCGCCTCGCTGTCGATGAGCGCGCCCCTCGAGGTGTTGAGGATAAACACCCTGTCTTTCATCACGGCGAGCGAGCGGGAGTTTATCACATGATAGGTGTCCGCCGTCAAAGGGCAGTGCAGCGAGATAACGTCGCTGCGGCGAAACAGCTCGTCGAGCGGCACATATTCGAGGAAGCCTTGAGCGGGGTAGGGGTCGTAGGCTATGACGTTCATGCCCATGCCGCGGCAAATGTCAACGAAGGTCATGCCTATTTTGCCCGTGCCGATGACCCCTACCGTCTTGCCGTGGAGGTCGAAGCCGACGAAGCCGTTCAGGCTGAAGTTGAAGTCCCGCGTCCTGATATAAGCCTTGTGAGTTTTGCGGACAAGAGTCAGCAGCAGCGCCATGGCGTGCTCGGCTATGGCGTGTGGCGAGTATGCGGGCACACGCACCACGGGCATAACTCCGTCCGCCGCCTTGAGGTCGACGTTGTTGTAGCCGGCGCAGCGCAGAGCTATCAGCTCGATGCCGCTGTCCCTGAGCGTTTCTATCGCCGCGCGGTCGATAATATCGTTGACGAACGCCACGACGGCGCGGGAGCCTTTTGCCATGACGGCGGTGCGGCGGCTCAGTCGGGATTCAAAATACTCTATCTCTATCCCGTATTGCTCCTTGAGAGCGTCAAAATAGATCTTGTCATACGGCTTGGTGTCAAAAAAAGCAACCTTGTTCAAATCTTCATCCCCCGAAAAAAATAGCCTTTCGGAAACATTATTCCCGAAAGGCTTAATTTTATTTCAGCTTGTGGATGAAAAGTCCGCTCAGGAGCTTCGGCTCAAACCAGGTGGATTTCGGGGGCATCAGCTTGCCCGCGTCCGCAATATCCATCAGCTCACGCAGCGTCGTGGGGTACATTGAGAAAGCAAGGCACATATCGGTGCTCGCCCTGCGCTCCAGCTCGCCGAGGCCGCGGATGCCGCCGACAAAGTCGATACGCTTATCCGTCCTCGGGTCGTCAATGCCGAGAATGGGGGAGATGAGATTATTCTGGAGGATGGAGACATCCAGCGCCGCAACGGGGTCTTTTTCGTCAAAGGTGCCCGCCTTTGCGGTCAGCTTATACCATTCGCTGCTGAGCAGCATTCCGAAGGTGTGCGCTTTCTCGGGCTTGTATGCCTGCTTGCCGACCTTCTCAACGGTGAATGCCTCGCCGAGCTTTGCGATGAATTCGTCGGGAGTGTTGCCGTTCAGATCCTTCATCACGCGGTTGTAGTCCATTATCTCAAGCTCGTCGCAGGAGAAGAGGACCGCAAGGAAGAAATTGAATTCCTCGCTGCCGTCGTAGTCGGGGAACTGCTCGCGGCGCTTGAGGCCGACCTTGACCGCCGAAGCCGCTCTGTGGTGACCGTCGGCGATGTAGAGATAGTCGACTCCGCCGAAGAGAGAAGCGATGCGGGAGTTTGTCTCGGGGCAGTCGATGACCCAAACGGTGTTGGTGATGCCGTCCTCGGTCACGAAATCATAGACGGGGGCGTGATTATCTTTCCAATTCGCAACTATGGCGGCGATATCGCTCTGCGGGCGATAGGTCAGGAATATCGGGCCGGTGTTGGCGTCGCAGTAGTCGACGTGATTTATCCTGTCCGCTTCCTTATCGGCGCGGGTCAGCTCGTGCTTCTTGATGATGTTGTTGATGTAGTCGTCGATGGATACGCAGCCGACAAGGCCGGTTTGGCTCCTGCCGTTCATTATCTGGCGGTAGATGTAAAAGCAGGGGTGCTCATCCTGCTTGCATACGCCGTCGCTCACGAGCTTGTCGAGAGTCTCTCTCGCCTTGAGGTAGACCTGTTCGGAGTAGAGGTCGGTGCCCGCGGGCAGGTCGATCTCCGCCTTGTCGACGTGCAGAAACGAATGCGGCTTGCCCTTGACCATTTCGGCAGCTTCGGCGCTGCTCATAACGTCATAGGGCAGGGCTGCGACCTCCGAGGCGTACTCCGGCACGGGGCGTATCGCTTTGAAAGGCTTAAAAATTGCCATTGTTATCATCCTTCCGTGATTTTTATAAGGATATGTTACATTAATATTAAAAGTTTGTCAATCATCTATTTTTATATTGCTTTTTTATTTTTTGTACTGTATAATTATTACATTCTTTGATGCGTGTATGCTACTCTAAGGAGGCTTATCAATGTTTTGTCCGAATTGCGGCAAGGAATTGCCCGAGGGCGCTTCTGTTTGCCCGTCCTGCGGCGTCGACTCCGCTCCGCCGAGCGGGAAAAAGAAGAGACTGGTAAATGCGCCGAGCAGGGGCGCCAAGAGCTATGCGGCGATATTTACGGCTCTGCTTGTGTTCCCTTCAACTCTCTGCGTCGCCATTGACCTTTCATTTGACAAATACGATTATTGGTGCGGCTATGTTGTCGGTGCGCTGCTTGTTGTGTGGGTGTGCGCCGTGCTGCCCGTTATGCGGGTAACCCCGCCGCTCGTGACCTCGCTCATATGCTTCACCGTGATAATCGGCTACATATTCTTTATATTCAACAAAACGGGGCATATGATCTGGCTCTATAAGCTGCTGCTGCCCATGTTTATTGTGAGCGCCGCCTTTGTGGCGCTGGACGCGGCCGTTATCGGCAGCAAGGTCAAGGGGCTGCATATCTTTTCGCTCCTCTCGGGCGAAGCGTGCGTGTGGCTCGTTGCCCTCGAAGCAACGCTCGATAACCTCGCAAACGGCCATGTCAAGCTCGGCTGGTCGCTGATAATCTCCTGCGCCTTCATCTCTGTGATAGCCGTCCTTGAGGCCTTCAGCTATGTCGGCAGGATAAATAAAGAGTAAACAGATCATATCCGCGGCAGCCTGCGCTGCTGTGGATATTTTTTGCCTGTGGACGCAAAACAAAAACGGAGGTATCGCGCGATACCTCCGAATTTTTATCCGAATAAGACTCTTTGCAGCGTGGCGCCGAGGATGTTTTCTTTGCATTCGCTGCTGAGGCTCAGGCGCTTGATTCGCTCGATATCCCACTTGATATCCGCCGCCTTGGCGTAGGGGAAGTCGAGGCCGAATATGCTGTGCTCCTCGCCGGTCTGGAAAATGACCGTTTCGAGCTGCTCATCCGTCAGCGACCAGCTGCCCATGCCGTCGCGGTTACGGATCGAGGTCCAGCCCGCATAGATGTTATTGCCCCTGCGGGAATTGTTGCACATCACGGCGAGAGCGTCCTTAAAGAAGTGATAGCCGCCTATATGCTCAAGGCTGAATTTAAGGTCGGGGAAGCTCCACGCGACCTCGTCAAAGAGCAGCACATTGCTCTTTTTGAGCCTGTTCCAATGCATACCGGAGTGGAATGATATAAAAAGCCCAAGCTCCTGCGCTTTTTCATAGACCTTGATGGCTTCCTCGCCGTCGATGACGAAATCCTGATACGGCGGATGCAGCTTGATGCCCTTGAAGCCGAGCGAAGCTATGCGCTCCACCTCGTCGCCGAGGTCGGCGGTGAAATCCACCGTGCCGAAGCCCACAAGGCGGTCGTTGTCTTTTATTTGCGAAGCGAGCCAGTCATTGGGGCTGCCGCTGAAGCCGCCCTCGTGAAAACGGTCGGCAAACGGCGCGAACGCCACGGCCTTGTCGATGCCGCAGTCGTCCATCAGGCGCATGAGCGAGTCGACCGAGCCTTCAGGACGAAGCTCTTTTGGAAAAACATGGGCGTGATTTGCAAATATCATGGCTATCCCTCCCGACATTATAATATGATAATAAATTAAAACCTCGGTTTTGTCAATAAAAACGTCTCCGTCGGGGAATAAATAAAATAAAAGCAAACGGAGGTAAGCAAAATGCAAAACGATGATTCATATAAGCTGCTGCGTGAATGCAGCGCAGGGCTTAAAACGGCGATAGCCTCCATCGAGGAGCTGTCGCCTTATGTGAAGGACGCAAAGCTCGGTGAGATACTCAAAAACAGCCGCACGGAGCACCGAAAGCTCGCCGACACGGTGGACGGTATGCTTGCGGCGACCGATTCGGAGTCCAAGGAGCCGAACCCGATGACAAAGAGCATGTCGTGGCTCAAGATAAACGCTGAGATGTCCTTTAATCCCACGGCGGCGCAGGCGGCGAGCCTGATGACCGACGGCTGCGACATGGGCATCAAATCAATTCACAAATATATCAATAAATACCCCACGGCGAGCGAGGAGGCCAAGGGCATGGCGCGCAGCATCGGCGAGCTGGAGGAGAGACTCGGCAAAGATATGCGGCCGTTCCTGTAATCGTTGACAAAATTCGCCTCTTGTGATAGAATTTTCACGACATTTGTATATTGGGCGCCTGTAGCAGGGAAAGAGCGGTGAAAATCCGTCGCAACAGCCATTGCCGTCACAGTCGGAATGCCTGCCTTGCGCCTTAATATAATTGTGAGCACCTTTGGGCAGTCGGAGGGTGTCACGGTGCAGCTCCGCCGAGGGGCTGCTTCGCCGTGCCGTGCGCCTTCCGTTATCTGCGGAGGGCGCATCTTAATTTTGAAAGGAAGAAAAGAAATGTCAGTAAGAAAAAGCTCGGCGGCGATCATTTCAGTGATCCTCGCTGCGGCAGTGCTTCTGGGCTGCATTTCTACGGCTTTTGCTGCGGGCGATGGCAGCATCAGCGTAGGAATCAGCTTTTACGACGGGGGATTCGTTATCCCCAAAGAGACCGTTGAGGTCAAAGACGGAATTGCCGAGGAATACGGCTACACCGTCGCCGAAAAGGACCATAACGGCAAGGATGTTGACTACATAACCGTATTCGACGCCGTCGTTGCCCTTCACAAGGCATATTACGGTGGCAAATTCACCGCCGAGACCTGCAAGGATTACCTTAATAACTCAGGCTCGATGATAACCAAGATGTTCGGCAAGTCGGCCACGAGCAGCGGCTTCACTGTCAATGACGTTATGCCGAACGACGGTATTTACAACGAAAAATATCACTCCTACACCGGTTATGCGGCCGATACGGCGCGCATTGTGAACGGTGACAAGGTTGCTCTTTTCACTTATAAGGACAGCTATTGGGGCGATTATTATACACAGTTTGACTCCTCCGAAAAGACCGTGACCGTCGGTGAAAAGATCAATTTCACCGTCACCGGCTACAGCATCATGTGGTACGGCTTTGCGGATAAGGCGACCATCGAGCAGAACACCCTCCCGATGAGCTGCCTCGATCTCAACATGATCCAGTATGTCGACGGCAAGCCCGTTGACAAGAAGGTAGGCACTCTCAATTGGAGAGGTATGGCTTCCTACACCGTCAATGAGCCGGGCGTTTACTATTTCTATGCGAGCGGCAGCTACATTGACGAGGAGGAAGAGGAGGAGACTCCCGTTATCGGTAACATCTGCACCGTTACCGTTAAGGATCTGCCCGCCGATTACTCCAAGGTCGACGCAGCCGTTGCGGCTGTCCCCGCCGATCTCAGCGTTTACACCGACGAGAGCGTTGCCGCTCTGAACGCAGTGCTCAAAGAAGTTGACAGGGATCTCGGCAGGCAGGATCAGGCGAAGGTCGACGCATATGCCGACGCTGTCAACGCGGCAGTTGCGGCCCTTGAGGTTAAGAAAGCCGATTACTCCAAGGTCGACGCAGCAATTGCGGCAGTCCCCGCCGATCTCAGTGTTTACACTGACGAGAGCGTTGCCGCCCTTAACGAAGCGCTTGCAAATGTTGACAGAAATCTCACCGTCCTTGATCAGGATACCGTCGACGCATATGCCGAAGCTATTAACGCGGCTGTTGCGGCGCTCGAGACCAAGGCTCCTGAGGGCAAGAGCTTCTATATCGTTAAGAATTTCAAGATCAGCCTCAAGGTGAATGCCGATGAGGGCAAAATGGTGCTCGACATTGATTTTGTCCGCCACGATATCTGCGGCAACGCACCCGATAAGGCTGAGAATATTAACCTTACTCTTACAGTCACATGGCTGAGCTGCGTGCTTCGCTTCCTCCAGTCGGTGATAGGAGGCTAAAATGTTAAAAAGCAGAGCGATCAAATCATTAAGCGTTCTCCTGTGCCTTATAATTGCGCTGTCGGCGTTCGTAACTGCCTCGGCTCAAACGGTGACTGCCGAGACTCCGAGAAGTGCCGACGAGACACAGCTTCTCTGGTCGCAGCGAATAGGCACGAATTATAAAAACGCGCCGAGCGTGCCGACGGTCAGCGGCGATTCACTTATAATAATGAGCAAGCGCCGGCTTCTGAAGCTCGACACGGCTACCGGCGAGACCATGGCGAGCGCCGAGATGACGAAGCGCCCGGGCTACGGCTGCGTGTCCGCCCTCTGCGCCGACGGCAAGATATTCTGCCCCCTTGAGGACGGCACGGTCGAAGCCTATGACTTTGCCACCATGCAGCGCCTCTGGAGCTTCTCGGACGAGCTCGGCGGTCAG
>FR888217.1:120421-138928 GCA_000431775.1 Clostridium sp. CAG:413 | reverse complement strand
GCGGTCAGCCGCTGTCGCCGATAGTCTACAGCGACGGCTGTGTTTATACCGGCTTTTGGGATGATGAAGAGACAGACGGCAATTTTATCTGCCTTGACGCCGTGAGCGGCGAGCTGAAGTGGCGCTATACCAACAAAGGCGGCTTCTATTGGGCTAAGGCGGCGGCGATTGACGGCTGCATCGTCGTCGGCTCGGATAACGGCAGCGATGAAATCAATATGACCTCGTCCGTTTATTGCTTTGACGCAAAGAGCGGCGAAGTGCTCGACACTTTGGCTGTGCCGGGCGACTGCCGCAGCGGCATCACCGTTATTGACGGCACAAACGAACTGGTGTTCACCACCAAGGCGGGCTACTTCTGCAAGACGAGCGTCACCGACGGCAAATTCTCGACAGGCAGGCTCCTCAAGCTCTCGGGAGCCTCTACCAGCACGCCGACTGTTTATAACGGCAAGGCCTATATCGGCGTGCAGTCGACCGGATTCTCCGGCAATTTGCAGATAATCGACGTCGCCTCCATGAGCGTGGCGGCGGTCGTGCCGATGAACGGCTATCCGCAGAGCGAGATGGCTCTTACGACGGCTTATGAGGCTCAGACGGGCAATGTTTATGTCTATGCGACTTACAATTCGCCCCCGGGCGGCGTGAGCGTTATCACCGTCTCGGCGGACGGCACGGCGAGCAAGGCGGAGCTTTTTGCCCCGTCGGGCGAGGCTGCCGAATATGCGCTGAGCAGCATTGCGGTCAGCGAGGACGGCAAGCTGTTTTATAAGAACGACTCGGGCACGGTATTTGCCCTGAGCTATAAGGAGCCGGACCCGGAGCCCGACCCCGAGCCGCAGCCCTCGATATTTGCGAAGATAGGCGCGTTCTTCAAGAGCGTATTTACCAACATTGCAAACTTCTTCAAAGGGATCTTTGAAGCTATTTTCGGTTAATAAAGAAGCGAGGTGACAGGATGAAAGGAGCATTTGCACGCAGGCACCCTGCGGTGAATGTGCTGTTCTTTGTGCTGGCGGCGCTGCCTTCGGTGCTGAATTCGCATCCGCTCATCCTGCTCATCTCCGCTTTTGCTGCCTTTGTGTATTCGCTAAGGCTCAGGGGCAAGGGGGCGCTCTGCAAGAGCCTCACACTGCTCATTTTGCCCGTGGTGCTTACAAGCCTTGTCAACGGGGCCTTCAATCACTACGGCGTCACAACTCTCTATACTCTGCCGAGCGGCAACAGGATGACCCTCGAGGCCTTCACCTACGGGGCGGCGGCGGGCACGGCGATAGCGGCGATGCTGCTGTGGTTCGTCTGCTGGAACGAGGTGGTTACCGAGGATAAATTTATGTGCCTTTTCGGCAGGGTCGCCCCGCATACGGCGCTGCTTGTGCTGATGATCCTGCGCTTTGTGCCGCTGTATTCAGAGAGGTTTACCGAGACGGTCAAAACCCTCGGGGCGGGCGAAACAAAAAACAAACGCTTTGCGCGGCTGCGTATCGCCGCCAAGGCTCTCTCGGGCGTTGTCACATGGGCGCTTGAGAGGAGCATTGATACGGCTGATTCCATGCGGGCGAGGGGCTACGGGGCGCGTCGGCGCACGAGCTATTCCCGCTTCCGCTTTTCTGCCCGTGACGGGTTGCTGACCGCGTTCATCGCGGCGGCGGGTTCGCTTGCCGTGCTCGGCTTTGCCCTGGGAGGGCTTGGGGCGGGGTATAATCCCATTATTTATGTTGAGCGCCCGAATCCTTTGGGTGCGGCTGCCGCTGCGGCGTATGCGCTGCTGTGCTTTATGCCGATGATCTATGACTTTGCGGAGGAGATAAGATGGAACAGATCCTTTTCAGAAATCTGAGTTTTACATACCCGCTCACGGGCAAAAAAGCCCTTGACAATGTGAATCTCGGCATAGACGGCGGCGAATTCATAGTGCTCTGCGGCAGGAGCGGCTGCGGCAAGACCACCTTGCTGCGGCATCTCAAGACCGCCCTCATGCCTGAGGGCAAGCGCAGCGGCGAAGCGCTGATAGACGGCAGGAGCGTTGCCGACATGAGCGCCGCCGAGAGCGCGCAGACCGTGGGCTTCGTCATGCAGGACCCCGAGATGCAGATAGTCACCGACAAGGTGTGGCATGAGCTGGCGTTCGGGCTTGAGAGCCTCGGCGCAAAAAAAGATAAGATAAGAATGCGTACCGCAGAGATGGCGGCGTATTTCGGTATGCAGGGCATATTCGATAAAAAGATCACCGAGCTTTCGGGCGGTCAGAAGCAGCTGCTGAATCTTGCGGGCGTTATGACCTCATGCCCGAAAATACTGCTGCTCGACGAGCCGACCTCACAGCTCGACCCCGTGGCGGCGGAGAATTTCATCTCCACCGTTGCAAGGATAAACAGAGAGCTCGGCGTTACCGTTGTGATGACCGAGCACCGCCTTGAGGAGGTCTTTGCCCTTGCGGACAGAGTGGTGGTCATGGATGGCGGCAGAGTGGTGTCCGATACCCCGCCGAGGCAGCTTTGCAATGGCGGCACCGACGGCTTCCTGAGCCTCGCCGCGCCGGCACCCGTCAGGATATTCTCAAGCGTTGCTCCCGCCGAGGAGCTGCCGCTGACCGTACGCGAGGCGGCTCAAAGGCTCGGCAAACTTATAAGAGACCCGAAAATAAATCAAATAGAAAATAATGCGGCTCTCCCCGACAAAACGGCGCTGGAGCTTAAAGACGTGAGCTTCCGCTACGAAAAGGAGCAGCCGAATATCATAAACGAGCTGTCGCTCAAGGTGCCCGAGGGCTGCGTACTCTCGATATTGGGCGGCAATGCGGCGGGCAAATCCACCTTGCTGCGCCTTGTTGCGGGCATCCTGCCCGTTCAGGGCGGCAAAATCAAATTCGTCGGCAAGGACAGAAAAAAGTCAGGCATGACCGTCGGCTATATGCCGCAAAATCCGCAGACGCTCTTTACGGCGAATTCGCTGAGAAAGGAGCTTGCGGGCGAGCGGCTCGAGGAGGCGGCGAGGCTCACGAAGCTCACCGAATTGTTGGACAGACATCCCTATGACCTGAGCGGCGGAGAGCAGCAGAGGGCAGCAATGGCAAAATTGCTGCTTGCAGACCCTGACATCTATTTGCTCGACGAGCCGACCAAGGGCATGGACTGCGAATTCAAGCGGTGCCTTGCCGAGATATTCGATTCGCTCAAGGCGAGGGGCAAGACGGTCATAACCGTCTCGCACGACGTTGAATTCTGTGCCCGAAGCTCGGATATCTGCGCCATGCTCTTTGACGGCGGCATCGCGGGAGTTGCGGATACCCGCAGCTTCTTCAGCGGCAATTATTTCTACACCACGGCTGCAAACAGGCTCTCAAGGCAGGTCTTCAAAAACTGCGTTACCGATGCGGATGTGATTGAATTATGCAGAGAAAATATGTCAAACTGAATATCATCTCCGCCTTGTTGACTTTGGCGTTGATCGTTTCGGCGGTCACGGCGATGAAGTTTTTTGAGGGCACACGGTATTGCTACATTTCCGCGTTCGTGATAATAATTGCGGCGTGCGTGCCGTTCTTTATCTCGTTTGAGCGGCGCAAGCCCTCGGCGCGGGAGCTTGTGGCTTTAGCGTCAATGTGCGCCATAGCCGTTGCCTCGAGGGCAGCCTTCTTTGCCATACCGACGGTGAAGCCTATCTGCGCCGTCATTATCATCACCGCCGCCTGCTTCGGCGCCCAAACGGGCTTCGTTGCGGGGGCTGTGTCGATGTTTGCGTCGAATTTCATATTCGGCCAGGGCGTTTTCACACCGTTTCAGATGCTTGCGCTGGGAGCCGTCGGCTTCGCTGCGGGGGTCATATTCTCAAACAAACGCCTGCGTGAGAGCCGACTTGCCCTCTCACTCATCGGCGGGGCGCTGTGCTTCGTCATCTACGGGCTGATAGTGGATATCTCCTCCGTGCTGATGATGGCGACCTCGTTTTCGATAAAGCAGATACTCGCGATTTACGCTTCGGGCGTGCCGTTCAACGCGTCGTTCGCCGCCACCACGGCGATAGTTCTGGCGCTTGTCGGCAAGCCGTTCATCGAGAAGCTGGAAAGATTAAAGATAAAATACGGTATGTTCGGAGGTGCGGCATGAAAAGAATAATCGCTCTGCTGCTCACATTTTTATTCCTCTTCGCCTGCGTTTCATGTAAGAATTCGGCGGGCGATGAAACGACCGCCGCAACGGCGCTGACCGAGGCCCTCGCCGCTGTCACGGAAACCGAAACCGCGGAAGAAACGACTGAGGAGCCTGCGGCATCCGTAGCCGCTTCGACGGCAAACGAAAAAACCACGCTTAAATCCGCGGTCACATCCGCCGTCACCAAGACCACGGCGGTGATAAAAACCGCCGCGGCTACGGTCAAGGCAACTGCGGTGAAGAACACGACCACCCGCAGACAGACCACCACCAAAAAGGTCAAAACTACCGTGCCGAAGACCGAGCCGACCACCGCCGCCCGCACTGAGAGGCGCACGGAGGAGCCGACAACGGCAAGGCGCGACAACTACTGCACGATATCCATCAGCTGCTCGACGCTGACCGATAAGAGGGATAAGCTCAAGGGCGGCAAGGCGCAATTCGTGCCGTCTGACGGCTATATCCTGCACGAGGTCAGGGTGAAATTCACCGAGGGAGAGACGGCGTTTGATATTCTAAAGCGCGTCTGCGCCGCCAACACCTGCACCGACAACTGCAAATACTGCCAGGCTGAGGGAATACAGTATGAGGCAAGCTACACGCCCGCATATCAAAGCTGGTATGTGAAAGGCATCCATCAGCTCTATGAGAAGGACTGCGGAGCTTATTCGGGCTGGATGTATAAGGTCAACGGCGTTTTCCCGAATTACGGCAGCAGCGCATATACCGTGCAAAACGGGGACAGGATAGAATGGTTGTATACCTGCGACCTCGGCGAAGATATAGGCTATTAAAGCCTTGACTTTGAGCCTTTTACGGGTTATACTTAAATTAATAAAAAACGGCGGAGGTTACTTTGAAGCACCCTCCGCTTTATTATTCTGAACACAAACCGGAGGGGAACTGCTTATGAGAAGCGTCACCGATTATTTCGGCTGCATGGTTTTTGACGATAAGGCTATGCGCCTGCGCCTGCCGCCCGAGATATATGAGGCGATGAAAAAGACGATTCGTGACGGCAAACGCCTTGATATAGCCGTCGCAAACGCCGTTGCCGATGCGATGAAGGAGTGGGCTGTCGAGAACGGAGCCACCCACTACACCCATTGGTTCCAACCTATGACGGGCATCACCGCAGAGAAGCACGACAGCTTTGTTTCACCCGGCAAGAGCGGCACCGCCATCATGGAATTCTCCGGCAAGGAGCTGGTCAAGGGCGAGTCGGACGCTTCGTCGTTCCCCTCGGGCGGCCTCAGAGCCACCTTTGAGGCGAGGGGCTACACCGCGTGGGATCCGACCTCCTACGCATTCATCAAGGAGGGCGTGCTCTGCATTCCCACGGCGTTCTGCTCCTACGGCGGCGAGGCGCTCGACCTCAAAACCCCGCTTTTGCGCTCAATGGAGGCGCTCAGCAGGCAGGCGGTTCGTATTCTGAAGCTCTTCGGTCAGGAATACGAGAGCGTCAAGACCACCGTCGGCGCGGAGCAGGAGTATTTCCTTATAGACAAGGCGATGTATGACAGGCGCAAGGATCTGCGCTACACGGGCAGGACTCTTTTCGGCGCAAAGCCGCCCAAGGGGCAGGAGCTGGACGATCACTACTTCGGCTCGATAAAGCCCAGAGTTTCCGCCTTTATGAATGAGCTTGACGAGGAGCTGTGGAAGCTCGGCGTATTCGCCAAGACCGAGCATAACGAGGTCGCACCCGCTCAGCATGAGCTTGCTCCCGTCTTTGCCGTGACGAATATCGCCACCGACCATAACCAGCTCACCATGGAGATAATGCAAAAGGTCGCCCGCAAGCACGGCATGGTCTGCCTGCTGCACGAGAAGCCTTTTGAGGGCGTCAACGGCAGCGGCAAACACAACAACTGGTCGATATCGACCACCGACGGCGTCAATCTGCTCGAGCCGGGCGAAACTCCGTATGAGAACGCTCAGTTTCTGCTTTTCCTCTGCGCTGTAATCAAAGCGGTCGACGATTATCAGGATCTGCTGCGTATATCCGTCGCAAGCGCGGGCAACGACCACCGCCTCGGCGCGAACGAAGCGCCGCCCGCAATTGTCTCAATGTTCCTCGGCGACGAGCTGAGCGACATCCTTGAGGCTATCGAGAACGAGACCGCCTATGACGCAAGAGAGAAGGCGGTAATGAAGGTCGGCGTACATATCCTGCCGAGATTCGCAAAGGATACCACCGACCGCAACAGGACCTCTCCGTTCGCCTTCACGGGCAACAAATTCGAGTTCCGTATGCTCGGCTCGGCGAATTCGATAGCGAGCGCGAATATCGTGCTCAACACCGTAGTTGCTCAGTCGCTCAAATCGTATGCAGACAGGCTCGAGAGCGCCGACGACTTTGAGGAAGCCCTCCATTCGCTTATCAGAAAAACGATAAAGGATCATAAACGCATAATCTTCAACGGCAACGGCTACGACAATGAGTGGATAGCCGAGGCGGAGCGCCGCGGGCTGCTCAACCTGCCCACCACGCCCGACTGCCTGCCCTATCTGCTCAAGGATAAGAATATCAAGCTCTTTGCCGAGCATAAGGTGTTCAGCCGTCAGGAGATTGAGGCCCGCTACGAGATATATCTTGAGAGCTACTGCAAGAATGTACGCATAGAGGCTCTGACGATGACGGATATGACGAATAAAGATATTCTGCCCGCCGTCAGCGCGTATTTCAAGACCCTTTGCGACACGGTCAAGACCATGGGCAGGGCGGGCATAGACCCGAGCGGCAGCTATGAGCAGGTGACGGCGGAGAAGCTCGCCACCCTCTCAAGGAAGATATTCTCGGCTGTCCACGGGCTTTCACAGGCCGTTGACGGGCTGAGCGAGGCGGGCGACGCCGCAAGGGAATCGGAGCTTATCCGCGACAGAGTTCTTCCGCAGATGAATCTGCTCCGTGAGTATGTCGACGCCGCCGAGAGCATTACCGCCGAGGAATATTGGCCATATCCCTCCTACGGCGATCTGCTGTTCGGAGTCCAGTAAAACAGAATATATAAGCCGTTCATCCGCTGTATTCTTCGGAATGCGGCGGATATTTTTTTCATATTATTGACTGAAAAATGATTTTCGGAGGATAAAAAATGGATAACGGCTTTGAAAATTCGTTTCCGCAGCGGACGGAACGTGATGAATACAGGAGCAAATTCCGTTTTGCAGATGAGGATACGCCGAGAGAGACGCAAAGGAGCAAAAAGCCAAAGAACAAAACCGACCGCCTCGTGCGCCTGCTGCTGCTGCAAACGGCGCTGTGCGCCGCGGTAGCGGCGGCGGTGCTGCTGACCTCGAAGCTCAGCCCCGCCGTCTATGAGAGGATGAGGGGCGATTACTCGGGGATCATGGCCAAGAATATGACCGTCGGGCAGGTGTGGGAGCAGATAAAGAATGCGGCGTCGTTCGCCATAAAGCCCGTTGAGGAGCGGGGAGAGGCAGCCGAAACGCCGACTGAGGGGCAGGAGGCGGCGGCCGATGCCGTTGCCGCAAGCACTAATGTCGACACGGGGCTGACGGTGTTTGAGGCTGTCAGCGATGAGACGGGTGAGACCGTCGCCGTCGGCGAGATGGAGAGCGGCTCGGGCGGCGGGGATATCGGCTCGGGCGAGGCGGCAAAGGGCACCTCTTTTGCACCTTATTATGTCAGCGTTTCGCCCGTGATGCCGGTCAAGGGCGCGCGGATAACCTCCCGTTTCGGCTACAGGACAAATCCGATCTCGGGCAGATACGGCTTCCATACGGGGCTTGACCTTGCCGTGGCGGAGGGCACTCCGGCGGCTGCGGCATTTTACGGCGAGATAGAGGAGACGGGGGAGAACGATGTGTGGGGCAAATATGTGCTCATGCGGCATTCGGAGCAGCTTGAGACCTATTATTGCCACCTCTCGGAGATATATGTCACCGAGGGCAGCGTCATAAGGCAGGGCGAGACGGTGGGGCTTGTCGGCTCGACGGGCTGGTCTACGGGGCCGCACTTGCACTTTGAGGTCAGGATAGGCGGGGTCAGGGTCGACCCGGAGCGGCTGCTCTACCCCGACGGTGCCGATGAAAGCTGATATAGGCAAGACACGGCTGAAAATAAACGTCTCCTTTGCCGCCGCGGTCACGCTGACTCTTATCCTCGATGAGAGCGGCATCAGCTCCGCCGCCCTGCTCTGCTGCCTTGTCCACGAGGCGGGGCATCTGATCTGCCTTGTCGCTATGGGCGAGCGGCCGAGCCTGATAGAGCTGTCGTTCTACGGCGTGAAGCTCGAGCGCTGCGGCGCGCTTGCCCGCAGGAGCGACGAAGCCTTGCTCTATGCCTGCGGACCCGCCGCAAACCTCGTTTTCTCCGCCGTGCTGCTTGCCGTCGGCAGGGGAGGCGGTTCGCTGCATGACTGTGCCATGATAAGCCTCGGCATCGGGGCGTTCAACCTCTTGCCCTGCGTGCCGATGGACGGCGGCAACCTGCTCTTCACACTCCTCAGCGGCTTGCTCGAATACGACAGAGCCGAGCGCATATCCTTCGTTGTCTCCGCCTGCGTCGCCGTGCCCCTTTGCTGTATCGGGGCGGCAAAGCTGATAAGAGACGGCAATGTCACCCTCCTCGGCGTTTCGATATATCTTGCCGCCGCCGTATTCCTCAGCAAAAAAGAAAAGGACAGCATTAAGCTGTAGATTTTTAAAGAATAATATGTTACAATACAAGGGACAGCTTTGAATTAGGAGAAGTGTTATGTATCCGAAAGAAATCGAAAAATTCCTGCTCGGCGTGCAAAAGCCCGGCAGATACACGGGCGGCGAGCTGAACAGCATAGTCAAGGATAAGTCAAAAATTGATATCCGCTATGCGTTCTGCTTCCCCGACACTTATGAGATAGGCATGTCCCACCTCGGGATGAAGATACTCTATTCCCTCGTCAACGCAAGGGACGACGCGTGGTGCGAGCGTGTGTTCGCGCCGGATGTGGATATGGAGAAGGTCATGCGCGACAACGGCATCCCGCTCTATGCCCTTGAGAGCGGCGAAGCGATAAAGAATTTCGACCTCATCGGCTTCACCATGCAGTATGAGCTGAGCTACACCAATGTGCTCAATATGCTCGACCTTGCGGGGCTGCCCGTCAGGTCGAGGGACAGAAAAGACCTGACCCCGATAGTCATTGCGGGCGGCGCGTGCGTCTGCAACGCCGAACCCATGGCTGAATTCTTTGATATAACCCTCCCGGGCGACGGCGAGGAGGTCACAAACGAGCTTATCGACCTGCTCAAGGAGTATAAGGCAAAGGGCGCAACGAAGCAGGAGTTCCTTGAGGCCGCCGCTCAGATCAAGGGCGTCTATGTGCCCTCGCTCTATGAGGTCGAGTATAACGACGACTGCACCGTTAAGTCGATAACCCCCACCCACGGCGCGCCCGAGAAGGTCGAGAAGCGCAATGTCGCCGATCTCGATAAAATGTTTGCGCCGACTGAATTTGTCGTGCCGTTCCTTGAGGTGGTGCATGACAGGACCACCGTTGAGATATTCAGGGGCTGCATCAGAGGCTGCCGCTTCTGCCAGGCGGGCTTTCTCAACAGACCGCTCAGGGAGAAATCCCCCGAGGTCGTTGAGGCACAGTGCCGCTCGATATGCGAAAAAACGGGCTACGACGAGATATCCCTCTGCTCACTCAGCACGAGCGACTACAGAGGGCTTGAGAAGCTGATAACCGATATGCTCCCGTGGACGGTCGAGAATAAGATAAATATTTCTCTGCCCTCGCTCAGGGCGGATAACTTCCCCAAGGAGCTTATGGAGCAGCTCAACGCCGTGCGCCGCAGCGGACTTACTTTCGCCCCCGAGGCGGGCACTCAGCGGCTGCGCGACGTCATAAATAAGAATATCACCGAGGAAGAGGTGCTCTCCACCGCAAGGCAGGCTTTTGCAGGCGGCTGGACTGCGGTCAAGCTCTACTTTATGATAGGCTTGCCGACCGAGACCGAGGAGGATATCAGAGGCATTGCCGACCTCGCTCAGGCGGTCGTCGATGAATTCTATCACAATGAGAATAAACCCAAGGGCAAGGGCGTTAACGTCAGCGTCAGCGTCGCTTCCCTTGTACCGAAGCCCTTCACTCCGTTCCAGTGGGAGCCGCAGGACAGACCCGATACCCTTATCGAGAAGCAGAATTTCCTTATCTCCTGCGTTAAGACGAGGAAGGTCAGCGTTTCGCGACATGTGCCGTGGACGAGCTTCCTTGAGGGCGTGTTTGCAAGGGGCGACCGCCGCCTCTGCGACGTTATCGAGACAGCGTGGCGCAAGGGCTGCAAATTCGACAGCTGGGAGGAGCACCTTGACCGTGAGAAATGGATGGACAGCTTCGCCGAGAACGGTATCGATCCGTTCTTCTATACGGCGAGGAGGCGCAGCTTCGACGAGGTGCTGCCGTGGGATCACATGGATTACGGCGTGACCAAGAAATTCCTTATCAAAGAAAATGAAAAAGCGCACAGGGGCGAGACTACCGCCTCGTGCCGCGAGAAATGCGCCGGCTGCGGAGCGGCAAGGCTGAACGGAGGTGTATGCAATGAAATCCGTCAGAATATGGTTTGAGAAGCGGGGGCTTGCGATATACACCTCGCACCTTGACATGAACCGCTGCCTGACCCGTGCGGTCAGGCGGGCAAACATCCCTCTTTGGTATACCGAGGGCTTCAATCCGCCCGAGAGCTTAAACCCGCCCCGGAATATAACATGCCTGCTGCCGCTGCCTCTCGGGCAGGAGGGCAGGCGCGAGCCGCTCGACATCCGCATAGAGGATGACGAAATGCCGTTCGCCGAGATAGTAGACAGGCTGAACGCCGTTATGCCCGAGGGTATCAGGATGCTTGAGGCGTGCGAACCCGTGTGCAAGTCAAATCAGATAGCCGCCGCCGAGTATGAGATAACCGCCGAATTTGCCTCCGAGGGCGAGGCGGAGGGCTTCGCCGCGGGCGCTGCCGCCGTCATGGCTTCGGGAGTGCTGAACGCCGAGAAGCGCAGCAAAAAGGGCATTAAAACGGTCAACCTCTGCGGTATGACAAGGAGCTTTGACTGCCGAGTCGAGGGCTGCACCGTGCATACGAGCGCCGTGCTTGCGGCGGGCAGCAGCATCAACCTGAACGCCGAGCTGCTGATGAATGCGCTCTTTGCCGAGTTCGCCGCCAAACCCGAGCGCAATGAAATATCCAGGCTCCGTCTCCTGCTCGAGGATCTGACGGAATTCAAATAGTACAACAAAAATCACCCCTTCGGGCGTTGAAAAACACTCGGAGGGGTGACGCTTATTTATTCGGTTATCTCAGCTTTTCAAATCCGGGGCGATAGGCGGCGAAAACATTGCCGTAATCCTGATACGCCGCTATGGTGAAGCCTTCGTCGCCTGCGGCGTCGGTCGCGCGCATTGCGGCTCGCTCGGCGAGGTTATCCGCAGTGGTCTTGCCGTTCAGAATGTCAAATACGGTGTAGACCGCGCCGCTTAGCAGCGTTGAGGCGAGGGGATAGGAATAAGCATAGAGCCTGCCTGTGCCGTCCGTGGGGACTGCCGCCTTGAGCGATTTGATAAATGTCGCAACATCGGCTATCTTCTCGGGGTAATCGGCCTTGCAGACCTCGTTCACGCCGTTGTAGGCGGTCGGGAACGACGGGCACACATAGATGAAGCCTTTTTCGTCCGCAACGCTCACAAGGGTGGACTGCACGGCGCTGTCGGTCGAGAAGAGCACCACGTTGCTGCCGCTTATATTGCCGTTGTTGATGAGACGGGCAACGGATTCTTTGATATAGAGCTGCGACTTCTCAATACCGCCCGAGAAGGTGGGGTCAACGGCGTTGTCATAGACAAAGTTGATGCCGCTGTCCTTGCACGCCTTTTCGATATATGATCTTTCGGCTGCGTGGAACGGATTGTCGGTGATGTGGCGGTTAAATGAGAACATGACAAAATACTCGGCGCCCGCTTCCTTGGCGGTGGATATGATATCCTGAGCGGCTTTGTTCCAGTCGGCGCAGAATACGACATCGGAGAGCTGGGAAAGGGTATCAACGGAATCTTCCGGCTCGATGCAGGCGGTGACAAGGTCGGGGTTTATCTTCTTCGCCGCCGTAATGGCGAGGGAGGTGTATTGAGTTGCCCTTGCATAAATTATTGCACCTATTGAGGAATCCTTTGCCAGCTCCTCGGAGAGCTGCATTATCTCGGGGTTGCCCGCCTTGAGAATGCGGCTGTCGGCGTATTCCCCGACCGTCACGGTCTCGGGATAAGCGGCGGCAAGCTCGGTGGCAGCTTTGTAATCCTCGGGGTACTGCGCCTCGGGGGCAACGAGCACGGCGACCTTCTTCGTCGGCGCTTCAATAGGCTCGGTGGGTTCCTTCTCCTTTTTGCCGCAGGCGGCAAGCGAAAGAACGAGGACGGCGGCAAGGAACGCCGCAATTATTTTCTTAAACATAATAATACCTCTTTTATATTATACTCGGCGTGACATTATCTCGGCAAGCCGTCTTGGGGCGAGAGCCGTTATCTTGTCGGCGTGCAGATAGAGCCAGCCTATCAGCTTCTCATCAACGAGGGTGAAGACCTTGGCCTCGGTCAGCCCTTCGTGCTCCGAGCGCCTGTATTGTACGGGGAAATCGAAGTGATTCTCTACAAGTTCCGTATACTCGGATTTGAAGCTGAGGATCACCCATTCGTGCTTGCGCATACTTGCAACGGCATTGCCGCCGTCGTAATAGTTGAGCGAAACAAGCGGATCGCCGTCGAATTTGTTGTTTGACGGCTCGTCGAGCAGCTCCGCCCCGCTTATCCGCCGCAGAGTGACGAATTTAGGCTCGTCGGGCTGCTGCGGGAGCGTGAATACGAGCGCGACCGACTCCGATGTGATGACTATCCGCCACGGATTCACCGTAATCGTCTCGGTGTCGCAGGCGTAGGCGAATGAATCGCCGGGCACGGAATGCAGCAGGCTGAGCCTTATGCGCTTGCCTGTGTGAATTGCCAGACGTATGGTGCGCAGGATATCAACGGGGACGCCTACCTTGCTGGTCCTGAAGTTAAGATTCTCGGTTGTCTCGGCAAGCAGCTCGAGTGTCGGGATGCAGGCGGTGGAGCGCAGATGGCTCTGGAGATCCGCAACATCGTCATCGGTGAGCACCGTTGAGGAATACACCGCCTCGAGCAGCAGATGGAGCGAGGCCTGAGAATAGCTTTTTGCAAGGTAATAGCCCTTGGCGGGCGAATTGACGCAGATGACCTTGAACGAGGTGCGGTTCAGTTCCTTGAGGTCGGAGAGCACCGTTCGGCGGGTGACGTCGTAGCCGTATTCGCCGAGCCTGTCTATTATCTCGTCTATCGTCAGCAGATTACATTCATCCGTATACAGCGTGAGTATCTCGATAAGAGCCACAAGCCGCAGACGAACTCCCAAATTATCACCCATAGGCTCAATAGGTCAGCTTGGCGTTGACCGCCCTGACGGTGTCGGCGTCAAGCTTCAGTATCTTGCGGTCATAGCTGTAAATGCCGTTGACTTCAAACTCAACGTCGCTTACCTGCGTGTAGACCGTGGCGCAAAGGCCCTTGTTTATCAGCGGGATGACCTGGCTCTCGTGCAGGCGCTTGTACGCTGCGGATAGCTTCTCGCTGTTCTTGAACATAATGTAGCCGAAGGAGCGCTTGGGGTTCCATGCGTGCTCGACTATATTCCAGCTGTAGCCGCCGTATTCGCTGAGCACTATCGGCCTGCCTGCCGTGCGGCGGGCGGTCGGGGCGTGGACGGGCAGGATGTATTTGTGTATGCTCTTGAATTCCGGGCCGCCCTGGTCGTGCCAGCCGCTGGCGTGGTCGACGAAGCGGGAGGGGTCGTAATTCTTTATCGCGGTGCCTATCTCCTTGGCGTCAAACTGACCCCAGCCCTCGTTGAAGGGCACCCAGCAGCAGATGGAGACGCAGTTATAGAGATTGTCTATCATGCCGAAAAGCTCGTCTTTGAATTCCTGTCTCCATTCGGGCTTGTCGCGCTTAAAGCTCTTATACATATTATCCTTGACATGGATGTTGATATTCGGGAGCACGCCCGCAAGGACGTTGCCGATATACTGGCCGCCGCTTATCATATCCTGCCACACGAGCATACCGAGCCTGTCGCAGTGGTAATACCACCTGAGCGGCTCCTCCTTGATATGCTTGCGGAGCATATTGTAACCGAGCTCCTTCATCTTCTCAATGTCGAATATCATTGCCTCGTCGGTCGGCGGGGTGAGCTGGCTCTCGGGCCAATAGCCCTGGTCGAGCAGACCTCTCTGGAAATAGGGCTTGTTATTGAGTCCGAGCCTCGGGATACCTGCGGAGTCCTTGACTATCGAGAATTTACGCATACCGAAGTAGCTTGAGACCTCGTCTTTTTCGCCGTTGCAGTCGAGGGTGAGCAGCAGCGTGTAGAGGAACGGATCCTCGGGGCTCCAGAGCCTTGCGTCGGGCACGGGAATCGCAGCCTTGTCGGCAATTTCGCCGTCAAATACGACCTTGTCGCCCTCAAGCACTTTGGCATAGAGCTTGCCGCCGCACTTGCAGGTGCGTTTGATATTTATGCGGATAACGCCCTCGTCGATGTCGGGCACAAGGCGCAGCGAATCAATGCGGCAGCGGTTGACCGGCTCAAGCCACACGGTCTGCCATATGCCGGAGGTGGCAGTGTACCAGAAGCCCTTGGTGACGAGTATCTGCTTGCCGCGCTGCTGGTGGCCTGCGTCCGTCGGGTCAAAGACCTTGACCACAAGCTCGTTTTCGCCCTCGGTGATGACGTCGGTTATGTTAAAGGTGAAGGGATTGTAGCCGCCGGTGTGCTCGCCGACGAGCTTGCCGTTGACCCATACGCTGCACTGCCAATCCACCGCGCCGAAGTGAAGCAGGGCTTCTTTGCCGCTGAATTCCTTGCCGACGGTGAACTTTCTGCGGTACCAAAGGCGCTGCTCGGGCAGCAGAGCCTTGCCGACGCCCGAGAGCTCGGATTCGACCGAGAACGGCACAAGGATCTTGCCGTCGTATTTCTTCGGCGCATCGGCGGTGTCGCCCGTGACGGCGTAGTCATATTCGCCGTTGAGGCAAATCCAGTCTTTGCGCTCAAACTGCGGTCTCGGGTACTCCGCAAACGGGAGACGCCTGTCAACTTTATCAAACCATGGAGTTCTTATATTGCTCATTTCCTTGCTCCTTATCCTTCGTAAATATCGTTAAGACGCCAGCTGCCGTCAACTTTGACCGCGGTGAGCGTCACCTCTGACTTGGTTGAATCCGTGCGGGTAACGGGGACTTTAAGCTCGCATTCATCATCGGATATCATGCGGGCGCTCGCCGACTCAATATCCCACTCGGGCGCGGGAGCGGATTGATTGAGCAGGAAAGCGTCGACGCAGAATACGCCGTCTATCTGGGCGTATTTGCTGCTTTTCAGCAGCTTCTCGGCCGCCTGCTCGGTATAGGTGGAGAGCACGGCGCTCTCAAGTGAAGCGTAATCGGTGAAATTCTCGGCGGTAACGCGGTAATAGATGTGAGATTCCTTCTCGATGCTCTTGTCGTATGAGACGGGCAGGCTGCCGTTGATGAAAACGTCGTTGACGAAATATTCGTTTGAATAGACGAGCACCTTCAATGAGGTGAGCAGCCCCTCGCCGACATAGCCCTCGGGCGCGGCAACGGTGGTCTCGGCGCTGTCGTCCGCTCCGCCGCAGCCGGCAAGCAGCAGCACGCAGGCACAGAGCAGCAGCGCAATGATTTTTTTCATATCAATATCTCCCTTACTTTGATTTAGTGGGATTTACACCGTCAGCGCAAGCTCGACTTCATCGTCGTCTTCGCCGCCGGTCAATTCAAATCCGAAAGATTTATAAAGATTAAGTGCGGCGGGGTTATCTTTGTTGCAGGTGAGGGCAACTCTGCCCGAATCGCCGAAGGGCTTACCCTTGATATACTCAAGCACAAGCTCAAGCGCCGCCTTGCCGAAGCCGTTGCCCTGCTGTGAGCCGTCTATCATCATGTGCCATATGTCGTATTCCGGGACGTCGCGATCGTAGATGACCATCACATAGCCGACCATCATTTCGCCGCTGTAGATGCCGAACGGCTGACACTGGTCGCGGTAAACATATGCCTGTGCAAGGCTGCGAATTGGGTGGGAAACGAAGCGCTCCTGCCCGTCTTTCAGCTTCAGTTTGAATGCGTCAATAAAGTTGTCCTCGGTAATGGGTCGTAAAGTAATTGCCATAAAAACTCCTTGTGTTTTATGAAATGTTAAGCAGCGCCGCCGGCTCACATGAGTATCTCCGAATCAAAATATTGCTCCATAAACGCTGTCTTTTTTGCAATCTCTTCTGCGGTGAAGAATGCTTGCTCAGGCGCAACCACGAGCTTTTCTTCCACGTCGTCGTTACGGTGAATAATAGCTATCACCTTGCCGATAAATTCCTTTACCGGTTCATCGACACCGAGAATATAAGCGTCCTGTTCTTCACCGTCAGGGGCGATGATCCCCTCAATGTAGCCGTAGTTTATCGGATAAATAATGTTCTTATGCTTCGGATGACGGCTGCCGAGCGGCCTGTCAACCGTTACTTTTACAATATCACCTATCACTAAACTGTTCCTCCACGGATAAAATTTGATTTCCGTTGTGCCGAATCAAGCGGGCGAATTGCGTTCACAGTCAAAAACCGCCGAGCTTGCAGGTGCTCGAGCCTCCCTCAGGAGGGAGCCGATTTGACTGCGAGTCATCAGTTGAATCCGCCTCTCCTTGAGGAGAAGGTGTCGAGCAACGCGAGACGGATGAGGTGTGCCGCAGACGGGTCATATGCAAATAAGCGGTTTTTAATAAAAATACTTCCTCAACCGTCAATTGCACAATTGTCAGCCATTTTCGCCCACAAAAAGCCGCCGAAACAAATTAAAGGAAATAATACGGTCATTATATATCTTCTTTTAGCTATTATATACAATTTATATGGTTTAGTCAATTGCTTATCGTCATTTTGCTCATAAAAAAGCAAGAAAAAGGGGTTGACAAATGCGGAAAAGGGGACTATAATAAAACCAACATATGAATATGTGTTCATATATCGAACGGAGGATGAACCCCATGGAGAGAGACAAGGTCAAAAAAGGTCACATCTGCGATGCAATAAACGAATCGGATGAGCCGAATATCGAGGTGCTGTATGACCTCTCGGAGCTGTTTAAGGTCTTCGGCGACAGCACGAGGATACGCATTCTGACCGCCCTGACGGCGGGTGAAATGTGCGTGCTTCATCTTGCGGAGCATCTTGATATGGGTCAGAGCGCCGTATCGCACCAGCTCAGAATTCTGAGGGCTGCGGGGCTTGTGAGGCCGAGGCGTTCGGGCAAGACAGTATACTATGCACTTGATGATGACCATGTCAGAGAGATCCTCGAGTCGGGACTTGAGCACATTTTGCACAAGCAGCAATATAATGTTAAACAGGGGAAGTGAGCTTATGAAAAAAGAGAAAGAGCACAGCGTTCATAGCCACGAGCATGAGCACGAACATTCACACGAGCATTCATGCGGCTGCGATTGCTGCGGCTGTGGCGAGCATGAGCACAAGCATTCGGGCGGTGCGTTGGAGATAGTCATAACGGTGATCGGCGCGCTTCTTATTGCCGTTTCGTTCCTGCCGATGTTCGGCGATACGGTCAAGGATATCCTGCTCATGGCGGCGACGGTTATATGCGCCCTGCCGATATTCATTGACGCGATTAAGGATCTCAAGGAGAGAGAGATAAGCGAGGAATTCCTGCTTGTTGTGGCGGTCATAGCCGCCTGCGCCCTCGGCGAATTCTTTGAGGCCGCTACGGTCTCGGTGCTCTTCAGAGCGGGCGAGCTGATGGAGGAATTCGCGGGCGACAGAAGCCGCAAATCAATTGAGGCGCTCTTCAGCATTGTCAGCGACACGGCAAATCTCGTTCAGCCCGACGGCACGGTCAAGAAGATAGACGCGGACGAGGTCACGGCGGGTGCAAAGCTCGCAGTTATGCCCCACGAGGTAGTGCCCGTTGACGGCACTGTCACCGAGGGCGAGGGCAGCATGGACGCCTCCGCGCTCACGGGCGAGAGTATGCCCATAGCGGTCAAACCCGGCGCCACGATCCTCAGCGGCATGATGAACGGCGACAGCATCATATATTTTGAAGCCACCGCGGGCAAGTCACAGTCCTCCGCGGCAAGGATAGTCGAGATGGTCGACGAGGCTTCAAAGAAAAAAGGCAAGGCGCAAAGAGCCGTTGCCAAATTTGCAAAGTATTATACACCCGCCATCGTCGGCGCGGCGGTGCTGATAGCC
>FR888217.1:95020-120412 GCA_000431775.1 Clostridium sp. CAG:413 | reverse complement strand
GGTGCTGATAGCCGTTATTCCCTCGCTCATCACCGGCAATTGGCATGATTGGATACACAGAAGCCTTATCCTCCTTGTTGCCTCCTGCCCCTGCGCCATAGTTATCTCGGCGCCCCTTGCGTTCTTCACGACCATGGGCGCTGCGGCAAAGAACGGCATGATAATCAAGGGCAGCCGCTATATCGAAGCGCTTGCCAAGGTCGATACTGCTGTATTCGATAAGACCGGCACGCTCACCACGGGCGAGCTGAAGGTCGGCGAGATATACGCGGCCGAGGGTCACACGGCGGATGAAGTGCTTGCCTATGCGGCAAAATGCGAATACTACTCAACTCACCCCATCGCCAAAGCGATAGTTGCGGCGGCGGGCGAGACGGATATTTCCGATTGCTCCGATTTCTCCGAGGTCGCGGGCGGCGGCACCTCCGTCACCGTGCCCGAGGGCAAGCTGCTCTGCGGCGGCGAGAGGCTGATGAAGAATAACGGCGTGGATGTCTCCGATATGCCGAAATCCCCCGTGTATGTGGCGCTCGGAGGCAAGGCTGTCGGCGTTGTCGGGATAGACGGTGAGGTCAGACCCGAGGCAGCCGAAACTATAAAGAAGCTGCGTAAGCTCGGCGTTGAGCACAGCGTGATGCTCACGGGCGACACCGCCGAGCAGGCGAGGAAGGTCTGCTCCGTTTGCGATATCGACGATTTCAGAAGCGGGCTTCTGCCGCAGGATAAGCTGAGCAATCTTGAGGATATCAAGGACGGCTCAAAGGGCGTTATATATGTCGGCGACGGCATCAACGACGCCCCCGTGCTCGCCTGCGCCGATGTAGGCGTTGCAATGGGCCTCGGCACTCAGGCGGCGTGCGAAGCGGCGGATGTTATCCTCACCGATTCAGAGCTGTCAAGGCTTGCCGATACGGTCTATCAGAGCAAGCGCGCAATGAGCGTTCTCCGCTCCAACATTGCCTTTGCCGTGGTAGTCAAGGTGGTAGTCGTCGCTCTCGGCGTTGCGGGTCTTGCTCCTATGTGGGCCGCGATATTCGCCGATGTCGGCACGATGATAATTTCCGTCGCAAATGCGGCGAGACTTCTGAAAGTTAAGCGCTACGAATAATTTCATGTGATAAAACGACCCGGGCGGGTGCATAGGAGCACTTGCCCGGGTCGTGCTTTATTTCATTATGATGAGCGCCGCCGCCGAGATGAGGGATTGGAGGATGCAGAGCCTGAATATGACCTGCGAATTCGACCAGCCCTTGTTCTTGCGGAAGTGGTCGTGCAGCGGAGTGCGAATATTCTTGAGCGGATTGATGTGCAGGAAGCGGATGGTGACTATCTTGACTATGCCCACCAGACCGTCAAGGCAAAGCATACAGCACATCGGGATTATCAAAAGGGCGTTGCCCGTCTTGAACATCGTTATGCAAAGGAAAAGTCCGAGCGCCCTTGAGCCGGCGTCGCCCATGAGCATCGTGCTCGGCTGAGCGTTCTTCCAAAGGTAGGGGAGGAGCGAGACTATCATCAGCAGCGCCGCGATGAGAGGAGCCTTGCCGGTGCCGTTTATGAGGATCGCGCCCGAGGCGGAGAGCAGCGAAACTATCGTCAGGCTGCTGCTGTAGCCGTCGATACCGTCGGAGCAGTTGACCGCATTGACGAGCATCCATACGGCGAGAGCGCCGAGAATGACATATATTACGGGGTGGACGTGGAAGCCGAAGCCGAAGAAGCTGAGATTCAGCAGCTCGGGGTTATAGTGGACGAAGCAAAGAGCCGTGAGAGTGGAGATGATAAGGTCGATAACGCCCTTTTTGTATTCGCCCCACGGCTTGTCCGAGCGGTCGTCGAGGTAGCCCGAGAGCATTCCGAAGAAAACGAGAATGTAATAGAAAACATATTCGAGCGTGACGGGCACAAACAGCAGTGCGCTGATGATGAAGCAGCAGACAAAGACGATGCCTGCGCCCCTGACCTTGCCCGCGGAGAGGGCGCCGTCCACGGCGAATTCCCTGCCCTTGTCACGGGGGAGTTTATTCTTGAATACCCTCAGCGCCAGCGCCGAGAGAGACGCCGTAAAGACGAGGGCGGCGAGCCATAGCCATTTGGTGTCGGCGTCGGGGAGACGCTCGGTGAAAAGGCGATATATCATAAATTTACCTCCGAATCCTCACATAAAAGCCGACGGTTAACGAGTAACCGCCGGCTTTGTGACGTTATTGATGAACGGTTACTTGAAAAGAATACCACAATTCTTCGCCGCTTTCAACCGTTATTTTATTTTGCTACATAATTTTCCTTCTTCACAAGCTCCTTGCCCTGCTCGGAGATTATCCAATTATAGAGCACGCGGGCGGGGGCGTCCTCGGGCAGATTCTTGGGGATAACGACATAGAAGTCGTTGACAAAGGGGTATTTGCCCGACGCAATGGTGTCGTTGGTCGGCTTAACGCCGTTCACGGCGAGGATCTTGGAGGTCGAGAGCTTGTCGTTCTCCATATTTGTCAGATAATAGTAGACCGTGTAGCCCAGGGCGTTCTCGGAGCCGTCGTATTCGGCGACCGCCTCAAGCAGGCCGATCATAGAGCCGATTATCCTCTCTTTGGGGGCGTCGGTCAGCTCGTCTCCGAGGTTGATGAGCTTGTCAAAGAGGGTCTGGCTGCCGCTGTCCTTATTGCGCTGATATGGGATTATTGCGCCCTTTTTGCCGCCGACCTCGCTCCAGTCGGTTATCTTACCTCTATAGATATCCTTTATCTGATCCACCGTCAGCGAATCGACCTTGTTAAGATTGCTGCAAATGAATACAAGGGCGTCTGCACCGATGGGGGTCATCTCAAGCTCCGCACCTTTCTCGGCGATATAAGCCTTTGCCTCCTCCGACGGCTCATAGGCGAGCAGGATGTCGAATTTGCCGTCCACTATCGCCTTATAGTTGTCGGTCGTGGAGCCCTCAAAGACTATCAGCTTGGAGGCTTCCTCACGGCTGATGCCAAGCGCATAGGCGGTTATCGCTTCGCCGAGGGGCAGAGCGGCAAGAGAGCCGCCCATCTTGGGGTAGTTGCTCTCGGTGAATTCAAAGTTGCCGGTATTTTTGATCGCAGCGGGGCCGGAGCAGGCGGCAAGAGAGAATACAAGAATAACTGCAAGAAGAGCGCAAATGAATTTCCTCATAATTGTCCTCCGTTCTTTTGTGTGTCTGTCAGTCGGTGTAATTATTGGTCACTTTAAGCAGCAGGCCGAAGCCGCTGTCATATATTTTAATAAAGTCGTCGTTGCAGACGTTGACATAGGCGTTGCCGCCCGCCCTGACGATTATCGCAAACGGGCAGCTGTCAACGAGCACCTTGTCGGTGGCGAGATCCACCACGCGGTAGCTTGTGGTCTGATCGTCGGACTGCCAGAGGACCGCTACGCCTTCGGGCGTTATCGAGGCGATGAATGACGAGCTGTTGCCCTCGTTCACGGTGAAGCGGTAAACCTCCTTGTGAGTGTCTGAGGAGAATACAACGCCGACGGAGTTGGAGCCGTTTGCCACATAGAGCACATAATAGTTGCCGTAGTCCGCGCCGGAGACGGCATCCATGCCCGTCGCGCCCTCAAGGCTCGCCAGCATTTTGCCGCCTATGTCGAATACATAGCCCACGCCGTCCTTCGAGCCGAAAAACAGGCCGAGATATTCGTTGCAGTTCACTGCGACCGCGCCGCTCTCCTTGCAGGTGATAGGCTTGCCGTCGATATTATAGTAGGTGACGTCGTCGTCGAGCATACGGTTGAATACGAGGCTGTCGCCGGCGATGATATAATTGCGGCCGTAGCTTTCGCCGTCATATCGGCTGATTATATTGCCCTTGCTGTCGAGCAGCACTCCGCTGCCGTTGACGCCCGCATGATAGTACTGAGTATCAACGCCGATAGTCTCGACATTCTCATAAACGGGGTCGAGCAGCCATGTACCGTCGCGGCGCACGATGCCGAAATAATCGCCTTCACGGGCAACGGCGAGGTCGTTCTTTAACGCGGAGCAGAGGTTGTAGCCCTCAAGCACGGTGTTGCCGTTGTCATCGACAAGCTCGGTGACATAATCGTAGTATTCGTCAAAACCCGGACTTTCTTTCAGTATATAAAGGATCCCGTCGAGGTAGCCGTAATCGGATATCGCATTGTCATATGCGGCAAGCTGCTTGCCCTTCAGGTCAAGCACCTCAACGCAGTTGCAGCCCTTCTTGTCGTCATAGATGTTGAGCACTATTTTGCCGCCCGACGATGAAACAACATAGGCGTCGATGCGGTTGACGACCCATGAGCCGTCGGAGGCGGCGACAGTGAGCAGGTTGTGGAAATTATTCGGGTCGCTGCTGTCGCCGGGCACGCTGGTGAGCGCAAGGATGCTCTTGCCCCCGCCGATATCATATATATCAAAGGCGGTGTAAACGGGGTCGACCACCACTTTGCCGTCCACCGTCATCAGCCCGTAGAGGGACTCGTTGATAACGGTCTCTGGGTCCTCGGGCGGCGAGAATTCGCTGTTTCTGCCGACAAAGGGGATAAGTGTGCCGTAGTTGCCGGGGGTCAGCTTCCCGCAATAGCTGTCTGAATATCTTTTATAATTTTGAGCAGGCTCATATTTGCCTATATCGGGCAGCGAGGACAGCATAAAAACGGGTGCGTCGTCCGCCGTGGCCGTTAAGGCTGTTTCGGCTCTCTTGCCGCAGGAGCCGAGGGTGAGCACCATTGCCGCCGCAGCCGCAAGCGCCGCAATTCGCTTTATACGATACATTATATCGCCTCTTTCCGTCTTGCTGATTTAATTATATACATAAAATCGCCCCGCCGTCAATAATTGTAACAGGATTGTAACTTAGTGCTACAGAATTGTTACCTCTTGTGTTCTAACTGCGGACAAGGCGCAATATACATTAAACATCAGCGTAGGAAGGGAAACGCAATGGATAATATAAAGCGATTTGAGGCTGCGGCGGGCTTCCTGCCGCCGGGGCTGAGGGATATTTTCATGTCTCTCGGCGATGATATAAAGAATGACATCAGAGAAATACGCCTGCGAAGCCGCAGACCCGTGGTGGCGGTGACGAGCGAGGGCAGCTTCTTCATAGCCGGGGCGGGCAGGCTGACCCGCTTCTGCTCGGATATCGTGCTCGGAGCGGATGAGAATGAAATAGAGGAGACCTTCAGGCGGCTGTGCGGCTACTCCGTCCACAGCTATGCGGACGCCATAAACAGCGGCTATATAACCGTCTCGGGCGGCAGTCGTGCGGGCGTTGCGGGCACGGCGGTCACGGACGGCGGCAAGGTCACCGCCGTCAGGGATATAAGCTGCATCAATATCCGCATTGCGAGGGAGATAAAGGGCTCTGCGGATAAAATACTCAGCGAGAATTTCGCTTTCGGGCTGCGCTCGATCATCGTTGCGGGGCCGCCTGCAAGCGGCAAGACCACCGTGTTGCGCGACCTTGCCCGCCAGCTCTCGGGCGGCAGGCTCGGTGAGAGCGTCAAGGTGCTCGTGTGCGACGAGAGAGGCGAATTGGGCGCCTGCTATGGCTCGGTGCCGCAGAATGACCTCGGCAGCAACTGCGACCTGCTGACCGCCTACCCAAAGGCGGAGGGGATAATGATAGCGCTGCGCTCGTTTTCGCCCGACATCATAATTTGCGACGAGGTTGCCTCAGAGGAGGAGGCCGCCGCGATAGAGATAGGGCTCAACAGCGGGGTCTGCTTCGCCCTGAGCCTCCATGCGGGCAGCGTTGAGGAATTAAGGCGCAAGCCCATAGCCCGCAGGCTCGCGCAAACGGGCGCGTTCGACACCGCGGTGCTCCTGTCGGGGCGGGAGTCAAAAAATATCAAGGTGAGTGATCTGTTTGATTAAGACGGCGGCGGCGCTCGCGGTCGCTTTGGGGTTCGCCCTCGGCGGCAAATGCGTCGCTTCATTCTATGCGGGGCGGGTGAGGGTCATCCGCGAATCTCTGCTGCTAATCTCCGCCGTTGAGACGGGGGTTCGGTTTGCACATCTGACCGTTGAGCAGCTTCTGCGTGAGCTTGACAAAAACGGCGGCTTTGTCTACCTCGACTTCATTGCGGATTGCCGCAGGAGGATGGAGTCGGGCGAGCCCTTCCCGTCGGCGTGGAGAAAGAGCATAGAGCAGCGCGGTGAGCTGTGCCGCCTTTTGGGGGAGGCAAAGGAATATCTTGCCGCCCTCGGCTCCGACATCGGGGCGACGGACGTTGACGGCCAGCTCAACAGCTGCGGCTATTATAAACGTCTGCTGACCGCCGAGCTTGAGCAGCGGGAGGAGAAGAACCGCCGCAGCTCAAAGCTCTTCCCCGCCCTCGGCGTGATGCTGGGTGTTTCGGCGGCAATAATGATGATCTGAGGTGAGGCAAATGGATATAACGGTCGTTATCAAGATAGCGGCGGTCGGCATAATCGTCGCGATTCTCAACGCCATTCTCGTGCGCTCGGGCAGGGACGACTATGCCATGATAACCATCCTTGCGGGTATAGTGGCGGTGTTGATGATGCTGATACCGCAGTTCTCAAACCTGCTCGATTCCGTCAAAAAGCTGATAGAATTCTGACGGATTATGAATATAGTCAAGATCGTCTTTCTATGCCTGCTCGCCGTGCTGCTTTATGCGCTTATGCGGCAGCTACGCCCCGAGTTTGCGCCGCTCGTCGCCCTCGCGGGGGTCGGTGTGATACTCGTGCAGCTCATCGGGGTGCTGCTGAACGTCTCCTCAACGGTCGAGAATCTGATAAGCCTTGCGGGGCTTGAGAAAGAGAATGTCGAGATACTTATAAAGGCTCTCGCCGTGTGCGTGATAACGCAGTTCGCTTCCGACGTGTGCTATGATAATTCGTTCTCCTCGGCAGCGGCGGCCGTGGAGCTTGCGGGCAGGGTCGGGGCGATAGCCCTCGCCATGCCGATGATAAAGGCTGCCGCCGAGATAGCGATAGGATTGATAAATGCATGAAAAAGGCCATTTTCCGCGCCCTCTCGGCGCTGATATTTCTTGCGATTTTTACCTTGCCGTCGTTTGCGGCGAATACGGATGAATACTATAAAGATCAGCTCGAGGCGAGCGGGGCAAAGGAGCTGTCGGAGCTGCTCGATGATGAGACAAAGGACTATCTTGAGCGCGTCGGCTGCGGAGATATGGACTTTGCGACAATGCTTGATTCCTCGCCGAAAGCGATATTTTCGCTCATGGCGGAGATAACCGAGGGCTGCCTTAAAGCTCCGCTCGCGGGGGCTATGAAAGCGGTCGCGGCGGTGATGCTGATAAGCGTTTGCGGCGGATTTTTCCCTAATGACGAGCGCAGCAGGGCGGTCATGGGCTGCGTCTGCGGCTGCTTCCTGATGCTGAGCGTATTTTCGGGCGGAGTTTCCACCGTCAAGGCGGGCGTGTCGGCGATATCTGCCTGCGCCGTCTTTGAAAAGGCTCTTATTCCCGTGCTTGCGGGAGTTATGACTGCCTCGGGCAACCCCGCTGCCGCCGTATCCGTTCAAGGTGCGGCGTTTGCCGCCGCCGAGACCTTGACGGCGCTTGCGGAGAACTTTTTCCTGCCGTTGATAGGCGTGACCGCCGCCCTCGGAGCGGTCGGGGCGATGCTGCCCACGCTGCGGCTCTCCGCCGTCAGCGATCTTATCAGAAAGACCGTGTCGAGTGTGATCGGCATCTGCGCCGCCATGTTTTCGGGGCTTTTGAGCATCAAATGCGTTATTGCCGGCTCGGCGGATTCGCTGACGGCAAGGGGCGTGAAGCTCGCGGCGAATACCTTTGTGCCCGTGGTCGGCGGCGCTCTGAGCGAGGCGTATTCAAGCGTTGCGGGCAGCCTTGCGCTGATGAAAAACGCGGTCGGAGCTTACGGAGCTATAGCTCTTTTCTTTATCGCCGCCCCGCCTGCCGTGCAGCTTGCCCTTTGGGCGCTCGCCATGCGTGCCGCCTCCGCCGTTGCGGAGCTGCTCGGCTGTGCGCAGCAGGCAGAGATGCTTAAAAATATCGGTTATGTATTCGCCATGACGAATACTTTGCTTATTCTTTGCGCCGCCGTGCTGATGATATCGGCGGGGACGGTGCTCGTGATCAAAAACGGGGGATGAATATGGACGCTGTTCGTCAGTGGGCGATCTGCCTGATAGCCGCGGCCGCCGCGGGCACCTTTGCCGCCGCCGTGATACCCGGCGGCTCAATGGAAAAGACCGTCAAGGCCGTTGCGGGAATATTTGTCGTGGTCGCCGTGTGCTCGCCCCTCGCCGAGCTGCGTTCGCACGGGCTGCCGACATTCGCCGATCTTGCCGAGCAGGCTGAAACGCCCGCTTACGCGCAGTCTATAGACGACGGCACTCTGCGGTTTTGCGAACAGGCGGTGAGCGAAGCTCTGACCGCCGCCGCAGAGGAGACGGGGGTCGAGGTGACAGAAATAAACGCCGAGCTGAGCGCTGCAAGCGACGGAATAATTATACATAATGTCTCCGTTGCAGTCAGCGCGGCGTCGGCGGATAAAATCGAGGAATTCTCGCTCTCGGCGGAGCGGCGGCTCGGCTTCCCCGTGAGCATAACCGCGGAATAGGGACGGTATTTAACATTGAAGTCTGCATTGGATAAATTCAAAAAGCTGACGGATACGCTGGCTCAAAAGACCCGCATGGGCAAGCGCGCGCTGCTGTGCGCCGCCCTGCTCGCCCTCGGGCTTATCCTGCTCGCCGTGAGCAGCCTGCCGACGGCGAAGCCCGCCGCGAAGTCGGTGACCGCCGCCTCAACTCAGAGCAGTTCGGAGGACTACGCCGCAACGCTTGAAGAACGCCTTGCATCAATAATCTCGGCAATTGACGGCGCGGGCAGAGTCAAGGTGATGGTGACCCTCGAGAGCGGCAGCGAGGATGTGTATTTGCGGGATAACGACTACGGCGAGAATATCGACCCGAGCGGCAAAAGCAGCCGCGAGAGCAAGGATAAATATGTCATTGTGGACGGTACGGGCGAGGAGAAGGGGATAGTCGTGCGCGTGCGTGAGCCGGAGATAAGAGGGGTCGCCGTGGTGTGCGAGGGGGCAGGCTCCCAGACGGTGCAGCAGCAGATAGTGCGTACTGTCACCGCGCTGCTCGGCATCAGCAGCGCACAGGTGAGCGTTGCAAAAATGAATTGAATAAATATACAAAAATTAATGTATATACGGAGGAAAACATATGATAATCAAAAAGAGACAGCTTCTGCTCGCCACGCTCATTATCGCCCTCGGTGCGGCCGTCTTTATCAACTGGTATTATACCAAGCCGACCGCTAAATCGGCGGGCACGAAGCCCGAGCAGACCACTCAGCAGGCGGAGCAGGGGGCGAATCTCGGCGACGCGCGATATGTGCTCTCGTCCGACGTGACCCTTGACGATGCCTCGGCTCAGGCGCAGGCCTCGGAGTATTTTGCGGGCGCAAAGCTGCGCAGGCAGACCGCCCATGACGAAGCCGCCAAGGCATACGGCGATATCATCAAGAATTCGTCCTCCTCGTCCGAAGCGGTCAAGGCCGCCGAATCGGCGCTGAAGGAGCTGACCGACGCATTGACCAAGGAGAGCGACATTGAGAACCTGATAGCCGCTAAGGTCGGGTGCGAGAATCTCGTCATCATCAACGGCGGCACTGTCGAGATAATAGTCGAGAACGGCTCGCTCGACGACGTTTCGCTCATCAAGATAAAGGAGATAGCCGTTAAGCAGACGGGCTTTGACGTTGATAAGATAGCGATAACGGAAATGGAGTATTGATAAATATTTATAAATAATTCTTGTATATTTTAATAAGTTATGGTATAATGTCCTCACGAAATGCGAATGTGTTTCGCCAAATAAGCAAAAAACAACCTCCGACCGGGGCGAATGTCTCTGTCGGCGGTTGTTCGTTGACTTTTCGGAGGATGTTATAAAATGACAAGAAGCGAAGCAAGAGAGCAGGCATTCATTCTCATATTCGAGAAATCCTTTAACGGCGACGTATCGCTCGGCGAGCTTTATGAGATGGCGGTCGAGACCGAGATAGCGAAGCCGGACGCCTTCACCGAGGCGCTTGCCTACGGCGTGTGCGAGAAGCAGGCGGAGATAGACTCCGTTATCGAGAAATACTCAGTCGGCTGGAAGATAGCGAGAATGTCCAAGGTCGCCGTTGCGGTGCTGCGCCTTGCCGTTTATGAGATCCTCTATACCGAGACTCCCGTCGGCGTTGCAATAAACGAAGCTGTCGAGCTGAGCAAGAAATACGCCTCCAAGGAGGATTGCGCCTTTGTCAACGGAGTGCTCGGCTCGGTCGCAAAGGAAGAAAAGAAATAATGCTCATTCTCGGGATAGATACCAGCAATTACACCACCTCGTGCGCCCTGTTTGACAGCGAAAAGCGCACGGTGGCTCAGCGCAAGCGCCTGCTGCCCGTCAAGGCGGGCGAGAAGGGGCTGCGCCAAAGCGACGCCGTGTTTCACCACACGGTGCAGCTCCCGCAGCTCATGGAGGAGCTCTTTGACGGCGCGGGCGATATAGCCGCCGTCGGAGTCTCTGAGAAGCCGAGGGACGCCGAGGGCTCTTATATGCCCTGCTTCCTTGTCGGCGTGAATTCCGCAAGGTGCGTCGGCGCTGCGGCGGGCAAGCCCGTCCACGCTTTTTCGCATCAGGCGGGTCACATCATGGCGGCTCTCTGGTCGGCGGGCGCGCTCGAGCTTATCGACCGCGAATTCATTGCCTTCCACGTCTCAGGCGGCACTACCGAGATGCTGCTCGTCTCGCCCGATGAGCAGAGGGGCTTTGCCGTCAGGCTGATAGGCGGCACGGGCGACCTCAATGCGGGTCAAGCCGTTGACAGAGCCGGGGTGATGATGGGTCTGCCGTTCCACTGCGGCAAGGGGCTTGAGGCTCTCGCTCTCGGGAGTGAAAAGACCTTTAACCCCAAGGTCAGCGTGAGCGGCGGCACTTGCAGCCTCTCGGGGCTTGAGAATCAGTGCAGGGACAGGCTCTCAAAGGACGAGCCTCACGAAGAGGTGGCTCGCTACTGCCTCGATTTCATCGGCAAGACCCTTGAGAAGCTGGCAGAATACGCCCTTGCGGAGCACGGCAGCCTGCCGATAGTCTTTGCGGGCGGCGTCGCTTCAAATTCGATAATCAGAGCAAGGCTGACAGCTAAATTCGGCGCCCGTTTTGCCGAGCCGGAATTCTCCTGTGACAACGCCGCGGGGGTCGCACTGCTTGCCGCTCTCAGGGAGGGCTGCTTATGAGCGCGGGAGTGGTTTTGAGCGTCAGCCAGCTCAACAGATATGTTAAATCAATAATTGAGCAGGATTATAACCTGCAAACCGTCTTTGTGCAGGGTGAGATATCGAATTTCACCAATCATTACCGCACGGGTCATTACTATATGACGATAAAGGACGAGTATTCGAGTATCAGGGCGGTCATGTTCAAGTCGGCGAATTCCCGCCTGCGCTTCATGCCCGAGAATTCGATGAACGTCATCATCAAGGGCAGAGTTTCGGTCTTTGAGCGTGACGGGCAGTATCAGCTTTATATCGACGATATGCAGCCCGACGGGGCGGGGGCGCTGAGCCTCGCCTTTGAGCAGCTTAAAAATAAACTCGCCGCCGAGGGGCTTTTTGACGAGAGCCGCAAGAGACCCATACCCCGCTTCCCCGAGAGGGTCGGCGTGGTCACGTCGCCCACGGGCGCGGCGATAAGAGATATAATCAATGTCATTTCAAGGCGTTTCCCCGCCGCCGAGCTTATCCTCTGCCCCGTGCAGGTGCAGGGCGCGAGCGCGGCGGGTCAGATAAAGGCGGCGATAGAGCTTTTTAACGCAAAAAAAGCGGCGGATGTGCTGATAGTCGGCAGGGGCGGCGGCTCCGCCGAGGAGCTTTGGGCTTTTAACGAGGAGCCCGTGGCGCGTGCCGTTGCGGCGAGCGAGATACCTGTTATCTCCGCCGTCGGTCACGAGACGGATTTCACCATCTGCGATTTTGCGGCCGATCTAAGGGCGCCGACCCCCTCCGCGGCGGCGGAGATAGCCGTGCCGGATATAACCGCTCTCGGCGAATTGCTCGGCAGCTTCTCAAGGCGGATGAATTCTGCGGTCGGCGGCACTTTAACTCATGAGAAAGCGAGGCTCGAGGCAAGGGCGCAGCTCCTTAAACGCCTCAGCCCTCGGAATTATATAGACGACCTTGCCGCAAGGTGCGGCGGCGCAGGGGTCAGGATAGACAGCGCCGTGCGCCACTCCATGGAGGTGCGGCGGGGCGAGATAGCCACTTTGTGCGCGAGGCTTGACGCCCTCAGCCCGCTTCGGGTCATTGCGAGGGGCTATGCGGTCGCAAGCAGCGGCGGCAAAGTGCTCACAAGCCCGTCTCAGGTCGAGGTCGGCGATACGATAGACCTCAGGCTTGCCGGCGGCGAGCTGAAATGCGAGGTCATTGATTGATGAAAGGCAGTTTTATATGGCAAAAATGAATTATGAGAAGTCCGTCGCAAGGCTTGAAGAGATAGCGGACAAGCTCGAGAACGGCAATCTCTCGCTCGAAGAGATGATGAAGCTCTATGAGGAGGGTACGGCGCTGGTCGCCGCCTGCTCCGATACACTTGCAAAGGCGCAGCTCAAGATAAGCGAGCTGTCCGCCGGAACGGAGGAAGCATGAGCGCATTTGAGCAGAGGATGCAGGAATATATAACCATGATAAACGAAGCGGCGGCTCAATATGTCTCCGCCGAGGCGTTCAAGGGCAGGGAGTCCGAGGGGCTGTCTGTTATGCTGGACGCCATGTCGTATTCGCTTGAGAACGGCGGCAAGCGCATAAGGCCGCTGCTGACTCTTGAATTCTGCCGTGTCTGCGGCGGCGACCCCCGTGCCGCTCTGCCGCTTGCGCTCGGCATCGAGATGATACACACATATTCGCTCATTCACGATGATCTGCCCTGTATGGATAACGACGATATGCGTCGTGGCAAGCCGTCAAATCACAAGGCCTACGGCTATGCGAACGCCCTGCTTGCGGGCGACGGGCTGCTGACTCTTGCGTTTGAGACGGTACTCGGCGCAAAGGAATTATCCGCCGAGAAGCGTGCCGCTGCGGGCTGCCTGCTCGCCGAGGCTGCGGGCTGCTCGGGCATGATAGCGGGTCAGGTCATGGATCTTGCAAATGAGGAGAGATCCGCCACCGCCGACGATCTGGCGGCGACGGACAGGCTCAAGACGGGCGAGCTTATAAGAGCCGCCGCGGTCATGGGCTGCATAGCGGCGGGCGCGAGCGGCGAGCAGACAGCTGCTGCAGAGGGGTATTGCGCCGCAGTGGGTCTTGCTTTCCAGATAGTCGACGATATCCTCGATGTCACGAGCAGCGAAAGCGTGCTCGGCAAGCCTATCGGCAGCGACAGCGAGAACGGCAAGTCGACCTATGTTTCGCTCCTCGGGCTTGAGCGCTCGGGCGAGCTTGCGGCAGAGTTGACCGATAAGGCAAAGTCGGCGCTCGATATTTTCGGTGATGAAGGAGAATTCCTTGCCGAGCTTGCTGACAAGCTCTCAAGCAGGAAAAGCTGAACCATGAAATACGAATACCAGGGATCAATACTCAAACGGATCAATTCGCCCGCCGACCTCAAGGGATTGAGCGACGGCGAGCTTGAGCAGCTTTGCACCGAGATAAGGAGCAAGCTGATAGATACCGTTGCGTCTACGGGCGGGCATCTAGCCTCAAATCTCGGCACGGTGGAGCTTACCGTCGCTCTTCACAAGAGCTTCGATTCGCCCGCCGACAAGATAATTTGGGATGTCAGCCATCAGGCGTATACCCATAAGCTGCTCACGGGCAGGGCGGAGAGATTCTCCACTTTGCGCACCGAGGGCGGTCTTTCCGGCTTCGTCAGGCCCGACGAAAGCGAGCACGACAGCTTCTATGAGGGTCATGCGGGCACCTCCGTTTCTCAGGCGGCGGGCGTAGCCGCGGCGAACGCCATCAAAGGCTCTAAGAATTTTGCCGTGGCGGTCATAGGCGACGGCTCGTTTTGCAGCGGCATGGTCTATGAGGCGCTCAATCACGCGGGCTCGACCAAAAACAGGCTCATAGTCATACTCAACGATAACGAGATGTCGATATCAGAGAATGTCGGCGCGCTCGCACGCTACCTTGCCATTGTCAGAGCGAAGCCCGAATACTATCGCTTCAAGGCGGGCACCGAAAAGGCGCTCAACAGGATACCGATAGTCGGCAGATCGCTGTCAAATCATCTTTTTAAGCTGAAAACCGCGCTTAAAAATATCCTGTATTCCAGCTCCTTCTTTGAGGATCTGGGCTTCAAATATATCGGCCCCATCGACGGCCACAACATAAACCAGCTCTGCGAGGCTATGGACAGCGCCAAGATGATAGCCGCCCCCGTGCTGATACACATCAACACGTTAAAGGGCAGGGGCTATGACTACGCGGAGCATTCGCCCGAGAAATTCCACGGCATTTCACGCTTTGACCCCCACACGGGCGAGCCGCTGTCGGTCGGGGAGAATTATTCCTCCTTCTTCGGCAAGGCGATGTGCTCCTTTGCCGCCAAGGATAAGCGTATCTGCGCCATCACGGCGGCGATGACCCTCGGCACGGGGCTTGAGGAATTCTCGACAAGATACCCCGAGCGCTTCTTTGACGTCGGTATTGCCGAGGAGCATGCGGTCACCTTTGCGAGCGGGCTTTCGGCGGGCGGGATGCTGCCTGTCTTTGCCGTGTATTCAACATTTTTGCAGCGTTCGGCGGATCAGCTCATCCATGACGGGGCGCTTCAGCGCCGCAAGCTGATAATCGCCGTTGACCGCGCGGGCTTCGTCGGCGAGGACGGCGAAACGCATCAGGGGCTTTTTGACGTGCCGCTGCTGCAAAGCCTGCCGAATACCACGGTGTATTCGCCCGCGACCTATGAAGAGATAAATTCGGCGCTCTACAGCGCGTTCTATAAAGATTCCGGGCTGATAGTCATACGCTACCCGAGGGGCAGCGAGCCGGAAGAGGCAAAGGGGCTGCCCGTGCCCGACGAGGTCGATCTCTTCGGCGATTCGGCGGCGGACACGGCGATAGTCACCTACGGCAGGCTGTTTTTCAACGCCCTCAGGGCGCAGGAGATCCTTGCCGAGAGGGGCGTTAATGTTAAGATAGTGAAGCTCGCAAGGATAAAGCCGCTGCCCGAGAGGACTTTTGAATTCCTCGACGGCTGCAAAAATGTCTTTTTCTTTGAGGAGGGCATGAAAGGCGGCGGAGTCGGCGAGAGGCTCGGCAGCGAGCTGCTCGAAAAGGGATTTAAGGGCAGCTACACGGTGACGGCCGTGGATAACGAATTTGTCGCTCATGCGAGCGTCGGCAGGCAGCTTGAGAAGTATTCTCTCTCCGCCGAGGGCATGACGGCAGTCATTGAGAAGCGGGTGAAGCGATGAGTGATAAAATGCGGCTTGACGTGGCAGTGTTTGAGCGCGGGCTTGCCGAGACGAGGGAGAAGGCAAAGGCCCTCATCATGGCGGGCAGCGTCTATCTCAACGGTCAAAAGGCGCTCAAGGGAGGCGCCGCGGTCAAGGATACGGATATAATCGAAGTCAGGGGAGCGGTCAATCCCTATGTCAGCCGAGGCGGGCTGAAGCTGCACAAGGCCGTGCAGAATTTCGGCCTCTCGCTCGAGGGATGCGTCTGCATGGATATAGGCGCCTCCACGGGCGGATTTACGGATTGTATGCTCTCAAACGGAGCTGCCAAGGTCTACGCCATCGACGTCGGCTACGGCCAGCTCGCATGGAAGCTCAGGTGCGACGAGCGCGTGGTCAATATGGAGCGTACCAACTTCCGCTATGTGACACACGAGCAGATCCCCGAGCAGGTGGATTTCGCCTCGGTGGATGTTTCGTTCATCTCGCTTCGCAAGATATTGCCCGTTATGAGAGAGCTTCTCAGGGACGGCGGCAGGGCTGTGTGCCTTATCAAGCCGCAGTTTGAGGCGGGCAGAGAGAATGTCGGCAAAAAGGGCGTCGTGCGCGACCGCGCGGTGCATGAGAGCGTGGTAGCCTCGATAACGGAATTCGCCCTCGAGAGCGGCTTCAACGTCTGCAATGTCGATTTTTCACCCATCAAAGGACCCGAGGGGAATATAGAATATCTTATGCTCGTTGAGAAGAGCGACAGCGCCGCAATGCTCTGGCAGGGCAGCGCCGCCGAGCTTGTGGCGGCCTCTCACGAGCAGCTTGATAAATAAGACCGAGGGAGAGAGATAAATGAGAATAACTCTGATACCGAATCTCACCAGAGAAGCGGCTCTGAGAGTAACTCACCGCGTCTGCGCGAGCCTTGACTCGCTCGGGGCAGATTACAGCTTTTTTGAAGAGAATAAAGCGGCGTTTGACTCGACCAAGGCGAGCTTCCTGCCGCCCGATGAGGCGCTGGCGGTGTGCGACGCGGTCATTGCCGTCGGCGGCGACGGCTCGATAATCCACGCCGCAAAATACGCCGTGATGCACGGCAAGCCGATACTCGGCATAAATGCGGGCAGGCTCGCCTATATGGCGGGGCTTGAGGATGACGAGCTTGACCTGCTGCCGAGGCTCATCGACGGGGATTATACGCTTGACAGGCGCATAATGCTCAAGGCCAGCGTCATGGACGGCGATAAATGCCTGAGCAGCGATTTCTGCGTCAACGACTGCTTCATTACAAACGAAGAGAAGCAGCGCATGTCGCTCATCGACGTTGCATCCAACGGCAGGGTGTTCAACAGCTATCTTTGCGACGGTATAGTCGTCGCCACCCCGACCGGCTCGACGGCATATTCGCTCTCGGCGGGCGGCCCGATAGTCGACCCGGAGCTTGAAAGTATGCTGCTCACCCCTGTCTGCCCGCATTCCCTTGTCGACCGTTCTTTGATATTCGGGGCGGATACGGTCATAACCGTCTCCTCTGCGGAGAATGAGCGGCTTTGTTTCTCCGCCGACGGCGTGAAGCCGCAGCTCATCGAAAGGGGCTGCTCAGCGAGGATAGAGCGAGCCGATCTGACGGCAAATTTCATCAGGATAAAAGCCGACAGCTTTATTGATATAGTGTATAAAAAACTGGCGCAGAGGCGCTGAGAGAGGATGAGATCAGTGAAAAAACAGAGACATGAGGCGATAATCCGCATAATCGAGCAGAATTGCCTCTCCACCCAGACCGAGCTTCTCGATAAACTGCATGAGGAGGGTTTCAACACCACTCAGGCCACGATATCGAGAGATATCAAGGATCTGCGCCTTGTAAAGAAGGTCGACGAGCTTGGCCGCAGCCGCTACACCGTTGACAGCGGCGAATCGGGCGAGCTGCTCGGCAAATACAGGAGCATTTTCGGCCACTCAGTCATCTCCGCCGACTATGCGGGCAACACCCTTGTCGTCAAGTGCTACACCGGCATGGCTAACGCAGCCTGCGCCGCCCTTGACGCCATGCATTGGGAGGGGCTTGTCGGCACTCTTGCGGGCGACGACACCATCTTTGCTCTTTGCAGGACTCCCGAATTCGCTGCGAAGATGAAGAACGCCATCGACGAAATCATTGCTTGAGAATAGAGGTATTCAGCTATGCTCACCGGTCTGAAGATCGAGAATATTGCCGTTATAGAGAGCGCCGAGCTGGAGTTTGACAGCGGGCTGAACGTCCTGACGGGCGAGACGGGCGCAGGTAAATCAATCATAATAGACTCGATAAACGCCGTCCTCGGCGAGCGCACCTCGAGGGAGCTTATCCGCACGGGGGCTGAGAGCGCACGGGTATTTGCAAGCTTTGCCGATGCAGGCAAGGCGGTCGAGGCTGTGCTCAAGCGCAATGATATCGAGCCGCAGCCGGACGGGACTCTCGTGCTCAGCCGTTCGCTGAGCGCGTCGGGGCGCAATTCCTGCCGCGTCAACGGCTGCCCCGTCACCGTTTCGGTGCTGCGTGAGATAGGCTCGGGGCTTATCAATATCCACGGTCAGCACGACGGCCAGGCGCTGCTCATGCCCGAGCGGCACTGCGGGTTTATTGACTCCCTTGCCGAGAATTCGGCGCTCAGGGCGGAGTATAAGGCAGTTTTTACTCAGCTTGTCGCAGTCAAACGCAAGCTCGACTCTCTCTATGACAGCCGTGATGAGAAGGAGGCAAACCGCAGCTTCCTCGATTTTCAGATAAACGAGCTTACCGCCGCCGACGTGCATATAGGCGAGCGGGAGGCTCTTAATAAAGAGAAAGAGCTGCTGCTCAACGGCAGCAAGGTGATGAAGGCTCTCGGCGGGGCGTATGCAGCCCTCGGCGGTGAGTCCGGGGTCGCCGTAGGTGCGGAGGAATGCGCCGCCTTGCTTGAGAGCGCGGCCAAATTCTACCCGGAGGCGGAGGAAGCCGCCAAGACTATGCGCGGGCTTGCCTATGAGCTTGCCGACTGCGCCGCGGGGGTGCGCGACCTTGCCGAGGGTTTTGAATACAACCCCGAGAGGCTCTCGCAGATAGACGAGCGCCTTGACGCCCTCTACCGTATCTCGATGAAATACGGCGCGCGGGAGGAGGATATCCTTGCGAAGCTCGAGAGCCTTAAAAAGGAGCGAGCGGAGATAGAGATATCCGGCGAGCTGATAGCCGAGCTTGAGCAGGAGCTGTATGCGCTGTCGGATAAGATCAAAATTCTCTCCGCCCGATTGACCGAGAGCCGCATGAAAGCGGCGGCGGAGTTTGAAAAAAGAGTTGCCGAGGAGCTGGAATTCCTCGATATGCCCAAGGTGCGATTCGTCGTTGACCGCAAGCCGACGGCGCTGACCTCAAAGGGTGCGGATTCCGTTGAATTCCTCATCAGCGCGAACCCGGGGCAGGAGCCTCGGCCGATAGCCAAGACCGCTTCGGGAGGCGAGCTGTCGAGGATAATGCTTGCGATAAAAAATGTGCTCTCGGATAAAGACGACGTCGGCACGCTGATATTCGACGAGATTGACACGGGCGTGAGCGGCTCGGCGGCGGAGAAGATCGCCCTGAAGCTCTCACAGGTCTCGAGGGGGCGGCAGGTCATCTGCGTCACCCACCTTGCCCGCATAGCGGCGCAGGCGGACAGACACATGAAGATCGAGAAGACCGTCCGCGACGGCGGCACATTCACCCGCGTCAGCCCGCTCTCGTTTGACGAGAGGGCGGCGGAGATAGCGCGGATAACGGCGGGCGGCAGCGTGACAGCCCTACAGATAGAGACGGCGAAGGAAATGCTCATCAATGCTCAAAAAGCAGCGGAGGATATGAGATGAAATTCGGAGTTTGCATAGGAACAAATGTTGAAAATATGCGGTATGCCAAGTCGCTCGGCTACGATTATGTCGAGGTACACTGTCAGGAGATAGCCAACAAGCCCATTGAGCATATTGAGGCGATGAAGGCGGTCGGTATGCCGATCCTGGCGGCGAACTGCTTCATCGGTATGCGTGTCATCGGCAGGGAGCGTGACGACGCCGCCATAACCGAGTATCTCGGCAGGCTCTTTGTGAGAGGGGCCGATCTCCGTGTANNNNGAGCGTCGTATCTCGGTATAAAATATCTCGTTTTCGGCTCGTCACAGGCAAGAAGAATAGTTGACGATGAGCCGATGAGCGTCCCCGAGGCAAGGGCGCAGATAGTTGATTTTCTCAAAAATCTTGTCGTGCCCTTTTCCGAGAAATACGGCATAGTTATAGCTATAGAGCCGCTGCGTCCGCAGGAGTGCAATGTCATAAACACCGTTGCCGACGGCGTTGAGATAGCCCGCGCGGTGGATTCGCCCTATGTGAGGGTGCTGGCGGATGTGGCGCATATGTATACCCAGGGCGAGAGCCTTGAGTCGCTCGCCTCGCTCGGCGGATGGCTCGTCCACGCCCACACCTCAAACCCTGCGCCCGACCCCGCGCTCGGCAAGAAGAGGATATACCCCACCGCTGCCGATGAATTCGACCAGCGCAGCTTTATCGAGCCGCTTAAAAGGGCGGGCGTTGAGCAATGCTCCATAGAAGCGGATGTTATAGACTTTAAGACAGACGCCAAAAACGCATATGAAGTGCTTAAAGAGCTGAGGTAAACCGCTCAAACCACTTGACAAATGCGATAATAATAATGTATAATCAAAATAATGGCACTGACGGGAAGAAGTAACCGTGCAGCACGCTTCAGAGAGCCTCCGGTCGGTGAGAGGGGGCAGCGGGCGGCGAGTGAAATACATCCCCGAGCCGCTGCGCCGAACCGGGAGTAAGCGCAGCCGGGAGCGCCCGTTAAAGCGTGAGGGTGATCTTCACCCGCTGAGGGGGCTTGCCGTGAGGCGGCTTCAAATAGAGGTGGTACCGCGATAATTCGCCCTCTGTCAAATTGTTGACAGAGGTTTTTTATTTTGTGATCGCTCTGTCAAACGGCGGCTGCGTTATCACGCAGACATGAAAATTACCGAAAGGGAGAAAAGAAAATGCAGATTTATGAAGAGCTTGTTGCAAGAGGACTCATTGCACAGGTCACAAACGAACCGGAGATCAGAGAGCTTATCAACAGCGGCAAAGCGAAATTCTATATCGGCTTTGACTGCACGGCGGACAGCCTCACAGCGGGTCATTTCATGGCTCTTACCCTTATGAAGCGCCTCCAGATGGCGGGCAACACCCCCATCGCCCTTATCGGCGGCGGCACTACGATGATCGGCGACCCCAGCGGCCGCACCGATATGAGAAAGATGCTCACAAGGGAGGATATCCAGCATAACGCCGATTGCTTCAGGAAGCAGATGGAGCGTTTCATCGAGTTCGGCGAGGGCAAGGCTCAAATGGTCAACAACGCCGATTGGCTGCTCGACCTCAACTATGTCGAGCTGCTGCGCGAGGTCGGTACCTGCTTCTCGGTCAATAATATGCTCAGAGCCGAGTGCTATAAGCAGAGGATGGAGAAGGGTCTCTCCTTCTTTGAGTTCAACTACATGATAATGCAGAGCTACGACTTCTACTATCTGTTTAAGAATTACGACTGCAATATGCAGTTCGGCGGCGACGATCAGTGGTCAAATATGCTCGGCGGCACGGAGCTTATCAGAAAGAAGCTCGGCAAGGACGCCCACGCAATGACCATCACTCTGCTCACCGATTCTCAGGGCAAGAAGATGGGCAAGACCGCCGGCAACGCCGTATGGCTCGACCCCAACAAGACCTCGCCCTACGAGTTCTATCAGTATTGGCGCAATGTCGCCGACAGCGACGTGCTCAAGTGCATCCGTATGCTTACCTTTATCCCAGTTGAGGAGATAGATAAGATGGATTCATGGGAGGGCAGCCGGCTCAACACCGCCAAGGAGATTCTTGCATATGAGCTTACAAAGCTCGTCCACGGCGAGGAGGAGGCCGAGAAGGCTCAGGCGGCCGCAAGGGCGCTCTTCAGCGGCGCGGGCGACCTCGATAATATGCCCTCCACCAAGCTCACCGACGACGACTTCACCGACGGCGCGATAGATATCCTTGCCGTGCTCATCAAGGCGGGCATCACCAAGTCGAGAGGCGAGGGCAGGCGCCTTGTGGAGCAGGGCGGCGTCTCCGCGGACGACGTTAAGGTGACGGATATCGCAACGAGCTTCACCAAGGCCGCTCTTGCGGAGAAGCCCGTCGTTATCAAGAAGGGCAAGAAGATATTCCACAAGATCGAAGCGTAAAATATTATTTGTAATATAATATAAAGAGAATAAAATTGAAAAGGAGATATGGTGATGAAAAAAGCGGTCAAAAAAGCAGTCGGCGTCGCCGCGGGCGCAGGCCTTGGCTACCTTGTGATGGGCGAGCTTATCTACGAAGCTGTTCTCAATATCAAGGTCAATGACGCCATCAACAAGACCGGGCTTTTTGACAAGCCGGAGGAAAAGGAATTCTATGATAACTGCAAGGTCTACCAGGATTCCCTAAAGTGGTTTGACAGCCTCGGCATTGCCGATACCGTTATACCCTCGAGGATAGGCAAGGACACCAAGGCAAAGGTCATCCTTGCCGATGAGGAAACCGGCAAATGGGCGATAGTCATCCACGGCTATACCTCAAGCCCCAGAGGTATGGCTCACTATGCTTGGAAATATCACACAATGGGCTTCAATGTCGTTATGCCTCATATGGTCGGTCACGGCCCCGATAATAGAAGCCATTGCTCCATGGGCTATTATGACCGCTTCATCATCCTTGACTGGATAGATTATATTGTCGGCCTTGACCCCAAGGCAAAGATACTTATGCACGGCGTTTCAATGGGCAGCGCCACCACCATGCTCGTCACGGGCGAGGATTTGCCGTCGAATGTTGTCGCCGCCGTTGCCGACTGCGGCTACACCAACTGCTGGGATGAATACGCCTCTCAGATGAAGGCGATGTTCCACCTGCCGCTCTTCCCGTTCCTGAATTCGGCGAATACCGTCTCAAAGCTTCGCAAGAACTTTGATTTCAGGAGCTGCTCGCCGATAGACGCCGTGGCTCACTCCAAGACCCCGACCTTCTTCGTCCACGGCGATAACGACACCTTTGTGCCCTACAGCATGATGAAGCCGCTCTATGAGGCCTGCTCCGCCCCCGATAAAGAGATGCTCACCGTCCCCAAGGCGTTCCATGCAAACAGCGCATTTGAGGATACCGAGCTTTATTGGAACAAGGTAACGGCGTTCCTCGATAAATACTTCAAAGAGGATAAAGTCGCCGCCACTGCATAACTTATAAAAGGCTGCGTCAACAGGCGCAGCCTTTTTCACACAGGAGGAATAAATATGAAAGTCAGCGAAATACCCTATGAGCGCTACACCGTCGAGCAGGCGAAACAGGCGGCGCAGGGGATAATCGAGAGGATAAAGAACGCCCGCACCGCCGAGGAGATAAAGGCGGCGAGGGATGATTTCAACGCCCTGAGCGAGCAGATAGAGACGGCGTCCTCGCTCGCAAACTGCCGCTTCACGCTCAACACGAGGGATGAATTCTATAACGCCGAGATGGATTATTACGATTCCGCTGCGCCGCTCTTCGCCAAAATCCAGAATGAATACGAGCGGGCAATGCTTTCGTCGCCTCTGCGCGCCGAGGCGGAGAAGCTGATAAATCCCAGAGTTTTCAAGGCGTTTGAGATATCGCAAAAGACCTTCTCCGACGACGTTATCGAGGATTTGCAGGCTGAGAACGCCCTTGTCACCGAGTATTCCAAATTCATGGGTGAGCTTGCATTTGAATTCGACGGCGAAAAGATGCCCCTCTCCGTGCTCAGAGGCAAGCTCGAGGATGACGACAGAGAGGTGAGGAGGCGCGCCGCCGAGGCTATCGGCAAAACTCTCGGCGAGAATTCCGACACGCTCGATTCCATATTCGACAGGCTCGTCAAGATAAGAACGACCGTCGCCCGCAAGCTCGGTTTTGATAATTTCGTGGAGCTTGGCTACTGCCGCATGGGCAGGGTGGATTACGACAGCGCCATGGTCGCCGAGTTCCGCCGCAGCGTGGAGCAGGATATCGTGCCCGCCGTCGCCGCGATGAAAGAGGATATCAGGCGGCGCATGGGCTTTGACCGCATTATGTATTATGACGATGCGGTGAGCGTTAGCGGCGAGATGCCGAGGCCCGTTATCGACGAATCGGAGATATTCCGCAGGGCGCAGAAGATGTATGACGAGATGGAGCCGTCCATAGGCGAATTCATGCGCCGTATGCAGGCGGCCGAGGCGTTTGACGTTGAGGCGCGCGACGGTAAGTGGGGCGGCGGCTACTGCACCACCTTCCCCGCCTATAAACAGCCGTTCATCCTTGCAAATTTCAACGGCACGAGCGGCGATATCGACGTTATAACCCACGAATTCGGTCATGCTCTGGCGGCGGATATCATGTTCAAATGCAGCGAGCCGGATTACCCCGTCGGCATGGAGACCCACGAATGCCACTCGATGAGCATGGAGTTCCTCTGCCACAAATGGATGGATAAATTCTTCGGCGACAAGGCGGATAAATACAGATACAAGCACATTGTGGACGCCTTTTCGTTCATTCCCTACGGCACGATAGTCGACGAATTCCAGCATATCGTCTATGAGAATCCCGACCTCACCCCCGCCGAGAGGGATTCCGAATACCTGAAGCTCGAGAAAAAATACAGACCATATCTCTCCTTTGAGGGCATACCCTATCTTGAGAAGGGCACCCGCTGGCAGTATCAGATGCATATCTACGAGAGCCCGTTCTACTATATTGACTACTGCCTTGCCCAGTGCGTTGCGCTCGGCTTCCTCGGCCTCTCAAGGGCTGATTTCGCCGACGCGCTCGATAAATACCTCACCTTCCTCAGAGCGACGGGCAGCGTTTCGTTCGGCGAGCTGGTCGAGGGTGCGGGGCTGAAGCCGCCGTTTGAGGCGGGCGCTCTCAAGGAGATAGCCGCAAGCAGCGCCGAGGTCATCCGCGAAGTCGAGAAAAAGATCTGCAATGAGGACTTTTTATGTTTAAGCTGATCCCCAAAATAGTCTCCGCCGTTATGGCGTTCATAATCTCGCTCATGCCTATAGGCTCGGACAAGCCGCAGCAGAAATGCAGCCCCGAATTCAGCGGCACGTTTTTGCAGTCGTGGATGAGCAGCTCGTGGGACGATGCCCGCTGGCAGACAGAGATAGACAATATGCGGCAGGCTGGCGTCAAATATCTGATTTTGCAGGACGTTGCGAATAAGGCGTATAAATCCTCGGGCGGCGGCTGGACGGTATATTACGACACCGACCTTGCCGTGTTTGAGGACGCTGCAAAAGCCCCCGACGTTATCGAGGCCGCGCTGCGTAACTGCAAGGGCACGGATATCAAAGTATTCGTCGGGCTTGCGATGTTTGACGATTTTTGGACCGAGGGCGCAATGACGGGGCAGTATGCCGAGATGTGCGCCGTCGCTGCGGATATGGCAGAGGAGATATACGGCAAGTATTACTCACGCTATTCTGAGAATTTCTACGGCTGGTATTTCACGCCCGAATTCAATAATATCCTGACCTGCCAGGTCAATATCGGCGGCATGTGCCGCGGGCTGAATGAAATAATCGCCCGCATTGACGCGCTCAATCCCTCGCTGCCGCTGCTGCTCAGCCCGTTTTACGCCCGTTACCTTGCCGCGGGGCCTGTCGTGACCCTCTCGAATCTCGTCAGGATGCTCAACACGATAAACCTCCGCGACGGCGATATCTTCGCCCCGCAGGACGCCGTTGGGGCGCTCTGGATAAGGGAAAAAGACCTTGAAATGACCTGGAAGCTGTATTCAGAGGCGGTCAAAACAGCCGACGCAGATATCAGGCTTTGGGCGAATTGCGAGAATTTCACGCTTGCCTTTGCCGATACGGCGACAGACGGGATACTGACAAGACCTGCGACCGAGAATGC
>FR888217.1:82346-95006 GCA_000431775.1 Clostridium sp. CAG:413 | reverse complement strand
CCGAGAATGCCGAGGCCGTGCCCGCGACCCTCGACCGCTTCACCCGCCAGATGAAAACGGCGGCGAAATACGCCGAGAATATCATCACGTTCTCATATAATCACTACTACAGCCCCGAGCTTGTCAGCCCCGCATATATCGAGACATACCTCGACTATGTTAAGAACGGCTATGTGCTTGAGGGTGAGGCTCCCGTTATGGGCGGATTCCGCAAGTCGGCTGTTGACGGCGGGGTGAGCCTCGATTGGGACGCCGCAAGCGATAACTTCGGCATAGCGTACTACCGAATCGAGAAAAACGGCAAATTCCTGACCCGAATCGAGACCTGCTATTCATCGCCCGAGCTTGTTTACGCCGATATCGGCGGCTCGGTCGGCGACGAATACACGATAACCGCTTACGACGCTGCTGGCAATGCCTCCGCAGCTGTCACGGCAAAATAAAAATAACGGCTGTACGCGTTCACAGCCGTTTTGCTTATCCTTTGCTCCGTTCGAGGAACTCTCGGCGGAGCTTTTCTTTGTATTCGTCGGTGTATTCGTAGCACCAAAGGGCAAATATGCCGTCAAAATCCTCAAAGGTCTCGTCAGGCAGCCGCTTTGTGCCGCCGAAGGAGTAGGGCAGGGGTATCTCAACCGTGCCGTTTGAGGCGATGTGGTATTCCTTGGCAATATCGACCGCAACTCGGTTCGGCTCCTGCTTATCCCATTCCTCGGCAAATTTTATCTCCGTTATCGGGAAGAGAACGCATTCCGCGCCCGCACGGCGGTAGAATTCGCTCGAGGTGCCCGAGTGACCGTGATGCGACACCTGCACCACGCTGCATTTGAGCGCGTCGTGATAGCGGCGCAGGAACACCTTGTCGCTTTCGGCGGCGCAGTCGCCGGGGAAGAGCACCTTGCAGCCGCCGGCGGTCATCATGATAGCGGTCGAGGAGTCGTTGAAGTTGCTGAGCGGGTTCGGGTAAATATCCTCATGGGTGCATAGCACGCTGAATTCAAGGTCGCGCACAAAGAAGCGCTGACCAGTGTGAAGGCGCACCTTCTTTATTTCCGGGTGCTCGTCAAGCTCGCGCTCAAAGCGGTGCATCACCTGCTTGCCGCATTCGCCCCACTCCTCGTTGTCGGGGTGGCCGTAGGACGGGAAGTTATAATACACCGTCTCGATATCGACCTCGCCCGAGTGGAATTCAACGATATCGCTGAATTTGGCGACGTGATCCTCATGCCCGTGGGAGAAGAACCAGCCCGCCACCGTGGGCTTCGCTCCGCCGTTCAACTTACGCAGAAATTCGATGATCCTGATATCGTCGTTGACCGAGTACATATGGGCGCTGTCAATGACAAAGAAGCTGCCGTCGCAGCAGCGGACTATGTAGCACATACCGCAGTCTATCAGAGAATGATCGACCTCAAACTGCCATAGGGTATTGCTGTACTTCCTCTCACAGCGCTCGGGTGCGGTGTTATAGAGGGCGGTGTAGGGGTCGGCGGTCAGGCGCAGCGCCCGCTCACAAGGGCAATACCATGCGTGCAGCACGGGCTTGCCCGCAAAGGTGCAGTGAAGGCTGCCCTCTATATCCGTGCGGTCAAAGAGCCTGAAGCCGCTCGCCGTGATATCGCCGCACAGCCGCTCGAATTCATCGGGCGACGAATCGCCCCACAGCAGCATATATGAGCCTCTGCCGCAGTCATATTCGCCGTCGGGCGCGCGAGTGGGCAGGGGGATTGAATTAAAAATTTTGTTCATCGCGGTCATTCTCCAAAGAATTGTTTTAGCTTATGATTAATAATACCATTTTTGCCGCTGATTGCAAGCCGAAACGGCAATTTAACTTACTTTTAATAAATTTTTCATTGAATTGTGCATTACGCTATGATAAAATGTATAAGGAAACATTCGGACACGGAGAAAAATAATGAAAAAAGTATTAAGTATCATATTATGCATGGCTCTGCTCATAGGCGGCTGCGTTACCGCCCATGCCGCCGAGCCGGATACGCCCGTTATATTGATATCGGGCTTCATGTGCTCCCAGCTCTTCACCGATTTCGGCACCGAAGAGCAGCAAAAGATATGGGGGCCTGACGCGGGTGCGATATTTGACCGCATCGGCGACGATTTCTCAAACTTCATATCCTCGCTTGCGGGCGCTCTTGCCGGCAGGGTGGAGGAATTCGGCGAAACGGTCGGCGACGGAGCGGCGCAGATACTCGGCAAGCTCAAGTGCGCCCCCGACGGCTCCTCCGTTTACCCCGTCGGGCACTACCCCGACGACCCGGAGCTCAACAATGTCGGCTATATGCTGCAAAACGCCGAGGAATATCTCTATGAGCGCAACTTTTGCGAATACATGGCGGGGCAGATGAATCCCTCAAGGCTGTTTTGCTATCAGTATGATTCAAGGCTTGACGCCGTTACCCTTGCGGGCGAGCTGCGCGAATTCATCAAATCCGTCAAGGAATACACGGGTGCGGAGCAGGTCAAGCTCTTTGCCCTTAGCTACGGCGGCCTTATAGTCTCGACCTATCTGACCCTCTACGGCGACGAATGCGACGTTGACAGAGCGGTGCTCAGCGTGCCAGCCCTCGGCGGCACAAATATCCCCGAGAGGATATTCACCGGCAGCGCGGAGCTTGCGAATAAATCGCTGATATCCTTTATGGAGACGGCGCTTGCAGGCTCGGCGAATCTCTCCCGCATCTTTGACGCAAACCGCGTTGAGTGGCTTGACGGCTTCACAAACGGGATGTGCTCAAAGCTCACGGATGTGGTCGGCAATTGGGGCAGCATTTGGTCGCTCTGCTCGCAGGCGACATATGAGAGCCTCAAAAACGAATACCTTGACCCCGTTGAGAATAAAGAGCTTATCGCAAAAACCGATATAGTCCATAACGAAATAATGCCGAAGCTCTCCGAAACCTTTGCCGAGTGCAGGGCGAGGGGCACGCAGGTCTCGATAATCTGCGGCACGGGCAGCCAGCTTGCCCTCGGCGGCGACATCAACGGCGACGTGGTGCTGCCCGCAAGCGGCGTGAGCGGCGCGTTGACCGCACCGCTCGGCGAGCGCTTCCCCGACGGCTACACCGGCGCGTGCACCGCCTGCAATGATCCCGAGCACTATCACGTCTCTCCCTCCATGGAGATGGACGCCTCGACAGCTTATCTGCCGGAGAATACATGGTTTGTCGAGGGGCACTATCACGGGCAATATTTCTATGAGGAATACACCCGTTCGCTCGTGACGAAGTTGCTGCTGACGGATGACATCAAGGATGTCTATTCCGACCCCGCTTATCCGCAGTTTGCCTCTTCAAACAACAGCTACCGCACCATGCGGCTCTCGTTTGACTCGAGCGGCGGCGCATATCTCACGGGCGGCGATAAAGCGCTCGTGGTCGAGAATCTGAGCACAAATAATTATATCAAGGTGCTTTCGGTCGTCGCCGACGGCGTGGAGCTTAAATTCAGCGCGATCACCTCGGCACCGATAGCCCCGGGCGAGAGCGTGGAGATCCCCTTTGAGGGCGATATCCCGCAGGAGTCGGCGAAATACGCCCAAATCACCGTGAACTATGTGAAGATAGGCAGCATCAATCCGCTCTGCTCCGCACAGCTCGATATCACCGTGATGAACGGCGAAGCGCATGGTAAAGGCAGCGCGCTTGTGAAGAAGGACTTCATGGGCAGGCTCGAAAAGGTCTTGCCCGACTTCTTCTACAGCGCATTGAGGCGGACTTCCCTGCACCGCAGCGTCGAATGCCTCTATGACACGATATCGTCATGGTTTGAGAAATAAAATAAGATAATCAAACAGCCGGGCTGTTGCTTAATTGCAGCAGCTCGGCTGAGTTTTTGCTTAGGATATATAATTCTTGGGGTTCTGGGTCTCGCCGTTATAGATAACCTCGAAGTGGAGATGCGGGCCTGTCGAGTTGCCCGTCGAGCCGACCTTGCCTATGGTCTGACCTGCCTCGACATATTCGCCGACCGATACCGTTATCGAGCCGCTGACCATGTGGCCGTAGCGGGTCTTGTAGCCGTCGCCGTGGTTTATCAATACCATGTTGCCGTAGCCGGAGTTGCTGCGCTGCACGACTTCAACGCGGCCGCTTCTTGAGGCGATGACCGGGGTGCCGAGCGCTCCGCCGCCGCCCCTTGTGAGATCCATGCCGTTGTGCCAGCCGCTGCTTCTCCAGCCATAAGGCGAGCTGACATAGTGACAGCTCGGGGCGGGCCAAAGGAAGCCCTTTGCGGAGGCCGAGCCGATATAAACTCCTCCGTAGGAGGTCTTGGTGCCGACGGCTATTATCTCGTCGACAGGCTCGTTGATGGTTTCATAGGAATAATCGGTGTCGTAGAGCACGCCGTCGATATATATATCGGTCTTTGTGACTCTCTCGCTGCCGTTAACGCCCGCCTGCAGCACCTTGCGGTAGCCGCTGTATTTGGTGGCGTCACGCTGCTTGACGGTGTCGAATTCAATATCTCTCACGCTTGATGAGGTGACGGTCTTCTTGACCCTGACATATTTTGAGACTGTCGTGACGGTGATGCTGTCGCCGTCCGCAATATTGCCGAAATCATAGTCGGGGTTTGCATTCTTGAGCAGCTCCTCGGTGGTGCCGAATTTCTCGGCGATGCTGTCTATCGTGTCGCCCTCTGAGGCCGTGTAGGCGGTGCTGGTTATCTTGTCGCTCTTCATCGTCTGCTCGAGCTTTGCGGCGTCCCACATTATGCTCTTGTCGTCACGATAGAGCCCCTGCACATAGTCTATGCTCTCGGCAAAGCCGACGACGTAATCGTTTGCCTTTGCGTCCGCCTCATAGGGTGAGAGGATGTCGTAGAACACCGTCTTTGCGTCCGCCTCGTTTTTGACGGCGCAGATGAAACTGCCGTCCACATAAACGCCGCAGGCGTGGGTGAGATTGTCGACGGAATTCTCTATCATCTTATCGGATATCGCCTGTGCGTCGTTCAGCTCCTCAAGCGAGACGAGGGCTAGCGAATAGCGGGCGTCGAGGTTTGAGGCCGCGGCGACCGTGGCTTCAACATTGACCTTGTCTGTCAGCAGCCCTTTATCGCTGCTCAGACGCTCCTTAACGAGGTCTGTGGCCTCGATATAGACGGATTCGTCGCTGATATAGCCGATCCCCTGGCCGTTATATATGACCTCGAGCGCAAAAGTTACGCTGTTCCAATAGTTTATTGTGAGCACGAATATCACAAGCGCCGCAGCGGGGAGGGCGATATTCGCCGCCGTGCGGAGCAGCTCCCTGTGCCTGAGTATCGCCTTGCGGATGTAGTGGACGAGCACCGAGGGGAGCGACAGCGGGTGGCGGAACGCCTTACGGATGGATTTGCCCGCCGAGCGTATTTCACTGCGGAAAAATGCCGTCTCGTCGAGGGTCGCCGCCATGTATTTGCGTATCCTCAGCTTTGTGCTCTCGGTCACGCGGTTAAAGAATTTAGCAAACTTTGCAAACGGGTATTTGATGACCTTGAATATCAGGGTGAGGGCGAAGCCGACCCTTGTGAGCACGAAATCGCCAAGCTCGCTTATCATCTCATAGAGGCTGCCGTGCGGTCTGCTCTTGCGCTCGGGCTGCTCCTCCTGCTCTTCATCATCCGAATGAGCGGCGCGCACGGGCTCGTCCTCGGGCGGCACTACAGGCTCGGCGACGGTCTCGCTGTTGATCATCTCGTCGATCCTGCTCAGCTCCTCGCGCACGGTCTCACGCTCGTTCTCAAACGACATGGTGACCGGCTCGTGCGTGCGCTTTTCGCCGCCGTCCGTCGACTCGGTGTTGCTCTGAGCCGCCTCAAGCTGCTGCGAATACCGCCGCTCGATATCCTCTTTTATCGCCTGCATTTCGAGCTTTCGGCGCAGCTCGGCCTTTTCGCGCCGCTGCGCCTCCTTATCCTTAGGCGATTGTGCGGTGGGCTTCGGCGGCTCCGCTTTGGGCTTCGGTGCCTCCTGCTTCGGCTGATGAGGTGAATAAAGAGCGCTCAGGTCGTAAAAGCCGTCCATTATTTCGTCGAATGCGCTGCGGGAGTCGCCTGCACCGACTTTTTTATCGGGATTTGGCTTGTTATTGTTATCCATTAAAGGCTCTCCAAACTTAGGTAAAGGTTAATATAAAAAGCATTATATCACTTTTGCCGCGCAAATACAAGCAAAAAGCCGTCGAATTTATAAAGCGGCAATATCAATGTCTGATAAAAATCTTGCCAATGCGTCGCGCCACGGCGGCAGGCGGTCGAAGCCAGCGCCGTCAAGCGACTTTTTTGACAGGCGCGAATTTGCGGGTCTTGCGGCGGGGGAGGGGTATTCCGAGGAGGGTATGGGCGTTATTTTTGCGCCCGAGCCGGATAATTCCATGACGGCTGCGGCGAATTCCGCCCAGGAGCAGTAATCCTCATTCGTGGCGTGATAAACGCCGAATTTGTCGCCTGATATCATGTCGCACAGCAGCGCGGCAAGGTCGGGCGTGTAGGTCGGCGAGCCTATCTGGTCGTCGACGACCCGTATCTCATCCCTGCTCTTTGCAAGGCGCAGCATTGTCTTGACAAAGTTTTTGCCGTTTTTGCCGAACACCCATGAGATGCGTACTATGAAATGCCTCGGGCAGAGGGCGAGCACCGCTTCCTCACCGCCGAGCTTGGTTTCGCCATAAAAATTGCACGGGGCTTTGGGGCTGTCGACCTCAAACGGGGCTTCTCCCTTGCCGTCAAAGACGTAGTCCGTGCTCGTGTAGAGCAGCTTTGAGCCGTATTCGGCGCAGGCGGCGGCGATATTCGCCGTGCCGCCGACATTCACGCTGCGGCATTTCTCGCGCTCCGTCTCCGCAAGATCGACGTTCGTGTATGCGGCGCAGTGGATAACGCCGTCCGGTCTCTCACGGTCAAAAAAAGCGTTGACGGCGGCTCTGTCGGTTATATCGAGCGCCGAAGCGTCCGCTCCGACGGCTTCAATGCCGAGCCTGCCGAGGCGCAGCATCACATCCGAGCCGAGCTGACCGCCCGCGCCCGTAACTAATATCTTCATATTAAAACACCTTTGATTTTTTTAATATTTTATCATATTTGAGCCGAATACTCAATATTTTTTCAAATTAATCTATCCTTTTAAATGGAAATGTGTTATCATTAACGTGGTACAATAATGCGCCGAGACATCGGAGGTTCATATATGTCGTTTAAGAATATTATAGATTTACATACCCATACGGATAATTCGTTTGACGGTCATCATTCGACCATGTTCCTTTGCGAGACGGCTTGCATGAAGGGCATAAGGGCGCTGGCGTTCACCGATCATCTTGAGATGGACGCTTTTTACCGTGACAATTTTGACCGCACCGCTATTCAGGCTTATTTTGAGGTCGCCAAGGCAAAGTCGGCGTTCAGCGGCAAGCTGATAATCTGCAACGGCGCCGAGCTGGGTCAGGCTGTTTATGACCTGCCCGTGACAGAGAAACTGCTCAGCACGATGAATTACGATATCGTCATCGGCTCTATCCATAATCTGCCGAATGTGCAGGATTTCTATTATATGGATTTCAGCGACGAGAGCATTGATTATTATGCGCTTCTTGATGATTATTTCAACTGGGAGCTGAAGCTCGCTCAGTGGGGCGGCTTTGACACCCTTGCTCATCTGACTTATCCCCTGCGCTACATCGTCGGCAACTACGGCAAGCCCGTGGATATGACGAGGTATTCCGAGATAATCGACGAAATTCTTGTCACGCTCATTAGGAGCGGCAAATCGCTCGAGATAAACACTGCGGGTCTGCGCCAGCCCATAGGCGTCACCTCGCCCGACGAGAGCATAGTCAGGCGCTATAAGCAGCTCGGCGGCGAGATGATAACCGTCGGCTCGGACGCTCACTTCGCCGAGCACCTCGGCGCGGGCATTGAGCAGGGCTATGAGTTGGCTCTGAGATGCGGCTTCGATAAAATAGCGCTTTATCAGAACCGCACCCCCACGCTTGTGCCCATAGAATGAAAGGAGAGAAGAAATGAAGCTGACCGTAAATGCGCCGGCAAAAATAAATCTCTTTCTCGATATCGTCGGCAGGCTCGACAACGGCTACCACAGCCTTTTTATGATAATGCAGGCAGTCGGCCTTGCGGACACCGTCACCGTTGAAGCCGCCGAGAGCGGCATAGAGCTCAGCTGCTCCGAGCCGAAGCTGCCCTGCGGGGAGAAAAATATCGCGTATAAGGCCGCCAAGGCTTTCTTTGAGGCGACTGGTATTAAAGGCGGCGTCAGGCTGCATATTGATAAGCGAATCCCGTTTGAAGCGGGGCTTGCGGGCGGCAGCGCCGACGCTGCGGCAACTCTAGTCGGCTTAAATGAGCTTTACGGCTTGCCTCTCAGCGAGCGTGAACTGTGTGAGATCGGCCTCAGGGTCGGCAGCGACGTGCCGTTTTGCATTGTCGGCGGCACCTGCCTGTCACAGAATACGGGCGGCGTGCTCTCTTATCTCAAGCCGCTCAAGCAATGCAGCATAGTCATATCGAAGCCCGTCAAGGGCGTTTCCACCGCCGAGGCCTACTCTGCGGCGGACAGCGTCTATCTCTATCACCCCGACAGCATGAGGATGCTTGACGCCTGTGAAAGGGGTGATTTCGGCGGTATTTGCAGATACGCCGGCAATGTCTTTGAGCAGGTGGTCGAGGTGGTCGAGAGGGTCGAGATAAAGCGAATAATGCGTGAGGAGGGCGCAGCTCTTGCTCAGATGAGCGGCAGCGGCCCGAGCGTATTCGCCCTGTTTGAGGATGAAGCCGCGGCAGCGAGATGCGCCGAGAGGCTTCGCCCGATATGCCCGCAGACATATGTGACTTATCCGCTCGAACGCGGTGCAGCAGTAATAAAGAAAGGCAAAGGAGCTTCAAAATGAAAAAGGCTATTTCCGTTTTGCTCAGCGTACTTATCATCACAGCCTCCGCAGCCGCGGGCTTAACGGCCCTTGCCTCGGATGACGGGCTCAGGATAGCCGTTGCCTCCGACCTCCACTATCTGCACACCGGGGAGGAGCTGGAGGGCAATATTGACGACGAGATATATTGGTATGCCAACAGACGTGCCGCCATGGAGACCGAGAGCGGCTTCATCATTGACTCGTTTCTCGCTCAGTGCGCCGCCGACGAGAGCTGCGATTATGTTCTCATCTCGGGCGACCTTGCCGATTCGGGCAAGAAATATATAGAGGATCACGAGACCGTAGCGGCTAAATTGCGTGCATTCGAGCAGGCGACGGGCAAGGATGTATTTGTCATCAACGGCAACCATGACGCCGGCAATTGGGGCACGAGCCTTGAGGATTTCAAACGCATATATGCCGAATTCGGCTATGATAAAGCGATAACAGAGCCTCGCAGCGACTGCTCATACGCCGCCGATCTCGGCAGCAAATACAGGCTCATCGCTCTCGACTCCTGCGACCCGGACGCCTCCACTGCGGACGGCATGAGCGCCGAGAAGCTCGAATGGGTACACGCTCAGGCAAAGGCTGCAAAGGCTGACGGCAGATATCCTATACTTATGATGCACCACAACCTGCTCGATCATATGCCGCTTCAGAGAATATTCAGCAAGAATTTCATAGTCCGCTTCCATAATACAACAGCGGAGCTCTTCGCCGACTGGGGCATCAGAGTGGTGCTGTCGGGTCACGAGCATTGCAGTGACGCGACCGTCTACACAAGTGCGCTTGGCAATAAAATTTATGACTTTGCCACCACTTCGCTCACCATGTACCCGCTTCAATATAGAATTATTGACTTCACCGATGAAAGGATAAGCTACGCCGCCGAGACGGTCAGATCAATTGATACGGCAGCTCTTTCCGCCGCGGTCAAGGGCTACTCCGAGCGGCAGCTTGCGCTTATGAATGAGGACTTAAGCTCATATGCGCTCGGCTTCCTCAAGGCGGGCGTGCAGTATAGGCTTGCCCTCTCGCTCACTATGGAGAAGATGGGCATCAGCGAGGATGATTTCTATTATGACCTCGTCAAAACCGCCGTTACGCGCATGACAGATATACTTGAAATGCCGCTTTACGGCGAGGGCAGCGTTCAGCAGCTTGCCGCCGAGTATAATATCGAGATACCCCACAGCGATTATATAAACGGCTGGGATCTTGCGACCGATCTTGTCGCTGCCCACTATGCGGGCGAGGAATCAAAGACCCTTGACAGTCCGGAGGTCACGATATTGCTCAGAACCGTGGCGCTGATACTGAAGGACGTGCCTTCGACCGTCAACGACGAGGTGCTTCTCAAGTCGGCGAACGACCTGCTCTCAAAGATAGGCATCGACTCGATATCGGGCGATCTTTCACGCTTGACCGCCAAGGTTTTCGGCGCGGTTACGCCTGGCAAGTATTTTATAGTTGCCCTCATTTCACCGATACTCTATGAATTCGCCTTTGACAGCGACGGCGTGAATGACAATAACGGCTCCATCGAGGGCTACGGAGCCTCTCAGAGCGCGCCGCAGAACGTGATGGCGAATGTCAATCGCATTCTCGGCAGGGTTTCGCTGTATTTCTCATTCTTTATCGGTTATATGCTTAAAATGATAGGATTAAAATAATAAAAGTATTAAATAAAAAAGGAGGACGATTATGAGAATAATAACCATCAGCCGTGAATTCGGCAGCGGCGGTCGTGAGCTCGGCAAGCGCATTGCGGACATTTTGGGCTTTGATTACTATGACAGCGAGATAATCACTGCGGTCGCAAAGCAAAGCGGCCTCGACCCGAGATATGTCGAGCATGAGCTGGGCGACCACGGCTGGCAGCAGTTCCCCGTGACCTATCGCAGCACGATCGCCTCCGCAGCCTATATTCAGTCGGGGCGGATAGAGCTTCTGCTCGAGCAGAGGAAGGTCATTGAGCAGATAGCGCAGCTCGGCAAGGATTTCGTGATAGTCGGGCGCAACGCCGACGTTATCCTTGAGGATTACGACCCGTTCAACATCTTTGTCTGCGCCGATATGCAGGCGAAAATAGACCGCTGCATGGAGAGAGCGCCTGCGGACGAGCACATCACCGCCAAGGAGATGCGCCGCAAGATAAAGCAGATAGACAGGCAGCGCTCGCAGACAAGGGCGGTCATATCCGGCTCGGTGTGGGGCGACGCCAAGGGCTACGACCTGACCGTCAACACTACAGATTGGAGTATAAAGGAGTTAGCGCCGGCGGTGGCGGATTTCGCCCTGCGCCGGTTTGAGAGAGGAAAATGAGACCGACGCTCGTCCCTTTGAGCAAAAAAGCACGTTGGAGGAGATATTTATGGAATACAACAGATTCGGCAATACGATAGTCGCAAGGCTCGACAGGGGCGAGGAGATACTTGACCGCCTTAAAGCGATCGCCCTTGCGGAGGATATAAAGCTCGCGGGCGTGCAGGCGCTCGGCGCGACGGACAGCTTCACCGTCGGCGTTTATAATGTTGAAACGCAGCAATACAAGGCGAATGAATTCAGCGGCAGCTTTGAGATAGTTTCGCTCACGGGCACGGTGAATACGATGAACGGCGAATACTACAGCCACCTGCATATGAGTGCGGGCAACGAGCGGGGCGAGGTATTCGGCGGCCACCTCAACAGGGCGGTGATAAGCGCCACCTGCGAGATGATAATCACCGTTATAGACGGCGAAGTCGACCGCTTCCGTGACCCCGAGACAGGGCTTAACCTCTTCAAATTCTGAAAACTGCAAAAAATCAAGGCTGCGAGCTTAACGCCCGCAGCCTTTAGAATTATAGTACCTTGTGAAACAAAACTCAAAGGGATAAATTACGATAAAAATCAGCGGCCGCCGAGAAGCGACCGCTTTTGCTTTTAACCCGGATAGATTGAAATGTCTAATGAGAATTTTGCGCTCTCCGCCGCCGCGCGAAGCTCGCATTTGCCTTCGACCCCGCTGAGGGGGAGACTGTTGAATAAGCCCGTCGGGATATCAAGGACTATTTTGCCGTCGCAGATAACATAGATGCGCACATTGCCGCTGTTGACGGTGACAGCGCCTGTGAATTCATAGGTTTCGCCGGCTTTCACCGTGAATTTATCCAGCGTCTTTACGCCGGACATTTTAAGCGGGAGAAAATAGACCATGTTTTTATAGTGGCTGATCGATGAGCCTTGGGTAAGACATTTCGGGTGCGGTGAGACCAGCTCCTCCTCGGTCAGAATGCAGAGTGAGGTGTCCTCGGCGCCATTGGTGTCTTCGATATGCTGCACACTTGAGCAGGAGCAGAGCGGCAGGAGCAGCAGAGCGGCCGCGAGCACGGATGCAATTATTCTTTTCATTTTTTAGCCTTCATTTTGACAAGCTCACGGTAGCTTATAAGCTCTACGCCGTGATCCTTGAGGTATTGGTGCATCTCGGGGTCCTTGAGCAGCTGATATTCCCAGACCCTGCACTGCCATGCGTTCGTGATGCCTTTGAGCTCGTCGCTCTCGACAGCGGGGTGGACGAAGGTCTCGGTTATGCCCTCGGGCAGGTTGCCCCAAATGCTGAGGATGTGCTTTTTATACGCCTCGTAGCTGTCTCTCATGCCGGGTACGCTCCAGTCGGGGAAGAGCAGGTAGTCGGGCATCGGCACGCCGTATCTCTTGCCCCAGAGCCTTGAGAGGAGTGTGG
>FR888217.1:67264-82324 GCA_000431775.1 Clostridium sp. CAG:413 | reverse complement strand
CCTTCAGCAGGAAGTAGGGTGTGCCCTTGGGGCAGACGCGCTTATCCGCTGAGGTATACATTCTGTAGCCGTAGCCGTAATCGCCGCAGATACGCAGCGCCATCTTGAGAAATGAGAAGCGCCCCGTCTGATTGCCGTAAAGCGAGCCCATGTGATTGTCGACGTGGGAGGGCTTCATGCCCATTGCGAGCGCCTTGTCTATCTGCGCCCTGACCTCGGCCTCAACTTCTTTATATTTTGTGTGCTTCTCCACCTCGTCGCTCTCGGGCCACATATAGCCCTCGGGGTCGATCAGGCTCTTGCCGTCGGTCAGCGGCTTCCAGCGGTATTTCTTCCATTCGCTGGTGAGGGTGGTGTGGATGCCTATCGCATACTGCGGGTTGTCAATGGAGAACTGCACGGCCTCCTCGGCGGCGGGGCAGGGCATCATAATTGTTGCCGAGAGCAGGTCGCCGGACTTAAACAGCTCAAATACGGCTTCGTTTGCGGATTTGCACATGCCGAAATCGTCGGCGTTGAGGACAAGATATTTTTTCATTCGCCTTTCTCCTTCAAAAAAGATAAAATATTTCCAAATAAGTTATAACAGTTTTGCGCCGTCAAGTCAAGTTATTTATATTTCAAGGCCGAAATCCGCGTTATAACCCCGTGTAAAAGAGGCAATACTGATATTGAATCAATTACAGCGGGGTGATGATTTGCAATTCAATAAGGTCGAGATCTGCGGAGTTAACACGGCGAAGCTCAAGGTGCTCAAGGAGAGCGAGAAGATGGAGCTGCTCAAAAAGGCCAGGGCGGGGGATAAAAAGGCGCGTGAGGAGCTTGTCATCGGCAATCTGAGGCTCGTGCTGAGCGTTATCCAGCGGTTCGCAAACAGGGGAGAGAACCCCGACGACCTCTTTCAGGTCGGTTGCATAGGGCTGATAAAGGCGATAGACAATTTTGATATCGGGCTTGACGTGCGATTCAGCACCTATGCCTGCCCGATGATAATCGGCGAGGTCAGGCGGCATCTGCGCGACAATAACCCTGTCAGGGTCAGCCGCTCGCTCAGGGATACCGCTTACCATGCCATGCAGGTCAGGGAGAGGCTGATGAACGAGCTTGAGCGCGACCCGACCCCCGAGGAGATAGCCAAGGAACTGGGCATTGACCGTGAGGAGGTCGTGATAGCGCTCGACGCCATTGTGGAGCCGCTCTCGCTCAACGAGCCGGTCTATTCCGACGGCGGCGACACCATATATGTGATGGATCAGATAGGTGACAGGGAGAGTGAGGAGAGCTGGCTTGACGAGATATTGCTGCGCCAGGCGATAGAGGAGCTGAATCCGAGGGAGAAGAAGATACTTTTCCTGCGCTTCATGCAGGGCAAGACCCAAATGGAGGTCGCGGGGGAGATAGGTATCTCGCAGGCGCAGGTCTCACGCCTCGAGAAAGGCGCAATCAAGAAGATAAAGGATAAAAACAAGGCGTAAAAAATCGGGCTTCGAGAGTATCGAAGCCCGATGGTCTTTATTTCAATTCAACATCCGCATAAATCGCGTAGTGGTCGGAGTAATACTCGCTGCCGAAGGTCTTATTGAGCACTCGGAATTTGACGGGCTTCACCGTGGCCTTATCAACGAAGATAAAGTCTATCGTCGTGTGATATTTATCCGGCTCGAAGTAGTGGAAGGTGTAGCAGCGGTCGCTGTCCGGCGCCATGGTGCGGGCGTCGCCCATGTTGCCGCTTATCATCGTCATGTAGCAGTCCGAGCCTTGCTCCACGTTGAAGTCGCCGGTGCAGACCACGGGCAGCCCGCCGAAGTCGGCGGCTTTCTTGCTTATCATTTTTGCGCCGTTGACCTGAGCCTTCCTGCCCACATGGTCAAGGTGAGTGTTGAAGTGGACATATTCCCTGCCCGTCGCCTTCTCCGTCAGGCGCACATAGGTGGCTATCCTGATGCAGGCGCCGTCCCAGCCGAGCGACGGCTTGTCGGGGGTCTCGGAGAGCCAGAAGCTGCCGCTGTCCGAGGCGGTGAACTTATCCTTGAGATAGAATACCGCGGCAAATTCGCCGTCCTCTTTGCCGTCGTTTCTGCCGACGCCGACATAGTCGTATTCGGGCAGCCCCTCGGTGAGGGCGTTTATCCAGTCGATATGAGCCTCCTGCACGCCGAAGGAATCGGGCAGGGTCTCTCTTATAAGGCGGCAGACGAGCGGCGCTCTGAGGGTCCAAAAGTGCGGCTCCCTGCCATAGCAAAGGACGTTGAATGACATTATTCTGAACATAAATATACCTACTTTCTTATTTATTAAAGAGAGTCATTTCGACTACAACGGGGTGATGGTCGGAGGCGTACATACCGTCATACTGAGTCTTGTCGATGGTGTAGCTCTCGACCGAGGACACAAAATCATTGACAAAGACGAAATCTATCGCCTTGGGTCTCGTCAGCTCAACGAGAGACGAGTAGCCGTGATATGTGCCGCTGCTTACCATGTATTTTGCAAGGTATTTTGAGTCGTTCATGCCCGACTCAAGTATCTTCTGATACATTCCCGAGCCTTCGCTGTCGTTGAGGTCGCCCGTGAGCAGCGCGGGGATGTCGGGGCAGAGCTTCGCTATCCTCGATGAAACGAGGGCGACGGATTCGTTCCTCGCAACGATGCCGAGGTGGTCAAAGTGAGCGTTGAAATGGGCGTAGGTGAAGCCTGTTTTCTTATCTTTAAGTATAGCGTAGGAGCAGACCCTGTTGCAATAGGAATCCCAGCCCTTTGACACCTCGTCGGGGGTGTCGGAGAGCCAAAATGTGCCAGAATCCACAAGGTCGAATTTGTCCTTCTTATAGAATACGGGGCTTGCCTCGCCGCCGTCGCCGTTCCTGCCGACGCCTACATGAGCATATTCGGGCAGCGCCTCGATAAGAGCCTTGTACCAGCCCTCATCGCATTCCTGCACGCCGAAGGAATCGGGCATATTCCTGCGGATATTCTCAACGACAAGGGGACGGCGCTTCTCGGGGGCGTGCTTGCCGAAGCCCATGACATAGATGTTGTATGTCATTATCTTGACACTTTGGGCGGCCTTTGCCTTCGGCATAATTTCGGGGTTCACGTAGGTGACCGGAGCGAAGGTGTAAAACAGGGTGATGATCGCAGTCATGAATGCTACGAGCTTGTCAAACATTTTCACTTTCTCCTTTTTCTGATTTATTTAACGGCGTTTTCGAGCGCCGTGATATCCAGGATCTCAATGCCGGGCGCGGTTTTTATAACATTGTAAATGTCGCCGAGCATAGCCTTAGTGCCGCCCGCCGTGTTGCTTTCGCAGTTAAGCACGATTATCGGGTCGTGAACGCTCAGCCGCAGCAGGAACCAGCCGTCGCCGCAGCTCTTGTCGGCGTTGATGCGTATGCCCTCGTAGTTGTCGGGGCAGGCGCTCCAGCCCGCGCGCTCGACGGCAGCCCGCTCGAAGTGGGCGATGACCTTCTCGCCGACGGGTCTGAAATCGTCGCAGAGGATCTTGAATCTCAGCTCCCGCTCCTCGGCAGGCTCAGCAAGCCCGTCAATGAGCGATTCAAGGGCCAACCCGCGCTCAGCAAGGGCGGCGGCCTTGATTATCAGCTTCGTTATCAGATATGCGCCGTCGTCGAGGGAGTAGTTCTCGGCAAACGCGGCGTGACCCGAGGTCTCCATTGCGAGCGGGCATTTAACGCCCTCGACGCAAAGCTCGAGCTGCTTGTTGATAACATTTCTGTAGCCTCTCTTAAAGCGCAGATGCTTGCCGCCCTTTGCGGCTATGAACGCCGCAAGCCCGTCGGAGGTGACGCTGTCGGTGACTATCGTGCCGCCGGGGCAGCCCTCAAGCGCTATCTCGGAGGCAAGCGCCACAAGGCGGTTGCGGTTTATCTCAAAGCCGTCCTTGCCGACGCAAGCGGCTCTGTCAACGTCGGTGTCAAATATTACGCCGAGGTCGGAATGCGAGCTGACGACCGCCTTTGAGAGGCAGTCCATAGCCTCGGCATTCTCGGGGTTCGGGGCATGATTCGGGAAGTTGCCGTCCGGCTCAAGATAAACGCTGCCGGAGATATCCGCGCCGAGGGGGGCAAGCACGTCGTAGGCATAGAATCCGCCGACTCCGTTGCCCGCGTCGACCGCTATTTTCATCGAGCGCAGCGGATGCAGGCGGTCGGATTCAGAGTCAACGCCCTCGATTATCATATTTCTCAGCAGCTCGGCGTAGCGCTTCATGAAGCCGCATTCAACGCATTCGCCCTCTTCGCTGCCTATCGTGTCGGGCAGCTCGGCGGCGGCTCTGAGTATATCGGCAATGTCGCTGCCGTCCAGCCCGCCGTCCCGGGGGGCTGCCGTCAAGCCCGCCGTCACGGGCGAAGAATTTGAGGCCGTTCCTGTCCTTCGGGTGGTGGCTTGCGGTTATCTGCACAGCGCCGTCGCAGCCCATCTCAACCGTCGTCATAAACATTGCGGGGGTCGAGCAAAGGGAGCAGTCCGCAACGCTCACCCCGTGTGAAGTCAGCGCCTTGACGGCGGCGGCCTTGATACGCTCGGCGGACAGGCGGCTGTCGTGGCCGACCGAAATATAGAGCTTATCCTTGCCCGTGCGGGTCTTGAGCCAATTGACAAAGGCCGCGCAGCAGCGCATGACCATGTCGTCGCTCATATAGAGCGGGTTGCTTTCGTCGCCGAGGGCGTAGCCCCTTATATCGCTTCCGCTTTTGAACCGAGAGAGATCCATACTTTTACTCCTTTTCAAAATATTCGTCCGAAACGCTGAGCAGGAATTTATACATCGGCGTATAAGCCTTATAGGTGTCTCGCATTATTTTTATTATCCTGTCGTCGCCGAGGTCGTCAAGCGCACCCGAGAATTTGATAAAATACATCTCTTTGCAGCCATAGAATTCCTCAAGCCCCTTCGGGCAGTCGGGCGGCATACGCTTGTAGGTCGACGCGCTGAGCACAGCGCCCGCCTTTTTGCACTTTGCGGCGGCTGCGAGAAATTCGTCACCGCGCTCGCGCAGAGCTTTGCGAAAGACCTGCATCAGCCCCGCCTCGCTGCCGTACAGACCGACCCCGAGCGAGTATGCGCTCTGAGTGACCTCAAACCACATGCAGGGGTAGCCCCTCCATTCGTTTTTGGGGCGCATGAACATTATCCACATATTGTCGCGGTAGAGCGACTTGTCGTTGGTGTAGCGGGTGTCGCGCCGCACCCTTGAAACCATCCTCGTCGGGATGGTATTCATCAGCGGGTCGACCGAGAGCAGCTCGCCGCCGATAAGCCCCGCAAGCTGGCGCATCGGCTCGGGAACACCCGCTTGGCGCATCGGCTCGGTAACACCCGATTTTATCTCTTCCTTGCGGCTTTCGTAATATTCCTTTGAATTCCTGAAGCGGTTGTCTGCAAGCAGAAAAAGCGCCTCGGGAGTTATTCCTTTGTATTCCATGTCAGATCAAACCTTCTTTTGAGAGCATCTCCGCCGCGAGCATAACGGCTGTCTTGGCGGAGGCAAAGTTGATGCCGCCCTGCATCCACACGGCGTAAGGCTCCCTGAGCGGGGCGTCCGCCGACAGCTCTATCGACGAGCCGAGGATGAATGCGCCCGCCGCCATGATGACCTTGCTGTCATAGCCGGGCATATCCCACGGCTCGGGCACAACGTAGGAATCCACCGGCGCGCCCGACTGAATACCCTTGCAGAATTCAACGAGCCTCTCGGGGGTCTCAAGGCAGAGCGCCTGGATTATGTCGTGGCGGCTCTCGCTCGATGACGGAGTGACCTTGAAGCCGAAATCCTCAAACATTGCGGCGGCGAATACGGCGCATTTGAGCGCGCTGCCGACAACGCCGGGGGCATTGAAAACGCCCATGAACATATTCCTGTTCTCGCCCAGAGTGCAGCCGACCTCCTTGCCGAGACCGGGGGTGGTGGCGCGGTAGGCGCAAAGCTCAACAAGTTCCTTTTTGCCCGCAATGTAGCCGCCCGTCCTTGCGATAGCGCCGCCCGCATTCTTGATGAGCGAGCCTGCGATGATATCCGCGCCCGCCTCGGTCGGCTCGGTGCGCTCGACGAATTCGCCGTAGCAGTTGTCGACCATGACGATGGCGTCGCATTTTGACTTAACGAGCGCCGCTATCTCGCTTATCTGAGCGACTGAGAGGCTCGGGCGCAGGCTATATCCCCTTGAGCGCTGGATATAGACCATTCTCGGCTTCTTTTCAAGCGCTTTTTCTATCGCGGGCAGGTCGGGCAGGCCGTCCGAGTTCAGCTCGACCTGCTCATATTTAACTCCGAAATCCTTGAGCGAGCCCATTCCATTGCCGCTAAGGCCTATAACGCTGTGTATCGTGTCATAGGGCTTGCCCGTAACGCAGAGCATCGTGTCGCCGGGGCGAAGCAGGCCGAAGAGGGCGACGCAGAGCGTGTGAGTGCCGCAGGTGAAGCTGTGGCGGACTATGGCGTCCTCCGCACCGAACGCCTCGGCATAGATGCTGTCGAGCTTTTCCCTACCCCTGTCGCCGTAGCCGTAGCCGGTTGAGCCGGCGAAATCCGCCTCGGACACTCTATTGTGTATAAAGGCGGCAAGCACCTTTTGCTGATTGTATTCCGTGATTTCATCTATCTCGGCGAATTTGAGCGCCGCTTTTTTCATCGCTGCGTCGGAGGCGCTCAGAATTTTATCGCTGAATTCAAAATAGTTCTTTTTCATTTTTTCACCGCTTGTAAATATTATTGAGTGATCTGAAGAAGCCGCAGTCCGCACCGAGCAATTGCTCCTTTGTCACTCGGTAGCTCCAGTTGCCCTCGGCAACGCCGGGGGTGTTGAGCCTTGTATCCGAGCCGTACATCAGGAAATCCTGCACGGGTATGACCGCAAGCTCGCTGACGCTTGCAAATATGCTCCGCAGCAGCAGGGGAGTCGCGCCGCCCCAGTCGCCGCCGGGGAAGCCGCAGTAGTCGAGCATCCTGCGCCGCACATCCTCGGTGCTCTCCCAAAGGAAGCCGAAGAGTGTGTTATTGTCGTGCGTGCCGGAATATGCTATCGAGTTTCTTATGTAATTATGCGGCATATGGATGCTGTCGCTGCCGTCGAGGAAGCCGAATTGGAATATCCTCATACCGGGGAAGCCGCTCTCCTCGACCAAGGCGCGTACCTCGTCCGTTATGTCGCCCAGATCCTCGGCAATGATGAGCTTATCCTCGTGCCCCGCCTTGACGGCGTTCACAAAGTCCATGCCCGGGCCCTTGACCCATTTGCCGTTTTTGGCTGTCGTTTCGTCCGACGCGACCGACCAATAGGATTCAATGGCTCTGAAATGGTCTATCCTCACGCCGTCAAACATCTCGAGCGTGTGATCCATGCGCTCTCTCCACCAGCCGAAGCCATCTTTTTTCATCTCGTCCCAGTCATAGAGCGGGTTGCCCCAGAGCTGGCCGTCCTCGGCGAAATAATCCGGCGGCACTCCCGCCACTCGGCTCGGGTAGCCCTTTTCGTCTATTTGGAAGAGCTTTCGGTTCTCCCACACGTCGCAGCTGTCATCCGAGACATAGATGGGGATATCGCCGATGATGATAACGCCCTTTGAGTTGGCGTATTCCTTGACCTTGGCCCACTGGGTGAAGAATTCATACTGTATGAATTGCCACATTCCTAGCGTTTCGCCGTCGGTCACTTCGTTTTGAGTCCACTCCTGCCAACGCTTGCCGCCGTTCTGCTCCCGCAGCGTCATAAAGCGGCAGAATGCCTCGAGCCTCGGGTGGGCGGCAATGAATTCCCCGACCTTGTCAAAGTCCTTCATGCGCCTGTATGCCTTACGCAGCAGGGGGAGCCGCTCCTTAGCAAGCCTGTCGAATTCGCAGTAGTAGGGGGTCGCCTGCCTTGCACCGTCAAGCTCCTCACGGGTCAGAAGCCCGTCGTCAAACAGCGTCTCAAGATCTATAAAATAAGGATTTCCGCCGAAAGCGGAGAAGGATTTATACGGGGAATTATATTCATCAGTTACGGTAAAGGGCAGCACCTGCCAGGCGGAGAAGCCGTTGTCGGCAAGGAAGTCGATAAAATCGAGGGCGTTCCTGCCGAAGCTGCCGACGGAGTGATCGCCGTAGAGAGACGATATGTGCATGAGTATTCCGCTTCTTCTTCTCATCAAAAAGCTCCTTTGGTAATATTACGGATAAAACTATATCATAATTTAAATGAAAAATAAAGCAATTTTAAAAGAAAACTTGATATTTCGGTCAAAAACCGCTAAAATGGAAAATATATCCTATATCTTTATGATGGGGGTCTGTACCGTGACCAAGGCGCAGGAATACTTAAAGAATTTGATAGACATCATCGAGCGTATAAGCGGCGATCAGGGCGATAATATCGAGGCAGCGGCTCGCCTAATGAGCGACACCCTCTGCGGCGGCGGGCGCGTCCACGCTTTCGGCACGGGGCATTCGCATATGCTCGCTGAGGAGCTGTTTTACCGCGCGGGCGGGCTTGTCAACGTCGACCCGATGCTTGAGACCTCGCTCATGCTGCACGAATCCGCCTCCAAGAGCACCGAACTTGAGCGCCTTGAGGGCTACGGCGAGATACTCTTTGAGCATTTCGGGGTCAAAAAGGGCGATATGCTGTTCCTTTTCTCAAATTCGGGCAGGAACGGCGTTGCGATAGACCTTGCGATCAAGGCGAGGGGGTGTGGAATCCCGACCGTGGCGATAACAAATATGAGCCACACCCTCAGCGGCTCTTCACGCCACTCGAGCGGCAAGAAGCTGTATCAGCTCGCCGATATCGTGATAGATAACTGCGGCTGCGTGGGCGACGCGAGTATGGCGTTTGACGGCTTTGATAAAAAAGTCGCCCCCACCTCGACTTCGGCGGGCGCGGCAATACTCAACGCAATTGAGGCAAGGGCAGTCGAACTGATGCTTGAGCGGGGTGTAGAGCCTGAAGTATTCGCCAGCAGTAATGTTGACGGCGGCGACGAGATCAATGCCGCATACGTCAAGAAATATGCCAAGGAGATAAGGTCGCTATGATTTATCCCTCAATGCAGTCGATAAATACCCTCGGAGCGGCAAAAGGCAGCTTCAATATAGCCGTTGACGGCTTTGAGGCCGCATATGCGGCTGGGCTTTTATCAGAGTTTTCTTTGAATATCTGTAAAGCTGATAAACTTTACATAACGATAATACGCAAAAATGACCGCAGCACCGAATATATAGAGGAAGCCTGCCGCCTGACGGACGAAAAATACTTTATTGATACCTCAGAGACCGACGGAAATGTGCATATGCGTCTCACCGTTTCGGGCAAAAGGAGCCTGTTCCGCGCCCTTTGCAGGGTGAGGCAAATGCTGCGGCGCGGAGAAGTACCGCTCGGCAGTATTGAGGATTACCCGCTGTTCGCCGAGAGGGGCTATATAGAAGGGTTTTACGGCTCTCCGTGGAGCTTTGAGACAAGAAAAAGCACGCTCAAAATGATGGCGGAGTACGGCATGAATACATATTATTACGCCCCGAAGGACGACCCGTATCACCGCGAAAAATGGAGCGAGCTTTACCCCGAGACCGAGCTTGCCGAGCTGAAAGAGCTTGCCGATATCGGGCGTGAGAATTTTGTCGATATTTATTACTGTATAGCCCCCGGCCTGAGCATTTGTTACTCCTCCGACGAGGACTTTGAGCTTTTGAAATGTAAAGTTGAACAGCTTTACAGTATCGGAATACGCAATTTCGGGCTTTTGCTCGACGATATCCCCGACAACCTCTTTTACGAGGAGGATAAGCAGCGCTTCGGCGGCGATGCAGCGAACGCACACATATATATCATCAACCGATTCAACGCATTTTTGAAGGAGCTTGACCCTAAAAGCCGATTGACCGTCTGCCCGCTCGTCTATCACGGCAGCGGCGAGGAATATTATATCTCAAAGCTCGGCAGGGGGATCGACGGCGATGTTTCGCTCTTTTGGACGGGCAAAAACATCTGCTCTCAGGAGCTGACCGTGCCCGAGGCGCTCATATTCACCCACTCGACCGCAAGACGGCCGCTCTATTGGGATAATTTCCCCGTCAACGATGCGGAGATGTATAATGAGCTGCATATTGGCTACCTCAGCGGGCGTGAAAGCGGACTTTACCGCTTCGCCGAGGGGCTGATATCGAATGTGATGCCCTATCCGCTGTCAAGCAGAATACCTTTACTCACCGTTTGTGACTATCTTTGGGCGCCTACGAAATATGACGGCGTCGCTTCGTGGCAAAAAACGTGTGAGATCGTTTTCGGCGATAAAAAAGAGGCTTTGATGCCGTTTGTCGAGAATCTGCTGACCTCATGCTTAAAGGTTGAAAATTCGCCGGGGCTGAATTCCGCGATTGCGGCGGCAAATCAGGAATTGTTCTCGGGCAACAGACAAAGGGCGCAGCAAATTCTGCTTGCATATGCGGATAAGATGAAAGGCGCTCTCACGGCGCTTGATCCGAAAGACCCGCTGCGGCTTGAGGCGGAGCCGTGGCTCAATAAATATGCCGTTGCCTGCGAGCTGTTTGAATCGGCGGCGATGCTGCTGTCCGACAGCTCTCAAGAGCAAAAAAATAAAGTCGCCGACCTACTGAGTCGATACATGGTCGACCCGAGGACGCTTTGCGACTTTTCACTCCAAGAATTCTCCGAAAGGATGCTTTCGTTATGATATCACCCGCTTTGAAAGAGGCCTATGAGCTGCTTTATCACAAAACGCCGCTCGGCTTTTATAACTGCGGCAGGCTCTGTGACGGGCTTTGCTGCCGAGGTGACGGTAAAGGCATGTGGCTTTACCCTGGCGAGGAGGAACTCTTCACTGATAAGGAGGGCTTTGCGCTGTGCGAAGCCGAGGGAAACCACGGTCAACCCATGGTGATCTGCTCGGGTGAATGCGACCGCCGCGAACGCCCGCTTGCCTGCCGTATCTTTCCGCTGTTTCCGCTCGTGACCGAGGAGGACGGAAGGGTGAATATTGAAGTTATCATGGATCCGAGGGCGGGAATGTGCCCGCTTTCAAGAGGAGTTAAACCTATCGACCCGTCCTTTGCACGCGCCGTCAGAAGGGCGGCAATGTACCTTGTGCGGGACGAGAAAATTAAGGAATATATGAAGGCTGTAAGCCTTGAGTTGCTTGAAATTATCGAGCTGCATGAGAGACTCGGCTGATTGTATAAGGAGTTGTGTATTAAGTGAAAAAATTATCCGTTTTGCTGCTTATTGCGGCGTTGCTCTGCACTCTCTGCTCGTGCAGACGGCTCGACAATGAGCAGGTGGCGGCCGCCTTTGCGTGGACTGCCGAATTCAACTATGACAATGCCTCTCGCGTTGTCTCCGAGGCCGCAGGTTTCACCGTTTCCGCTGATTTTTTGAAGCAGCTCGGCGAGGAAAAATCGCAGCAGCTCGTTGCCGAGGCACAGAGCGGATCTTTTGACGATTCTACATGGCGCAAGGTCACGGGCTTTACACGTCATGTGGTCTGTGACACCCTGAACGGCGCGCTGAATGCCGATAATATCTTCGATTTCGGCAATAACGGCAGCGACAGCTTTACCGTTTCCTTTGTTGGCGATATCCTGCTCGACCCCGATTTTGCTCCGATGGTTCACGCCAAGGCTAAGGGCGGCGTGCTCGGCAAGTGCATCGACCAAAAGATAGTCGATCACCTTAAAAGCTCGGATATTTTCCTTATAAATCACGAATTTTCGAGCGGCAGCAGGGGGAAGCCTCTCTATAATAAATCGTGGACCTTCCAAGCGCCGGAATCCTCGCTCTCCATACTCAAAGATATGGGTGCGGATATCGTTTCTCTTGCAAATAATCATGTCTTTGATTACGGCGAGGACGCATTCTATGACACGCTCGATAACCTTAAAAAAGCCGGCATCCCGTATATAGGAGCCGGCAGGAATATTGAGGAAGCCAAGAAGGGCTGTTATTTTGTTATTAACGGCTGCAAGGTCGGCATCGTGGCCGCCAGCCGAGCGGAAAAGGTGCGTTTTACCCCCGTTTCGACGGCGGATACTCCCGGCGTCATGGGCACATATGACAACGCCGACTTTCTCAATGTTATCAAGGATGCGCGGGCGCAGTGCGACCTGCTGTTTGTCTATGTCCACTGGGGCACGGAGAATTCCACCGCCCTCGAGCAGGCGCAGATAAAGGGCGCGCGTGAATACATCGACGCGGGCGCGGATGTGATAGTCGGGGCGCATACCCATTGCCTTCAGGGCATGGAATTTTATAAAAACAAACCTATTATATACAGCGTGGGTAACTTCTGGTTCAACAGCAAGACCCTTGACTCCTGTGTGATGACCTTTACGGTCGATAAAGATATGAATGTGCAGACTCAGATATTGCCGCTGCTTCAAAAGGGCTGCGAAACAAGGCTGCTGACCGCCGAAAATGAGCGCAGAGCGCTTTTTGACAGGGTCGAGAGCTATGAGCCGCAGGGCGTGAGCATCAGCGACGACGGTATCGTCACCTCAAAGTGAGCCGTCCCAGAGATATTTTTTCATGTCGATCCTGCCGTCCTCGAGGAATTCAACGCCCTCCTCGCTGAGCAGCAGCCGCTGCATATTCTCGCCGCCGAAGGCAAATGCGCTTGATAAGCAGCCGTCTTTCGTCACGACCCGGTGGCAGGGAATCTTGCCCGGCTCGGGGTTGACATGCAGGGCGTAGCCGACCACTCTCGCCCAGCGGGGATTGCCCGCCATTGCGGCGACAAGGCCGTATGAGGCCACCTTGCCGCGCGGTATGCGCTTGACGATTTCATAGATCTTTTCAAAAGTATTCATGGTGTTCCTCCGTGAAGCTTGTTATTATCAGCATCGCCCGTAAATGTTGAATTGCCGTTGCGGAAATGTTAATTTTCTATGAAACCGTTGACATTTTGCCTCAAATGTGTCACTATTTTAATGTGAATAGTTAAAAAGGGGAGTATTTCAATGAAGAAATTGATAGCAGCTCTTTTGATATTGGCGGCCGCCGTGTCGCTCGCCTCGTGCAGCGTTAAGCAAAAGGATCTGACCTATGAGGAGCGCAAAGCCTCGCTCGAGGCAAGAGAATCCGAGCGTGCTGCGGAGTCGCTCAAGGTCGAGTCCGAGATAGCCGAGGAGATGGGCAGCGTCGAGAAGGAGATCGGCAAGACCGTTGACGGCAAAAGGATAGTTATTAAAGAAGATTATAACGACCGCACCGAATTCACCGTCCTTGAATTTGACAAGAAAAAGAATCTCAATCAAACGACGATCTATATGTTTTTCAAGGATTCCGACAATTATGAGGCGGTCAAAAAGATAGGCGACAGGGGCAACGACAAGCTCTCAAAGAGCGACGACGAGAAGCGTATACTTATCTTTAAGAATTCCAAGACAGACGGCGCTTCATACGACGATTGGTATAAAACATATGAAATGCGTGAAGCGAATTTCATTAAATAAACAGTAATTTCAGAAGCTGCCGCCGTGGTTGCGGCAGCTTTTTTTCTATACGGAGGAAAATATAATGAAATATAAATATGTTATATGGGACTGGAACGGCACCTTGCTCGACGATGTGGGCGCTGCGCTTGCAAGCGTCAACGATATGCTCGCTCTTCGCGGCAAGGAGCCGATAGACCTTGTGCGCTACCGTGAATGCATCGGGGTGCCGATAATCAAATTTTATGAGCAAGTATTTGACATGGCGAATGACGATTATCAGCTGATAATCAAGCAGTTCAACGAGGGCTACGCCCGTCATGAGCTTGACTGCGGGCTTTCTGAGGGTGCGGAAACGGCGCTGAATTTCTTTGCCCGCAGCGGTGCGAGGCAGGTAGTCGTTTCTTCATCTCACAGCGATATCGTAGAGGCGGGGATAAAGAAATACGGCATTACCCGCTTCTTTGACAAAATACTCGGCGCGAGCGACTATCTCGCAGGCTCAAAGATAGAGCGGGCGGTCGATTATCTGAGGCAAAACGGCGCCGAAAAAGGCACGGTTTTGGTCATCGGCGACCTTGAGCACGACGCCGAAATGGCAGCCGAAATAGGCGCGGATTGCGTGCTCCTGACGAGCGGCCACGAGCAGCCGGCACGTCTCGCCGCCGCACATGCGCGGATCATCGACAGTCTTTCAGAGCTTCCGAACTTAGTGCAGAGTGAACAATAATCCCACTATTAGATTGTGAAAAGTGTCTAAAAAACCGTAAAATTCATAATTTATTCATAATTTGTTTTCAAAAAGTTAAAAAATGCACACCTTGTCCGCAACATCCCCTTTATATAATACGTAATGTAAATAGCGGCCTGAGCCGCAAGATTGGCGCTCATTGCACGGGCGTCGGCGGGGCGAAGCCTCGCAAATAAATTATGGAGGTGCAAAATATGAAGAAGGCATCACGACTTTTGGCGATGGTCATGGCAGTTATCATGATCATGTCTGCGGCTTGCCTGCCGATCTACGCAAAGAACGTATCGTCGGATTACACCAAGCCCATCGTCAACAGCCTCGAGAAGTATTATTTCTCTGCCGAGCAGGGATGCTCCTACATCCTTGATATGCTTGACGAGATACTTGCCGAGGCAGACTTCAACATGACATGGGGGGATATGGGTCTCTCAGGTATCACGAAGTCCGCCGTTAAGAGCGCTACGGGCATCGACAGGCTGAATTTCTCCAGCATCGACGCTTCTATCAACACTCTTTACAATCTCCTTTACGGCATTGACCACAGCAACCTTGCTTCCTTTGCGGATTTCTTCGGAGCCTTCGGTAACCTGCTTGATAAGGACACCGGCCTCATCCAGAGCTATGCTTACATTGACCCTACCAATACCAGAGCCAGTGGCGCAGCCGACCTTGATGTTCTCTATATGATCATCAATTGGCTTGCCAACAATGAGAACTTCCTTAGGAAGCTCGTTGCGGGCACCCTTGACTTCGGTCTGCTCAAGAATGCTCTTTCGGGCGAAATCAAGACTATACTTACCGACTTCGACGGCTGGCTCAAGCTCACCGTTTACAAGGCTCTTGTCAACGGCGACGCCACCGCTC
>FR888217.1:67002-67247 GCA_000431775.1 Clostridium sp. CAG:413 | reverse complement strand
GCTCTTCCCGCAGGCGACACCCCGGTCGACGACGCTGTTCAGCAGGTAGTCAACTGGGCGCTTATCGACGGCACGGGCGAGACGGTCGAGACCGGCGCGAACTCCATCCTCGGCGCCAATTTTAAGGCTCTCCTCCCCGCAATGGGCAGCGATACCATTAAGGCAGCCGGCGGCGCAAACATCAAGGCTGTAGATATCCAGGCCGACAGAGGCGAGGGCGTCAAGTCCTACAAAATGAGCTTCTA
>FR888217.1:65162-66955 GCA_000431775.1 Clostridium sp. CAG:413 | reverse complement strand
CGCTCTTATGAGCGGTATGCTCAAGGATATGCTTGCGGGCATCCTCTTTGACGCTCTTAAAATCGACACCACCGCAAACGGCGGCAAGGGCAACACCGACGTCATGGGCGACCAAACCTTTAACCTTATCGTCGGCGCGATCGAGGAGCTCTTCGTTCAGAACGGCGCTCCCGCAGTTCACTACTCCGCTGACGCGGCAACCTATCCCGTTCCCAAGATCAACGATCTGCTTGATTGGCTGCTTACCGGCAGCGACGGCGTTGATCCTGCACTTAACACCTTCATCTCCACCAGCTACAGCGGAATCAACCTCACCGATAACTTCATGTCGCTCCTTAACGACATCGCCAGAATGCTTCCTTCGCTTCTGCCCGCATTCGGTCTTGAGCTTGACGCCTCCCTTGCATATTCGGCATCCGACCTTGCCGCTACCCTCGCTTTCAACGCTGATAGAGAGATCGTTCTCTCCAGCGCCGAGGACGCAGTTACCAACCTCTATCTCACCTTTGAGAAGGGTGCGGACGGCGAGCGCATGAGGATCTATCCCACCGAATACAAGCTCGGTGAAACCGGCGAAAAGATCCCCACCAAGTATGCTTACTTCAGCGATAATTCCCTTGTCAACACCATCGACAAGGCTCAGTCGGATTATATAAACTCCGACCTTGTAAGACCCGAATATTACATCTCTGACTCTCAGGTCTATGCAAACCTTGTAAAGCTCCTTCTTTCGAGCTTCATCGAGGGTACTTACTTCCCCGAGTGGACCGACAGCATCGCGTCCGTCGGCGCATATGCTCTTGCATCTCTTGCAACCGATATCGTTCCCGAGGGCGAGTACTTCGACAGACTTGACGCATACTATTATAATAATACTCATAGCGACAGCTATGTTTCCCCCTCCACCGGCAAGACCATCGACAAGGATCACGACCTTGATTACACCGTCATCAAGACCAACGCAAGGGACGGCAAGCAGATCGAGATCCCCTACGCAGTCGGCGAAATAGGCGCGGCGATCGGTGCGTTCTATCTCAACGGTGTGTTTGATGTCAATACCAGGCCTTTCACCGTCCTCAATTCCTCTCTTGAGCAGTTCGGCTCTGAAATGCTTCTTTGGGGCTTCACCAAGTATATGCCCATCTTCACCGGTACTTACAATGCAAACACCGGTTACTACGAGGGTCAGGCAACCTGGAAGAACAGCGTTAACAGCTTCATCGACCAGATCTACAGCGACCCCGCGGCAGGCACTTACAAGGCCAACGCAAACTTCGACGCTATCTACACCCTTATTGATGATACCATCTTCGGTCTCGTTCCCACATCATGGCTGCCTGAGACCTATGTCGGCTCCTTCGACTTCATCAACAAGTGGCTTCTCGATTCAGTTCAGGACTTTGACCTTCAGCAGCTCTTCAGCTTGTTCTCAGTCAACAAGAGCGGCGAGCTCAACGAGTCGCTTCTCACCGTCCTGCTGAGGACTGTTGACCGTGTTCTTGCCATCGTTCTCGGCGGCAACTCGGTACTTCTCCCCGCAAGAACCAATATGTATGCAAACAGTGGTCTGTTCGCAGCGAACAACACCACCACCATCACCTCACTCGACGCACTCCTTGACGGCAGCAGCGAGAGCTCCTCACTTGCATTCTTTGTGACGAGCCTTGTTAGGTACCTCAATCAGTATAAGGTCGAGATTTGCACCACTATCTTCCCGCTCCTGCTTAGCACCAAATATGTACCCGAGTTTGACAACGGCACTAACTATCTCGGCACCGACATGAGCGCATATA
>FR888217.1:50947-65120 GCA_000431775.1 Clostridium sp. CAG:413 | reverse complement strand
TATCTTGACAGCTTCAATGTCGGCGTCAATGCCACCGCAATACTCAACACGACCGATAAGGCCGCTGCCGACGCCGCCGTTAAGGCGAACGCCAACAGCTACATCTACACCAGGACTCTTGACGGCGTTGATCACTACATAGTTTATCAGAAGCTTGACTTCTACACCTGCGCTACCGAGACTTCGGGCATTGCAGATGACAACACCTATACGGACGGTAACGGCAACGTTGCAAGCGACACCACCAAGAGCACCTTCGGCTCCTTCGGCAAGTCGATCCTCAACAACAGAACCGCGACCAACGGCTTTGTCTCCTACACCAACGACGCTTACAGATTCTCGGAGGCTGAGGATTACGCTAAGCTCGCTACCTACAACAACCTTGAGTCAGAGCTTAAAGATGCAGCGAGATTCGTCTCCGATTATAAAGCATTCGGCTTAGGCGACGCAGCTACCGGTTATGCCGAGTGGATGAAGTTCTACATCAACTCCAACCTTAAGGCTAACAACCTCTACGACGCCAATGACGACGGAATCATTGTCACCGATTCCTCACAGGCTACCTTTGACGGTGATCCCGGCGTTCCCAGCAAAAAATATTATCCTTACTTCACCACCGCTTCTCAGGATATCAGCTTCTACTACAAGAAGACCGGTAATAATGTTACCGTTAACATGAATGACTTCAACGCCAACGCATATGAGCAGATCGCTCTTGCAGTTGCTTACGGTCAGGATGCAGCTAACGATGTCGTCCTCTCCAGCTACGAGGCTGAGCCTGTAGTCAGACTTGCTATCAAGAAGTATGCGGGCGCTGCCGATGCAAGAGTTCTTGCGTTCGATATCACTCCCGATGCCAACGGCGCTAACCACAACGGCGCATATCAGTGGAGCGGCCTTACCAACAGCGAGCTTGAAGCTATCACCACCTTCTGCAACAGCATCGACTGGACCTTCACCTATGATGCGGCGGCAGGCACCTATGAAATAGCAAGGCCCGCATTCGCACTTATCTCCAACCTTGACTTCGCAAACGGCATCGCAACCGCTCCTTCGGCTACCTACTCGAAGGACGACAGCACCTTCCCGCTGAAGGTCGCTAAGGCAATGCGCGAAGGCTACATTGACTACATCTACGCTCTCTATGAGAACAGACGCGCTCTCTACAACCACATCAGCTACATCGGCGACCGTGCCGAGAGTGCCGAGAGAAACAGAAAGGGCCAGACCTCCATCGACGTCACCGCTCTTGAGTGGCTCCTGAAGCACACCGAGTCTGCTTACACCGATTCTCAGACTCACCTTCGTAACCGTAAGTTTGCAGGCACTTCGACAAACGGCGAAAGCAACTATGTAAAGGTTTACACTGCAAGCTCCTATGCAGATTTCAAGAAGGCTTATGACTTCGCTACCTCGCTCGTTGCCGTAAGATACGGCACTGCAGCGGCAGCCGGTCTCACCCAGTCAATGGTCAGCAAGGCTTTCCACTCACTGATGGATGCTTTCAAGCACCTCGTTGAGTACAGCGGCGCAGCCGACTGGTATAAGCTCGAGCAGAATCTCCTTCTTGCGAAACCCTTCATCGAGAATCCCGATCCTTACAACGCAACTACCGGCTACACCAAGGAATCCTATGATCCTCTTGTTGAGAGCTACAACGCAGCAATGGCTCTTTATAATGATAAGGAAGCATATGACTGCGAGCAGCAGGCTGATATCGACAGGGTTGCCGATGACCTCTACGCTAAGATCTTCGAGATCGTTTACAACTCAGTGACCGATCTTATCGTCAATCCCGACTCCGGCGCAAACATCGTTATCAAGAAGATTGATCCCATCATCGACGGCAGCGGCAGAAAGATCTTCCAGGGCTTCATCAGCGGCCTTGCCGAAGGTGTCGGCCTCAGAGAGGATGCAACCGCCGAGAACACCTCGATAAGCGACTCCAAGTATGTTAAGATCATCGGCATGACCGTTAACGACTCCAAGCGTATGACCTTCAAGGTTGCTGAGAGCGACTACGGCTACGGCACCGGTTCCTACTACGTTGCGAACGACAGCACCAGGCCCATGTTCTTCTACTATGCTGTCCTTTACGGTGATCTGAACGGTGATACCCGTATCGACGGTACAGATAAGTCAATGCTTGACTGGTATCTCAACGGCAACACCTCATTCCTCGACCAGAGCCGGCTTGAGGCAGCGGACGTTGACCACAGCGGCTCCGTCGACAGCATCGACGCTTCCATGATCAAGGATTACTACACCCTCGTTAATCCCGACGGCATCACTCAGCTCGCTGACTGATAAGTCGAAAGGATTCGATAGCCAAATGAATTCAGCCTCCGTTGCCCTCGGGCAGCGGAGGCATTTTCTTGTCTGAAATGCTGTTTTATATTTGCCTTTACGGCGCTTGCCGGAGCACGGAAAGCAGGGCGTATAAAAGCCCTGTATGCCCTTTGATTGCGCCGAGATAATGGATGGGATGTCAGAATAACTGCGTGCTACAGTGGCCTTTAATGGGGCAAATTTAAGCCGAAATATTTAAGCGACGAGATATAACGAAATCCGTCGAAAAAGTTCTATTCATTTAATTATGAATAAATTATGACGGCATGATCGGCCGCTCCTGCAAATAATATTCACACACTTATACTGCATATACAGCATGATTTGTTGCCCGAATAGAAGAAAGGAACAGTGTAAAGTGGAAAACTTTACGAAAATAATGTTAAAATCGGAATATTAAACGGAGTTATTCACTTTTTCCACGGGGTTTTCCACACATGAAAGTAAAACGGCTTTACAAAGTTGATTTGTAAAGCCGTTTTACTTGTCGGTATATATTCATGTATGTTTTGCGGACGGGAATGAATATCAGGATTTACGAATGCAGGAACGCTGTCATTATTGCGCCGAAAATTGCTTCCCCTTTATAATAACATTATTAATATGCGAAAAATCATCCGATACGATGAGCAGGTCTGCACTCTTGCCGACTGCTATGCTGCCTGTCGTTTTGTCCGCGCCGATTATCCTTGCGGGGTTGATTGTAACAGCCTTTAGCGCCGAGCGGAGAGGAATGCCGAAGTGAAGCAGATTGTTGAATTCGTCAAAAAGGTTTGCGGCGCTGCCTGCAAGGGTGCCGTCGGGGAGGCGCACCGCGCCTTTCTTGATCACACGCTGACCGCCGAGGGTGTATTCGCCGTCCTCAAGCCCCGCGGCCATGGTGGCGTCGCTGATGACCGCTATTCTGTCCTCGCCGAGGATGCGGAAAGCTATCCGCAGAGTGGGTGCACTGATGTGGATGCCGTCGCATATCAGCTCGGCTGTCACGGTGCTGCTGTCCATCACCGCGCCGACCGTGCCTGCCTCGCGCGAACCGAGACCGACCATCGCGTTGAAGAGGTGAGTGACGTGCGAAAAGCCGTGCTCGTAGCCCGCTTTTGCCTGCTCGTAGGTTGCGGTAGTGTGTGCGGCGGAGACCGTACATACCTTGCTTGCCTGCTCGGCGAATTCAAGCGCACCGGGCATTTCAGGGGCAACGTCTACGAGTTTCACGGGGCACACGGCGTTGAGCCGGGCAAAAGTATCATAGTCGGGTGCGATGATGTATTCCTCGGCCTGAGCGCCTTTCTTTGCGGGCGAGATGAAAGGACCCTCCATATTGATGCCGTGGATGTATGCGCCCGGCTCGTGACCCATTGCGTCGGCGGCGTATTTGAAGCTCTTTTGCAGCTCGGTTATCGGCAGGGTCATTGTCGTCGGGCAAAACGAGGTCACGCGACAAAACGTGTCCACGCCCTAGCCCGCGAGCCAGCGGCTCATTACGAGCACCGAATCCTTTTTACCGTCGGTCGTGTCGGCCAAATTGCAGCCGTGAATGTGTATGTCGATGAAGCCGGGAAGCACTCTCATGCCTGTGCAGTCCAAGCCGTCGCCGTCGAGCTTGCCGATCTCGGCTATTTTGCCGTCCTCAATTCTTATATCCTCACGCCGAGGCTCAAAATCCTCGCCGTATATGATCGCATTTTTGATTATCATATCAATGCCTCCTGTTCGGTTCAATAATATCACCTTTACGGCAAAAAGTCAAAAAAATAAGCTGCGACGTTTGCCGCAGCTCAAAATTGCAATAATTATTAATCAGGTTCTGTCCTCAACAAAGGCAACAAGGTCGCCGACGGTCTTGATTTTCTCAAGTGCTTCGTCGGAAAGCTCGATATCGAATTCGTCCTCAACGGACATTGCGAGGTCGACGAGGTCAAGGCTGTCTGCGCCGAGGTCGCCGGTAAGGGAGGAGCCTTCGTTGATGATAGCGGGGTCAACTTCGAGCTGCTCGCTGATGATCTTCTTCAGAGTTTCAAATACCATAAAAAAATCTCCTTTTCTTTCTGTTTGCGTTCCCCCCGGAACACACATGATAATATATTATTTGTCGGCGAGTGATTTGTCAAGAGTTATTTTTTGTTTTTTGTCGTATACTCACCGCCGAAATGCTGATAATAAGAAAAAAGCGGGATGGGATGATGAATATGGATATATTTCTTTCATTGCTCAAGGCGTTCATCGCCGGGGGAGCGATATGCCTCATAGGGCAGGTGCTCATGGATACCACCAAGCTGACTCCCGGGCGCATACTTGTGGCGTTTGTGGTGCTCGGTGTGGCGCTGACTGCCGTCGGAGTCTATGAGCCGTTTGCAGAGTGGGCGGGCGCGGGCGCGACCGTGCCGCTGACGGGCTTCGGCTACGCGATGGCAAAGGGCACGGAGCAGGCGATATCCGACGGGGGAGTGAGAGGCATCCTGACAGGCGCATTCACCTCGGCCTCGGGCGGTGTGACGGCTGCGATCCTCTGCGGTCTTATAGCTTCGTTCATCACAAGACCCAAAGAGAAGTGAGCGACCTCTGCTATTAATAATAAAGATTTTGCCGCACATGTCAACAGTTAACGGGCAGAATTAGAAAAATCTTAAGAAAATAAAAAAATCCCCGTTCATAACGAACGGGGAAGCGCTGTCTGTTTATTGAGCCTCGCAACAGGAGCAGGAAACGTAGTTCTCTTCGCAATCGGCGGTAGCGTTCTTCTTATCGAGGAACTTCTTAACTGCGAAATAAACGCCTGCGACCGCGCCGGCAATAACGGTGATTATAGCGATGACTTTGAAGATCTTCTTAAGGCAATCCATGAAATGAACCTCCGTACATTTTTATTTTCTTAATTATAGCCTATTTTGGTCAGAATGTCAATAATTTAACAGCCGCAGTCATAAAAAATTTACAACTACGGCCGTTTTGCTTTTAATTTGATTGTGCAGCTTATTTAACGAGCTTGGCAAGAGCCGACTTCTTGTGAGCTGCATTGTTCTTGTGGATAAGGCCCTTAGCGGCAGCCTGATCAACCTTCTTGACAGCCTCTTTTACAAGAGCCTCGGTCTCAGGTGCGTTAGCGGCGGCAGCAACGTTAGCCTTCTTTATAGCGGTTTTGAGAGCCGTATTTCTGGACTTGTTTCTTGCTGCTCTGGTCTTATTGACGAGAACTCTCTTCTTAGCTGATTTGATATTGGGCATTAAAAGACACCTCCTTCTTCATACAGGTGAATATGATAACACAATTTTTCTTCAAATGCAAGGTGTTTTTGAAAAAATGTTTGAAATATCGGGAATATTCGCCTGAAATATATACTACCAAAAAATTCTAAAAAAATCAAGAGGTATTTGAATATGAATTTGAGAACCGATTTGGCGCTGGAGAGATGCGAATCGCTTGATAAGCGGAATATGCGGGGCGTGAATATCGAGACGGTCAAGAAGCGCTGCGCCAAGGTGAGCCGTATCGAGGTCGTCAATGAGGAGGGGGCGCAGGCTATCGGGAAGCCGATAGGCAGATATATCAATGTGGAGGTCACGCCCTTTGCCCGCCACGCCCAGTTTATCGACGGCAGCCTCGGCGCGGTCAGCGAGGAGATAGCGAGCCTGCTGCCGTCGAGCGGCAGCGTGCTTGTGGCGGGGCTCGGCAATTCGAGGATAACCCCCGACGCTCTCGGGCCGAAATGCGCCTCGATGATATTCGCCACCCGACATATAACCGGCGAATTGCTGCGAGCGACGGGCCTCGGCAAGCTGAGGACGGTCAGCGCCTTTGCCACGGGCGTGCGCGGCGAGACGGGAGTCGAGGCGGGCGAAATGCTCAAGGGGCTTGTGGATACTCTGCGCCCCGAGGCGGTCATCACCGTGGACGCCCTCGCCGCGAGGAATGTTTCACGCCTCGGCAGGACTATTCAAATGTGCAACACAGGCATAACTCCCGGCTCGGGGGTCGGCAACGCGAGGCAGGAGATAAGCGAGCAGACCCTCGGCGTGCCCGTCATAGCCGTCGGGGTCCCGACCGTTGTGGACGCCGCGACCCTTGTCTCAGATTATTCGGGCGGGCGAGCGGGTGAGGAGGCGGCGGAGATGATGGTAACGCCGCGTGAGGTCGACCTGATGATAGAGAGGGCGGCGAAGCTGACCGCCCTTGCTATCAATTGCGCCCTCCAACCGGGCATAAGCCCCGAGGATATGCTGATGCTCACCGCCTGAGCTTTGAGCTGCGGCTAAACCGGCAGTTATCCCGCCTTGCCGCAGCGAATACAAAAATTACCGCCGCCAAAGCGAAAAACCGTGCCGTGTTTTAACACCGTGCACCCACACTTGCCAAAGCGGAAAACCATGCCGGATTTTAACGCCACGCCAAAGTTAATATTTAAAACCCCGTGCAGTGAGAGCGCGGGGTTCGACTATATATTGGGGTTGGAGAGACATTGCAGCGGATTTTTGTCGAAAAATCTGAAAAGAGTTAAAAATATTCTTTAAAAACACTTGCAATTGCGGCTTGCAGCGTTTATAATATGACCGTAAAGGGAAGCAAAGGAGACTAAAGGGTAGCTCACCCGCAATTTTGCAGAGAGGAGGAGGCATATGTTCGATTATCTCGGCGGCAAGTTCAAAAGGAAGTTCGACCAGGTAAACCGTATGTCCATTCCTCCCGAATTCAGAGAGCTGCTCGGCTCCAAGGTCTACCTTATCTCGTCTCTGTATGACGACCCCTGCATCTGGGTGTTCTCCGAGGAGAAGTTCGCGATATTCGCCGAGGGCATCGACGATACCTTCGAGGGCGAGGAGCAGGCGCAGATCCAGCGCTTGCTTGCCGACAGGCTCAGCATTGCGGGCGTCGACCGCTCCGGCAGGATCACCGTCCCCGAGGAGCAAAGGGAATGGGCCGAGCTTGGCGAGGAGGTCTTCGTCGTCGGCATGGGCAACAGAGTTGAACTTTGGAGCGAAGAGAATTGGCAGAGCCACAAAACCTTCAGCGGCGATAAGTCGAGGATTACCCTCTCGCCCAAGGGAGCGAGGAGAGTATGATGCCTGCCGAGTTTCATCATATACCCGTACTTTTTAACGAAACGATAGATTCACTCAATATCGTGCCCGGCGGCGTCTATGTGGATTGCACCGCAGGCGGAGGCGGTCATTCTTCGGCGATACTCGAACGCCTCGGCGAGGGCAGGCTCATCGCCGTGGATAGAGACCCCGAGGCGATAGCGACCCTCAGCGCCAGATTCGGCGGCGACCCGCGCGTGACGCTTGTGCATGATAATTTCTTTAATATAAAAGCCATTCTTTCGTCGCTCGGCATTGAGCAGGTGAACGGAGTGCTCGCCGATCTCGGCGTCAGCTCCCACCAGCTCGACGAGCCCGCAAGAGGCTTTTCGTTTCACCACGACGCTCCGCTCGATATGCGTATGAGCCTTGAGGGCATGAGCGCCGCAGACGCAGTCAACGACCTGCCGCAGCACGAGCTGCAAAGGATAATATATGAATACGGCGAGGAGAAATTCGCCCCTGCGATCTCACGGGCTATAGTCCGCGCGAGGGAGCAGAAGCGGATAGAGACCACCCTCGAGCTTGCCGAGATAATCAAATCGGCCATGCCCGCCGCCGCCAAAAGGGACGGCCACCCCGCAAGGCGCACCTTCCAGGCGATACGCATCTACATAAACGGCGAGCTGGACGGGCTTTCGCAGGCGGTCACGGATATGTTCGACTGCCTCGATAAGGGCGGCAGGGTGAGCATTATCACCTTCCATTCGCTTGAGGACAGGATAGTTAAGCAGGCGTTCGCGCCGCTGGCAAAGGGCTGTATATGCCCGAGGAACTTCCCCGTGTGCGTTTGCGGCAGAGTTCCGCAGGCAAAGGTGCTCAAGGCAGTTGCCCCGAGCGAAGCGGAGACGACGGAGAATCCGAGAAGCCGCAGCGCCAGACTGAGAACGGCGGAAAAATTATAATTGATATCAGATATTTGAGTATATAAAAGAGAGGGAAAAGGAATGACGGATTATAACCGCAGCGAAGCATATGATCTTTCGCTGTTTGCGGAGCCGGCTATAGAGCCGACCCCTGAGCCGCAAAGGCGGCAGCAGCCGGTCAGGCAGCCGAAGCCGAAGCAGGCTCCGCACAGCCGCACCGCCCCCTCCGCAAGCCTCAGGAGGGTGCTCGGCATATTCGCCGTGTCGATAATGCTTATCGGCCTTTTCGGCGGCATAATCGCCATGAGGATAAGCCTCGAGAGCCTTACGAGCGAGGCGGCGACGCTCAGGAATAAAATATCGGTCGCCGAGAGCGAGAATGTCAGGCTCACAATGCAGCTCAGCTCGGCTTTTTCAAGAGAGAAGGTTGAAGCCTACGCGGTTTCGCAGCTCGGTATGTGCAAGCTCGAGCGCTATCAGATCCACTATTTCTCCGACAGGGATGGCTCGGATAAGGTGGTCGTGGCGAACGGCAAAGAGGTAAAGGGCAGCGCACAGGCGGACGCAACGGATTGACACGAGCCGATATCATTGACTACTGTTTGGGAATCCGCGGCTACGCCGAGTGCGATTTTGCCGTCATATGCGGCGGTATATAAGGCATATACTGCTATGAACGGATGAAAAATTTATCCCGAATAAAATAAATTACAGTCAAGGCTGTCTCAATCAAAGCGGATGAAAAAGATTTTCGCTGCACAAGCTGCTGCGGAACAGGGCTTTTGCGTATCGCTTTAGGGGGCAGCGTTCTTTTGTTTTTCGGCAGGGGCAAAAAATCGGTATGAAAGGGTGAAGAAAATGAAAAAAAGCTCAAATAACGGTTCGTTCGGCAAGCGAGTGCTTGCTGTTTTCCTTATCATTTTAGTCTTCCCCTTCCTGCTCAGCGTAGCGAATCTTTTCAAGATACAGACCATTGACAGCGAGAAATATAAGAGCAAGGCGGAGCAGAATCAGCTCCGTGACACCGAGATATCGGCGGAGAGAGGCATTATCTATGACGCCAACGGCACCGTGCTCGCCCAAAGCGCCTCGGTCTGGAAGCTCTATATCAACCCCAGCAAGATAACGGATGAGGATTTCAAGGCGGAGGTTTGCTCAAAGCTCGCCGAGCTTACGGGCGTTGACAAGCAGGATATAGCCGATAAGGCGGCGAAAAACAAGTATAATTACCTCGTCATAAAAAGGCGTATAGAGCTTGCAGAGAAGGAGAGCATTCAGAAGCTGCTTGACGGCGTCAAGAATGCCGACGGAGCCTATACGCAGAAGCCTTACTTTCAAAAAGAGGTTGACGGCAAAAACAAGAGATTCTATTACTCCGACGCTATCGGGCTTGACCCCGACGTTAAGAGATATTACCCCTACGGCAGCCTCGCGGCCTGCGTGATAGGCTTCACGGGCGACGACGATGTGGGGCGTTCGGGGCTTGAGCTAAAATACAATGATACTTTGACCGGAACTCCGGGCAGAATAGTTAAGGCGCTCAACGGCAAGAGCGGCGCAATGGACGATCAGTATGAGAGCGTTTACGACGCCGTGAGGGGCACGAGCCTTGTGCTGACGGTGAACGAGGTCATTCAGCGCTATCTCACCGACAGCCTCGAGCAGGTCTATGCGGATAGCAAGGGCAAGGGCGCATACGGCGTTGTGATGAACGTCAACACCGGCGCGATCCTCGCCATGGCGTGCATTGAGGACTATGACCTTAACGACCCGCAGCATTTGACGGACGAGGAGAAGGACTATATAGCCGCCGAGGGCGAGAAGGACGACAGCTCTGAGCTGACCGCCTCGCAGGAGAAGGAGATAGAGGCGAATAACTCCACCGTTGAGGAGAGAGCGGCGGCAAGGCGCAAGGTGATAAGGAATAACCTGCTTTTCAAGAAGTGGCGCAACTTCATAACCAGCGATATCTACGACCCCGGCTCGGTCTTTAAGATAATCACCGCTTCGGCGGGTCTTGAGGAGAATGTGGTAACTCCCGAAACGAGCTATACCTGCACCGGCAAGATCCAAGTTGCCGACAGGACGATAAAATGCCACAAGCGCACCGGCCACGGCACTCAGGATCTGACCCACGGGCTTATGAATTCCTGCAACCCGTTCTTTATAACGGTCGGTCAGAAGCTCGGCGCGGAGAAATTCTGCGAATACTTTGAGGCGTTCGGCTTCACTGAGAAAACGGGCATCGACCTCCCTGCGGAGACTATGCCTGTTGCGGGTGTCAACTACCACACCCTTGATACGATGGGCATCGTTGAGCTTTCCAGCTCGTCGTTCGGCCAGTCGTTCCAGGTAACTCCGATCCAGATGATAACGGCGATAAGCGCCATTGCCAACGGAGGCAAGCTGATGACCCCCTATGTGGTCGCGAAGCAGCTTGACGAGAACGGAAACGTCGTGAGAGAGACCGAGCCGAACATCAGACGGCAGGTCATATCAAAGCAGACGGCGAATATAGTCGCGGGCATGATGGAGCAGGTCGTCACGAGCGGCACAGGCAAAAACGCCTACGTCGCGGGCTACAGGGTCGCGGGCAAGACCGGCACATCGCAGAAGCTCAATAATGTCGGCCACTACGTTGCGTCCTTCGGCTGCTTTGCGCCGGCGGATGACCCCGAGATAGCCGTTCTTATAATTGTCGACGACCCCGTCGGTCAGATAAACGGCGGTCAGATATGCACCCCCGTTGCGGCTCAGGTGGTCGAGAAATCGCTTGAATACATGGGCGTCGAGCGTGAATACACCGACAGCGAGATGAAGCTGCTCGACACCAACGCGCCGAATCTTGTCGGCAGCACGGTCGAGGACGCCAAGGCGCTCCTTGAGCAGGAGGGCTTCTCGGTCAAGACGGTCGGCAAAGGCGACAAGGTCATCAGCCAGATGCCGTCGTATAATCAGACCATGCCGCAGGACGGTATCATAGTCCTCTATACCGAGCAGGACGCCGACAGGCTCACGGCGACGGTGCCCGATTTCAGGGGCATGACTATGTCGCAGGTCAATAAGCTGGCTCATTCGAGCGGCCTGAATATCCGTATCTCGGGCAACGCGCTTAACGCGGGCGAGCTTGTCTCATATGATCAGAGCATTGAGGCGGGCGCTGAGACGGAGTACGGCAGGACGGTAACCGTGTATTTCAAGTCAAACACGGGCGTTAACGATTATGCGGACTAAACCGCAGGGAGGAAAAAAGATGAAACTGAGTTTACTTGCGGCGGAGCTGGGGTTAAAGGCTCTGCCTGAGGATAAGGATATAACATTTATCACCGATAATTCGGCTAAGGTCTGCGATGGCAGCATATTTGTCTGCATCGAGGGCAAGCATTTTGACGGCCACACCAAGGCGGCGGAGGCGCTGGAGAACGGCGCCGCTGCGGTCGTGGTTCAAAAGGATATGGGGCTTGACCGTCAGCTCATTGTTGACGATACGAGGGCGGCTTACACCAAGCTCTGCGCCGCATTCTATTCCCACCCCGAGCAGAAGCTCGATATCATCGGCATCACGGGCACCAACGGCAAGACCACCTCTTGCTTTATTATTCACTCAGTGCTCGAGCGGCTCGGCTGCAAGACGGGCATGATAGGCACGGTCAAAAATATCACGGGCGACAAGGAATACCCTGCGTCGCTCACCACCCCCGACCCCTACGAGCTTTTCCGTCTCTTTGCCGAGATGGTCGAGTCGGGCTGCCGCTGCTGCGTGATGGAGGTCTCCTCCCAGGCGCTCGCTCAGAAGAGGGTGGAGGGCGTCCGTTTCAAGGCCGCCGTTTTCACCAATCTTACAAGGGATCATCTCGATTATCACGGCACATTTGAGAATTATGCGGCTGCGAAGCATCTGCTGTTTGAAAATTCGGACTTGGCCGTCATCAATGTTGACGACGAGGCGGCGCAGTATATGCTCAGCGGCACTCAGTGCAGGAATGTTACCTTCTCCGCAAAGTCGGATGAATGCGACTACTCCGCAAAGAATATCAGAGTCTCCGCAGCGGGTGTTAAATATGAGCTTGTCAGCAACGACAATATCGGCAGGGTCGATTTCGCCGTGCCGGGTGAATTCTCGGTCTATAATTCAATGGGAGCGGCGGTCTGCCTTGTTGAGATGGGCTATGACTTCCGCGAGGTGCTCGATGCGCTCTCGCAGTGCGGCGGAGTGCCCGGCAGGATGGAGCTTGTCAAGACAGATACGCCCTATTCCGTCATAATCGACTACGCTCACACCCCCGACGGGCTTGAGAATGTGCTCACGAGCGTGCGTGAGATAACCGACGGCAGAGTTATCTGCGTGTTCGGCTGCGGCGGCGACAGGGATAAGACCAAGCGCCCGATAATGGGCGAGATCGGCTCAAGGCTTGCCGATATAGCGGTAATCACCTCCGATAACCCCAGGAGCGAGGATCCGCAGGCGATAATCGACGATATCATGGTCGGCGTCGTCAAGCACGGTGCGAAGATAATCGTCGAGCCCGACAGGACAAAGGCCATAGCCAAGGCGCTCTCCGCCGCAAAGGCGGGGGATGTGATAGTCCTTGCGGGCAAGGGTCACGAGACCTATCAGATACTTGCGAGCGGCAAGATACACTATGACGAGCGCGAGATAGTCGCAAAGATACTGAGCGAAAAAACAGGAGGCTGAGCATGAAAGCTCTTACCTATAAAGAAGCCGCAAAGGCGGTCGACTCCGTTTCGGAACTTGAAGGGCGCTTTGACAGCGTTTGCACCGATACAAGGAAGATAACTCCGAATTGCCTTTTCATCGCCCTGAAAGGCGAGAATTTCGACGGCCACGATTACGCCGCCAAGGCTCTTGAGAGCGGGGCGGGCGCGGTCGTATGCGAGCGGGATTGCGGCCTCGGCGAGCGGCAGATGCTTGTCGGCAGCACCCGCAAAGCGCTGCTCGATCTCGCCGGATATTACAGGAGCCTTTTCAAAATCCCGTTTGTCGGCATAACGGGCAGCGTCGGCAAGACCACCACCAAGGATATGGTCCATGCGGCGCTCTCGGCGAAATACAATACCCTCAAAAACGAGGGCAATCTCAACAATGAGATAGGCGTGCCGCTGACCCTTTTCCGCCTTGATCCGAGCCATGAGGCGGCGGTCATCGAGATGGGCATGAGCGGCTTCGGCGAGATATCGGCAATGACGAATATAGTTCGCCCCGACGTGGCAATAATCACTAATATAGGCGTGTCGCATATCGAGAAGCTCGGCTCAAGGGAGGGTATCCTCAAGGCGAAGCTCGAGCTGCTCGAGGGCATGAAGCCGAACGCCCCCGTAATATTGAATGCGGATAATGATATGCTACGCACTGTGAGGCCGGGCGCTCACCGCACCGTATTCTACAGCATAGACGACCCCGTGGGCGAATACAGGGCAAGCAACATCGTTATGACCGATGACAGCCTTGAATTCACCGTCGCCGCGGGTGCACAGGCCGTCAGGGCGAAGCTGCCCTGCACAGGCAGACATAATGTATATAACGCTCTCGCCGCCTGCGCCGCGGGCAAATGCCTCGGCATTGATATCGCCGAGTCGCTCAAAGCGCTCAAGGGCTATGTGCCCTCGGGTATGCGGCAGAGGATAGTCAAAAAGGGCGGTATCACCTTTATCGAGGATTGCTATAACGCAAGCCCCGATTCCCAGGCTGCGGCTCTCGCCGTGCTCGGGGCGATGAAAGCGACCCGCCGCATAGCCGTTATCGGCGATATGCTGGAGCTCGGCAGCTTCAGCGAACAGGCTCACCGCGAGGTCGGCGAAAAGGCCGCTCAAAACGGCATCGACGCCGTGCTCACCTACGGCGAGAGAGCGCTTCTCACCGCCGG
>FR888217.1:44939-50933 GCA_000431775.1 Clostridium sp. CAG:413 | reverse complement strand
CTCCCCCCCGCCGAGGGCGCAAAAGCGGGCGGGGTGCCGCTCGTCAGGAGCTTCAGCGATAAAAAAGAGCTTTCGGATTTCCTTTTAAGCGAGCTTCACGAGGGCGACGCCGTTCTCTTTAAGGCGAGCCGCGGCATGAAGCTTGAGGATGTTATTTATTCGGTATATTCGGCGATTGAAGAATAATAACAAGGAGCGTCGGCTATGAATAATTTTGCCGCCGTAGGCTTGGCGGGCGCAGCGGGTCTCGCCGTCACCACCGGGCTGGGATTTGCCATGGTTCCATGGCTCAGGAAGCTGAAATTCGGGCAAACGATACTCGATATCGGCCCGAAATGGCATAAAAGCAAGCAGGGGACGCCCACTATGGGCGGGCTGATGTTCATTATCGGCACGGTCGCGGCAATAGCCGTCACCGTTATCACCGATAAGCTCACGGGCGGCGATATCGTCGCCTCGGGCAGCCTCGTTCCCTCCGAAATGTATACAAGGCTCTGGAGCGGGCTTGTGATGGCTCTCTCCTTCGGGCTTATCGGCTTTGCCGACGATTATATCAAGATAGTCAGAGGCCGCAACCTCGGGCTGACGATAAAGCAAAAGACACTGGCGCAGCTGCTTGTCTGCGTCGCCTACCTGATGGGGCTTTATATGAGCATGGACGGCGCGCCGTATATGTTCGTGCCGTTCGTCGGCATGGTCGAGATAGGCTTCTTCCATTGGATATTCGGCATAGTGATAATCTATGCGAGCGTCAACGCCGTGAATTTCACCGACGGCGTGGACGGACTTTGCAGCTCCGTCACCGTGACGGCGGCGGTCTCGCTCGGAGTTATCGCCGGATTAAAGGGCTTGTTCGGATTCTCAATGGCGGCAGCGGCCCTTGCGGGTGCGTGCGTGGGATTCCTCTTTTGGAATAAAAACCCCGCCAAGGTCTTTATGGGCGATACAGGCTCCATGTTCCTCGGCGGTATGGTCGTTGCCCTCGCTTATGCGCTCGGCTGCCCGCTGATACTGCTGCTTGCAGGCGTGGCTTATGTCATCGAGGGAGCCTCCGACGTGCTCCAGATAGTTTATTACCGCGTCACCGGCGGCAAGCGGATATTCAAAATGGCGCCTATCCACCACCATTTTGAGCTTTGCGGCTGGAGAGAAAAAAAGATAGTCGCCGTCTTTTCGGCGGTGAATGCCCTCGGCGGCGCCGCCGCGGTCGCAATTATGTATTACGGCGGTTATATAGTTAAATAATTCAAATAATAAAAATATGCATGAGAAAGGGGAGAGGGTCGTGACGAAAGAGCCTACCGCACCGAAATTCAAGAGCGTCGGCCTCAAGGGCGAGCTGCGATTCTTTTGGAGCGAGCTCAAGAGCTTCTTTGATATAAAAAGATGGTTCAAGAGCCTGTTCACCGGCAAGATCAGGGAATTCTTCACCTCCGGCAGCTTTGACCTTGCGTTCTTTGCGCTTGTGATATATTTGGTCTCGGTCGGCGTTGTCATGATGTTCTCCGCAAGCTACGTTGCCGCCCGCAACGGAGCGGATACAAATTATAATCCTTATTATTATTTTATAAATCAGCTTAAATTCGCTGCGATAGGCATAGTCGTGATGCTGCTTGTGTCGCGCCTTAAAGTCGACCTCTTTCGCAGCTTCAGCGGACTGATAGGGCTTGTGTCGCTGATACTTCTCATTTATGTGCTCATCAACCCCAAGATAATCGCGGGCAAGGAGGAGTTCAAGCGCTGGATAGACCTCGGCGTCATGGATTATCAGCCCTCGGAGCTTGCGAAGCTCGGCATAATCATGCTGTTTTCGTTTATGATGGAGCGGTACCGCACCAAAACCGAGGAGAAAGCGTGGATGATGCTTATCTATGCGGGAATCCTCGGCGTTTTCTGCCTGCTGATATATAAAGAGAATCACCTCTCGGGTGCGTTGATAGTGCTGCTCATCGGCGGCGTGATGATGTTCTTCGGCGGCGTTAAGCTGCGGTGGTTCGTGATAGTCGGCGTCATTGCGGCAATAGCGGCGTCGGTGGTTATTGCCACACCCGAGAAATTCCTGCCCGAGCACGCCGTGCCCAGAATAGAGATATGGAAAAAGCTGCTTGCGGGCAAGGAGCTGACGAGCGAGGAGACAAAGGGCGACGCGTGGCAGACCCTGCAATCCCTTTACGCCGTCGGGTCGGGCGGGCTTTTCGGTGTCGGCTTCGGCAAATCGAGGCAGAAGTACCTCTATCTCCCCGAGCCGCAGAACGACTTCGTTTTCTCCGTTATCTGCGAGGAGCTGGGCTTTTTCCCGACTTTGCTCATAGTCATTATTCCGTTCATTCTGCTCCTTGCAAGGGGCTTCACCATTGCGCTGAGGGCGCGCAGCCGCTATGCGAAATTGCTGGCGCTCGGCATCAGCGTCCAGGTCGCCTTGCAGGCGGGTCTTAATATAGCGGTCGTCACATCGACCGTCCCGAATACCGGCATAAGTCTCCCGTTCTTCAGCTACGGCGGCTCGTCGCTCGTGACGCTGCTGATTGAGATGGGCATGGTGCTTGCCGTGTCGAGAAATGATGAAAGGAAGAGGACGAATGCTCAAAGGTAAAAGAATTCTCATCGCTGCCGGAGGTACCGGCGGCCACATCAACCCCGCCCTCGGCACAGCGGGATATATAAAGGAAAAGGACCCCGACGCCGAGATAATCTTTGCGGGTACCAAGGATAAAATGGAGGCTCGCCTTGTGCCGCAGGCAGGCTACGAGCTGAGAACTATAGATATCAGCGGATTTTACCGCAGCTTTTCGCCCGAGGCGATAAAGCATAACCTCGGCACGCTCTCAAAGCTGCTGCGCGCATCATCGCAGGCAAAGAAGATAATCAAGGATTTTAAGCCCGACCTCGTCGTCGGTTTCGGCGGCTATGTCAGCGGTCCCGTGCTCCGTATGGCTGCCAAAATGGGCGTGCCCACGGCCATACACGAGCAAAACGCCTTCCCCGGCGTGACAAATAAAGCCCTCGCCGGCAGAGTGGACAGAGTGATGCTCACCGCAAAGCAGGCGGAGAAATACATGAAGCCGAAGAATCCCTGCGTTGTCACGGGTCTGCCGATAAGGGGAGATATTCTCAGGGTCGACCCCGATTTCGCCAAGGCGGAGCTTCAGCTCGGCGGCAAGCCCCTCATCCTCTCGATGGGCGGCAGCCTCGGCGCAAAGCCCGTCAACGACGCGGTGCTCGGCATGATACTCAAGAAATACAAGGCGAATGACTGCGTATTCCTCCATGCCACGGGCAAGGGCGGCGATTGGTTCGTCGAGGAGCTTCGCAAGGCGGGCGTTGACCCGGCGGGGCACCCGAATATCAGAGTCGTCGAGTATATCGACATCCCGAAGTGCCTGCCCGCGGCCGACCTTGTCATCAGCCGCTCGGGCGCAAGCTCGCTCAGCGAGATCCAGGCGCTCGGCAAGCCTTCAATACTTATCCCGTCGCCTTATGTGACGGAGAATCATCAGTATCACAACGCAATGGCGCTCGTCGAGAACGACGCGGCGGTCATTCTTGAGGAAAAGGATCTCACACCCGATTCGCTGACCGAGAAGGTCGATGAGCTGCTCGGCGATAAGTCAAGGCTCGCTAAGATCGGCGCAAACGCCAAGGCTATGGCGGTGCTCGACGCGACAGAGAGAATATACGAGACCCTCTGCGAGATAGTTAAGTAAGGGATAGCCATTCACGCATAAGCGCCCCTCGGAATAGTATGTATCAGAGCTTTCGAGGAGCGTGTGAATATGGAGAATCTCATTATCAGCGGCGGCATCAGACTCGAAGGGAAGACACGGCTGCAAGGCTCAAAGAACAGCTCCCTCCCGATCCTCGCAGCGTGCGCCGCCGTAAACGGAATAAGCGTTATACATAATTGCCCGAGGATAACCGATGTCGATATCGCCGTTGCGATCCTTGAACGGCTCGGCTGCAGGGTCAGCCGTGAGGGCGGCACGGTCACGGTCGATTCGGGCGATATCAATTGCTCAGCCATACCCGAGGAGCTGATGAGCGAGATGCGCTCGTCCATCATCTTTCTCGGCGCCCTGCTCGCAAGATTCGGCAGAGGGAGCGCAACTCTCCCCGGCGGGTGCGAGATAGGGCTGCGCCCGATAGATATGCATATTGCCGCATTCCGCAGCATGGGCGTTGTCATCGAGGAGAGCGGCGGCAGCATGGAATGCACCGCCCCGAACGGGCTGGCCCCGTGCCGCATAAGCCTCTCTTTCCCGAGCGTCGGCGCGACGGAGAATATAATGCTCGCCTCCCTCGCCGCAAAGGGCGAGACGGTGATAACAAACGCTGCAAGAGAGCCGGAGATAAAAGACCTGGCGGATTTCCTGAACGAATGCGGCGCAAAGATAATCGGGGCGGGTCAAAGCGTTATCAGGATATACGGCGGCAGGCGCCTGACGGGCGCAGAGCATCGGGTGATACCTGATCGCATTGTCGCCTCCACATATATGGCCTGTGCGGCGGTCACGGGCGGCAGAGCGGTCGTCACCGAGGTCGAGCGGGAGCATCTTGCCCCCGTTATTCCCGTTTTTGAGCTCTGCGGCTGCAAAATCGACTTTGCAAACGGCGAAATGAGCGTTACCGCGCCGAAACGAGCGGAGCGCATCAAATATCTGCGGACTATGCCTTACCCCGGCTTTCCAACGGATTCCCAGGCCCTTGTCACGGCGGTCGCCGCAACGGCAAGGGGCACGAGCATTATCTCGGAGCGGGTGTTTGAGAATCGCTTCCGCCATGTGCCCGAGCTTATCAAAATGGGCGCGGATATACGGGTCGAGGACAGCTGCGTGGCGGTCGTCGAGGGCGTGCCCTCGCTCCACGGTGCAAAGGTCACGGCAAGCGATCTGCGGGGCGGCAGCGCGTTGATAGCGGCGGCTCTCGGCGCAAGGGGCGAAAGCGTCATCGATGGGGTGCGCCATGTGCTCAGGGGGTGCGAGGATGTGTGCGGCAATCTGTCACGCCTCGGCGCTGATATTAAGGTTATAAATATTTAATACATTATAAAATAAACAATGATGTAAAAGACATGGTTATTACGAAAAAGCAGGCGGTGAAACGATGCAGAGTAAGAGAAGGAAAAAAGCAGGCAAAATTTTCAGGCTGGCGCTTGTCATCACGGTATTCGTGCTGATAATTGCGACGGTCGTGCTCTCTGCGGCTGCGCTTATATTCTTCCGAGTGGAGAAATACCATGTCGAGGGCGTCAGCCCTTATACAAGGGAGCAGATAATCGAGGCGAGCGGCATTCAGACGGGCAAGAGCCTTATCTTCGCCGACCTTGACGAAGCGGCGGCGTTGATAGAGAAAAAGCTGCCCTATACAGGCAGCGTCAAGCTCAGCCGTAAATTCCCCAACACGCTCGTTATCAAATATGACGAATACAAGGAGACCTACGCCGTGCCCGTCTCCATGGCGGGCTATGTGCTGCTCGGCAACGACTTCAAGGTGCTGTCGTATTCCGCGGAGCTGCCCGAGGGCGTTACTCTGATAAACGGCGCTTCGCCCACCACTCCCGTGGTCGGTGAGAAGATAAAATTCACCGACGCTGCGCAGGAGACGGGGGATACCGCCGAGATAGCCGACCCGACGGGCGATATCCTTGCCCGCATTGCGTCGGCGCTTGAGGATAACAGCTTCGAGGATATAAGCGCCATAGACGTCACCTCGCGCAGCAATATTTATCTCATCTATCAGCGCAGGATAGTGCTCAAGCTCGGCAACCCGAGCAGCCTTGACTCAAAGCTGGCTCTTGCAAAGAAAGTATTGCAGGAGGAGGACTCCATAGCGCCCGATCAGTCGGGTGTGGTCAATCTGACGGTCGTGAAGCAGGCGTATTTTGACAGCAGAGACGCCGACGATATACCCGAGCTCGTCGAATTTGAGGCGGGCTATCCGCAAGTCCCCGCCGACGAACCGACAACGGACGGCGAGGAAGCAACGACAGATGAAAGC
>FR888217.1:43496-44873 GCA_000431775.1 Clostridium sp. CAG:413 | reverse complement strand
AGGGATAAAGCCGCCGTTTTTGCCGTTATAATGCTTTTTTACACTAATTTCGACCTTAAAAACGAAAAAAATGAAGAAAAGCAAGATAAATTTCCAATTTGTTCTTGTATTTTTTAAATTTACATGTTAATATAATTCTGTTTATATAGGTAAAATAAAACCATAGGGGGTCAAACCAAATGGCATTTGAAATTGACAACGATTTTGAAAGTACGGTTCAGATAAAAGTTATAGGCGTCGGCGGCGGCGGCGGAAACGCCGTCAACAGGATGATCACCTCGGGTGTTCTCGGTGCTGAGTTTATCGCCGTTAACACGGACAAGCAGGTGCTTGTTCACTCCAAGGCGACCCATAAGATCCAGATAGGCGAGAAATCGACTCACGGTCAGGGCGCAGGCGGCAAGCCGGAGATCGGCGCTAAGTCCGCCGAGGAGAGCAGAGATTCCATCTCCGACGCTCTCAAGGGCACCGATATGGTATTCATCACCGCAGGCATGGGCGGCGGCACCGGCACAGGCGCGGCTCCCGTTATCGCTCAGGTCGCCAAAGACATGGGCTGCCTTACCATCGGCGTTGTTACCAAGCCCTTTAAGTTTGAGGGCAGGAGAAGAATGATCCAGGCTCAGGAGGGCATTGCAAAGCTCGCCGAGCACGTTGACAGCCTTATCGTTATCCCCAACGACAGGCTCCGTGCGCTCGATGAGAAGAAAAAGACTATCGCAGAGGCTTTTGCCGAGGCGGACGAAGTGCTGCTTCAGGGCGTTAAGAGCATCTCCGAGCTTATAAAGATCCCCGGCTTCATCAACCTCGATTTTGCCGATGTTACCAGCGTTATGAAGGACGCAGGCTACGCTCACATGGGCGTCGGCAGAGCCAAGGGCAAGGACAAGGCCGAGTGCGCTGCGAACGCAGCAGTTTCCAGCCCGCTGCTTGAGACCTCGATCTCCGGCGCAATGGGCGTTATCATCAGCATCACCGCCTCCGATGACGTTGACCTTGAGGATGTCGAGAATGCAGCCGAGATCATCACCGCCAACGCTCACGAGGACGCAAATATCACTTGGGGTATCGCATTCGATCCCGAGCTTGACGACGAGATGGTCATCACCGTCATAGCGACCGGCTTTGATAACAACAAGCCCGCCGCTCCCGTCATCCCCGCCGAGACTGCCGCCCCCGCAGCTAAGGTCAATCCCTTTGCCGCCGCAGCCGCAGCAGCCACCGTCGCAGAGACGGCTCCCGCAGCTCCCGTTGCGAAGCCCGTCGCTCCTGCCGCTCCCGCTGCCCCCGCAGCGCCCAGCATCCCGAATTTCGGCGCCTCCTCAAGCGCGGCCGAGCCCGCCGCTCCGGCAGCACCCGCTGCCCCCGCCGGCGCCG
>FR888217.1:36616-43490 GCA_000431775.1 Clostridium sp. CAG:413 | reverse complement strand
GCTGCCCCCGCAGCGCCCGCAAAGTCCAATGACGGCAGCTTTGACGATGATCAGTTCTATATCCTTATCAACGATATCATCAAGGGCAAGGATAACAAATAATTCAATAAGATATAAAAATACGGTGCAGCCTTTCGACTGCACCGTTATTTTTTTAACCTATGTGGGGGAATTTTGCGAAGCTCTTCTCAAGCTCCTCATCGGAGGGGATGTAATCCTCCATCTTGCCGCTGTTGAAGGAATCGTAAGCCGTCATGTCAAAGTAGCCAGTGCCGGTCAGGCCGAAGAGTATGGTCTTTTCTTCGCCGGTCTCTTTGCACTTGAGAGCCTCGTCGATGGCCGCCTTGATAGCGTGTGATGATTCGGGGGCGGGGAGGATGCCCTCAGCTCTTGCGAATTCAACGGCAGCTGCGAATATCTCGGTCTGCTTGTATGCGCGAGCCTCGTCGAGATAGCCGTCGTGATAGAGCTTGCTGATGATGGGTGACATGCCGTGATATCTCAGGCCGCCCGCATGGATGGAGGCGGGGATGAAGTCGCAGCCGAGAGTATACATCTTTGCGAGCGGAGTGACCTTGCCGGTGTCGCAGAAGTCATAGGCGTATTTGCCTCTGGTGAGCGACGGGCAGGAGGCCGGCTCAACCGCGATGAAGTACGGGTTCTTCTCGCCGCGGATCTTATCGCGCATGAAAGGGGAGATAAGGCCGCCGAGGTTGGAGCCGCCGCCGGCGCAGCCGATGATGATGTCGGGGTATTCGTCATACATCTCCATTGCCGCCTTGGATTCAATGCCGATTATGCTCTGATGCAGCAGCACCTGGTTGAGCACCGAGCCGAGCACATAGCGGCAGTTGTCGGTGGTGACGGCGGTTTCGACTGCTTCGGAGATAGCGCAGCCGAGCGAGCCGGTGGTGTCGGGCATCTCGGCGAGTATCGCTCTGCCTGCATTGGTGGTGTCGCTGGGGCTGGGGACTATTTTTGCACCGAAGGTCTCAATGACGTTCTTGCGGAAGGGCTTCTGATAGTAGCTGCCCTTGACCATGTAGACGGTAAGGTCGAGGCCGAAGTAAGCGCAGGCCATCGAGAGCGCCGTGCCCCACTGACCTGCACCGGTCTCGGTGGTCAGGTGAGTGATGCCTTGCTTCTTGGCGTAATATGCCTGGGCGATCGCGGAGTTCAGCTTGTGACTGCCCGAGGTGTTGTTGCCCTCGAATTTATAATAGATCTTTGCGGGGGTGCCGAGCTTCTCCTCAAGGCAGTAGGCCCTGATAAGCGGGGAGGGGCGGCACATTTTGTAAAATTTCTGAATTTCGTCGGGGATGTCGATATAAGCGTCGGTGTTATTAAGCTCCTGCACCGCGAGGTCGTGGCAGAAGATGGCTTCAAGCTCCTCGGGCTTGGTTATGGGCTGCATCGTGCCGGGATTGAGCATGGGGTCGGGCAGCTCCTTCATATCGGCACGCACATTATACCACTGCTTCGGGAGATATTCTTCGGGGAGGTTGATTCTGTAGGGTACGTTCTTTGGCTTTGACATAATGTTTTTCTCCTTTCATGCCGATGATCTATTCGGTCTTGTATCAGCTGGGCGGCGCAGAGGATAATAAAAAAATCTCTTGCCCCTGAATTCAGGGACAAGAGATAAATTACTCCTGCGGTACCACCCGGATTGACGATATTATCGCCCACTCATTTAACGCACTATCATGCGTTCTTCGCTGATAACGGGTGAAGCCCCCGTCGGTCGCTACTCATGCTCTGCATTTTCGCTCCGCCCTCGAAAGTCCATTCGATATGAGCCTGTCTGCCGCAATCGCACCACCTGCGGCTCTCTTGAAAGACGGTGTTCAAACCTACTACTCTTTCTCATCGGTTTGTCTTGTTGCCTGCGATTATAGCACCGTGTTTTGCGTTTGTCAAGAGGAATTTCAAAAAAATTTCAAAAAATTTTTTGCCCCGCAATTCGTATTTTTACCCGAATTCTTGTGCATTGTCACAAATTTCCGAATGAAAACTTATGCAAAAAGTCAAGTTGTTTATGCAGCGTTCAAATGATATAATGATCATATAAAATGTTAAGGAGCTGAGTGGATGGATAAATCCGTTTACCGCACTGACGCCGCGATGGAGCAGGGATATGTGCCCAACAAGCGCCTGTTTGCCTACTCCGCTGCAATAGCGGGCCAGAATATGCACTATGCGTTCATTAACGGCTGGCTATTCTATTTTTGCAATAATATTCTTAAAATCAAGGCGGAATATGTCGGCTACATAACCGGCATCAGCCGCATTTGGGACGCGATCAACGACCCGATAGTCGGCGCTCTCATCGACAGACATATTTTTAAGAAGACCGGCGAAAAGCTGCGGCCGTTCCTGATTTATCTGCCGCCCTTCATAGGTATTTTATCGTTGCTGATGTTTATGGATTTCGGGCTCGGCAGCGTCGGCGCAGTGGTGCTCATCCTTATCTGCTACCTCTCGTGGGATGTTATCTATTCCATGCAGGATGTCTCGCTTTGGGGTATGCTCTCCATCAGCTCGCCGCACTCCGAGGAGCGGGCGAGAGTAGCCCAGTGGACAGCCATCGGCGTCACCGTCGGCTGCGCCATAGCGGGCACCTTCCCTGTTGTAAGGGATATAATGGTGAATAAAATCGGTATATCCGATAAGAAATCTTTCATTATCGGCGCCGCGATCCTCGGCCTCGGCGGTCAGCTTGTTTCAATGCTTGCGGGCTTTATGAAGGAGCAGGTCAAGAACGAAGCCGCCCCCAAGGAGAGCTTCTTTGAGGCGATATTCGTCCTGCGCCACAATAAGACCATGCTGCTCATCTCGCTTGCGAGAATTCTCGAATATTTCAAGCTCACCGTGCCGTGGCAGTATTTCTTTGAGAGCCAGGTATTCTATAAGGTCGGCGGTATGGAGATCGGCGGCGGCACAATGCAGTTCATCTACGGCGGTCTCACCGGCGCCCCCGGCGCTTTCGCCATGCTTGCTGCGACCAAGATAGTTGAGGCGGTCGGCGGCATGAAAAAGATACTTATCATCGCCCAGATATCCGCCGTTGCGCTCAGGATAGTGTCCTTCTTCGTCGGCTTCAAGAGCATATGGAGAATGCTTATAGTCATACTGCTCATGGGGCTTCAGAGCATCCCCGCCAGCATGATGAATATCGCCCACCGCTCGCTGATGAGCGACTCGATAGACTATGTGGAATACACCACGGGCAAGCGCACCGAGGGTATAACCTTCTCAATGCAGAATTTCGCCACCAAGATCGGTGACGCGGTAGCCTTGCTTATAAACGGTCAGATTCTAAAGTACGTCAAGTATAACGAGCGCATAGCCATGACGGCTCAGAACGCAGTATTTATGAAGTGGCAGTGGCCGCTCTTTATCCTCGGCCCCGCGGTCGGCGCGATACTTTATCTCATAGTCATTGCCTTTGTCAAGGATGACAGGGAGCAGCAGCGCATGATAGAGACCGAGCTTAAAAAGCGCAGGGACGGCATTGTTGCCGCCGCCAAAACGGAAATGGAGGCTGCCGACTGATGGCGAGACGGCTTGAATACGTCGTTCCGCCCGAGTATGACGGCAAGCGAGCCGTCGCATTTCTGAGGGGTCATTGCGGATTCTCCGCAAGGCTTGTCAAAAAAGTCAAATACACCGACGGAGGTATGCTTCTTAACGGGGTGTACCTCCGCACTGTTGACCCCGTAAAATGCGGCGACACCGTGAGCGTGCTGATAACGGACGACGAAGCGACGCCCGAGCCGATGCACGCCCCGCTCGATATTGTCTATGAGGACGACGACATTATTGTAATTAATAAATCTCCCTTTATGGCGATGCACCCGACCCACAATCATCAGGGTGATACCCTTGCCAACGCCGTGGCGGCACACCTCGCCGCAAAGGGCAGGTCGGCGGCGTTCAGAGCCGTCGGCAGGCTCGATAAGGGCACCTCGGGGCTGACTGTCTGCGCCCTGAATCCGCTCTCGGCAAGCAAACTCTCCGGCAAGGTCAAAAAGCAATACTGCGCCCTTGTGAAGGGCGAGCTTCATGGGGAGGGGACAGTCAGCACCCCGATATACCGCCCCGACCCGATGAAAACTCTGCGTGCCTGCTCCGACGAGCTGGGCGTTGAGAGCGCCGTGACCCATTGGACGGTCGAGCGCAATTTCAGCGGCGCAACGCTTGTGCGGCTCGATTTAGAGACGGGCAGGACTCATCAGATAAGGGTGCATATGGCGCATATCGGCCATCCGCTGGCGGGCGATACGATGTACGGCGGCTTTATGCCCGAGATAGGGCACCAGCTCCTGCACTGCCGAGCCTGCCGCTTTATCCACCCCGTGACGGGCGAAGAAATGCGCTTCACCGCTCCGTTTTATCCCGATTTTGAGGCGGCGCTCGAATTGTTTGGTCAAGTTGAATAAATATTCGGTAATATTCAAGAAAAAATGAATTTTTGTTATAAAAATTCACAAATCGCTTGACATTTATGAATACCGTGGTATAATTAGGTCATTCAAATAACACGGAGGTAATTCCAAATGAAAAAGTTATTCAAAGTACTTGCGATCGTTATGGTGATCGCCGTAGCAGTTACCGCTTTCGCAGCTTGCGGCGGGAAAGAAGACAATGAAAACGGGTAAAGAAGACAATGAAACCGCCACCACTCCCGCAGGTGACAGCGCAGCCACCGAGGCTACCACCGCTGCCGCAGCAAAGAAAGTTAAGGTCATCGAATATAATCTTACCGATGAAGAGTATGCACTCGGCGTTGATAAGGCTCAGCCCGAGCTGCTTGCACAGGTCAACGAGATCCTCAAGCAGGTCAAGTCCGACGGCACTCTTGATAAGATCTGCAACAACTACTTCGGCGACGGCACTCCCGTTGCAGTCCAGTCCGCAGTTGCCGACTCGAGCAAGGATCAGCTTGTAGTTGCTACCAACGCCGCTTTCGAGCCGTTTGAGTACACCAAGGGCAAGGATTACTACGGCATTGATATGGAGCTTGCGGCTTACATAGCAGAGAAGCTCGGCAAAGAGCTTGTTATCCAGAATATGGATTTTGACGCTGTCTGCCTTTCCGTCGGTCAGCACAAGTGCGATATCGCAATGGCTGGTCTTACCGTTAAGCCCGACCGTGAGGAGTATGTGACCTTCTCCGAGTCTTACTATAAGGCTTCTCAGCAGGTTATCGCTAAGGGCGACGACACCACCTTTGACGCCTGCACGAGCGCAGCCGATGTTGAGGCTATCCTCAACGGCCTTGATTCAAGCAAGAAGATCGGCGTCCAGAACGGCACCACCGGCCAGTTCTATGTCAAGGGCGACGAGAGCTTCGGCTTTGCGGGCCTCAAGGCTTCCTGCGTAGGCTATAAGAGCGGCTCCCTTGCAGTGCAGGATCTTATCAACGGCAACGTCGATTATGTCATCATCGACTCCGCTCCCGCAGTCTGCATCACCGACGCCGTTAACGAAATGGCATAAATCCGAATAAAATTAACAAAAAGGCTGTTTCGGTCGAAACAGCCTTCTTTGTGTAAAACAGGTGTGCTCGCCGATAACAGTAAAGGATAAACAGTATGAACGAGTTTTTAGCATCGCTCCCCAAAAAGATTGATAAATTCAATGAAATAATGTTTGAGGCAGAGGGCTATGTCAAGGTCGTCGAGGGCTTGCAAAATACCCTCAAGATAGCCGTCATGGGTCTCATAATCGGTATACTCATCGGTACGCTTATCGCCACCATACGAGTTATACCGAAGTATAAGGTTCTGCCCAGAGTGCTCAACGCAATATGCACCTTCTATGTCGCCCTTTTCAGAGGCACTCCCATGGTGGTGCAGCTGCTGGTATTCTATTATGTCGTGCTGCCTATTATTGGCACAAATCTGCCGAGTGTCAGCGTGGCAATTGTCGTTTTCGGCCTCAACAGCGGCGCTTACATATCCGAGATAATGCGAAGCGGCATTCAGAGCGTCGATTACGGTCAGATGGAGGGCGGCAGAAGCGTCGGCCTGAGCTTCTCGACCACGATGATGCGTATAGTTATCCCGCAGGCGGTCAAGAATATCCTGCCCACCCTCGGCAACGAATTCATCGCCCTTATCAAAGAGACCTCCGTCGTCTCATTCGTCGGCGCGACCGACCTCTATGTGGCGTTCAGCTACATAGGCTCAAACAGCTATGAATTCATGGTGCCCTATATCACGATGGCGCTCATCTATATCGTCATTGTCTGCATCATTACCCTGCTTATCAAAATTATGGAAAGGAGCCTGAAGAAGAGTGATAGACGTAATTGACCTCCAAAAGAGCTTCGGCAAAAACGAAGTGCTCAAGGGCATCAATATCACGATAAATAAGGGTGATATCGTTGTCGTCATCGGCCCCTCCGGCTCCGGTAAGAGCACATTCCTCCGCTGCCTCAACTGCATGGAGGATCCCACCGGCGGCAAGATAATATTCAACGGCGTCGATATAGCCGACCCCAAGGTCGATATCAATATCCACCGCCGCAAGATGGGCATGGTGTTCCAGCATTTCAACCTCTTCAATAATAAGACCGTTATTCAGAATATCATGCTTTCACCAGTTATCTGCGGCAAAAAGGACAGGCGCAAGGCGATAGCCCATAACCTCTTCCACAAGGATAAGCTGCCCGTCAGGAAAGTGGACGATATCAAAAAAGAGGCGCAGCAGAACGCCATGAGCCTGCTTGAGAGGATAGGTCTGCAAGATAAGGCAAACGTATACCCCTCAACGCTTTCGGGCGGTCAGAAGCAGCGTGTGGCTATAGTCCGCTCCCTTGCGATGAATCCCGACGTGATACTCTTTGACGAGCCTACCTCGGCGCTCG
>FR888217.1:25392-36593 GCA_000431775.1 Clostridium sp. CAG:413 | reverse complement strand
CCCCGAGATGGTCGGCGAGGTGCTCGACGTTATGAAGGAGCTTGCCGAATCCGGCATGACGATGGTTGTCGTCACCCACGAGATGGGTTTCGCCAAGGAAGTCGGCTCCCGCGTCATCTTCATGGATGAGGGCGTCATCAAGGAGGAGAATACCCCCGCCGAGTTCTTCGCTAACCCCCAGAATCCCCGCCTCAAAGAGTTCCTCTCCAAGGTGCTCATGTAACCGAATATCTCAAAAGCCGAGACTCATCCCGAGCCTCGGCTTTTTTGCCGCAATAATGTTGACACGCCCTTGTAAAAAGTTATATAATTATCTGCGGAAAGTTCGGTAATTTGATTTTACAAGGAGAATTATATGAGAACAGATGAATTTTGGGCTTTGCTCGGCGTTGACAAATTCGGCAGGGCTGCCTGCGAGCCGCTGAACTGTGGGGCGGGTCTTGCCATTGAGGATGAACACGGCAGCAGCGAGGATTCCTATATGCTCGTGCTCGAGGACGTGACCGCAAAGGGCTTCCGTGACTTCCTCTCCGCCCTTGCCGCGACAGGCAGAGCCGAGACCTTCCGCAGGGAGTTTAACGGCAATATCTTCGCCGAATTTAAGAACGGCGACCGCATTATCTATACATATCTCACCGCCGAGAAGCAGCAGGCAAGGATAATTCTCGATAATTCAAGCAGCCCGCTCGCCGAAATGAACGACCCCGAGGATGATGTGCGCGGCGATACAGCCCTGATGCAGTTCTCACTGCGCTACGGCGATATGGTGCGTTATCACAGCTGCGACTGTGGTATGCTCTATGCGCTGCGCCTGCGCGACAACTCCGTTATCGTTGTTGACGGCGGCGAAATGGAGCAGGCGACCGAGGATGCGTGCGACGAATTCATGGCTCGTCTTGAGGCGATGACCAACACCGAGAAGGGCGGGAATATCCGCATCGCCGCATGGCTTTGCACCCATAACCATGACGATCATATGGACGTCTTTCTCAAAATTCTTAAGCGCGAGAGCAAACGCATAACCCTTGAAAGGGCGCTTTTCAATATCCCGTCGATAACCTTGCAGGATTATGACAACCCCTGCACCACTCTTATGAGAAGCCGTATTGCCGAATACGCCCCCGAATGCAAATATCTGAAGCTCCATACAGGTCAGACCGTCAAATTCCCAGACGCTCAGCTTGAGGTGCTCACCACCCATGAGGATATCCTGCCCCGCTCGACCCGTGCGGGCAAGGATGCGGCATATCGCAGCGTCAACGAGACCACGAGCGTTGTGAAGATAACCTTTGACGACTGCTCGGTCATATTCCTCGGCGACGCGGAGGAGACCAACGGCGAGGCGCTGCTTGCTCTCTACGGCAAGCGTTCGCTTGGTTGCACATATCTCCAGTGCGCCCATCATCTCATAAATGACGACAGGAATATCTACGGCAACGTCATGGCAAAGAAGCTGCTCGTGCCGCAGTGTCGCTATATCGGCATAACCACCGAGTGCGAGAATGTCAAATACCTGACCGAGCTTTTCGGTGAGGAAAATATCTATTACGCGGGCGACTGCACCCAGGTATTCACCGTCAGGGACGGCCGGATATCGACAGAGTATTTCGCTCAGAAGGGCTATTTCTACGACAACAGCGGCTATTAATATGTGAATAATACAAAAAACGGACTTCCTTTTCGGGAAGTCCGTTTTGCTTTCGGTTATATCAGTCGAGGACGACCTCTCTGCCCGTCTCGGCGGATTTGTAGATAGCGCAGAGGATCTTTATCATGTCGATGCCCTGCTGCGGCTTGAATACAGGCTCTTTGCCGTCAATGACCACATCATAGAAGTTGATAAGATTCAAGACGTGCTCTTTCTTTTCGGGCTGCAGGTTTGACGGGTGAATGTCGCAGCCTTGACCGTGCATCTCGGTGAATACCTCCACATCGCCGTCACGCCATGTAAGGCCGGATTTGGTGCCTCTGAGCTCCACAAAGCGATTCTCCTGCTTAATGTTGGAAGCCCAGCTGAATTCTATCTGGAGCTGAGCGCCGTTGTCAAATCTGATGGTACCCATTGCGAGATCCTCCACATCGAATGTGCCGCCGCTGACTTTGTCGCCAAAGTCGGAGTTAACGGAGTCGCTCGTGTCACTGTCGGCAAATTTGCAATAGGTGCTGCCGGTGACGGTGACGGGCTTCGGGCTGCCCATGAGCCAAATTGCAAGGTCTATCATGTGGACGCCGAGGTCGATAAGCGGACCGCCGCCGGACTGCGCCTTGGTGGTGAACCAGCCGCCCTTGCCGGGGATGCCTCGTCTGCGCTGCCAGCCGCAGCGGCCGCAGTAGATATCGCCCATTGCGCCGGACTCTATATATTTTTTGGCATATTGCGAGGCCGGGCTGAAGCGGTTGTTTCTCATTATCATCAGAGTTTTTCCTGCTTTCTCGGCGGCTCTGTTCATCTTGAGCACTTCCTCCACGTTGACGGCGTCAGGCTTCTCGCAGAAGACGTGCTTGCCTGCTTCAAAAGCCGCAACGGCGATTATCGAGTGCAGATAGTTCGGGGTGCAGATATCGACAGAGTCGATGCTTTCATCCTTGAGCAGCTCTCTGAAATCGGTGTAGACTGCGGCGTTCGGGAAATGCTTGTCCCTTATCTCCGTAGCTCTCTCCTCGATAATATCGCAGAGAGCGACCACCTCGAGCCTTTCATCTTCCAGATACTCCCAAATGTGTGAGCCCTTGAATATGCCGCCTATGCCGATGATTCCTACTCGCCATTTTTTCATTTGATTACCTCCGTTGTTTTTATATCATACCCGTGTCAACGGCTCTCTCGACCAGCTCGGCGAAGAGAGCGCAAGACCAGCTGAACCAGCTGCGGGTGAATTTCGTCGGGTCGTCGGCGCAGAAGCCCTCATGCATATAGCCCGTGTCGGCGTCGGTCGTTTCGAGCATACGGAGAATTTCCCGCACCTCGTTGCCGTCGTCGGAGGTGAGCCCCTGCATTGACAGCGCAATGTGCCAGATATAGCCGCTCGGCGTGTGGGGGCTGCCTACCCCGCGCGCAAACCTGCCCTCGTAATAATACGGGTTATCCTTGCTGAGGATAAAGCGGCGGGTGTTGCGGTATATCTCGTCCTCTGCGGAGCAGTAGCCGAGATAGGGGGCGGAGAGAAGGCTCGGCACGTTGGCGTCGTCAAAGAGATAATAGTCGCCCATGCCGTTCACCTCGCAAGCATATATACTGCCGTATTTCTCGTGCTGCACAACGGCGAAATCCCGAATGCCTTTGTCTATCTCGTCGCGCAGAGCGAGGCAGTCGTCGATAAGCAGCTTGCTGTCGCCGGCAAAGAGAAGCATCTCGGCAAGGTGACCAAGCTCCACCACGGCGAACATATTCGACGCCACAAGGTAGCCGTAGCTGCAGGCGTCGTCGCTCGGGCGGAAGCCCGACCAGGTCATGCCCGTGTAGGCGACAGGCTCGCCCATGCCGTTATTGTGTATCGTGTCGTGATAGCTGCGTGTTTCGCGGCTGAATCTGTATGGGGATTTTTCAAAATGATGCTGCTCGGTGCGCCAGAGCGCGATAACCGTCTCGGCGCATTCGATGAAGCTCTCGTCGAGCACGGCGGCGTCGCCCGTTGCCTGCCAATAAAGATATGTAAGGCGCAGGGGGTAGCAGAGCGAATCTATCTCGTATTTGCGCTCCCACACTATCGGATCATTCTGCGGCGTGTCGGGGAACGGCTCAAAATCGTCGGGCTCTTTTTTATAGGCGTTGGCATATGGCTCGGCGGCGATGTATCGGCGCTGCCGCCTGATAACGCCCGTGATTATTTTGCGGATGTCGGCGTTATCCTTTGCGAGCGGGATATAATGCGACACTTCGGCGGTCGAGTCGCGCAGCCACATGGCGGGGATATCGCCTGTGAGCACGAACACCGTGCCGTCCTCGTCAATTTCCGTCGCCGTCTCAAGCGTGTTCGGGTAGCAGTTGCGATAGAGAGCGGCGAGCTTTTCGCTGTGCTTCTCAATGACCTTGCAGTATTCGTCCATTCTTGCTTTAACGCAGTCGGGTATTTTCATCTTGTCCTCTATTCTGCCGAATCGCTCGGCATAGAAATTATTATTTCGCCGTATTTACACGGCGGTAAGCTTGTGATAAAATGATCTCAGGTGGTGAAATGTATGAAAAAAATATTGACCTTTAATCTGTCACGCAGCGCCGAGGCGGCTGTGAAGCGCGCGGCGGCGGTGAATAAGCTGCGGGTCACGGCGGTGGATAAAAGCCTGTATGATACCGCATTGCGCGATATATCCGGCAGCGCCGTGGGCAGCTACGCGGACGAAGCGCCCGACAAGAGCATGATAATCATGTGCGGGCTCGGCAGCGGCAATATGAATTCCGTGCTTACTATGCTCAAAAAGAGCGGGGCGGATATCACTTATAAAGCTGTGCTGACCGAGACGAACGCCTCGTGGACTCCAATTAAAATGTTTGAAGAGATGGAGCTGGAGCGCCTCGCCGTCGAGCAGACAAGGCTCAGTAATCAATGATCATCTGGCGGTAGTCGAGGAAGTCGAAGCCGTTGCGCTCATAGAGTCTGATAGCGCCGACGTTTTCGGGGCCGACCTCAAGGCGGATGCGCTTGACCTTGCCGCCGAATTCGCTTTTGACAAATTCAAAATAGCTGCCGCCGATGCCGCAGCCTCTGTACTCCGGCTTGATGTAAAGCTCCTCAAGCCACAGCGTCATGCCGCCGACCTCCGTCTCGAATTTGAGAGACGAGAAGCCGAAGCCGGCAGTCTTGCCGTCCGCCTCGACGATATAGGCTATCAGCCTGCCGTCGGGCTTCAAGGCTTCATTGAAGTTTGCGATGAATACCGCTTCGTCGGGCTTATGGAGCACGGCGGGCGGCGAATAAAAGGAATTCGCCATTCGGAGATAATCCTCACGGTCGCTTTCCCTGAATTTCCTGAAATTTATATTCATTTTATTTTTCTCCCGTTTTTATTGACTTAAATTGAGTTTTAGGTTATTATTCTGTTATACGGAGGTGGTCATTTTGGACGCTATCGACGCAAAAATAGTTGAATGTCTCAAGGCTAACGCAAGGGAAAATGCCTCGGTCATAGGCGGCAAGGTGAATATGTCCGTCTCGGCGATAATCGAGCGGATAAAGAAGCTCGAGGCCGCGGGTATCATCAAGCAGTATACCCTTGTGCTAGATAAAGAGAAGCTGGGGCTTGACATGACCGCATTTATATCTGTCAGCATGGAGCACCCGAAATTTAACGACTGCCTCATCGAGTATGTCAAGGAGCATCCGAAGGTGATCGAGTGCCACTATATAACGGGCGACGCGGATTTCCTGCTTAAAATATGCACTGACGNNNNTTTCCTGCTGAAAATATGCACTGACGGCAGCAAGGGACTTGAAAAGCTCGTAAATGAGATAAAATGCGTCGGCGGAGTCTCGCAGACCAAGACTTTGGTCGTCCTCTCGACCGATAAAGAGGAATACGGCCCGAGTGCAAGCAGTATAATGTGATTTTTTTGCGGCAGAGCGTCAAGCTCCGCCGCTTTTTTTATTGAATTTTGAAATCGCTGAACGTAACGTGCAGCAGAGCGCCCTCGACCGAGAATTCGAGCCATTCTCCGCTCTCGGCGGATTGGGTGAGGGTGAATACGCCCCGCTCGCCCGTGCCCGTGTAGGTCCATACACCGTCGGCGCAGGCTGAGGTGATGTCGATCCCGTCGCATACCGAGGTCATTGCGCCCGTGAGCAGAGCGCCGAATTCCGTTTGAGGGAATCTGGTGAGATCCGTTTCAAATTTCAGCTCGTCATACTCTACCTCGCATTTGCCGTCTGTGTAGTGCAGGGTCAGAGGCGCGAGTATCTCGGGGGTCAGCATTTTGAGACTGTAATCCGTTTCTCCGCTGCGGGTTAACACGGCGGTCATCTCTGCCTCGCCGAATACCGCTTTGACGTTTGCGGAGAATCTTGCGGGCGCCGTCGGCGGCGTGCCCGGGGTCGTGGCGGCTTTTCTACATCCTGCGGTCATCAGCAGAGCGACCGCTGCCAAGAGAGCAAAAGCCTTTTTCAAAGAATCACCCTTATTCAAATTTTGAGAAGAACTCGGGCAGGTAATTCAGCACGTCGGAGGGCAGCATACCCCTCATAGAGGTCTTTTGAGCGACTGCGTCGGCGCAAAGGCCGTGCAGATAGACGGCGCATACGGCGGCTTCAAAGGGCTTCATGCCCTGAGCGAGCAGCGAAACGGTCATGCCCGCGAGCAGGTCGCCGCTGCCGCCCCTTGCGAGGCCTGCGTTGCCGGTGGGGTTGACATATATCCTTGTCGGGTCGCAGCCGCAGACTATTGTGTTTGCGCCCTTGAGCACGACGGTGACGCCGTATTCCCGCGAGAATTCGTATGCCGCCGCAATGGGATTTGCCACTATCTCGGCTATGCTCTTGCCGCAAAGACGGCTCATTTCGCCGGGGTGCGGGGTGAGTATTACGGGCGCCTGAGCTTCTCTCAATATATCTATATTGGTGCTCAGCGCATTTATGCCGTCGGCGTCGATGATGACGGGTTTCTTTATTTCTTTGATAAGATTGAGCGTAAGACGGGTCGTGTCTTTGTTGAAGCCGATGCCGCAGCCGAGCAGCACGGCGGAGGCTCTTTTGGAGGCCTCGAATATATCCGCAAGGGCGTTGAATGAGAAGGTGCCCTCAAAGTTTGAGTCGAGCGGCAGCAGCAGCGGCTCGGTGAGCTTCGGAGCAATGCCCGCATATGCGCTTTGGGGGAACGCCGCCGTCACGAGACCCGCGCCGCAACGCAGAGCGCCGCCCACGGCGAGGCACGCCGCCCCCGTCATCCTCATGCTGCCGCAAACGCACAGCGCGTGGCCGTAGGTGCCCTTGTTTGAGACGGGCTTGCGCTTCGGGAGCATTCTCTTTATGTCGCGGGCGTCATAGGTCAGGCAGGCGACACTGTCAAGCGCCTTGAAATCCTCGTCCTCGATCCCGATATCCGCAATAACTGTTTTGCCGCACACGGCGCAGCAGGGCTTCATAATGTGAATGGGCTTGTATGCCGATATCGCAATGGTCAGGTCGGCTTTGAATACCGCACCCTCTATTGAGGCGCTGTCGCAGTTTGCGCCGCTCGGCACATCGACCGCCGCTTTCTTTGCGCCCGAGGAGTTGACCGCCTTCGCGAGCCTTGAGAGGTCGGGGTCGAGCCTGCCCGAGAAGCCCGTGCCGAATACGGCGTCAACGATAATATCGCTTGAGTTTATCAGCTCCCTGTGAAGCGGGAGATCGTCGTTATATCTTATCACGTCTATCCCTGCGCTCTCAAGCAGCAGGAAATTGTCGATTGCGTCCTTGGCCTGCGGCTCTCCGCAGACGAGCATTACAGTCACGAGGCAGCCGTATTCCCACAGCCTGCGGGCTATAACGAAGCCGTCGCCGCCGTTTTTGCCCTTGCCGCATATGACCAGCACCTTTGCGGGCGTCTGCCTGCCGATGCAGTAATTCTTTCTGATTATATCGGCGCAGGCTGAGCCGGCGTCCTCCATCAGCTTTGGGAAGGTGGTGCCGCGCTTGACGGCGCTGCACTCCGCCTGATACATTTGATTGCTTGTTACTACAAACATTTCCTCACTCCCTATAATTGTAGTTTATCATATTAATTTAAATAATTAAAGAGGAAAATGCAAAATAGCTGATTTTTTGTTGATTGACGGCGAATTTAATGATATACTGAAACCGTTAAGGGGTGATACCGTGGAGAAATACATCAACGAATACATAAGGCCACGCCTTCAGGGCGACGGCGGCGAGATAACCTATGTCGGCCGTGACGGCGGCGAGGTCACGGTGCTGCTTCAGGGCGAATGCTCCAAGTGTCTGATACTCGATCGCTGCCTTGCGTGGATAGAGGAGCGCATAGAGCATGACCTCGGCGAAAAGGTCAGGGTCGTCGGCATCAGAAAGAAGCCGTATTTTCAAGATAAGTGAGGCGAGCTTATGGCGCATATTAAAGTTGAACGCAGGAGCATGAGGCCGCAGGAGTGGATAGATCTGCGCTTCGGCTGGCTCAAGCGGCATATTTACAGCGAGAAATACGAGATAACGAGCTTCACCGTCAGAGAGGCTCGGCAGGTTTCCGAGATGAATTTTGAATTCTATGACGACGAGCCTCGCCCGCTCAGGAGGGGAGACATGTATTTCACCCCCGACGGCACGGCGTTCATCACCGCCGATGTCGATCTGCCGGAGCAGCTCAAAGGAAAGCGGTATTGCTTCCTGCTCAGGACCGCTGCCGAGATGATAGTCAAGGTCAACGGCGCTTATGTCGGCGGTATCGACCCTAACCGCGAGCGCCTGGCCCTCTCGGACTATATCAGCGGCGACAGGCTGCATTTTGAGATAACCGCCTATAACCGTTCGAAGCCCGATGACGAGCGCAACCCCGAAAGCCTGAGCGTCAGGGGCTGCCGCCAGATATTCGAGGGCGGCTTCCTTGCCGTGGTCAACGAAAAGGTGCAGTCGCTCGTCTATGATATCGAGCTGCTGAACGACGCCGCTCAGAGCGGGGCTTTCGGCGAGGACTTCTCCGATTTCGTCATTCGTGAGCTTGATAAGGCGCTGTGCCTGATAGATTACGACGGTGTGCGCGACTGCGACATTGACAGGGCAGCGGAGTATATCGAAACGCACATATTCTCAAATAAAAATTATAACGGCGACGGCAGCGTGGCGCTTGTCGCCCATTCCCACCTTGATATCGCTTATTATTGGCGCAGGATCCACGCCGTTCAAAAGAATCTGCGGACTGTGCTCATCCAGCTGCGCCTTATGGATAAATACCCCGATTTCTGCTACGCCCATTCTCAGGCGTATACCTACGAGACGGTCGAGAAATACTACCCCGAGGTGTTTGAGGAGCTTAAAAAGCGCGTCGCCGAGGGACGTTTTGAGCCGGTCGGCGCAATGTATGTTGAGCCTGACTGCAATATCCCCGCCGCGGAGAGCCTTATCCGCCAGTGTCTTTACGGTCAGCGGTATTTCCGCGAGAAATTCGGCATAACGGTCAATAACTGCTGGCTGCCGGACGTATTCGGCAACAGCTGGATACTGCCGCAGATACTCAAAAAGAGCGGCGCGGATTATTTTGTTTCAAATAAAATGTCCACTTGGAACGACACCAACCGCTTCCCGCACAATAATTTTATCTGGCGGGGCATTGACGGCTCCGAGGTGCGCGCCTGCGTGCCCCCGACCCATTTCATAGCGTGGAATATGCCGAGCCAGATAGAGGCGAATTGGGAGGCTTATCAGGATAAGGATATCGGCGGCGAGACACTGCAAATGTTCGGCTACGGCGACGGCGGCAGCGGAGCCACCGAGGAGATGGTCGAGCTTATGCACCGCTTCCCGAAGCTCTCCGCAATGCCCGCGACCCGCCACACGACGGCGGCGGAGTTCCTTGAGCGAAATCTCAAGGATAACAAAGAGCTTGCCGTTTGGGACGGTGAGCTTTACCTCGAGATGCACCGAGGCACCTTCACCACCAAATCCGAGCTAAAAGAGCGCAACCGCAGGCTCGAATTCCTCTTCCGCGACGCAGAGCTTATCTCGGCCGCACGCCTGCTGAGCGGCGGCGAATACCCCGCCGAGAGGCTGCGTTCGCTCTATAAACGCCTGATGATAAATCAGTTTCACGATATCCTGCCAGGCAGCCATATCACGCCAGTTTACCGTGACGCGATCGAAGATCTGGAGCTTATCGAGCGGGAGCTGAATGAGATCATCGGCAGCGGCGGGTACTTCAATACGCTGAATTTCGAGCGCAAATACCCCGTATTCATCCCGGACGACGGCGGCAGGTTCACCCGCAAGGGCGTTAAAGGCCGCTTTGCAAGGGTCGACGCGCCCGCCCTCTCCGCAGCTCGGGTCAAGGCTTCGTGCTCCGACAGCGGCATAGTCTGTGACGGCGGCGAGGTCACAACGCCGTTTTACAGGATAAGATTCGCCCCCGACGGCAGCATTCTGTCGCTTTATGACCTTGAGCTTCGCCGTGAATGGGTCAAGGGCGATTTCAATAAATTGAAGATATATCACGATACCCCCGGTAACTACGACGCGTGGGATATCCTGCCGAACTATAAGGATAAGCAGGAGCAGCTTCGGGTGACGGAGCCGCTGCATTTTGTCAACGGTGACGGCGAATGCGCCGAGTTTGTCTGCACCCTTGCCACCGAAAAAAGTGTATGGCGGCGTGTGATACGCCTGTTTGCCTCTTCACGGGGCATTGAGGTCGAGAATATAGTTGATTGGAATGAGAAGCACCGCCTTGCCAAGGTCGAATTCGGCTGCAACGTGCTCACCCGCGAGCTGCTGTGCGACACTTCGGCGGGCATTATCCGCAGAGAGACTCACCGAAACACGAGCTGGCAGCAGGCGAGATTTGAGGTCTGCCACCACAAGTGGTTTGATCTGGCGGAGCAGGGCGGCGGCATAGCCGTCATAAATCAGGGCAAATACGGCGTCTCCGCCGAGAATTCCTGCGCCTCGCTCTCGCTGCTCAGAGCCGCTATACGACCCGACCCGACCTCGGATACGGGCAGGCACGACTTCTGCTATATGATATTGCCTCACGGCGGCGACGCTGTTGCTGCGGGCGTCAATGATGCGGCGTTTGAGTATAATATCCCGCTGCGGGCGGCGGATATCGAGTGGAAGCTCGGAGATTTCTCTCCCCTTTGGCTTCAGGCCGTCAAGCTCTCGGAGGACGGCAGGATGCTTGTCGTGCGCCTGAGCGAGCAGAACAGCGCGCGAGGGGAGCTGCGGCTGCCCCGCCGCGCAAAGCTGCTCAATATGCTTGAGGATGTCACGGGCGAAGCGGATACGATAGAGTATTCGCCGTTTGAAATTATCACCCTCGGGTTTGAAACGGAGGCATGAAATATGATGAATAATTACGAATATTGGTTGACCCTCGACAGCGAAACGAGGGCGGAGCTTGAGGCGATAACCGACAAAGCCGAGCTGGAGGACAGGTTCTATAAGGAGCTGGAATTCGGCACGGGCGGCATGAGGGGCGTTATGGGCGCCGGCGCAAACAGGATGAATAAATACACCGTTGCGAGGGCGACCAAGGGGCTTGCCGATATGCTCACGGCAGAGAACGGGGGC
>FR888217.1:21604-25384 GCA_000431775.1 Clostridium sp. CAG:413 | reverse complement strand
AGAGAGCGGCGGCAGCGTTGCGATAGCCTATGACTCGCGCCGCAATTCGGCCGACTTTGCGAGGACCGCGGCCGGGGTGCTCTGCAAGGCGGGGATAAAGGTGTATCTTTTTAATACCCTTATGCCGACCCCCGTGCTTTCGTTTGCCGTGCGCTATCACGGCTGCTCTGCGGGCATAGTGATAACCGCAAGCCACAACCCCAAGGAGTATAACGGCTATAAGGTCTATGACTCAAAGGGCTGCCAGCTCGTGCCCGATGATGCCGAGCGCCTTATCGGCTATGTCAACGCCGTCACCGACCTCGGCGGCATCCCGCTTATGCCGCTCGATGAAGCGGAGAAGGCGGGGAGGCTGACCTATATCGGCGAGGAGACCCTTGAGGCATTCCTCTGCGAGGTCAAAAAGCTGAGCCTTTACAGCGAAAAAAGCAATCTCAGGATAGTTTATACCCCGCTGCACGGCACGGGCAATATCCCTGTCAGGCGCATTTTGGCGGATAAGAACGTCTCCGTCGTGGCGGCTCAGGAACTGCCGGACGGCGAATTCTCCACCGTTCGCTCGCCGAATCCGGAGGAGCATGACGCTCTGCTGCTCGCCATAGAGCAGGCCAAGGCCGAGGGGGCGGATATTGTCATCGGCACCGACCCGGACTGCGACCGTGTGGGTGTGGGCGTTAAGACGGGCGAGGGCTTCACCCTGCTCACGGGCAACCAGACGGGCGCTCTGCTGACCGATTTTATATTGAAATTCAAAAAAGAAATCCCCGCAAATGCCGCCATAGTCAAAACCATAGTTACGAGCGGCATAGGCGCGGCGATCGCCGCCGACCGAGGGGTGCAGACCGTGCAGACCCTCACGGGCTTCAAGTATATCGGCAAAAAGATATGCGACTGGGAGCTGAGCGGCGAGCACACCTTCATTTTCGGCTACGAGGAGAGCTACGGCTACCTTGCGGGCACTCACGCCCGAGATAAGGACGCCGTTTCATCCTCCATGCTGATAGCCGAGATGGCGGCTTATTATAAAGCGCGGGGCATGACCCTCATTGATGCTCTGAATGGCATTTACGCAAAGTACGGCTACTATTATGACTGCCTTGAAACGCTTGTACTCAAGGGCAAGGCGGGCGCGGAGAAGATATGCGCCGCGATGAGCGCCCTCAGAGCCGAGGGCGGCGGGCTTTTTGACGATATCGAGCACGTTTCCGATTATCTGACCGGCATTGACGATCTGCCGAGGGAGAATGTGCTGCGCTTTGAATTTAACGACGGCTCATGGGCGGCGGTGAGACCGTCGGGCACCGAGCCGAAGCTGAAGCTCTATTTTTCCGTCAGAGGAGAGGACAGGCGAAGCGCCGAGCAGCGGCAAAAAGCCATACGAAATGCGCTGTTTGTCGTAATTGATAAAATCAAGGTTTGACATTTGGAAAATGCTGTAGTAAAATTGATTCAGATATGAAAAAGGAGGATATGGCAATGAAAAAATTCCTTGCAGTTATTCTGGCGCTTGTTTTTGCTCTCTCCGGCATGAGCGTAATGGCTTTTGCCGCCGATAAGGATAAGGCACAGGCTCCCCTTTGCACGCTCAACAAGGACGGCAACGCCGTCAATTGGTTCGGCGGCGAGGACGGCGAATATTATTTCTTTATCTCCGACAGCGACTTTGCGGGCAAATACACCGTCACGGTCAAAGCGAGCGGCGATGTTTATCTCGACGGTGCAAAGCTCGAGGGCAACACCTTTGTGCTCGGCAGTGCCGAGGGCACTATCACAAGCGGCGGCGTCGATTACAAATATCATGTCGTCTGCACCGCAAAGCTCCCCGCCGTCTATATCACGACCGAGTCCGGCTCGATGGATGCGGTTCATGCCGACAAGAGCTATAAGGAAGCCGGCACTATCAGGATTTACAACGAAAAGGGCAAGACCGAGTATGACGGTGCGCTTGACTATATCAAGGGCAGGGGCAACTCCAGCTGGGAGATGGCAAAGAAGCCCTATAATATCAAGATAGCCAAAAAGACCAATCTTTTTGGTATGGGCAAGAGCAAGAAATGGAGCCTTATAGCAAATTACAGCGATAATTCTCACCTCAGGAACGCTGCGGTTTATTACGCCGCTCAGCAGATAGGCCTTGACTACACGCCGAAGTTCGTTTTCTGCGACGTCTACACCAACGGCGACTATCAGGGCGTTTACCTGCTCATCACCCGCATCGAGGCGAACAGCAAGCGTGTTGACGTTGCAAACCTTGACGATGTCAACGAAGAGATAGCGATAGCCGCGAGCGGCAACGAGGATCTCGATATGGATTCTCTCCCGCAGGGCGGCGCTTACGGCAGATTTGCGGGCCTTATCGAGGGCACGAAGAAGTGGGTTGAGATCCCCGAAGCCCCCGAGGGCTACACGGTCGATAATACGGGCGGCTACATTCTTGAAATGGAGCTTGCCAACAGATATTACGGCGAAAAGAGCGGCTTTGTCACCACCCGCAGCCAGCCCATTACTATGAAATCCCCCGAATACGCTTCTCAGGCTCAGATGGAGTATATCAGCGATCTTTACCAGCGCTTTGAGGATGCGGTTTTTGCCGGGAACGGCAGGAACGCGCTCGGCGAGCACTATACGGATATTGCCGACCTTGAGTCGCTTGCAAAGTATTACATGATCAGCGAGTGGTGCTCAAATATGGATTCCGGTCTTACCAGCACTTATTTCTATAAGCCCGAGGGTGCGGATTCCAAGCTCTTTGCAGGTCCCGTATGGGACTATGACATTGCGTTCGGCAATAACGAGGGCACCCGCTACGGCTGCAATTACAATAATCCGGAGGAATTCACCGTCTGCTTCGGCAGACAGTACAGAAACACCGTTTTCGGCAAGCTTGACGTTGATTATAAGCCCACTGTTTACAACCGCCTTTGCAGAAGACCCGAATTTGTCGAGGCGTGCAGGAGGCTCTGGGATGCGGGCGTAGGCGACAAGCTCGCCGAGACTGCCGCGGAGTATATTTTCAATACGTCACGCACCATAAAGGCTTCCGCGGTGGCGGACGGTATCCGCTGGAATATCTACGGCACCTGCGATGCGGCAAAGGTTGCGGAGAATTATGAAGTCGCGGCAGCGTATCTCGAGGATTTCGCTACCGCAAGGACAAGGTTCCTTGACGTAAATCTCGGCAGAGTCCAGGTACAGGGCAAGGTTAAGGATCAGCTTCCCGCCGGCCTTCGCAATTTCCTTGTCCGTGTGAATAACCTCTTTGAGGCTGTTATCGTCAATTTCAAGCTCATCAATAAATAATAAAGATCCGCCCCCGCGTCAGCTCGGGGGCGGATATCGTTTTAAAAGCACAGCCCGCCGAGCTCTCCACGGCGGGCTGTGCTTATTTAAGTATTCGTTTGACAGAGCCTTCGTCAAGAAGGTTTACCGTCACAAATTTGCCTTTATAAAACACCGCATGATTGTTGAATACGCAGGGCAGCTCCTTCGCCTTTTGCAGCGAATCGACCTTTATCAGGCGATAGGGGATGCCGTTGCCCTCGCAGTATTTCTTGACGGCGGTAATGCTGTGATAGGTGTAGGGGCATTGCGGCGAATAATAGACCGTCAGCTCCTGCTCATCTATCGTCTGCGCCTTTGCTCTCTCGGTGAAGTGCGGCACGGAGCCGTCAAACGAGAGGGCGAGCAGCTCGTATTCGCCTGCCGTGTCGACCGCCACGAAGCCGAAGCGCTTTGCAAATGCCTGATCCGAGCGCCACGCCTTTTGCTTGCGTGAGCCGA
>FR888217.1:0-21532 GCA_000431775.1 Clostridium sp. CAG:413 | reverse complement strand
TTCCATCAGCTTCTTGCCGTAGCCGTGCTCGCGGTAGTCGCCGAGCACCCAAAGACAGTATATATAGATGTAATTGTCGCCCTCTATCGGCACCCACGCTTTCTCAAGCGGGGTGTATTCGATAAATACGGTCGCCTTCTCATCGAGCTTGCGGAAAATGTGCCCCTCCGTGAGCCTCTCGGCGAGCCATGCGCGCTTCGCCTCAACTCCGGGGTGGGTCTTTTTGCTGCGGATAATGCAGCAAAGATGCTCGTTTTCAATATTCTCGGGGGTCAGGTCAATGAACTTGTCCATTAATTCTCCTCAAGTCTCCGCAAACGGAGTGTTGATATTAGTCAGACGGAAATTCACGGGATCGCGGTCGCAGTTGAAGCGGTAAACGCTCATCACCATGCCTATGGCAAAATATATGCAGAGGTTTGACGAGCCGCCCGCGCTGACAAAGGGGAGAGTGATGCCTATACAGGGCAGCAGCATCAGGCACATGCCGATGTTGATTATCACCTGCGAGCCTATCATGAACGCCGTGCCGTAGCAGAGCAGGCTGCCGGAGATATTCCTTGAGCGCCTGCCGACGGAAACTATCCTTATAATAATAAATGCGAATACCGCAAGCAGCCCTATCGCGCCGAGGAAGCCGAGCTCCTCGCCCACAACGGAGAACACCATGTCGCTCTCGTTGACGGGCACACCCGCAGCGGACTGGGTGTAGGTCCCCTTGAAAAGTCCGTCGCCGAGCAGCTTGCCCGAGCCTATGGCGTTTACACAGCGCTGCTGCTGATAGATGACCTTGTTATAGACAGATTCGCTCAGCGCCGAGGGGTAGTATATCGCAAGAATTCTTTGGCGGTGCAGGTTTGAGAGGAATTTGACCCAGATCACGGGCGCGGCTGCCACGGCGGCGCATATCGCTATGGCGAAGTAGCGCAGCTTGACGCCCGCCACAAACATCATGCCGACAAACATCAGGCCGAAGATTATCGCCGAGCCGGGGTCGCCCGTGACGACGATTATGCCCATGGGCACAAAGGCGTGCAGCGTCAGCAGCAATACGTTCTTCACTCGGTTGATATCGTCCTTCACGGCGTCTATGTGAGCCGTAAAGGTGATGATGAAGCCTATCTTTGCAAGCTCGGAGGGCTGGAATTTGAGCGTGAAGGTTTCCGTCTTGATTATCGGCAACCAACAGATGGCGTCCGGCCTGTCGGAGGGGGCGTCGCCCCAGATAAACAGCGCAAGCAGCAGCAGCAGGCACACGCCGCCCGCTATCGGCCACAGGCTGATTATAGCGTTGTATTCAACGAGCGAGATGAAGGCGCACAGGATAATGCCGAGCGCCGAGGCGCAGATCATTATCAGGCAGTCGCGGCTGAGCGTGAGCCCGCTTTTGGCTGCGGCGTTCATCGTTGCGCTGTATACCATGAGCGCCCCGAAGGCGGAGGTCAGTATACAGGTGATATACAGCAGGAGGTCCGTCTCTCTGAGCGTATGCTTCAAGGTTGTGCTTTTACTCACGCTGTCACCGCCTTTCGTTAATTTTGCTTTCGGATTTGTGCCGCTCAAGCAGGAATATGCCTGTCACGAGCAGCGCAGGGAAGATTATTGCGGCAAGGAAGCCGGCCTTCAGATTGTCGTTAAATGCTCCCGAGACCGTGCCGACAAGGGCGGGGCCGGAGGCGCAGCCGAGGTCGCCCGCAAGCGCAAGCAGGGCAAACATCGCCGTTGCGCCGTTCCTTGCGTATTTCGCCGCAAGGCTGAATACTCCCGGCCAGAGTATGCCGACCGAGAAGCCGCAGATGCCGCAGCCTGCGAGGGCAAGCATGGGGTGGGGCGCAAACGAGGCTGTCAGGTAGCCGGCAACGCACATAACGCAGCTTGCGCGGATAAAAGCGGTCAGCTTTATCTTTTCGCTGAAGGCGGCGTAAAGCACCCTCGACAGGCCCATAAGTATGGCGAACATACACGGGCCGAGTATGTCGCCGACGGTCTTGGAGACCTTTAAGCCTGCCTCCGCAAAGGCGGAGGACCATTGGCTCATTGCCTGCTCCGATGCGCCGGAGCAGACCATCAGCACGGCGAGTATCCAAAAGAGCTTCGATTTAAAAAGCTCCTTCATCGGTGCGGCTCCTCCCTCTGCGGCGAGACTGTTTATCGGCACGAGGCAGAAGTAAACTGCGTTCGCAAACGGGACTATCGCCCAAAGATAAGCGAGGACGCGCCAATTCTCTATGCCCGCCGTTACAAAGAACAGGGTCGTGAGCAGTATCACGGCGACATGACCCCAGCAATAAAACGAATGGAGCAGACTCATCGCGGCGGATTTTTTATCCGTCGGGCACGCCTCGACTATCGGGCTTATTAGCACTTCGATAAGGCCGCCGCCCACGGCGTAAAACGCAATGGATATCAGTAGGCCGATATACGGGTCGGGCAGCGCAAAGGGGAGCGTGCCGAGCATTATAAGCCCCGCGCCCGCAAAGAAGTGAGCCGCTACTATGGCGACCCTGTAGCCGATGCGGTCGATGAATTTTGCCGAGACAAGGTCGATGATGAGCTGAAAACAGAAATTGACCGTTACCAGCCCTGCTATCTTCTCGAGAGATACGCCGAAGCTGCGCTGAAAGGTCACAAAGAGCAGCGGGGCGAAGTTATTGACTATCGCCTGAGTGATATAGCCGAAATAGCTTGCCGTAAGGGTGTGTTTATAGTTGTTTCTTATACTCATAACAGGTTAAATGAAGCCCCGGAGATCGGGGCTTCTTTTTGTTTGGATTTATCTGACTTTGGTCACAAGGGTGAGATAGGCGGACGCGATGGTTTCGCCTGCGCGCGGGCCGGTGGAGACTATCTCCTCATTCTCGGTGAGGTATGAATGCCAGCTGTTGCCGTTGAGAATGTAGCCGATTTGGTCGTTGGTGATGCCGAATACGAGGAGCTTCCTGCTCGGCGAAGCGTCAACGAAGGGGGAGAAGTTCCAATCCTGACCGAGCCATGACTCTGCGGCGGTGTCCGTGCCGCCGAATGCGATCTCGGGGGCAAGCTCGCCGGGCATGATAGCGACTGCGAGGTTGCTGCCGAATTCGGCGTAGCCTATCTCGGTGACGACCTCATATTTGAAGCCGTTTTTGACGACCTTGTTGAGCAGCAGGCCGCATTTGGCTGCAAGCACGAGGATGTTGTTGCTGATGGGGACGAATACCTCGGCGTATTTGACGTTGAGGATGGGCGAAACGGCAGTCTCGTCGGTTATCGAGCAGACAAGCTCGCCGAGCCTCTTACCGTAGGCCATGAGAGTTGCATATCTGTTGCCGTATTTCTCAACGTCGGCGGGTTCGGGAGTGATGCCGTCGCTCTTATTGCTGATGGCGAGCTCGGCGCCCTGAATATAGAAGTAGTTTGCGCCTGCGGTCTCATTGATATATTTCTCCATGTAGTAGGGATAGTCGCCGGTGAGCACGGTGCCCGCAGCGCCGTTGCCTACGCAGTGGATAGCGCCGTTGATTATCCAGGTCTCTTTCTTTGAGCTGTCGTCGGGGACGAAGCGAAGCCTGTGAAGCTCCTCGTCAAAGACCTGAGGATCGCGCTTGTCTCTGATATACTCTGCGGCGTTGACCGAGCCGTAATAGAGAGTGCCGTCGGTCATGTTCTCGACTGCCTCTATCATCGAGTTGACGGTCTTCTCATAGAGATTAGCCATGTAATCCTTATTCTGACCGCTGGGCAGCTCAATGCCGAGGATGTTTTTGACGCAGGAGGTGAAGAGGGCGTTGACGATGTCGCCGTTCATGCCGAAGGTGTCAACGCAGCTGTGCTGATGAAGAGCGGAGATGTTGATAGCGGTGATGTCGAGACCCTTTTCCTCGGCATACTTTGCAAAGATGCCTCTGATGGCTCTGACGTCGGTGCTTGCCATGCCGTAAGCGTCAAGGGAGGAGAAGATGGTGATGCCCCTGCCGTCGGAGATGGCAACGGTCCTGACCTTCTGATCGTCTCTGACCTCGGTCGCGAGCTTCTTGGTGACCGAGAGGCTGCCGCCTACATAATAGTCGCCCTCAAGCTCCTTGCCGGTAAGCAGGGAAGCGTTTGCGTAGCCGACGCTCCAGTGCGCGCCGTCTGCGGGGGCGTCAAGGAATTCATCCGTGCCGCTGTAGAAGTTCTCGGATACATAGTCCTTCTTTGCGTCCCATTTGGGGCTCTTGATGAGAGCGGCGATGCCGCCGACGAGCGTGTCGATTATTTTATCGACCGTGCGGTAGAAGCCTCTCTCTGCGGGGTTTGTGACTACGGTGTTGGCGCTGGCGGGTATTACGAATGCCGAAAGGAGCACCGAAACCGCCAACACGATGGCTATTACTTTTTTCTTCATTAGGATATGACCTCCGTTAGTTTATATCTTTCAGCTCCATGTCACCGAAGCTGATAAGTTTCTTTCTTCTCATGAATTCCGATATGCCGAGGGTGATGAGCGCGGGGGCGATGAAATGCATTACCGCTATCTCGATGATGACGAGCTTCGGGTCCGCACCGTCCGCCACCATTGAGCTGTAGGTCATGAACTGACCGACAAGACCCGAGGTGCCCATGCCGGAGCCCGAGGCGTAGCAGGTCATCTTGAGCGCCGCGGTCGATATCGGGCCGAGGATGGCGCTTGTGATGATGGGCGGTATCCATATCTGCGGGTGCTTGACGATATTCGACATTTGGAGCATCGAGGTGCCAACGCCCTGAGCGAGCAGGCCGCCAAGCCTGTTTTCGCGGTAGCTTGCCACGGCGAAGCCTATCATCTGAGCGCTGCATCCGACCACCGCAGCCCCGCCCGCAATGCCGGAGAGACCGAGGATGATGCCGAGAGCCGCCGAGCTTATCGGCAGAGTGAGGCAGATGCCCATCACGACCGACACGACCATGCCCATGAGTATCGGCTGGCGCTCAACGCCCCAGCTGATTATCTGACCCATAAAGGTCGAGAATTTGCTCACCGGCGGGCCGAGCAGCAGCCCCGCTGCGCTGCCGACTATTATAGAAGCGGCGGGGGTGATGATTATGTCGAGCTTTGTCCTGCCGCTGACGAGCTTGCCGACCTGGATGGCGAAGAAGGCGGCGATGAATGCGCCCATCGGGTCGCCGGGGCCTGCATAAAGAAGGCCGGAGTCGGTTATAAGAGCGCCGGCGATTATCTTTGAGGAGAATGCGCCGACCATGCCCGCCACCGCCGCGGAAACACCCGCGAGGGGGGAGGTGTTATACTTAAAAGCCATTCCCACGCCGATGCCTGCGCCCGTGAGCGACTTTGCGACCGCCGCGCACGCCGCCATATATGCGCCTATCGGGTGGTTTATGAAGCCTGCGATCTGATCGAGTATCGTGCCGATGATGAGGGTCGCAAACAGACCCATCGCCATGCCCGACAGACCGTCTATAAAAATGTAATCGAGAGCTTTTTTAATTGACTTCATCCCAGCTTGCCCGCCTTAAGCATTTCGTTGAAGGCGTCGGCATAGAGCCTGCCGATAAAGTCCGAGCCGTTCTCGTTCGGGTGAACTCCGTCGGCCGACCAGTGAGTCGGCTCACAGCCCACGCACGCCTTTGCCATCAGACCGTCGAGCGGGATGTAGCAGTCGGCGAATTTCCTCGCAAGGCGGCGGGTGATGTCGATCTTGCCGTTGAGGTCCTCGCGGAAGAATTCTTTATCGGGAACGGGGAGAAGGAATTGCTCGATGATGAGTATCTTTGCGTTTGTCTTTTCTTTTATCTCGGTGAGCACCTTGCGGTAATTCGCCTCGAAGGTCTCATTATCGAGCCATTCGCGGGTCTCGGCTCTGTGCCAGGTGTCGTTGATGCCGATATGAATGGAAACGAGATCGGGCTGAATGTCGATGAAATCGGCTTGCAGACGGGCGACGAGATTTATCGTCTGATCGCCGCTTATGCCGAGGTCGATAAATTCAAAATCCGTGTCGGGATGCTCGCTGCGGATATACTTCGCAGCGTAGAGGGGGTAGCCCGTGCCCAGCTCGTGCGGGTCGGAGCGGTCGCGCCCTGCGTCGGTGATTGAGTCGCCTTGGAAAAGAATTTTCATAGCTGTACCTCTCTCGATGATTTTATTGTATCAATAACCTCTTTGCAGAGTTTATTTCGTGAAGCATTTGAGCGAATATTCGCCGTTTTTGAGCATACGGGCAACGTCAAAGGAATCGTGCGGCATTTCACTAAAATATACTCCGCCCGGCTCCATGCCCGTCTCCCTGTGGAAATCCGAGCCGGAGCTCATCGGCAGCGAATATTTCTCCGCCCACCTGTAGGCGATGTCGTTGCTCGAATTGTGGCCGCCGTGGCCGTTGTAGACCTCCATGCCGTCAAGCAGAGTTTGGTCGATAACGGTCATATCGGGTCTGAAAGGATGCGCTTGATAGATGACAAGTCCGTGCTCGTCCGCAAAGGGTCTGAATTCCTCGAGGCTTTTGAAATGAGCCATGTCGCAGGTGAATATCAGCCCCTCGTCAAAGCCGTAAACGAGATAGTCGTTGTTGTAATCAAGGAAGCGTATCTCCATGCCGAGGATGACGGTGAAGCCGTCGCCCGCCGCAGCCTTTGCGGCGCGGTAGCCATGGAGCCAATTTTCCGCCTGTTCGTCATAGGTCGAGCCGAGCTTTGAGAAATTGTAGGCGTTGACGTGATCCGTCACGATTATGCCGTTGTAGCCGAGCGAGCGGTATCGCACGACCACGCCCTCTGCGGCCACTTCGCCGCAGGCGCTCGACTCCGCCGTGTGGACGTGAGTGTCAAAAAGATAACCTTTCAACGGAAAGACCTCCGAAATGTTTTCTAATGTATTATATACTTATCCGATAAAATATTCAATAGAAAACTTTGAATTTCTTCCCCGTTGCGACAAATTACCGCCGCCGTTCGGGGTATAATTTCGGTGCGGGGAGGCGATGAAGATGAAAACGGTGGTCTATGCCGACGTGCTCGTCGTTATCAATATCATCGTCAATTATTTCCTGCTGCGGGCGAGCGCCGCCGTCATTTCCTTTGATTTCAAGGCTTGGAGGTTCCTCGTTTCCTCCGCCCTCGGTGGGGCTTTTTCGCTTATAATATTCGTTGACGGGCTTCCCGCCGCTGCGCTTGCCGCGGTCAAATTCCTGTTCCTGCTGCTGATGGTGCTTGCCGCCTTCGGCTACGGCAGCTTCAAGAGGTTTTTTAAGTGCTGCGCCGCTTTCCTCGCCTCAAATCTCGCCTTTGCGGGGCTGATGCTTGCGGGCAGGACGTTCCTCTTCCCCGACAGCATAGTGTATAAAAACTCCGTCGTCTATTTCGACATAAATATCCTGACCCTGACGGTCGCCGCCGTGGTCTGTTACGCGGTGATCGGCATTATTTCACGGGCGGTGAGGAATCGCACGCCGCCGCAGAGCGTCTGCTCCATACGCCTGACCAAGGACGGCAGAAGCGTTGAGGGCAGGGCGCTTTTTGACACCGGCAACAGCCTGTGCGACAGCTTCAGCGGCAGACCCGTCGTGATAGCCGAGCGCAGGTTCATAGAGGCTCTGTTACCGCCCGAAATGCGGGGAGATAAGCTCGATATCACGGCTCTGCACGGCTTTCGCCTGATACCGTATACCACCGTCGGCGGCGCGGGCGCGCTGCCCGCTTTCCCTGCCGACAGCGTCGAGGTATTCGGCGGAGGGGGCAGGAGGGTCGAGAATATCTACATAGCCGTCACCGAGAAGCGTATAGTCCACGGCGGTTACTCCGCTCTTATCGGAGCGCCGCTGTTTGAGTAAATAACAAATGATGAAAGAAGGGGAGAAATACGGGTATCAAAGCATTGAAAAGGAAGCTCGCCGCGGCGATAGCTTCCCTGCGGGCGAAGCTCTATCAGGTCGAGGTCGACTACATCAACGGGCCGGATACTCTGCCGCCCCCGCTCACGGGCGAGAAGGAGCACGAGTGCCTTGAGAAGCTTGAGAGCGGTGACGTCAAGGCAAGGGAGCTGCTGATAGTCCATAATCTGCGCCTTGTCGTCTATATCGCAAAGAAATTCGAGAGCACGGGGGTGCAGATAGAGGATCTTATCTCCATAGGTACGCTCGGGCTTATCAAGGCGGTCAATACATTCCGCCTGTCAAAGAATATCAAGCTCGCCACCTACGCTTCACGCTGCATTGAGAACGAGATACTCATGTATCTGCGTAAGACGAATCCGGCCAAGGCTGAGGTGTCCTATTTCGAGCCGCTGAATGTCGATTGGGACGGCAACGAGCTGCTGCTCTCCGATATCCTCGGCAGCGAGCCGGAGGATGTCTACCGCAACCTTGAGTGCGAGGATGAGCGCAGCCGTCTCTACAGAGCCGTCAACTCTCTTGAGGAACGGGAAAGGGTCATTATGACCATGCGCTTCGGGCTCGGCGGCGGCAGGGAATACACGCAAAAGGAGGTCGCCGATGCCCTCGGGATATCCCAAAGCTATATTTCGCGATTAGAAAAACGAATTATAGAAAAAATCAAAAAAGAGGTGTAAAACCGCCGATTTTCGCCGTCGAAACCCCGCATATCGTCAAATTATCTGCGATATCACTTGACAAATTACAGAATATAGCATAAAATTGATTATAATTGTACCGTAGCAGATAACGACTTTACATAAACGATTGGAGTGGGTTCTCAAGTGAGCGAAAATATAGGTCAATTTGTTTCTGCCGCTGCTCAGGGTGACACCGACGCAATGGCGAAGCTCTACTCAAAAACTCTCAAAGCGTCATATTTCCTCGCAGAAGTGTTGACCGCCGACTCGGTTCAGGCGGCCGAAATAACCAAAAAAGCGTATGCAAGGGCTTTCTGCACCGTCGGCAAGCTCAAGAAGCCCGAGGCTTTTGAGATCTGGATGAAGCAGACGGTCGCTTCCGTCTATAAGGAAACTCAGCAGTTCGTTTTTAACGACGCCGAGGCGGGCGCGGGCGAGAGCTCGACCGAATTCCTGCCCGAGGAGGTCTATGACGACCCTGCAAGGAGCGCCGCCGCCCTCGAAGCGGTAGCCGCCCTCAAGCCCGAGCTTCGCACTGCCCTTGTTCTTCATTATAATAACGGGATGCCCGTTCAGATAATCGCAAAGTTCCTCGGCGTTTCCGAGAGCACTGCGAACGCCCTACTCTGCAAGGCGAGGGCAAGCGTCGCTTTGTCGCTCAGCGTTGAGCCGTCGGGCGGTGCTTCCGATACTCTGCCCGTGCTTTCAAGGATATTCCGCCGTGCGGCAGCCGAAGCGAAGATTGACAATTCCCTTGTCAGGGATATATTCCTTTTTGCCATCGACGCATATAACGCCGTGAACGCTTCGTCCGCTAAGGAGGATGAGCCGCAGCAGCCCGCCCCCGCGCAGGAGGAACCCCCCGAGAGCGAGGAGCAGGAGCCCGAGACCGCCGAAGAGACCGAGCAGGCCGAGGAAGCCGAAACGGTTGAAGAGGTTGAGACTGTCGAGGAGACGGAGCAGCCCGAGAAGACCGTCGAGATCGTCGAAGAGGAGACGGTCGTTGAAGTGCCCACCTCGGAGCCCGAGGCTCAGAGCGGCAACGTCATTTCGTTCAAACAGAAAATAGATGAAATTCTCAGCGGCGAGCAGATACCCGCCGCAGCCGATAATTACGTTCCCGAGTCGGTCAGAGAAGAAGCGGCAGACGAGGATGAGGATGACGGGCTTGCAGTCCCGCCGTTCCTTGCCCGTGAGACCGAGAGCACTCCGCTCACCGACGAGGAGCTTGACGCCTTCAACGACGAGCCGGTCACCGTTAAGACCGAGGAGGTCAAAAAGCCGGCTAAGAAGTTTGATTTTGCGGATATCATCAATAAGATAAAGAAACTCACGCCCAAGAATATAGCCATAATTGCGGCTGCCGTAGTTGTTGTGATACTTGCGATATTCGGCATTTCGAAGCTCGCGGGCAAGGGCGGCGATTCAGGCAACGTCAACGCCGACGCAGCGGCCTACAAGTGGGTCGCGGGCGGCTTTGAAGAGTGCGAAAGCATAACCTACCTCAATGAGAAATGCTGCGTGTTCAAGTCAAAGACCACGGGCAAATACGGCCTGCTCGACTATCAGGGCAATGTTATTTTACAACCGAATTACGATGAATTCAAAGTCTGCGGCAGCGGCAGAGACCATTCGAGCAGAGGCAGCTATCATGCGCTTGTCAAGATAGGCAACGATTATTTTGAGGTCACCTTCACCGACGGCGTTCCCGCCATATCCTCAACTCCCCACGCGGCGCATTCCATAGTCACCGACGAGTTGCCCGATAATGCGAAGTACGACGAGCGCGACCGCTACTTCGAGGGCTACGCCGCCGCCAGAAAAGACGGCAAATGGGGCTATGTCAGCCAGGATAAGGATAAGAAGGTCATCCCCTACGAATACGAAGCCGTCAATACCTTTGACGATATCACCATGCTTTCATGCGACTACTGCCGCTCCGTCTCAGGCGGGCTTATCCCCGTTAAGAAGGACGGCAAGATGGGCATAATCGACCTCAAGAATAACACCGTTGTTCCGTTTGAATACACCGATATCCTCGAGGGCGAGGGCGGCGTGTTCATCGCTCAGAAGAACGGCATTTGGGGCGTTATCCTCACGGGCGACGCCGTTAATACCTTCACGGGCGTCAATATTGTCGTGCAGGTCACCCCCGAGACTCCCACCGGCCCCAACGGCTCGGAGGGCGAGAAATACAGGGTCAATTCCGACGAGGGCGCAAATGTCAGGAGCGACGCGGGCGCGGATTATGATAAACTCGGCGAGCTGAACGACGGCGACGAGGTCACTGTGTTCACCACTAAGACCGCCGACAACGGCAAGAGATGGGCCTGCATCGACTATAAGGGCGAATATGGCTGGGTCGCCATGGTCAATCTTGAAAAAGTTGACGCTTGATCGACCGATAAGTTAGTTATTGGTTACTTGACAATTACGGCGAAAATGCTATAATTAATTGAATACCGAAGCGACGAAGGGGAAAATTCACCTTTTGCTCACAGAGAGGCTGCCGATAATGCTGAAACGGCGGTCGGGCGTTTGAGAGGTGTTAAGCCGCCCCGGAGCTCCGCTGCGATGAGCGGCGGCGTTACCTGCGTTATAAGGATCGAGTGGTGCAGCTTTGCACAATTTGGGTGGTACCGCGGCGAGAGCCGTCCCATTTGAGTTGTGAAACTGCACCCTTTTTTCATTTTTAACTCAGTAAAATCAGGGATGTATGATCCCAAGGAGGAAATACAATATGGAATGGATGGGACTTAACGAGATCAGAGAGAAATATCTCTCATTCTTTGAGTCAAAGGGTCATTTGAGGCTTCCGAGCTTCTCACTCGTGCCGCAGGGGGATAAGAGCCTCCTGCTCATCAATGCGGGCATGGCGCCTCTCAAGAAGTACTTCACAGGCGAGCTTACCCCGCCCCGCAAGAGAGTGACTACCTGCCAGAAGTGCATCCGTACCCCCGATATCGAGAGGGTCGGTATCACCGCACGCCACGGCACCTATTTTGAGATGCTCGGCAACTTCTCGTTCGGCGATTACTTCAAGCAGGAGGCTACCCATTGGGCATGGGAATTCTGCACGGAAGTAATGAAAATGCCCAAGGACAAGCTCTTTGTCAGCGTTTATCTTGACGACGACGAGGCTTATGATATCTGGACAAAGGATATCGGCGTCGCGCCCGACCACATGGTCAGGCTCGGCAAGGAGGATAACTTCTGGGAGCACGGTGCAGGCCCCTGCGGCCCCTGCTCGGAGATATACTTCGACAGAGGCGAAAAATACGGCTGCGGCTCGCCCGACTGCAAGGTCGGCTGCGACTGCGACAGATATGTTGAATTCTGGAATCTTGTTTTCACTCAGTTTGAGAATGACGGCAACGGCAATTACACCCGCCTTAAGAACTGCAATATCGACACCGGCATGGGCCTTGAGCGCCTTGCCTGCATAATGCAGGGCGTTGATAACCTCTTTGAGGTCGATACCGTTCAGAATATTATGAAGCATGTCATCGACATTGCGGGCGTTAAGTATCACGACAATGAGAAGAACGACGTTTCTCTCAGAGTTATCACCGACCATATCAGGAGCACCACGTTTATGATAGGCGACGGCGTTATGCCCTCAAACGAGGGCAGGGGCTACGTCCTGCGCCGCCTGCTCAGGAGAGCCGCCCGCCACGGCAGACTGCTCGGTATCAAGGGCACTTTCCTTTACAAGGTCTGCGAGACCGTTATCCGCGAGAACGCCGACGCTTACCCCAACCTCGTCGAGAAGCATGACCTTATCGTTAAGGTCATCAAGGCTGAGGAGGAGAGCTTCAACAAGACCATCGACACCGGCCTTACCGTGCTCGAGAATCTTATCGCAACGAGTGACTCAAAGCAGCTCAGCGGCGCTGACGCTTTCAAGCTCCAGGATACCTTCGGCTTCCCGATAGACCTTACCAAGGAGCTGCTTGCCGAGAAAGGCATGACGGTCGACGTCGCCGAATACGACAGGCTCTATGCCGAGAGCAGAGCCGCCGCCAGAGCAGCTCGTAAGGACGCGGGCGCTGAGGCATGGAAGGGCGGCAGCGCATCTCTCAAGGATATTCCCGCAACCGAATTCCTCGGCTACACCGATTACGCCTGCGACGGCACCGTCAAGGCGATAGTTGCCGACGGCGAGAGAGTTGATTATATCGCCGAGGGCGCGGAGGCTGCGCTCGTGCTCGACAGGAGCGTATTCTACGGCGAGAGCGGCGGCCAGGCGGGCGACACCGGTGTTATCAAGACCGAGAGCGCCCTCTTTGAGGTCACCGCAACGGGCAAGACCGCTGACGGCAATATACTGCACGTCGGCAGGATAGTTGACGGCGACGGCATTTCGATCGGCGATAAGGTCAAGGCCGAGATCAATGTCAAGGCAAGGGAAGCCGCTGCCCGCAACCATACCGCGGCGCATTTGCTCCAGGCCGCCCTCAGAGAGAAGCTCGGCACTCATGTCGAGCAGGCGGGTCAGCTCGTCAATTCCAATGAAGTCAGATTCGATTTCACTCACTTCTCGGCCCTCACCGCCGAGGAGCTGCATGATATTGAGCAGAGAGTCAACGAAATTATTCTCTCCGCTCTGCCCGTTACAAGCGTTGAGATGCCGATAGCCGAGGCGAAGAAGCTCGGCGCAATGGCTCTCTTCGGCGAGAAATACGGCGACATAGTCAGAGTTGTCAGAGCGGGCGACTTCTCCACCGAGCTTTGCGGCGGCACCCATGTCGATAATACAGGCAAACTCGGCCTCTTCAAGATAGTTTCCGAATCCTCGGTCGCTGCGGGCGTTCGCAGGATAGAGGGCGTCACGGGCTTCGGCGTTCTTGCGCACATTGCCAAGAATGAGGAGCTTATCAGGAATACCGCCGCTGCAATGAAGCTCGCGAATACCACCGAGCTTGAGAAGAGAGCGGCGTCGGTCATGAATGAGCTTAAAGCCAAGGATAAGGAGATAGACAAGCTCCGCTCCGAGGTCTCACAGCTCAAGACCGGCGATATAATGAGCGGCGCGGTCGACCTCGGCGGCGTTACCCTCGTTGCCGTCACGGTCGAGGGCGTTGAGCCCGCCGAGCTGAGAGCCATGAGCGACAAGGTCAAGGAGGATCCCGACGCCGTCGCCGTTATCTGCGGCGTCAACGGTCAGTCGGCGAATTTCGCCTGCGGCTGCGGCAAGAACGCCGTTGCAAAGGGCGCTCATGCGGGTAATATCGCCAAGAAAGTCGCAGGCCTTGCGGGCGGCTCAGGCGGCGGCAGACCCGACGGCGCAATGGCGGGCACCAAGGATGTTTCCGGCGTTAAGGCGGCTATGGATGCCGTTGCCGACATCGTAAAAGAAATGTTAAAATAAGCATTTTCGCAAAGGAGAATAAAGATGGACTGCATTTTTTGCAAAATAGCGGCGGGTGAGATACCCTCCACCAAGGTCTATGAGGACGATACCGTCGTGGCTTTCAACGATCTCGACCCCCAGGCTCCCGTTCATGTTCTCATCATACCCAAGGAGCATATCGCCTCCGCGGCGGAGATAAACGAGAGCAACAGCGCCGTAGTGGCGCATATCTTTGAGGTCGCCGCCAAGATAGCCGCCGAGAAGGGGCTGAAGGACGGCTTCAGGATAGTCAATAACTGCGGCGATAGCGCAGGTCAATCGGTCAAGCATCTTCATTTCCACCTCATGGGCGGCAGAGACTTCGGTTGGCCCGCAGGCTGATAAAATTAAGGAGAGATAAAAATGTCAGAATATTACAGAGTAAATATCGCAGGTATGGAGAGAGATCTGCTTCGCTGCCCGCTCAATGACAAGCTCGATATAGCCGCCTTCATCATCTTCGGCGATGTGGAGCTTACCGTCCACGCCGCCGCCGAGCTGCTCAAACGCCTTCCCGAGTTCGATTATATCGTTACCCCCGAGGCAAAGAGCATTCCTCTCGCATACGAGATGTCAAGGCAGAGCGGCAAGAAGTATTTCGTCGCCCGCAAGAAGCCCAAGCTCTATATGAAAGACCCCGTTATCGTCAACGTCCGCTCGATAACCACCGAGTCCGTCCAGACCCTCATCATGGACAGCATTGAGGGCGAGCAGATAAGGGGCAAGAGAGTTGTCATCCTTGACGACGTTATCAGCACAGGCGAATCCCTCAAGGCGGTCGAGGAGCTTTGCGCTAAGTTCGACGCAAACGTCGTTGCCAAGGCTGCGGTGCTCGCCGAGGGCGACGCTGCCAAGAGAGACGATATCGTATTCCTTGGAGAAATTCCCCTTATAGAAAAATAAACGATCGGAGTGAGTGCTTTTGCCCCGTCCGTTCGCAGTTATCGGCATGACGGTGTTCTTCACCCTTGCCGTGCTCAATGATACCGATATCGGGGCGGCGAAGATCGCTTTTCTGCTGTTTTTCGCCGCCCTTGCGGTGTCTCTTTGCTTCAAAAATATAAGGAAAGAGCGGGTGCTGCCCTGCGCCTTTGCGGCGGGTGCGCTCGCCTGCGCGCTGCTGACCGCGGCGAATGTATTTTATTATCAGCCGAGGGTCGCTTTCAGCGGCTCGGTCGGTGACGCTGCCGTACGCCTTGAGAGCGATCCGGAGATAAAATACGGCAATTATTATTACACAGGCAGGGTCACGGGATTTGAGGGCGAAAAGACCGATATCAAGGTGCGCCTTGTGTTCTCAAACCCGCCCGAGGCCGAGCCGTATGACTCGGTCAGCGGCAATTTCACTTTTTATGTCTTAGGCGAGAGCTCCGAGAAATATCTCGAATCCTATCGCTCGTCGGGAATATATCTCGGCGCTTATCCGACGGATAAATACTCCGTCGCTACGCACTGCGGCAGGCAGCCGCTCGGTGCGCTTATATTGAAGCTGCGTTCCGCCGTCAGATCCGCGGTCACACGCACGCTTCCGAATGAAAACGGCAGGCTCGCCGTCGCCCTTTTGCTCGGCGACAGGAGCGGGCTTTCCGCCGAATCCTCGGCGGCATTCTCAAAGATCGGGATAACGCATATCGTGTGCGTTTCCGGCTTTCATCTGTCGCTGTGGTCAATGCTGATTTTGAAAATTCTCAGGAAAACAAGGATGCCTCGCTGCCTTGCCTATGCTTTGGCAATGGTCGGCACGGTCGGCTTCATGCTGCTCGCGGGGCTCACCTATTCCGTTATGCGTTCGGGCATAATGACCCTTGTTTTTCTGCTTTCCGATATACTTATGAGGAAGCGCGACCCGCTGAATTCGCTCGGGTTTGCGCTCACCGTGATAGGCTTTGCCGACCCGTTCTCGATCGGCTCGGTATCACTGCGCCTCTCCGCCCTTGCAACGCTCGGGATAATTCTCTGCTCGGAGCTTGTGCTGCCGAGGCTCAGGGACTCCGCCGAGCGCCGTCTGCCGTGGAGGATAAGGACGGCGGCTGTCTATATCGCCGAGGCGCTGGTCACCGCCGCTGCGGCAATGGCGTTCACTTTGCCCGTCTCAATGAGGCTTTACGGCAATTTCAACTTCATTTCGCTGCTTGCAAATCTCGTGATCACCCCCGCCGCTTCGCCGTGCATGGTGCTGAGCGCGATCGGCGCGGTGTTCGGCTCGATAACTCATATTTTTAACCTGTTTTCGTTTGCGGGCGGGCTTTTTGCCGCGTATATGCTCGGCGGCTCAAAGCTGCTTGCCTCAAGCGATCTCGCTGATTTCGCAGTCAGCGAGGACGAGGCGTGCGCCGTGTTCTGCGCGCTGTTTCTGCTGTGTGCGCTCTCGATGCTTTTCGCCCTTTTGGGGCGGGCGATGCCCCGCCTGACAGCCGCATTGTGCGCTGCAATATTCTGCTGCTCCGTCATAGGCTTCTCGGTGTCTGCCGATATGCAGACCCGTGCCGCCATGCTTGACACGGGCAACGGCATTTGCGTGCTTGTGAGCAAGCGGCGTGAGAATCTGCTCATCGGTGCGGGCGGCAGCGCGTTTTACGGCAAAAGCAGCCTGAATAACGCTCTTGCGGGTATGAAAGGCACGCTTTCGGCGGCGTTTATACCGAGCGGCGACGGCGAATATGCCGAATATGCGCTTGACGCGCTTTCCGCCCGACGACCGAAGAATATCTATTACGACTCACTGCCCGAGGGCTGCGAATTGCTGCTCGGCGGGGTCGAAAAACACCCGTTTGAGGGCGTTTATGAATCCGAAAATTTCACGGTGCATACCTATCGGACCGATACGGGCAGCGCCGTATACATAAAGAGCGAGGATATGTCGCTGCTCGTCTGTCTTGACCCGCTCGCCGATATTACCGCTTTGCCCGACGAAGCGGTGAACGCCGACGCGCTGATAAGCCGAAGCGACTACCCGCAGGCGGTCGGGGGCTTCGATATTGCCGCTGTCTCCGCCGATAATCTGCGCGGTGTTGCCGTCGGCAATGAGCTGAGAGCATTGGGGGTCAATGCGGCCGCTACTGCGGGCTGCGGGGATCTCGAAATATACGCCCGCAGGGGCTGTGCGGCGCTGCGCCGCAGATAAAATGCAATAAACGGAGGGCTTTATGGCTGCGTTGAACGAAGCTTCGCTCAAGGAGAAGCTGCGGGACGATCCCGTCGGCGTTTACCTTATCTACGGCGAAGAAAGCTACCTCAAAAAAGTTTATACCGACCGAATAGTTAAAAAAACCGTTGACGATACGTTCGCCGACTTCAATTTCCATGCCTTTGACGGCAAGGAGACCACGCTGAACGAGATATATGAGAGCGCCGCGGCCGTGCCTATGATGGCGGAGACAAAATGTGTGCTTGTCAAGGATATGCCGCTCGATTCGCTTGATGACGGCGGCTTTGAGCAGCTAAAGATGGTGCTTGAGGAGAATCCCGAGGACTGCGCGCTTGTTTTTGCCATGCTCACCTATGAGCCGAAGGGCGCAAAGTGGAATAAAGCGGTCAAGCTGTTTGACAAATACGGCTTCACCGTCAAGCTCGATAAAAAGACCTCGGGCGACCTCGCAAAAATGCTCGAGAGCGGGGCAAAGAAGCGCGGCAAGCAGTTTGAACGCGGCGCAGCGGCTTATCTGATAACCTGCGTAGGCAGCGACCTTAACACCCTGCTCAACGAGACGGAGAAGGTCTGCGCCTATGCCGAGGGGAGCGAGATAACCCGCGGCGATATCGACACGGTGTGCGTCAAAAGCCTTGACGCCAAGGTGTTCGACATGATAAGAGACCTCACGGCAGGCAGGTTCGACAGCGCGTTCACCAAGCTCTCGGTGCTCTTTGAGCAGCGGGAGGATGAATTCCAGATACTCGGCGCTCTTATAGCCTCATACTCCGACATTTACCGCGCAAAAGCGGCTGTCAAGGCGGGCGGCAGAGCCGAGGATGTGGCAAAATATTACAGCTATGCGGGCAGAGAATTCCGCCTCACCAACGCTGCGAGGAACGGCGCAAAGCTCTCGTTTGAGAGCGTGGGCGACTGCATTGAGATACTTGCGGCGGCGGATACGGCGATGAAGAGCACCGCTGCGGATAAGCGGCTTGTGCTCGAGCAGACTTTGGTGAAGCTGGCAAGAGCCGGCAGAGGATGACCGATGATAAAGATAAGACAGGCCGTGGTCGTCGAGGGGAAATACGACAAAATAAAGCTCTCGGGCATTATCGACGCTCCTATAATCCAAACCGACGGCTTCGGAATATTCAAAGATAAGGAACTGCAAAAAATGATAAGGGCCCTTGCCGAGCGGCAGGGGATAATTGTGCTCACCGACAGCGACTCGGCGGGCTTTAAGATACGTTCGTTCATAGGCTCCACCGTCGATAACGGCAAGATAATCAACGCCTATATCCCCGATATTTTCGGCAAGGAGCGGCGCAAGACCGAGCCGTCCAAGGAGGGCAAACTCGGCGTTGAGGGCGTGTCGGAGCAGGTGATAATGCAGGCTTTGGCGAACGCTGGGGTGCTGTGCGAGCGCACCGAGGAGCCGGAGAGACCGATAACGAAGCTCGACCTGTATGAATTGGGCTTTACCGGCGGCGAAAACAGCTCCGAGAAGCGGACTGCGCTGCTGAAATATTATGATTTACCGTCAAGATTGACCGCGAATTCGCTCGTCAAGGTGCTCAACTGCATCACGAGCTATGATGAATTCGTGGGGAAAGTCAAAGGGGGAGAAATATGCTGAGAATAGGTCACGGCTACGACGTTCACCGCCTCGTCGAGGGCAGGAAGCTGATAATAGGCGGCGTTGAGATTCCGTATGAAAAAGGTCTGCTCGGTCACTCCGACGCGGATGTGCTGCTCCATGCCGTGAGCGACGCCCTGCTCGGCTCCGCCGCGCTCGGCGATATCGGCTGCCTTTTCCCCGACAATAACGCAAAATACGAGGGTGCGGACAGCCTCAAGCTGCTCGCCGAGGTCGTTAAGGTGCTTGCGGATAAAGGCTTCTCGATAGTGAATATCGACTGCACCGTTATCGCTCAGAGACCGAAAATGCGCCCATATATAGACGGAATGCGCCGCAATATTGCCGCCGCCTGCGGGATCAGCGACGAATTTGTCAGCGTGAAAGCCACCACCGAGGAGGGCATGGGCTTCACCGGGGCGGGTGAGGGCATAGCCGCCCACGCGGTCTGCCTGACAGAAAATTAAATTTTTGTTAAAACTGCAAATATGATTTGCAACATCGCCGCCTTTGTGATATTATGTAATCGTAGTTTACATCTAATCGCCGATCGACCGCCATCATGCTTCCGCACGGCGAATTATCGGACACAGCATTGTGTATGAAAGGGTTTGTCAGGCCATGACATCTTTTGAAAATATAACAGATTTCTTCTCAAAGATTCCGTCGCTGCATTTCGGCTTCACCGATCTGCTCGATATCCTGCTCGTCACCTTTGTGCTCTATAACGGCATAAAGCTCATCAGGGAGACAAGAGCGTTCCAGCTTGTCAAGGGCCTTGTGCTGCTCGGCATAGCCTACCTTGTGGTCTATCAGCTTGAGATGCAGGCGAGCACCTATATGTTCCGCATAGTATTCCAAAATATTTTTATCGTGCTCATAATCCTTTTCCAGCAGGAAATAAGGCAGATAATAGAGCGGCTGGGCAAGAGCAAATTCTCGAGTCTCGGCCTTATCCTCAAGGGCGGGCAAAACGATGTTTTTGAGACCGTCAGAGACTCGATAATCGAGATAGCCAAGGCGGTTCAGCGCATGAGCGACAGCAAGACAGGCTCGCTCATCGTCATGGAGAAGGAGATGCTCCTCGGCGACGTTATCAAGACGGGTACTCCCGTTGACGCCCATGTTTCGCATGAGCTTATCGGCAACATATTCTTCCCGAAATCCCCGCTGCACGACGGCGCCGCCGTTGTCAGGAACGGCAGATTGCTCTGCGCCGGCTGCGTGCTCCCGCTGACCAAGAGCGACGAGATATCGAGCGACCTCGGCACCCGCCACAGAGCCGCCATAGGCATGAGCGAGCAGAGCGACGCCATGATAGTCGTCACCTCCGAGGAGACGGGCACCATCTCGGTCGCTTTCAAGGGTGAGCTGACCCGCGATTTGACCGAGGCGAAGCTGCGCGAGATGCTGATAGATTATCTCATCGACAGCCCCGACAACAGATTCACCACAGGTGACGGCACTTTCAGTAAAATTATAAAGGGCATGAAGAAATGGAAAAGAAAGAAAAACTGAAGATAAGCGATCTCTTCTATGACAACAGATTTTTGCTGGTGTTTTCGCTGCTCACCGCCGTTGTGATATGGCTTGTGGTGGCGGTGGTGCTGGCGCCCGAGAAGACCGTGACGGTCAAAAACGTCCCGGTCACGATAGATTACGCCAAGATAGAGCAGAGCTTCGGATTAAAACCCTTCGGCGAGACGCAGTTCACCGTCGACATAACAATAACCGGCAAGAGGTATATCGTCGAATCCGATAAGATAGCGGACGACCTTGTCGTTACCGCCAACACCGGCTATGTCAACTCCGTCGGCACATATACCCTGCATATCGACGTTTCGAGCAATGAGGCGAGGCCGCTTTACGATATCGACTCTTACTCGCTCAGCGAGATAGACGTTTATTTCGATTATCCAAAGGAGAAAGAATTCGTCATCGAGCCTCAGATCGAGTTCAGCGACCGCATTGCGCCCGACGGCTACTATGTGGGCGATTATATCTTCCCGGAGTCAAACACCGTCAAAGTGACAGGCCCCGAGACCCAGGTCAACAAGATCGAGAAGGTCGTCGCAAGGGCGCAGGCGTCGGGTATGCTCCGCCAGAGCATCACCGTGGACGCAAATCTTGCCGCCCTCACCAAGGACGGCGAGACCCCGAAGTATATCACTTACAACAGGCAGAGCGAGGTGGTTCAGGTCACCGTGCCCGTCTATAAGATAGCCACTCTGCCCGTGGAATGCAGCTTCAGCGGCAAGCCGTCGGACTATGTGGATAATGTTCCGTTCGACGTCACCATAAGCCCCTCAAGCGCCGAATTCGCAGTGCCGGAGGCAAAGCTCTCGGACATGAAATCCTTTGAGATAGCTTCGATCGACTTCACTAAGCTCACAGAGGGCACGAATACCTTCACCGTTGCCGCTTCCGAAGTGACGGGCGGCATAGTGATAGACAAGGCTCTTAAATTCACCGTCACCGTCGAGGTCAGCGGCATGAAAACTCTTTCTGTAGCCGCGCCCAAGACCGTGAGCTTCATAAACGCTCCCGAGGGGGCGAAGGTCGAGCTTGTCAGCCTCAATTTCAGCGACGTTACCGTGGTCGGCCCGCAGGCGTCTCTTGACGCACTCGGCTCCGCACCGCTTGCAATGAGCGCCGATCTCAGCGCGGTCAAGGAGAAGTCCGATGTGGTCTCGGTGCCCGTGACATTCACCGATAACGACTGCTGGGCATACGGCGAATACACCGCAATAGTCAAAATTTCATAACTGCAAAACCGAATTAATGACGACCGAAGAGGGGAATATCTCCTTTTCGGTCGTTTTTCACTATAAAATATATAAATAA
>FR888216.1 GCA_000431775.1 Clostridium sp. CAG:413 | reverse complement strand
GCTAGCGCCTGCTGCGGCGGCAATACGGGCAACGCAGTCCGACCACAGATCAAGGTCGTGCTTCGTATATCCAACGACTGTGGGCTTACCTGTTGTGCCGGACGAAGCGTGAATACGCACCATCTCTTTCATCGGTCTTGCGAACAGACCGAACGGATAGTTGTCGCGCAAATCGGCTTTTGTAGTCGGCGGTATGTATTTTATATCGCTCAGGCTCTTGATCTTGTCGGCGGAGATACCCGCCTCGTCAAGCTTCTTTGTGTAGAACGGCACATTTTTGTAGCAGTAATCAACCGTCCATTTCAGTCTTTCGAGCTGCAGCGCTTCCAGCTCGCTGCGCTTCATTGTTTCAATTTCCTTTTGAAAAAACATCTTGAAGTCTCCCTCTTTTATACTTCGACAGGGTATTCGGAAATTACCTATAAATTATACCACTGTTACTCTTTTTCGACAATACCGTTATAAAATAATTCAGTAACATTCTTGTCATCTTTCGCTGTTATTGCGCTGACGATTAAGCAGAGCGCGAGCGAAAGGAGCATCGCTATGCAGGCAAAAAGCGGTCCGAATCCCGCAAGCGTTGATGCTGTACTGTTGTTGAGTCCAAATTCAACAAGCAACTTGCATATCGCGGGAACTATTGCAACCGAGAAGCCTCCTATCATCGCAGCCCAGGCGCCGTGTTTGTTCATGCGCTTCCAGAACAGCGCAACGACATAAGGCGCAAGGAACGAGCCGGAAATTATACCCCAGGAGTAGCTCATCATATCGAGAATGGGCGTATCTGTATTTGCGACAACATAGGAGCAGAGAATAAACACAACGCAGAGAATTTTTGTGAGAACAGTTACTTTCTTTTCTTTCATTCCGGGCTTGAGCACACTCTTAACAAAGTCCATGGAGAATGTCGAGCTCGCAGTGAGCGTTATGGAGCAAAGAGTCGAAACCGACGCTGCTATGAGCAGGACAAGGACAATTCCGAGCAGTATATTCGGAAGATTCGCGACCTTGAGCATATTCGGAACAACATAGTCCTGCACCGGCTTTTTGAATGATGCTATCTCGTCGGCAGTGAAGAATCTGTGGCAGAGCGAGCCTATGAAATATCCGCCGCCCGCGACAAGAAGAGCGAAAAATGTGGATATTATAATGCCGCGCTTCGCCTGCTTGTCGTCCTTTATGCCAAAATATTTCTGTATCATCTGCGGCAGTCCCCATGTGCCGAAGCTGGTCATAAGCACCGTTGCGATGAGCGAAGTTGCGGATTTGAGTTCGAGTTTCGGAAGGCCCTCTGCCGAGTGAGCGTATTCTCTGAGCCCCTCGATTCCGCCGACTCTGTCGCAGCGGATGACAAAAATTATAAGAAGAGTTATGCCGAACATCATGACAATTCCCTGAACAAAATCCGCGCGAGCCTGAACGAGATATCCGCCGAGCAGAAGAAGTACTGCGGCAAGAACTGCGATAATTATCATGCATATTTTGTCGTCTATTCCGAGCAGAACATCGGCAACCGACGCGAGACCTTTATAGACCGACGCCGAATACGGGATCATGAAAATAAATATAACCATGCAGGCAAATATTTTCATGGCGCGGCTGTTGTATCTCAATTCAAAGAACTGAGGCATAGTTTTTATTTTGAGCCTGTCTGAAACATCGCGTGTTCTTCTGGCGAGCACACGCCAGGCGAGCCACGAGCCGAACACGGCGTTGCCTATTCCTGCGGCGATACCCCAAAGACCGTAGTTGAGTCCCGTGCCGCCGGCGTAGCCGACAAACATAACTGCCGAAAAATATGCCGTACCGTAAGAAAGCGCCGAAAGCCACGCTCCGGCGTTTCGTCCGCCGACCGTCAAATCGGCTATGCTCTTTGATTTTCGTCCCGATACAATGCCGATTATTATCATAACCGCAACATATACCGCGATAGTTATCCAGACGGTGGTGTTCTCCATTTTTTCTTCCTCTGCTTTTTCTTTGTTTTGCGCTTTAAAGCTTTTATTCGATAAAGTGCAGCAATATAATACAATAAAAAGCAGTATTTGTCAAGTTATTTCAAAAAGAATTGAATATGTCGCAAAATCTACCTCCTTTTCTCGGCGGCGCACAGCACGCCTGCTGATTGTAGCACACGAGCACGGCATCCTCGCCTATAACCTTTATGTCTTCCCAACATATTCTTATATCGTCGCATCGTCCGAGCAGCCCCATACATTTCGGTCTGCCGAATACGATAATTGCAACTACTTTTCCCGAGCAAGTGTCAACTTCAATATCCGACACAGGGCCGAGTATATTCCCGTCCCTTTGATTTATAACCTGCTTGTTTCTCAGATCCGTCACGCAGCAGTTCAAAAAAATCACCCCCAACGGCATTATATGCCGCTGAGGGTGCGTCGAATCACACGACATTCATTTCTCTTTTCAGGCGTTCTATAATCCTTTTTTCAAGCCTTGATATGTAGCTCTGCGATATGCCTAGCATATCTGCAACTTCCTTTTGCGTATATTCCTTTCCGCCGCCGAGTCCGAACCGCATCCGCATTATAAGCTTGTCGCGGTCGGCAAGGGCATCAACGGTGCGCAGGAGCAGACTTTTTTCGTCCTCCGCCTCTATGCCGCGATTTACCGTATCCGGTTCACTGCCGAGAATATCGGACAGAAGCAGTTCGTTCCCGTCCCAATCCACGTTCAGCGGCTCATCGAGCGAAATCTCGTTTCTTATATTATTTGTCTTTCGCAGGAACATGAGTATCTCGTTTTCGATGCACCGCGAGGCATATGTCGCGAGCTTTATGTTCTTTGACGGTCTGAATGTGTTGACCGCCTTTATCAGTCCGATAGTGCCTATTGATATCAGATCTTCTATTCCTACTCCGGAGTTTTCAAACTTCCTCGCTATATAGACCACGAGCCTGAGATTGTGTACTATTAGCGGCTCGCGCGCGGATTCGTCGCCCGCCTCGATACGCTCGAATATCTCACGCTCCTCATCTTTTTTCAGCGGGGCGGGCAGTATCTCGTAGCCGTTTATGTAGTGTACCTCGCCCCGGTCTCTGCGGTTGAGAAAACGGTTTATCAGTTTTTGTATTACCGCTTTCAGCTTTTTCATTTTTTGAGCCTCCCCTTTCCGCTCTGTCAAAGAAATTGTTTCCTATGAGTGCCGAATACTCGCCGCCGGACAGTGAGCCATTGTATATCGCGGCATAAGTCTCGCTGCATACAAAAATACCCTTGGCATTTTTTACTGTTACTTTATCAATTTTTATTGCCGGAAGAAGCCCGCTCCCGCCGACCGACCTGAAGCTTATAAACCTGACACCGCGGCATGCATATGCCTCGTCTTCTTTTATCTCCCTGCGCACGAGTTCTTTTATTTCATCCGGCAGAACAGAGGCTATCGCGCCGTATTCAAACACTATCGCGGGATATGAAGAAAACGGCTCTTTCAGCGAGCTACCCGTATCTATGAGAGCGGCGCATTCGGCTTCTTTTCCGCGATAATCTATTCTGACTGTTGCCGTGTGGCTGTCTGGCGCATTGCGGCGCATAAAATAAGATATGAGCCGTATAACAACATAGCAGGCGGCGGAGGTCAATAACAGTGTCACTGCGCTGATATCAAAATACACCGCACCGTTTTTGTATGTAAGTCCGTCAGGCTTGAATATCAGCCATATGGCGAGCGTGATTCCCGCAAAGGCGAAGTTTGCCATCAGAAAGCCGCCGCCCGCTCTGAGAAATTCTTTAACCGAGCGTATAGAGAACGCAGTAAAAAGCATCGCCGCAAAACAGATAACGCGAAGAGCTATCGAAAAGAACAGATTCATATCGGGCAGAAATATTATCAGCGAATAAGCTGCCCCTATTGCGGCGGAGAGCAAAATACGCCAACTGCGCGTCGGAGTTTTCACCAAAAGACCCGCCGCCGACAGCATCAGAAAGTTGACGAGCAGATTTATCATCAGCAGTATATCGACATATATAACATTGCTCATCGTGCACCTCCCGGAACTGTATGACTCAATTATAAGCCGCCGCCGAGGTCTTTTTTGTCAAATCAAAGGGTGAAAAAATAAAAAGCCCCGCGCTTTTGAAAGCACAGGGCTGAAAAAATATTCAGTTCAGATTGTCAACTGCCGCGCGTTCTATAGCGAGACCCGCTCTGTAACGCTCCATATATTTTTTGAATCCTTCGGCGTCTTCAGCGTCGGGAGCTACGCTGTCTCCGAGCATATCGCCGAATACTTTTGAATCGAGGAAGCTGTCAAGTGATTCGCCGTCCGCACGGTTCTTCATATATGATGCAAGCAGAGCAATTCCCCACGCGCCGCCCTCGCCTGCCGTTGACATAACGGCAACGGGAGTTTCGAGCACGGCAGCCATGAGCTTCTGACCGACTCCGGGAGTTTTGAACAGTCCGCCATGACCGAGAAGCCTGTCAACGCGGACAAACTCTTTTTCGGTCAGTATGTTCATGCCGAATTTTAAAGTTGCCATGGATGAGAAGAGTATTGCACGGGCAAAGTTTGCAAGATTCATCTTGCTGTCCGGAAGTTTTGTGAAAAGCGGTCTGCCGGCTTCAAATCCTGTTGTGTGCTCGCCGGAATAGTAGTTATAGGAGAGCAGCCCGCCGCAGTCCGGAGCGCCCTCGAGAGCTTTGTTATAGAATGTGTCGTAGAGCTTCGGCACATCGACGCTCCCGCTCATCAGCTCAACGGTCTCTTTGAGCAGACCTATCCACGAATCGAGATCGGTCGTGCAGTTGTTGCAGTGCACCATCGCAACGGGACTGCCGTCCGGCGTTGTTACCATATCTATCTCGGGATACACCTTTGAAAGCGGCTTCTCGAGGACTATCATTGCAAATATCGATGTTCCAGCAGATACATTGCCCGTTCTCTGAGCAACGCTGTTCGTTGCCACCATGCCGGTGCCTGCGTCGCCCTCCGGCGGGCAGAACGGAATACCGGGTTTGAGCTTTCCTGTCGGATCAAGGAGCTTTGCGCCCTCTTCCGTAAGCTTGCCGGCAAAATCTCCTGCGCTGTGTACTGTCGGCAATATGCCGCGCAGCTTCCAAGGAAGATTTTTGTCTGCGACTCTCGAATCAAACTTCTTTATCATCGTTTCATCGAAATCGTGAGTTTCGCTGTTTATCGGGAACATACCGGATGCTTCGCCGATACCGATTGCCTTCTCTCCCGTCAGCATCCAGTGTACATAGCCCGCGAGCGTTGTCATAAAGTCGATGTTTTTGATATGCTCCTCGCCGTTGAGTATGGCGCGGTCAAGGTGAGCTATGCTCCAGCGCTGAGGAATATTGAACCCGAAAAGCTCGAAAAGCTCAGCCGCCGAGCGCTCGGTGACGGTGTTTCGCCATGTTCTGAAATCAGCTAACTGTCTGCCCTCTTTGTCGAACACAAGATATCCGTGCATCATGCCGGAAATGCCCATTGCGCCGACAGAAGTCAATTCAATATCATATTTGCCTCTGACATCCTCGGCAAGGGTTCTGTAACATTCGCGCATACCCGTCCAAACATCGTTGAGATGATATGTCCAGATGCCGTTTTCGAGCTTATTTTCCCATGAATAACCGCCCGACGCGATGACTTCGTTGTTTTCGTCAACAAGTATACCCTTGATTCTTGTTGAACCGAGTTCAATACCGAGCGATGTCTTGCAGCCGAGTATCGACTCTTTTATTTTTTCAGTTTTCATACAGCACTCCTTCTTGTCTTTTTAAACAACAAAATTTTATCACATTAAACAAAAAAATGAAAGAGAAAAGCGAAACTAAATTTATTTTATATTGAAATTATTGTCGATTTATGTTACCATGTTGAAAAAATATACAAGGAGTGGATAATTTGACTTACAAAGCACTTAGCAAATATCGCGGCTTTTTGATGGGCTTTGCCATACTGTGGGTAATGTATTTCCACATACCGCTGAAATTCGCCACAGAAATTGGCTGGTTCACTCACAGAATCGGTTTTTACGGAGTTGACATTTTTCTTTTTCTCTCCGGACTCGGCGTATATTTTTCGCTGATGAAGCGCCCGAATGTGCTCCGATTCTATAAAGCGCGTCTTGTCCGCATTTTGCCGGCCTATGTTATAGTTGCCTGTGTCTCATATTGCCTCCTAAGACTTGATAAGGCGAGCGCACTTGATTTTTTCTATTACATATCCGGCATTGGCTATTGGACACGGCACACACGATTCGATTGGTATATTCCGACTCAGCTTGCCTTTTACCTGATAACTCCCCTGTTCCTGTTCTTTTATAAAAAGCTTGGCGGCAAAAAGCAAATAATATATACCGCAATATGTATGTCTCTTTCCGTTCCGCTTTGTATCATAATGTATTATACTGATTTGATCTATCTTTGGGGAACAGCTGTAAGACTTTCCGTTTTTCTGCTCGGTATACATACCGGAAGTCTTGTTGCACAAAATAAAAAAGTTACCAAAACCTCACTGATACTCAATATTGCGGCATTTATAGTTGGAACTTTTCTCGCTTATTATATAAACAAATGCGTGAAAGAGCCAAGCTATGTTCAAAGCGGACTAAACTGTTATCCGGCATTGCTGATGATGCCGTCGTTTTGCTTGCTCGTCTCTCTCGTGCTTTCGGCACTCGGCAAAAAACTGCCTAAACTTGAAAAAGTTATTGTTTCTCCGTTTGAATTTTTTGGCAAGTACAGCCTTGAGCTTTATCTGCTGCATCAGCGCTTACAATCAATCGTATCTAAATATATTGGATATAAAAATCAAAAGTTGGCTTTAATCATTACGCTCATTGTGGCTCCACTGCTCGGAATGGCTATAAAGGGTATCAGAGATATTATAAGCAAATACAAAACACGAAAGAAGACAGTGTAGAATGTTTGATATCACCGCAATAGGCGAACTGCTCATCGATATGGCGCAGTCGGGGATGTCTGATATCGGTTCGCCCATTTTTGAGGCGAATCCCGGCGGCGCGCCGTGCAATGTTCTGGCAATGCTCAACAAGCTCGGCAGGAGCACTGCGTTTATCGGCAAGGTCGGAGACGATATCTTCGGCAAGAAGCTCAAAAATATTGTCGAGAGCAGCGGCACGGATATCGGCGGGCTCGTGTTCGGCGAGAATGTCCGCACAACGCTCGCTTTTGTTGAGACGGACGAATACGGCGACAGAAACTTTTCTTTTTACCGCGCTCCCGGTGCGGATATGATGCTGCGCGAAGATGAAGTCAATACCGATATTATAAAACAGAGCCGCGTTTTGCATTTCGGAACGCTTTCAATGACACATGACGGCGTTGAAAAGGCAACAGTAAAAGCAATCAAAACAGCAGAAGATTCAGGTTTACTGCTGTCGTTTGATCCAAATCTCCGTCCTCCTCTTTGGGATAGTATGAACCGAGCGAAACAAAAAATAGATTACGGCTGTTCGGTGAGCGATATTGTAAAAATCGAGATGGACGAATTGAGGTTTCTGACCGGCTGCGATGATACAGATAAAGCGGTTGAGATGTTCAAAACGCGCTACCCGAATGTTGCATTGCTGACTGTGACTGCGGGGCGTAACGGAAGCCGCGCATATTACAAAAATATTTATGCCGAAGCCCAGACTTTTCTTAATGTGAAAACTATAGACACAACCGGAGCGGGCGATACTTTCTGCGCCTGCTGTATAGACTGGTTTTTGAATAACGGCGGCAAAGAGATCGAAGAGGCTGAGCTCAAGAATATGCTTGTTTTCGCAAACGCCGCCGCATCCCTTGTGACCTGTAAAAAAGGAGCGCTGCTTTCGATGCCGGAGATATCGGATATAAATAATCTAATCAAGGATCAAGGAGAATGAAAGCAATGAGTGAACTCTATGATTCAATAAGGCTGACCTGCTCCGCCGCCACATTTACGCGCGCTTTAGGCGTCGATGCTCCCGATGGTGCGGATGCCCCGTGCGACATAGTGCTCGACAAGCTCTTTGCCGACTTCGGCGAAAACGGAGCGGACAGGGTGTTTATATATAACCCCGACGCTATTGCACTGTGGCTGTTTCAGAAATATACTGAATTGTTCAAAGATGCGATACTCAGAACGCAGATTCAGCTACCCGTACTCTCGGTTATGCCGAGCGTGACGCCGGTCTGCTTTGCTTCGATGTATTCGGGTGTTATGCCGGAAATTCACGGCATAATGAAATACGAAAAGCCGGTTTTAAAAATAGCGACAGCTTTTGATGCTCTCGCCGCAGCAGGCAAACGCTGCGCAATAGTCTCGACCGAGGGCGACAGTATTTCAAAAATCTTCCTTGAGCGTAACATTGATTACTACATATATCCATCCGTTGAAGAGTGCAACTCAAAGGCACTTGAGCTGATAGATTCAGATGAATACGACTTCATTACGCTCTATAACGGCAACTATGACGGCACAATGCACCGCTGGGCGCCGGAGGGTAAAGAGTCGATAGATGCACTCAAAGCTAATATAGCCGTATTTTCAGAGATACACGACGCTATAAAAGCGAAGTGGAGCGGGCATAAAACTCTGCTGGGCTTCTGTCCTGATCACGGCTGCCATGAGATAGACGGAGGCGTGGGAAGCCACGGACTTGATATGCAGGAAGACATGAATATAATTCATATGTTCTCGTTTATAAAATAAATAATCAGCACCGCATGATTTTTCAATGCGGTGCTGTGTTTTTTGTTTATATATTGAACCCTGTAAAGAACTTATATGCGGCGTAAACAGCTGCAATTGCGGCAATGCCGATACCGACCTTTATTAGTATCGGCTTGACAGCGCGTGGGCTGGTCGGCGCGTGCTTATAGATAAACTCCTTGACAGGGGTCTTTATCTTTGTTCCGCAAAGTTCTTTGAATGTCGCGGTATAGGTTTTGTATTCGCGAGGTGCAGTCTCGTCGAGCTCAAAGATTCGCACTCCCCTGTTTTCGCCTGGACCGTACACATTGAATCCCGCGCCCTGAGTATATCCGAGATCAACGCCTTTGTATTTTACGACAAAGCTGTTGTTGTGGTCGTGACCGACATATATGCCGAGGACATCGCCCTTTTCGCCCATCGCCTCAAACTCGCCGGTGTTTACATCGGGAGAAGCGGGCGATTCGAGCATGAATCCGCCTTCGGCGATAGTTTCATCATTGAGCACAAAATACTCATTTTCATGCGCTCCGTATGCCGGGACTGCGCCCTTAGTGCCCTTGGGCACTTTCTTTATAACATCGAAAAACTCCGGCACGGGGATATGCTGAAACACGAGCGACGGCAGATAGTCTCCGTTTTCGGCTTTGAGCTGTTCGCGGCGCGAGACATACCATTCTATTTGCTTTTTGTCGACGGGCGCGTATCCTGCGCCGTCTTTTGCTTTGCCGTGGGAGTCGATTATATATAACTCAAACACAGGCTTGTCTTCGGTGCTTGAATAAATCTGAATATCCGCCGTTCCGACATCATCGGCATTTCTGAGATCACCGCTTATAAAATTGTCGTACTTCGCGTAAAACTTGTACTGACCAAGATTATCAACACCGCACTGCGCGTCGTGGTTGCCGTAGGTCACCATAAACGGAATATTTCTCTTTGCGATCGGCTCAACGAGAGTATCTATAGTGCCTTCGATTATCGCGGGATCTTTTTTGAACTTCTTTGAATAGCCCTTTATCTGATCGCCAGTGAAGATAACAAGGTCGGGCTTTTCGCGGTCAAGCGCATTGTTCATGAGACTCAGCGTATCGGGCGACACGGCGGGAATCTCCTGAGTATCGGCTATCTGCATTATCTTGAATTTATGGTCGGAGTTGAATCTGAGCATTATTCCGTTCCCCTTTCGTTTTCATAGTATTTGTTGAAAAACTCATTTAAAGCATTTGCGGAATTATTATATCAGCTACATATTCTTGAAGCCTTTCGTCTATAGCTTGCATACCGTGTCTCCTTTAGGCTCTGACTATATATTACCATCAAAACCGCGATTTTTCAATTCATTTTGTCTTTTTCGGCTTGACGGAAGCTTTAGTTTGAATTAATATTATCTTATAACTTTTATGAGGATGTGAATCAATGAAAGAGAAAAAAGCCAAGCGCAGCTCCGGCGGGATATCATGGATATTCGGATATCTCGGTTTCGGCGTAGGCGCTATCGGAATGGATCTGAGCTACGGTCTGTTCAACTCGTTCCTTACAAAGTATTTAACCGATGTTCTTCTGCTCAATGCAACTTTCCTGCTTATCGTGCCGACTCTCGCGCGTATATGGGACGGCATCAACGACCCGATGATGGGCACGATCGTTGACAACACGAAGTCAAAGTTCGGCAAGTTCCGCCCGTGGATAATGTGCGGCGCCGTACTAAATGCAGTTGCGCTGACTTTCCTCTTCACCAATCCCGGATTTGAGGTCAGCAGAGATTTCATAAACATAAAGCTCTATATCTATGCCGCTGTTATGTATGTTCTCTGGGGCATGACAAACACGATGATAGATATTCCCTACTGGTCGATGGTTCCCGCGCTGACGAGCGACCCTCAAAAGAGAAATGTCGTCTCAGCCATTCCGAGATTCTTCTCGGGCTTCGGTCAGATAATAGTCAGTGTGTTCACCGTCCAGATGGTTGCGATGCTCGGCAAGGGCAACGATTCCGTCGGCTACAGCCGCTGGGCGATGATAGCCGGTATCGTACTTATTATCGGTGCGTTTATCACCGTCACCACCACCAAAGAGCGCGGCTCGGTGCCTCCGAAAGAGAAGTTCACGCTCGCAAAGGCTTTCAAAACCGTCAAATCGAACGATCAGCTGCTCATTTTCATGCTCACCGCCTTGCTCTTTAACACCGGCTGGTACATAACCAACGCAATGGGCATCTACTTCTTCGATAACGTCATGGGCAACAAATCGCTGCTCTCTTATTTCGCGGCAATCGGCGGCGTAGGTCAGGCTCTCGGACTGTTCCTGCTCCCAGTGCTTTCGAAGAAGTTCACACGCCGCAAGGTTATTCAGGGCGCGATGTGCATGACCGTTATAGGCTATCTCGGAATGTTCCTGTTCGGTCCCGTGCTTCTCGCGTCGAACGCCAAGATGTTCATCCCGTTTGCTGTTTTTGCGCTTATAGGCTGCATGGGTATCGGATGCATCTTCGTTTCGCAGACCGTTATGCTCGCCGATATCGTTGATTACGGCGAATACAGCCTTGGCTACCGCTCGGAGTCCATCGTTTTCTCGATGAAAGGATTCCTTCAGAAGCTCGCATATACCATACAGTCGATAGTCATAGCCCTCGGACTTCAGTTCTCCCACTATGATGCGACTCTCCCCGTTCAGACAGAGCTCACAAAGAACACCATTTCCACAATGATGTTTATTATCCCGCCGATTTTTGTTGTACTTTCGCTCATCATTTTCACAAAGAAGTATAAGCTTCACGGCGAGCTGTCCGACAAAGTAAACGAGTTCATTATGAACAGAAAAGCAAAATCCGAAGAAGAATAAGAGACAAAAATATATCACCGCGGCCTTGTTACTGGTCGCGGTGATTTTTCATATATTCTCTTTTATAGCTTTGTTCACGCGCCCTCTGAGAGCCAGGAGATAGCTGCTGCCGTGCGGATATTTCTGGAAAGTGAGTTCGTCATCCTGAATCGCGATTTCAAGCGCCTTTTCGCGCCCGACAAGGCTTTCGAGCAGACGCATCGCGGCAAGATCCTGGAGCCCGTCATAGAATACTTTGAACCTGAGCGAGTTAATCGGCTGCCCGTCTTCGCCGGGATAAACAACAAACGCATCGCCGGACGGGAACGCCTTGCCTGCATCGGTCACGGTGAACGGGTCTATCTCATGCTTTGAAAACTGCGAATACCAGTAGTTATAGCCCCACTGGAGGAAGCCGGCTGCATTGTATTTATAAAGCAGAGTGCCGAGAATGCGGTTTCGCGCCGACGGCATTGCGAAGAATCTGTTCGGAACATTCTTGTTGTGCTGACCGCAGCAGTAATATGTCCAGAATTCATCGACTTTGCCGACAAAATCTTCAACATGATCTTCGGACGGAATAGGATATTTTACAGCGCCCTTGTCAAAAAATTCAATATCCGAAAGCGCGTCTATGACTTTGAAGCCCGGGAATATCTCCGCTATCAGATCGGCGCGCTTTTTATATACTTCATACTGCTCCAATGACGGCTCATCCGACACATGGAAGCGGCAGAAGTTTCTTATACCCTTTCTGTCAATAAAAGCGGTCAGAGCCGCGGCAAAACGGTGCAGAAAGTCGCGGTATTCTTCGCTGTCAGCATCGGTCTCCCAGCCAAAGATACGCTTTTTTTCTCCGTCAACTTCGGCGACTATCTTCGGCGCGTGCTCCGCACCCCACTGGGTGAACAGATGCGACATCTCGAAATATTTAATTCCGCAGCGTCTGCACATATCTATCCATCGGTCGAGTTTGTCGAAGCCGAACTCGTAGCCGTCCTTTGTCTTTTTGACATCGACAAGCTGAACGGTCGGTCTCTCTCCCCCGACTTCGGTATCAAGCGGCGGAGTGAAAAGCGGAGTTAGAATAAAATTGATTCCGTGATTCGCGGCATTTCTGACATAGTTTTCGATTATATTCCAGTGCTCTTCGCTGAAAACATCGACTTTATAATATGTCGCAAGGCAGTCACAGTGGAACCACATGGTGCACATGAGCGCCTGTTCGGGAAGCTTTGCGGCGATAACATCGACTGTGATAACATTCGTGACGGTCTCTTTGCCTTTTGAAACCGTGATAAAAATATCATGTCTGCCCGCCGATTCGCCGGACGCATCGAGTTCAATCCATAAGCTTCCGTAATGTCCGCTCTCCGCAAAGAATGAATTGTCTTCAACAGGCTCAAGCATATCGGGATAGAGCCCGGGAGTTTTCCTGAGAAAATAGAAATCCGAGTCCTCAAAAGCCGGAAGATCTGAATTTATCTCAACGACTTTGTATATTTTTATATTTTCGGGCCTCCAGCCGGATACGGATATCCCGCACTGTGTGTCCTCGTCGGAGAAATACGCAAGCTGGAATGATGCGCGCTCGTTGCCGAGCATAGACATCTCCGAGAGCGACGCGCAGGTTGGCTCGGAATCGTGAAAAATCTTTTCAAGAGAACTGACGGTTCGTGAAGTTATCATTCTGTTATTCCTCCGTATCGTTCAGAAGCTTTTTGAGATATTGCCCGGTGTATGAGCCTTCGGTTGCAGCAACCTGCTCGGGAGTGCCCTGTGCGATTATCTCGCCGCCCTCGTCGCCGCCCTCGGGACCGAGGTCGAGTATCCAGTCGGCGGTCTTTATGACATCAAGGTTGTGTTCGATAACAATGACTGAATTTCCGTTGTCAACAAGCCTGTGTAGCACTTCGATGAGCTTGTGTACATCGGCCGTGTGCAGACCCGTGGTAGGCTCATCAAGAATATAAACAGTCTTTCCTGTAGAGCGGCGTGAAAGCTCGGTTGAAAGCTTGACGCGCTGTGCCTCGCCGCCGGAAAGCGTCGTTGCAGGCTGACCGATTTTGACATAGCCGAGACCGACATCGTAGAGGGTTTGCAATTTGCGCTTTATCTTCGGTATGCTCGAGAAGAACTCAAGCCCCTCTTCAACAGTCATTTCAAGCACATCATAGATATTTTTGCCCTTGTATTTGACTTCGAGCGTTTCGCGGTTGTATCTCGCGCCTTTGCAGACATCGCAGGGCACATAAATATCAGCAAGGAAGTGCATCTCTATCTTTACTATTCCGTCGCCCTGGCACGCCTCGCAGCGTCCGCCTTTGACATTGAACGAGAATCTGTTTGCTTTGTATCCCCTCGCTTTTGCCTCGGCAGTTGATGCGAACAGGTCGCGGATATCATTGAACACGCCTGTATATGTCGCCGGATTAGAGCGCGGAGTACGCCCTATCGGGGACTGGTCTATTGCGATAACCTTGTCGAGATTGTCAATTCCGAGGATATCCGTATGCGCGCCCGCAACTTTTTTCGCTCCGTTGAGTTCGGTCACAAGGCGTTTATACAGTATCTCGTTTATAAGCGACGATTTGCCCGAACCGGATACGCCGGTTATACACACAAACTCGCCGAGCGGGATTTCGGCATCTATATTTTTGAGATTGTTTTCGCGTGCGCCGATTATTTTCAGGCTTTTTCCGTTGCCTTTTCTGCGCTTTGCGGGAACTGGAATCTTCTTGCGACCGCTGAGATACTGCCCGGTTATCGACTCCTTGCAGTTCATTATATCTTCCGCCGTGCCTGTACAGACTATATTTCCGCCGTGGATACCCGCACCCGGACCGACATCGACAATGTAGTCCGCCGCGCGCATCGTGTCCTCGTCGTGCTCGACAACTATAAGCGTGTTGCCTATGTCCCTGAGGTTGCGGAGAGTATTCAGAAGCTTCTCGTTGTCGCGCTGATGCAGACCTATACTCGGCTCGTCGAGAATATACAGAACTCCGACAAGCGATGAGCCGATCTGAGTTGCAAGGCGTATTCTCTGGCTTTCGCCGCCAGAGAGGCTTGCAGACGAGCGGGCAAGCGTCAGATAACCGAGGCCGACGCTGCGCAAAAATGTCAGTCTGTCCTTTATCTCCTTGACTATAAGCTTCGCTATCATCTGCTCGCGGTCGGTCAGGGTGAGCGAATCAAGAAATTCTATAGCTTTGACAATAGATTTATTTGCAAATTCATCGATGTTTATTCCGCCGACGGTGACGCACAGCGACTCTTTTCTGAGCCTTGCTCCGTGGCATTCGGGACATTTTACCGTTGACATGCACTGTTCAAGCTCGGCACGGGACCAGTCGCTTGTGGTCTCTTTATATCTGCGCTCAATATTGTTGCAGATGCCCTCGAATGCGGTCATATACGAGCCTGTGCCATATTCGTTTCTGCGCGTGAGCTTGAGCTTTTCGCCCTTTGTGCCGTACATTATAGCGTCAACGCCGTCCGCAGGGATATCTTTAAACGGAGTGTCGAGAGTAAAGCTGTATTTATTCGCAATACCCTCCATGTACATCTGCGCTATCGTGCCGCCGTCGGCATTGTTCCAGCCGCTCGCCTTTATCGCACCCTGCCTGAGCGAAAGATTTTTATCAGGCACGATAAGATCGGGATCGGGCTTCATGAATACGCTGAGTCCGGAGCAGGTCGGGCAGGCGCCGAATGGGTTGTTGAACGAGAACATACGCGGTTCGAGCTCTTCAATGCTGACTCCGTGCTCCGGACAGGCATAGTCGAGAGAATAAAGCTTCTCTTCGCCGTCTATTACATCAACAAGCAGAATGCCGTTTGAAAGACCTGTTGCTGTTTCAATGGAATCGGCAAGCCTGCTTCGAATGCTCTCTTTTACAACGAGTCTGTCGACCACAATTTCTATATTGTGCTTTTTGTTCTTGTCCAGCTCGATTTTTTCACTGAGGTCATATATTATTCCGTCAACGCGCACGCGGACATATCCGTCCTTTTTCGCGCTTTCGAGTTCCTTGACGAATTGACCCTTTTTACCGCGTGCAATAGGTGCCATGACCTGAATTCTGGTGCCCTCGGGCAACTCGAGCACGCTGTCAACTATATCGTCAACAGTCTGCCTCGATATCTCTCTGCCGCAGACGGGACAGTGCGGAATGCCTATGCGTGCATAGAGCAGGCGCAGATAATCATATATTTCCGTCACCGTTCCGACGGTCGAACGCGGGTTCTTTGACGTCGTTTTCTGATCTATTGATATAGCGGGAGAAAGCCCCTCGATGTAGTCCACCTGAGGCTTCTCCATCTGACCGAGGAACTGTCTTGCGTATGACGATAGGGACTCAACATATCTTCTCTGTCCCTCTGCATATATAGTATCAAATGCCAGCGATGATTTTCCCGAACCCGAAAGTCCCGTGAACACCACGAGCTTGTCGCGCGGGATCTCAACATCGACATTTTTCAAGTTGTGCTCTCTTGCGCCTTTTACAATTATATTTTTCTGCGGCAAGAATATCGCCTCCGATTACTTTCCTTCTCTTAGTTTGTTTATCTTATCGCGAAGATATGCCGCGTGCTCGAATTCGAGAATTTTCGCCGCCGCCTTCATTTCCGCAGTCAGGCGAGCTATCATCTCTTCGCGCTCCTTGCGGCTCATCTTCTTTATCGGCTTTTCGCCCTTGTCCTTCTTGCTGGTTATTTCGATGACATCGCGGACGCCCTTGATTATTGTCTTGGGCACAATTCCGTGCTCTTCGTTATACGCCATCTGCTTCTGGCGTCTGCGTTCGGTCTCAACTATTGCGCGCTCCATCGACGGAGTGACGGAGTCGGCATACATGATAACCTCGCCGTTCGCGTTTCGCGCCGCGCGTCCTATCGTCTGTATCAGCGATGTTTCGGAGCGCAGGAAGCCCTCCTTGTCGGCGTCAAGAATTATAACGAGCGAAACCTCGGGAATATCCAATCCCTCGCGCAGCAGGTTTATGCCTACGAGCACATCAAACTCGCCGAGGCGCAGATCGCGGATAATTTCCATTCGTTCTATCGTATCAACATCGTGGTGCATATAGCGCACTTTTATGCCAAGGTCTTCGAGATAATCCGTCAGATCCTCTGCCATCTTCTTTGTGAGCGTAGTCAGAAGAACGCGCTCTTTGCGCTCGACTCTTATATTTATCTCGGATATAATATCGTCTATCTGACCCTCGGTAGGTCTGACTGAAATCGAGGGATCGACAAGACCGGTAGGACGGATAAGCTGTTCGGCAACTCTCGCGCTCGTCTCGCGCTCAAATTCGCCCGGCGTTGCGCTGACAAATATTTTTTGACCGACCCTTTCATAGAACTCGTCGAAAGTCAGCGGTCTGTTGTCATATGCGGACGGCAGGCGGAAGCCGAATTCAACAAGCGTATCTTTTCTTGAACGGTCGCCGCCGTACATTCCGCGTACCTGCGGGAGCGTTACATGGGATTCGTCGACAAACAGCAGAAAATCTTTCGGAAAATAGTCGAGCAGCGTAAAAGGCGGAGAGCCCGGTTCACGCCCTGACATGACTCTCGAATAGTTCTCGATTCCCTTGCAAAATCCCGTTTCGCGAAGCATCTCGATATCATATTCCGTGCGTTGCTTTATGCGCTGAGCTTCGAGCAGCTTGCCCTGACTCTCAAACTGAGCGACGCGCTCGGTCATCTCATCATATATCTCTTTGATTGAGCGCTCCATCTTTTCCTGCGAAACGACATAGTGGGATGCGGGATATATTGCGACATGGGACAGCACGCCCTTGACCTCGCCTGTCAGGGCGTTTATCTCGGATATGCGGTCAACTTCGTCGCCGAAAAATTCAACTCTGATTGCGTTTTCGCTTGACTGCGCCGGGAATATCTCAAGCACATCTCCGCGAACGCGGAACTTGTTTCTGATGAAATTTATATCATTGCGCTCATACTGTATTTCAACGAGCTTGTTTATAACTTCATCGCGGCTCTTTTCCATTCCGGGGCGGAGCGAAATAACCATGCTGCGGTAGTCGATAGGGT
>FR888215.1 GCA_000431775.1 Clostridium sp. CAG:413 | reverse complement strand
AACAACAAATCCGAACCCCTCGCCAAGTGAGATTGTCTGCGTCCCATGTTGATAGTTGTAGGTCAAGACCAGTTTATCATCGAACACATACACGGCGTTTACAAATGTATCAATCAGGCGTTTCTGAAAATCACGGTTTGCTGGATCGCCATGACGGAACTGCTCAAACCATGCCGTCATCTGTTCGCGGGTCAGCTTTGGCTTTTGCAGTTCAGCAGTCTGGATATTCACAAGGATTTCTTCTTTTCGTGCTTCCAGCTCATCAAGCCGCTGTTTAGTGGACGGCTTGAAAATGCCCTGCTCGATTGCTTTCAGAATGTTTCCGATGGCGGTCTCGGTTTCCGCAAGCTGTGAGCGAAGCGCAGGGGTTGTTGTGTCTTTCTGCTCCTGCATAACAAGAATTGCGTCAATGAGCCTGTTAATCTTCTTTTCATCCATGACGCGCTGCATGGTCAGGCGGACAACAACACGTTCAATCCAGTCTTTGCGAACAGCCTTCTTGTCGCAATCTTTCAGGCGCTTCGCACCGCTGCACTTGTAATAATAGTGCATAGCGCCGGTATGGCTCTTGCCGCTTTCACCAACCATCATGCGCTCACACTTACCACAGAACAGCTTCGTTGTCAGCAGATAGTCCTCTTTTGCTTTTGCCATTGCGGGAGCATGGCGGTTCTTCTCCATGCGTTCCTGCACACGGTTGAACAGTTCTTCCGGAACGCCGCCCTCAATCACAACGTCCTAATAACGGTACTCGCCAATGTATTTGCGGTTTTTCAGCAGAGAGCTGAAACTATTGATATTGAACGGTTGTCCCTTTTTTGTTCTGAGTCCGCGGATATTGAAATCCTCAACAATGGAACGAATCGTCTTGCCATCAGCATACTTTTCAAATATCTCAACCACTAATGGTGCAGTCACGGGATCGATCACAAGCTTCTGTGCTTTCTTGTCCAACAGATAGCTGAGCGGAACGCCACCGCCGTTGTTTTTCCCTTTCAGTGCGTTCTCCTTCTGTCCGCGATGGATTTTCTCTGATAGTTCAGCAGAATAGAATTCGGCATAGCCCTCCAGCATCGC
>FR888214.1 GCA_000431775.1 Clostridium sp. CAG:413 | reverse complement strand
GTGTGCTGATGAAAAAGCTGGGGCTATATGACCTCACTCCCGCGCTGTGCCGTCTGGACTACACCATGAGCGAGGCGGGCGGCGTGACCGATTTTGCGCGGCAGTACACGCTCGACTCCTCATATCCGAATACATCAGCTTCTACAACAACTACCGTATTCAAACTAAAACAAAACTGACTCCGCTTGAAAATCGAAATCAGTTTGTTGCTTTCAACTACCGTATTCAAACTAAAACAAAACTGACTCCACTTGAAAAACGAAATCAGCTTGTTGCTTAATTTTTATTCTGCTACATCGAGTAGGGTCTTTTTATACTGTCTGCACAATTTGGGGCAGTTCAATAGATTTGCTTGAATTTGGAGATGGAAAGCGTATTAAAAAGATGCAGGTTGGGAAATGGGATATAGGGAAAAGTTCCATTGACTATCATTCGTTGATACTTAAAATGCAAATGTATTGACCGGCTGAAAACCGTATAAAGTTAAACATTACAGATTTCATTATAAAAAGTAAAATAAGAGACGCCAAAAGGCTTCTCAGATACTCTAACCGAAGTCTGTCGGAGATCAGCACCCATCTTTGCTTTTCAAGTCAGGCGTATTTCCAAACCGTGTTTAAAAAGTCTACGGGTATGACACCGAATGAATACAGGAATGTTCACAACGAAAAGTGATTGGAACTTGAGGAAAATCGAAATTTTGAAGGAAAAATGCGATTCTTAGCAGTTAATCAAAAA
>FR888213.1:21232-21798 GCA_000431775.1 Clostridium sp. CAG:413 | reverse complement strand
CCGACCGCCTTAAAGTTCTTACTAAACAAGATATGCCGAGCTGACCCAGCCCTGAGCCGAATTATATGTGACATAAGCCCAGCCGAGCACGGATTTCGTGACCTCGACTATCGTGCCGTTGGGTATTTTCTCAAGCACCTGGCTGTCCGCGTCGGGGCTGACCCTCATATTGAGCACGCTGCCGCTCGTCGACACGGTGTATTTGCCCGCAGCTATCGGCTCCGCGCTTGCGGGGCGGGCGGAGGGCTCGGGGAGTTTTGCGCTGTAGTAGACAACGCCGTTCTCGAGCTTCTCGCCGTATGCCTCAAAGAGCTGATCGACCGTGACGAGCTTGAATCCCCTCTCGACGAGGCCGGGGATGACTATCTCACAGAGGTCTGCGGTGAAATCATAGATATCGTGCATGAGGACTATGCTGCCGCCCTTTGCCTGCGAGAATACCATGTCGGCTATCCTGTTGAGGTCGGCGGTGCGCTCCTCGGCGCTCCTGCCCTTATGCGACGCGTCCTTATACTTCCAATCCTCGGTGTCTATCGACCACTGGATGAGGGGCATGCCTATCTGAT
>FR888213.1:11859-21170 GCA_000431775.1 Clostridium sp. CAG:413 | reverse complement strand
GGCTCAATGCCCATGTCGCGCAGCAGCGAATTGACGCCGTTCACCTGCGCCTTGATCGTATCGGCGCTGCACTTGGTGAGGATCTTATGATCCTTTGTATGATTGCCGATGGAGCAGCCCATCGCGGCGGCTCTCTTGATTACCTCAGCGTTATCGGGGATATTGTAGCCGACGAGGAAGAAGGTCGCAACGCCGCCGTTCTGCTCAAGCAGGTCGAGCACGCGGTTTGTGGTCGAGCTTCTCGGTCCGTCGTCAAAGGTGAGCGCTATGAGCTTGTCGCTCGGCGAATATTTCGGCTTTGCCGTGGTCGGCTCCTCGGTGGCCGGCTCCTCTGTCATTGCGGGTTCGCCTGCCGATGAAGTGCCGGCAGCGGTCGTTTTGCTGTCGTCCTTAACGCCGCAGGCCGAGAGCAGCATTGCAGCCGCAAGCACAAGCGCCGTCAAAGCAAGAATTACTTTTGAAGTCTTCATTTTTTACCGTCCCTCCTTATATTTCTTACCGTAGCCGATTATAGCACTCCGAAAGTCAAAAAATATTCCGAATTTGAAAAATAGGCGTTTTGTAACTATTTTTAACCATTTACATTGTAGGTTTATGCTCAATAGTTATCCGCTTTAATTTCAAAGAACGATCGTGGGTGCTTGCATACGGGGCAAAGCTGCGGCGGCTCGGAGGAGACATGGAGATATCCGCAGTTGCGGCAGAGCCAGACAGTCTCGCCGCTGCGGGCAAAGACGATGCCCTTTTGCAGGTTGCCGCTGAGCCGTCTGAAGCGCTCCTCGTGTGATTTTTCAATGCTGCCGACCATCCTGAAAAGTATCGCAAGCTCGGTGAAGCCCTCCTGCTCGGCAGTCTGCTCGAATTCCTTATACATTTCCGTCCACTCATAGTTCTCGCCCGCCGCAGCGTCAAGCAGATTTGCCGCCGTGCCGGGCACTGAATCGCCGTGCAGGCGCTTGAACCATATCTCGGCGTGCTCCTTTTCGTTGCTCGCCGTCTCGGTGAATATTGCGGCTATCTGCTCATAGCCGTCCGCCTTTGCCTGCGAGGCGTAGATATCGTATCGCGTCCTCGCCTGAGATTCGCCCGCAAACGCCGCCATGAGGTTAGCCTCCGTTTTGCTTCCTTTGAATTGCATAAAAATCGCCTCCCGCTATATTATGGAAATGCGGAAGGCGGTTTATTCAGATGAATTTGTCGGCGTTGGCGGCAATATAAGCTCCGCCTGCCTGCTCTATCGGAGAGGCGGCGATAACGGCGGCGAAATCCAGATCCCACTGCTCGATATCGCTCTGCACGAATGATGTCGTCTCGTCGTTGCCGTCAAATGCGAGGAATTCTTTGCCGAACGGCTCTGCGGCGGCGGGCAGCAGCTTTTTGACCGCTTCAAGAGCCGTATCCGTCAGCGGGCTGCCGTTCGCGGCGAAGAAATCGCTCAGGCGCTCCCTGCCGTCCTCAGCGACATAGCAGAGCGCATAGATCTCGCGCTGCTCCTGATTCAGGGCGGCGAACGCCTGCTCCATATCCTCGGCGTCGGATATCTGCCTGTCGAGATTCAGCGCAACGCCCTTAAAAAGCTCAGTCGGCTCGGAGCTGTCGATAAGCTGCCGAGTAAGGACGGCGAATTTATTGCGAAGGCGGTTATCCTCCTTGAGTTTGTTTATTATCTTTTCATTCTCGGCGTGCCTTTTGGCGCTCGCCTGAGCTGCCTTGACGCAGACGAATGCCGTCAGCAGCGCAAGTGCGACGAGGATCGCGACTACATACGGATGGGATGCAAAATACTCTGCCATTTTGTGCTCCTTTCACGCCGGTCAGACCAGCGCCTTATATATATATCCCTTTTTGATGCCCGATTCCTTTGCGGCGAGCTTCGCGGCGTTCGTCTTGCTCTCGCCGCCCTCAACGAGCCTGCGGGCAAGCTCGACGGCCTCATCGAGGGTCATAGGCTCGTCCGAAGTCTCGGGCGCGCCGTCGATTATCAGCACTATCTCGCCTTTAAGCTCCTCGGCGGAGTATTTCTCCGCTGCGGCACAAAGGGTGGTCAATATCACCTGCTCGTGAATTTTGGTAAGCTCACGGACTATCGCAAGCCGCCTGTCGCCGAGTATCGCGGCGAGATCCGCAAGCGCGGCGGCGAGCTTGTGGGGCGCTTCATAGAATATCAGCGTATGTTCGTCGCCCGCCAGCTTCTCGATACAGCGGCGGCGGTCGTTTTTGTCGGCGGGCAGGAAGCCCTCGAACGAAAACCGCCTTGACGGCATACCCGACACGGCAAGCGCGGTCGCAAAGGCGCACGGGCCGGGGACGGCCTCGACCTTTATCCCCCGCTCATGGCAAAGGCGCACGAGATCCTCGCCGGGGTCGGAGATAGCGGGCATACCCGCATCCGTCACGATGCAGCAGCTCTCCCCTGCCAGCAGCCTGGCGGCGATAACGGGGCCTTTCTCAAATTTATTGTGCTCAAAGTAGCTTATCATCGGCTTCTTTATGCCGAAGTGGTTTAGCAGCTTTAGCGACACGCGGGTATCCTCGGCGGCGACAAAGTCGCAATTCTCAAGCGTCTCAAGCGCACGGGGCGAGATATCGCCGAGATTGCCTATCGGGGTGCCGACCACATACAAAGTTCCGCTCAATTGCCTTCACCTCTGTTCTCCGGCAGATAATCGCCGTAAATCTCTTTCATCTCGGCGGAATAGCCGCCGTCCTCGCCGTGGACGAACAGGTCGGGCATGACGGTCATGCCGCTTTTGCCGCCTCGGCGACCCTCCACGAGCACGAGCCACGGGGCTTTGCCCGGGCACTTTGCGACGAGCCGCAGCCGCTTCGGCTCGACCCCCGCAGAGCGCATCTCGCAGAATAATTCACACAGCCGCTCGGGCCTGATGCATACGCAGAATCTGCCGCCGAAATTCAGCAGCTTTGCCGCGGCGGCGCAGACCTCGGAGAGCGAGCACATAGTCTCATGGCGGGCTATCTTGTCGGGTGCGGAGCTGCTCTCGATGCCCGCCCCGCTCGCTTTATAAGGCGGATTCATCGTCACGAGGTCGAAGCAGCCGAACGGCACCCTGCCTTTCAGGTCACGCAGGTCGGCATTCACGGCGGTCAGGCGGTCGGAGAGGGAATTCAGCTCTATCGCCGCCTCTATTTGCTTCACGCCGAGGGGCTGAAGCTCGACGGCGGTTATCCTGCCGCCCTCATGCCTGCACCAGAGCAGCGGGATTATCCCGCAGCCCGAGCCGAGGTCGCAGCAAACAGCCCACTTGCCGGGAGAAGCGAAATGAGCGAGCAGCACCGCGTCTGTGCCGAACGAATGTGCCTCGGAGACAACGGCAGTGATACCGCCGCCGAGATATTCATGCCTTGTACCGTCCATAACGCCCTCCTGCCGATAAAATACAGGGCTATTATATCAGATATCCGCAGAAAAGTAAAGAATACAAAAAAGCTGCCGACAAGCGGCAGCTTAAATATCATTTGTGAGTCGCGTTGTATTCGTCGATAACGCCCGTTATCTTTTTATCCTCATAGAAGACATAGAATACCAGCGCCGCCGCTATGAAGCCCGCGGCTATCAGCGCCGTAGTCCGCACGCCCTCGTAGTTGGCGCTGCCCTCGACCACAGAGCCGGTTATCGTCAGCGGCACGATAAAGAGCACTATCGCCTGACTGAGCTGATGCAGCAGGTTGCGCGAGGCGACGAACATTGCCGCCCTGTTTTCGCCCGTTTTAATGGTGTCATACTGGGCGAGGTCGGAGAACGCGGCGACAGGGATGATATTAGTGATTGATATCGGGAAGCCTATCAGCGCGCCGATAAGAATGCCCGTTGCGAGGGCGCCTATCGCATTTATCACGGCGGCGGAGAAGTAAATGCCGAGATAGATAATGACATAAGCTATGCACGCACCGATGAGCAGCGGCTTCTTGCCCACTTTTTTGGCAAGGATATTGACGAGCGGGTATGAGAGCACGCCCACTATCATTGCGATAGCCATTATTATGACGGCGTAGCTGTCGCTGAGTCCGAGCAGCATGGTGACATAATACATGAGCGTTGAATTAAAGAACGAGAACGCTATCCACATGAGCATATAGCCGACAAGCAGGATAACGAAATTTTTATAGCGGAAGGTTGCCTTGAGTGATTCGATCAGCGGCACATAGCCCGCCGAGCGCTCCACATATTCATCCTCCTTGATGCTGAAGGATGAGATAAAGGCGCAGGCTCCGCCGATGATGCCGAATACAAGGAAGGCGCAGCGCCACGCGGCGATCTCGCTCATACCGGCCGAGAGCAGCGCATTCTTGATTATAGGCGTGACATATATCACGGCGCTGCCGAGCACAAAGAGCAGGGTATTTATCGTGCTGAAAAACACACGGCGCTTGGTATCCGTGACAAGCTCGGCTATCAGTGCGTAATACGGCACAAGGAAGAGCGAGGAGAAGAAATTATAGAGCAGCAGCATCGCGAGCAGCCACACGGCGTTTATCCAGCTCTGTGAATTCACCGGCATGAATACCATCAGCACGGCGAAAAGCGCCATCGGCAGCGAAGCATAGCGCAGGAACGGCACTCTCGCGCCGAGGCGGTGCTTGCAGTTATCGCTCTTTGAGGCGATGAATGGGTCGATGAGGGCGTCAAAGATGACTCCCACGCCTCTGATAGCCGCAAATGTCAGCGCCCCGTAGGGCAGCAGCAGCGGCAGAGACGAGGTGGACTGCGGGATAAAGATATACATAAGATAAGTGGCGGTCAGGCCGTTGAATATAGCCCTTGAAAAATCGCCGAGACAAAACAGGAACATAGACCTGCCCGTGAGTTGCTTTTTCATGTTGTCCTCCTTGCGGATTGTTGTATGTCATCCGTATTATAGTATTTTACGCCTGCCGTGTCAATGCAAAATCCGACAGACTCAGTCAAATTTATTCAATTGTATGACAGACAAAGCGGCTTTGATGTCTGCCTGAGATTTTACTGTTGAAATCCTCAGGAAAATGATATAGAATGTATATGTAATTTTAAATGGGCGCATTTGCCCGAAACGGAGTTGATTTTGTGGAAAGAAGCGCTAACGGAAAGCTCGGAGCACCTGCAGGCTGCTTCGCCGTCCTCGCCTCTGCGCTCATGTGCGGCTTCATGTGGCGAGTGAGGGGCGACTCGGGCTTCGGCTCGATGTGGGGCATGTTTTGCTTCACTGTCACGCTGACGCTGCTGATATTTGCCCTGTTCGGCAACAGAAAAAAGATGAGCTACGAGGCAATACCCGTGGCTGTCATCCTTGCCGGCATAACCAACAGCGGCTGGGGAACGCTCAACTGCCAGATGGGCGGCTATCTCGACAGCTCTCAGCCCTTTACGGGCGAGGAGATAGCCTCCGTGATGCCGATGAACCCATTCTCGGGGCTTTGGATAATGCTGCTGCTCGGCTTCGGTTGGATGCCGCTCTTTGCCATGTTCATATCATCCCTCTTTTCAAAGAAAAAATACGGCGTGCGCCGATACATCGTGCTCATCGCCGTTTACTACGCCGTCATGCTGCTCTTCAAGGCGTTTGCGGCACATTACATACTCGACCTCATCAGCCCGCAGGCGGTCGAATACTTCAAAACGGGGCTTGCCGACAAGGGCATTGACGCGACCCCGATGGCGGCCTATCTCAAGCACTTCGACAATATCGCATGGGCCAAGAAGATCCCCTTCGGCAGGAACTATTTTGCAAGCATCGAGAGCATATCTCAGGCGGCAGGCGCTCTCGCCTGCTCGCTGACGGCTCTTATCGCATTCAGGGATAAGATAACGGGGCTGATTTCGCTTGCGATAGACTTCATATGCGCCGTTTCCATAACGGCGGCGGATGTATTTCTTATCATCGACTCCGACGCAGGCTTCTTTGCAAGCGTCAACGCCCCCGCGTTCCTCAAGGGCGGCTCATGGTCGATGTGGGAATACGGCACAGGCTTCCTTATCGGATTTTTCGTCATGCTGCTGCTCGTTTGCCTGCCCGCAAGTGTCACAGGCGGCGAGGGCAAATTCACCTATGAGGAGCCCTTCAAGAGCCGCAATCTGCACTGCCTATACAGTGCTCTGCTGACCTTCACGGTCACCTTTGTGCTCACCCTTGCTCGCCCGCTCTCCGTTAGGCTCTTTGAGAATCTTTGCGAAAGAGGGCTGCTCGGCGAGAAGAAAGAGGATATATTCACCATAGCCGTCACGGCGGGTGTTTCAGTTATCGCATTTATAATATTCCTTATTATATTCCGCAAGAATATCGTGATGCGCGGTATGCCCGTGCCCGTGGCTCGCCGCACCGATGAATTCTGCGCCCGTGCGCTGCCGCTATATTTCCTCGCCTGCGGCGCTCTCTACTTCTGCGTCGGCAACGCATACGCCATACGCTACCCCTACGGGCAAATAATAAGCTCCCCGACATACGCAAATACGTTCGGGAGCGCTGAATTCATTGTTTTCTTTGTCGCCGCGGTCAGCTTCTTGCTTTTCTATGTCTGCTACGGTGCGGCGATGAAGCTCAGGAGAAAATGATATTTTCGATCTCAGCGGCGGTCTCGACGATATAGGTCGCGCCCGCCTGCTGCAATTCGTCGGGCTTTGCGTAGCCGTAGAGCACTCCGACGCTCTCAACGCCCGCCTCGTTTGCGCCGTTGATGTCGAATTTGCGGTCGCCGACCATCAGCACGCGGGATCTATCCGCGCCGAGAGCCTTTGCCGCCCTCGTGATAAGCTCGCACTTCGACTCGGGCTTGTCGTCACCGGCAGGGGCGGCGATATAATCAAAATCCTCACGCATACCGAGATGCCCGACAATGCGCTCGATGAAGCCGCAGGGCTTGGAGCTTGCGACCGAGACCTTTATCCCGCTCTCACGCAGCTTCTTCAGCAGCTCGGGTATACCGTCATAGAGCCGCAGGCTGAACATTGCGCCCTCGGCGTATCTCTCGCGATATTTCATTGCGGCAAACTCGGTCTGATCATGGTCAAGGTCAAGCATATTCATAAACGAATCGTATATCGGCGGACCGATGAACGAGCGCAGCTGCTTATCGCTGAGCGGCGGCTTGCCGAGAGCCTCGACTGCATAGCGCACGCTCTCAAATATCCCCTCGCCCGTGTCGGCGAGAGTGCCGTCAAAGTCAAAAAGCACGGCGTCATAATTCTTTTTCATTATATATAACCTCCGAGAGTGCGATGATATACCCATAGTATACCACGCCGAGCCTCACGGCACAACGAAAAATAAAATTTTTCTTGATTATACGGCGCAATGTGCTAAAATATTAGGAACGGATAAACAAACAGCATTTTATTCCGAAAGGACGATCAATATGGAATATAAGTTTTCAGAGGGATTCTCAAATCTCCAGCCCTCAGTCATAAGGGAGATACTCAAGAACTCCGGCGACACCATCCCCCTCGCCGCCGGCAACCCCGCGCCCGACGCCTTTCCCGTTGCGGATGTGCAGCGAATTATAAAAGAAATCGTCGACACAGAGCCTATCCTCATGCTGCAATACGGCGTGAGCGAGGGCTACGCCCCCCTCATCGAGGAGCTTAAAAAGCTCGCCCGCGACCGCTACGACGCCTTCAGCGAGAACGACGCCGTCATAGTCACCAGCGGCGCTCAGCAGGTGATGAGCCTTATGAGCCAGGCGTTCCTCAACCACGGCGACTGCGTTATCTGCGAGGAGCCGTCGTTCCTCGGCGCGCTCAACTGCTACAGAAGCTTCGGCGCCCGCCTCTCCGGCGTGCCCGTTGAGAAGGACGGCATCGACCTTGCCGTGCTTGAGCAGAAGCTGAGCACCGAGAAGAATGTTAAATTCATCTACACCATCCCCAACTTCCAAAACCCCGCCGGCGCGACAATGTCGCTCGAGAAGCGCAAGGGCATGTATGAGCTTGCGAAGAAATACGGCGTGCTCATCATAGAGGATAACCCCTACGGCGACCTGCGCGTATCTGGCGAGGATATCCCGACGATAAAGAGCATGGACACCGACGGTCTCGTCGTTTACTCCGGCTCATTCTCAAAGATAGTCGCCCCCGGCATCAGAGTCGGCTTCCTGAGCGCTCCGAAGGAGGTCGTCTCAAAGCTCGTCGTTGCGAAGCAGACGCAGGATGTCCACACCCCGCTCATCTCTCAGCTCACCGTATACAAGTGGCTCACCGAGTGCGACATTGAGAAGCACATCGAGCATATCAGGACTATCTACCGCCGCAAGCTGAACCTGCTCTGCGATTGCCTCGACAAGGAGCTGGGCGGCTTCCTGACCTATCACAGACCCGAGGGCGGCCTTTTTGTCTGGGCAAAGATAAGGGAAGGCGTGGATATGCTTGAATTCTGCAGGCGCAGCTCGGCTCTCGGCGTATCCGTCGTGCCCGGCAACGCCTTCATGGTCGACATGAGCCAAAAATCTCAGTATATCCGCCTCAATTTCTCGACCCCGACCGACGAGAATATCGTCAAGGGCGTCCGCCTGCTCGCACAGGCGGCAAAGTCTTTTGAATAATAACCGCTAAGGAGAATAGATAACAATGGAAAACACCGAACGCAAGCCGATAGTGCTCAGCGCTATCCAGCCCACCTCGATACCCACCCTCGGCAACTACCTCGGCGCACTCAGGAATTGGAAGCTGATGTGCGAGGATTACGACTGCCTTTACGCCGTCGCCGACCTCCACGCTCTGACCATCCATCCCGAGCCGGCGAAGCTCCGTCAGCAGACCCTCGAGATGTATGCGATACTGCTCTCCGTCGGCCTTGACCCCGAGAAGAACGTGGTATTCATCCAGAGCCAGGTGCCTGCGCATGCGGAGCTTGCATGGATACTCGACTGCTACACGCAGTTCGGCGAGGCTTCGAGAATGACCCAATTCAAGGAGAAATCGCTCAAGAATGCGGGCAACGTCAACGTCGGCCTCTTTGCCTACCCCGTACTCATGGCTGCGGATATCCTGCTCTATCAGGCGAATTTCGTGCCCGTGGGCGCCGATCAGAAGCAGCACCTTGAGATCGCAAGGGATATCGCCGACAGATTCAACACCCTCAGGGGCAACACCTTCACCCTGCCCGAGCCTTTCATTGGCAAGGTGGGCGCAAAGGTCATGAGCTTGCAGGACCCCACTCAGAAGATGTCAAAGAGCGACCCGAACCCCAAGGCCTCCGTTTCGCTGCTTGACACCCCCGACGCTATACTCAAGAAATTCAAATCCGCCGTCACCGACAGCGAGGCCATCGTCAGATACGCCGACGGCAAGGACGGCATAAACAACCTCATGGCTATCTATTCCT
>FR888213.1:0-11833 GCA_000431775.1 Clostridium sp. CAG:413 | reverse complement strand
CTGCTGCACCGGCCTTGACTACGAGGCTATCGAGCGTGAATTCGACGGCAAGGGCTACGGCGACTTCAAGGTCAAGGTTGCCGAAGCGGTCATCGAGGAGCTGCGCCCCGTGCAGGAGAACTACAAGAGATTTATGGCCGATAAGGAATATCTCATGCAGACCGCAGCCGCCGGAGCGGAGAAAGCCGCCCGCATTGCGAATCGCACACTGACAAAAGCGAAGAAAAAAGTAGGACTTTTGCTCGGTTAAGAATTCAAAATCTCCGTTTTTTTGGTCAATACGCCAAATTTGCATAAATATTCAAAAACCACTTGATTTTTTGAATATTCCGTGTATAATGGTGTATAGAAACCAACGAAACGGAGATTTTTATTATGAAAGAGATCAAAAAAGTAGTTCTTGCTTATTCCGGCGGACTTGACACGTCGATAATCATCCCCTGGCTCAAGGAAAATTACAACAACTGCGAGGTCATCGCAGTATCGGGCGACGTAGGTCAGGGCACCGAGCTTGACGGACTTGAGGAGAAAGCCATTAAGACCGGCGCGTCAAAGCTCTATGTTGCCGACCTCAAGGATGAATTCGTCAGCGACTACATCTTCCCCACCATTCAGGCAGGCGCGGTTTATGAGAAGGAATATCTGCTCGGCACCTCCTTCGCCCGCCCGATAATCGCAAAGAAGCTCGTCGAGATCGCCAAGGCCGAGGGCGCCGACGCTATCTGCCACGGCTGCACCGGCAAGGGCAACGATCAGGTAAGGTTTGAGCTTGCGATAAAGGCGTTCGCCCCCGAGATGGAGATAATCGCCCCCTGGAGGATCTGGAACATCAAATCCCGTGAGGAGGAGATATAGTACGCCGAGGCGCACAATATTCCTCTTAAGATAAACCGTGAGACCAACTACTCCAAGGATAAGAACCTCTGGCATCTCTCGCACGAGGGTCTCGACCTTGAGGACCCCGCAAACGAGCCGCAATATAACAAGCCCGGCTTCCTTGAGATGGGCGTTTCTCCCGAGATGGCTCCCGACGAGGACACCTACCTCACCATTCACTTTGAGAAGGGCGTGCCCACCGCCGTCAACGGCAAGGAGATGGGCGGCGTCGAGCTTATCGAATACCTTAACGAAGTCGGCGGCAAAAACGGCATAGGCCTCAACGACCTTGTCGAGAACAGGCTCGTCGGCATGAAGTCCAGGGGCGTTTATGAGAATCCCGCCGGCGCTATCCTCTATAAGGCGCACGACATTCTCGAGACCATCACCCTTGACAGGGACACCATGCACTATAAAGAACTTGTGGCTCACCGCTTCGCCGAGCTCGTCTACTTCGGCCAGTGGTACACTCCGCTCAGGGAGGCGCTCTCCGCCTTTGTGAGCAGCACTCAGCAGACCGTCACCGGCGACGTAAAGGTCAAGCTCTATAAGGGCAACATCATCAACGCGGGCGTTACCTCCCCCTACACTCTCTACAGCGAGGATTTCGCCACCTTCGACGCCGACGACGTTTACAATCAGAAGGATTCCGCAGGCTTCATCAACCTCTTCGGCCTGCCCATCAAGGTCAAGGCTATACTTGAAGCCGAGCGCAACAATAAATAAAATTCACCATATCGGGGCGGTTACTTTCAACCGCCTCGGTTTGTATACGGAGGAAAAAATCATGAAACTCTGGGCAGGGCGCTTCTCAAAGGAAGCGGATAAAAAGACCAACGACTTCAATTCATCCATTGCGACGGATTCCAGGATGTACGCTCAGGATATCGAGGGCAGCATCGCCCATGTGACCATGCTCGCCGCAAAGGGGATAATCCCCGCCGAGGACGGCGCCGCCATAGCCGCCGAGCTTGCAAAGATAAAAGCCGAGATAGCAGACGGCACACTTGCCATCGACCCGAACGCCGAGGATATCCACACCTTTATCGAGCAGACCCTGACCGAGCGCATCGGCGACGCGGGCAAGCGCCTGCATACGGGCAGGAGCCGTAACGACCAGGTCGCCCTCGATGTGCGCCTTTATCTGCGCGACGAATGCGACAAGACCCTTTCGCTCGTCAAGGAGCTTATAGCCGCCCTCGCCGCAAAGGGAGACGAATACGCCGACGCGATAATGCCGGGCTACACCCATTTGCAGCGTGCCCAGCCGATAACCTTCAAAACTCATCTTTTTGCCTACACCGAGATGCTCTCCCGCGACCTCGGCAGGCTTGAGGACGCCAAAAAGCGCATGAATTCCTCCCCTCTCGGCAGCGGCGCCCTTGCGGGCACGACCTACCCGATCGACCGAGCCATGACCGCCGAGCTGCTCGGCTTTGACTCCTACACCGCAAGCACACTCGACGGCGTTGCCGACCGTGACTTCTGCATCGAGCTTGCCTCGGCGCTGTCGCTTGTGATGGTGCATCTCTCGAGGCTGTGCGAGGAGATAATCCTCTGGTGCTCGTGGGAATTCAAATTTGTCGAGCTTGACGACGCATTCTCGACCGGCTCGAGCATCATGCCGCAGAAGAAAAATCCCGATATCGCCGAGCTTGTCAGGGGCAAGAGCGGCAGGGTATTCGGCGACCTGATGACCCTGCTGACCGTGATGAAGGGTCTGCCCCTCGCCTACAACAAGGATATGCAGGAGGATAAGGACGCAATATTCGACGCCTTCGACACAGTGAATATCTGCCTTGTGACCCTCGTGCCGATGATATCGACGATGAAAGCGCTCCCCGAGAATATGAGAAAGGCTGCGGCGGGCGGCTTCATCAACGCCACGGACTGCGCCGACTACCTTGTGTCAAAGGGTCTGCCGTTCAGAGACGCCTATAAAGCCACGGGCGAGCTGGTAGCTCTTTGCATAAAAACGGGCAAAACGCTCGAAACGCTCAGCCTCGACGAATACAAGAGCGTCTGCGACCTCTTTGACGACGGAGTTTATGATGCGATAAAGCTCGAGAACTGCGTCAAACGCAGAGGGCTGATGAAATAACAGAATATTTATCCATAACAAAACGGAGCCGACATGATCGACTCCGTTTTTTGATATAAATTTTCATTATATATTATAGCCGTGAAGCCGCGCCGTGATGATAATTTTCAAATACCTACCGAAATCGGTTGAGAAAGTGCGGGGTTTATGCTATAATGCGCTTTGAGAGGGCATATTTTAAGCGGAAAGGGGCGGCGGGATTGACGCACAGGCGCAAAAAAGAACTGTTCAACGGCTGTATTATCATACTCGCCGTCGTTTCGGCATACGCTTTTCGCATAATAGGCAGGGGCGACTTTTACCCGATGCTGTTTTCCTATCTGCGCAGCTTTATCTATATCGGTCTGTTCGCCGCCTGGGGGCTCTCTGTCCGTCAGCGGATCGTGCAAAAGCAGGTATGCCGGTTTATGACGGGCACCGCAGTGTTGCTCATCATCTGGATGGTAGTCCGTTCGGCAAAGTATTTTATATTTTGGCAGCCGGACGCCGTCCGTTACCTGTGGTATCTGTTCTATCTGCCGATGCTGTTTGTGCCTATGCTGGCGCTGCTGATTGCCATGTCATTAGGGAAACCGGACGAATACAAATTCCCCAAGGGAATGTCGGTTCTGTGGATCATCTCCGGCGTATTGCTTCTGCTCGTGCTCACAAATGACCTGCACCAATTCGTATTTACCTTTCCGAAGGACGCCGCTGTGTGGACAGACAAAAACAACGGCTACTCGACAGGCTACTTCATTATTGCAGGCTGGCAGGTGCTGTGTGCCTTTGCCGCACTTGTTATTATGTTCTTTAAATGCCGCGTGCAAAAAGGAAGGCTCCACTTTCTGCCCATTGTTCCTATGCTGCTGACGATTGTTTACAGCGCACTTTACTATGCGGGTGCGGATTGGCTGCTCCACTTGTTCGGCGATATTGCCGCATTCCAAAGTGTGATGTATATTCTGACCTTCGAGCTTTGCATCGCCTGCGGATATATACATTCAAACAGCCATTATGTGGACTTGTTTGACTCATCTGTCGGCACATCGGCGGAGATCACCGACAAGGACTTTACCGTTCGGTATGCAGCTGTAAACACTGCGCCTATCTCAAAGGAAACGATGAAAAAAGCCGAGCAAAGCCCGGTCACGATGGACGGCTTGACCGTTCACACCATGCCCATTGACGGCGGCTATGCCGTATGGACAGAGGATGTGTCGGCTCTGCGTGACATCAAGGAGGACTCCGAGCTTCTTGCAGACGAGCTTGCCGACAGGAACGAAATTCTCCGTTATGAATACAAGCGTGAAACCAAGCGCCGCAAGGTGGAGGAGCAAAACCGGTTGTATGATCTTTTGCGTTCCGCTACACAGACACAGATAGACCGCATTGCAGAGCTCACCAAGGAATACCGCCGAATCTCAAGCACCGATCCCGACAGAGCCAAAACGCTTCTCGCCGAGATTGCCGTGCTGTGCAGCTATATTAAGCGCCGCAAACATCTGACGCTCCTTACCGACCGAGATATTAAAATATCGGCAACGGAACTCCACCGTGCCTTCAATGAGTCGCTCCAAACGCTGAAGCTGTTGGGTGTCCGCAGCTCACTCTATGTGGACGAGTCTCTTTCCATGCTCTCCGGCAAAACGGCGACCGCTGTATTTGATTTTTACGAATCGGTTATTGAAGCCGATATTTTGAATTTAACAGGCATACAGGTAAGCCTCATAAAGGCAAACGGCTTGCGTTTGTCACTGAATGTGTGCTGCAAAGCCGACCTTTCCGCTTTAGTAAGCGGAGACGGTATTCGCTGTGAAAAAGAGGATGACGAGGAATACCAGCGCCTTGTATTTGAAGTGAAAGAAGGTGACGGGAAATGAGTGCATTTTCTTTCCTTTCTGAATTTTGGCAGACTATGCTGCCGTTTATCATGCTTGTGGAGATCGTCCTTGAAATCGGGCTGTTTATGTATCAGCTTCTTCGCAGCAATAAGCCGGTGCGCAGCCTGCTGAGCCTGGTGGTTATGGCTGTGATGATCCCGCTGCTGTTCTCCGTTTCCCAGGCAGATCCCGACAATATCGGGGACGCATTTCTGCTGGGCGCACCGTGGCTGATATTTGCCGCTGCCATTTTCCTTGCGGCAGTTCACTTTGCCGTTGCTCTGCCGAGGGAATACCGCCGTAAAAAGAACGAGCTCTCGCCGTTCTCCATTAAGGAAGCAACGGATAAGCTACCTATGGGCATCTGCTTTGCCGATCCGAACGGCAGGATCATCCTATGCAACAACCGTATGCGAAGGCTGTCCTTTGCCCTTTGCGGCCACGAGCTGCAAATCAAAAGCGATATAGAAAATGCCCTGAGCGTGCCGGACAGATCCGTAACCGTCAAGGATGATTGCTACATCCTGCCCGACAAGACCGTCTGGCAGTTTCGCACACAGAATATCACCGTGGACGGCGATGACCGCTGGCAGCAGATAACGGCGCACAATGTAACCGAGCTGTATAACGGCTACCAAAAGCAAGAGGAAATAAATAAAGAACTGGCGGAAGTCAATCGAAAGCTCAGAAAGATGTACGCTCGCATGGAGGACGATGTCAAGGAGAAGGAAAGCCTTGATCTGAAGGTCTATATTCACGATACCATCGGGCGAAGCCTCCTGACCATCCGAGACATCATAGACAGCGGCGAGGATACCGAGCGAAAGCTTGAGGCTTTGCAAAATGCCATCGGTATGCTGGCAAGCAACCGTGTCACCTCTGTCAGCACAATGGACGAGGTAAAAAGAACTGCCCGGCAGCTTGGCGTGGCTGTAAAAATTGACGGCTACCTGCCCCATGATACCGCAGCCGAGGAGTTGACCGTTGCCGCCGCCAAGGAGTGCGTGACCAACTGCATCAAGCACGCAGACGGGAATGAGGTGTATATCCGCATTGCCCAGCGCGGCGAACGCTATGATGTTACCATAACCAACAACGGCAAAATACCCACAAAGCCGATAAAGGAAGGCAGCGGCCTGTCAACGCTTCGCCGCAGTATTGAAAGCTCCGGCGGCGAAATGCATATTTCGCATAATCCACGATTTGCTCTTCTGATTACGATTCCCGCAAAGGAGATCAGCCTATGATTAACACCATACTTGTAGAGGATGATTTATACATCCAAAAGCACTTTGTCGATTGTCTTGCGGCAGACGGCGAGTTTCATCTTGTCGGCGTTTTCCGTGACGCCTTTGAAGCGGAAAAGCATTGCAATGCCACCGTAAAGCTCGTCCTTATGGATGTGCAGACGCAGCACAAGCACTCCGGTCTTGCCGCCGCAGAGCGTATCAAAAAGGCTTTTCCGCAGATCAAAATCGTTGTGGCTACCTCGCTTGTCGATCCCGAAGTTTTGCAAAGAGCCAAATTAGGCGCAGCCGACAGCCTGTGGTATAAGGACCACGGTACAGAGGAATTGATGAGCGTGGTAAAGCGCACCCTTGCGGGCGAAAGAGTCTTCCCAAACTCCTCCCCCGCCGTCGAAATGGAGGGTACGATGTCCGATGCCTTCTCGCCACGGCAGTTAGACATCCTGCGCCTATATGTAAAGGGCTTTACCTATCAGGAAATTGCCGATAAGCTGGGCATCTCCAAAAACGGCGTTCGCTGGAACCTGGATAATATGGTGGAAAAGGGTGGCTTTGAAAGCAGAGAATCGCTGGTTGCAACGGCCATTGAAAACAAGCTCATGGTAACCACATTAAAAGACGAATAAGAGATAACGAACCCCTTGGCTGTACGGTCAAGGGGTTTTTCACGCCCAAAAGGAAAAATTTTTGAAAAAATCGAGTTTTTCTTCTGTTACTGGCGCAAGTGCCAGTGACAAGCGCCAAAAAATCCGTACAATAGATACTGTAAGATTAGGGTTGTACTCTTAGAAGGTGGTGATGAATGATGAAAAAAATCGTTCTGGACATTCAAAGCGATATCCATGCGCACACCATGGAACGAATGCTGATGCAAAAATTGGATGATTGCCAGGTTGTGATCTCCGAGTCGCCGGACGCAACCGCCGAGTGGTGCGAAACGCATCGACCGGATGTTCTTTTAATGGAGGTCAAGGCGTATTCGCCATGGATGTTCAATGAACGAATGGCAATCCGTGACAAGGTAAAACGGAACATGGAAAACTGCCGGGTCATCCTCTTTGTGGATGACGACACAGACGGTGAGTTGACCGAAAAGGTACGGCAGGCAAAGCGCGAGGGTCTGATAGACGCTTTTCTCTTCGGCTCGGTATCCGAAAACTACTTTGCTTCGGTAATCGACAGCGTTTAAATCAGACAACGACAAAACGCAATATGGCTTTATGCCCCGACAAAAAACACATAGACAAATCTTCAAAATGATTTTGAGGGAGGAAATGAAGTATGACAAAAACGAACAAACGAAGGCGCGTTGTCAGCATCCTGTTGACGCTTGTGATGCTGGCCTCACTGATACCGAGTATGTTGGTTCCCACCCATGCCTTTTGGGACGACTACGACACCGGCGGAGATTGCCCCGAATGCGACCACTACCACTGGGCTGAGAATTGCTGCGACTGCCAGTTCTGCACCATTGACTGCAACTACGATTGCTGGGTTGAGACCCATTGTAACGACTGTGGTCTGTGCCTAGGCGACACGCCCTACTGGTGCGATGAGTGCTACAAGTGCGCCGACTGCATGGAGGATACGCACTGCTCCACCTGCGCCAAGTGCTACATCGGCGAGGATGACCAGCTGTGCGGCGAATGCCATAAGGGCCCCTGCTGCTCCATAACCATCTGCGACTCCTGCGGCTTCTGCGACGACTGCGCAAACGATGACAGCGACCCGATGCACTGCTCGCTGTGTAACGCCTGCTTCGGCGCGGTGGACGAGTGCGTGGACGACGATGATACCGGCGTCATCCACTGCATCGATTGCCACACATCCTGCGAGCAGTGCGAGGAATGCCTGCTGGCCAAGGAGAGCTGCGAGGAGTGCGGCCTGTGCAAGGAGTGCTGCGAGATCAACTCCGAGGGCGGCGGCTGCCCGGACGGCGAGACCTGCGTGGAAAGCGCCGAGTGGGACGAGCACATCTGCCCGGGCTGCGACGGCTGGGTCACGGATAAGGAGGACGAGGACGAGTTCTGCGAAATCTGCGAGCTGTGCAAAGAGTGCTGCGAGGGTAACTCCGACTGCTCCGAGGGAATGTGCGCAATGGACACGGACTATGCGGATCACTTCTGCGAGGACTGCGGCCTGTGCTTCCACGACAGCGATCCCTGCGAGGACGGCTGCGATCAGCGCTGCAAGGACTGCTGCCGGGATGCCGTGAGCGCTATGGGCTGCGATCATGACGACTGGTGCTTCAGCGACTCTGATTTTGAGGATCATCTGAAGACGGAGCATTCCGGCGCCGGGCATACCCACATAGCCTCTGCCTCCTGGTCAGCCGACGGAACGCAGCACTGGCACCCCTGCCGCTATTGCGACGGCGAAAAGCTGAATGCCGCCAACCATGAATCTGACGCCAAGGGCGTGTGCAAGGTCTGCGGCTACATCAGCGGCAGCTCCATCGTTATCACCCGCCAGCCCAAGGGCGTCAAGTGCAAGACCTCTATTTACGACGATTATAAGGAAGAGCCGGAAAACGGCCTGCTGTTCTATGAAAATAACCCGGTCACCTTCTCCGTCGCGGCAAAGAGCCTGAAGGGCGACGAGCTGACCTATCAGTGGTATCGGAAGGATAATGAGAATCCCACGGCGGCGCCCCGCAAGCTGCCGGAGGATGGGTTCTACAAGGGTGTGACGACCTCCACGCTGGAGATGCCGGTTTCCACCCAGGCCTGCCAGGAGGACTACTCCTACTACTGCGTCATCGGCAGAAAGGGCGACCCCACGGACACCATGAAAACGGCGGAGGCAAAGCTGACTGCCGCCCATGCCTACAGCCACAAGCAGGCGGGTGTGCCTGTGCCCACCGACGACAGCGAGAGAACGCCGCGATACTATGTTTGGCATGTAAACCCGGACGGGAGCAGAACAGAAGCTGCCGTAGGCAATGACCCGAAATGCGACGGCCACAAGCTCCCGTGCCTGTTTGAAGCAGGCTCTTACGAAGCACATTATATGACCACCGGCTCCAAGGAGCGCGTCTTCCCGCATACCTTTGTGCTTGACAGAAGCTTTGAAGCGGTAGGCGGCGGCAAAGTCGATGTGCTCAGATGTTCCGTCTGCGACTATATCGTTCCCGTGAAGACCCATGTCCATGATTACGGCTGGAACTGGGATTACACCGGCTTCGGCAGTATCTATGAGTATACCTTCAACATCGGCGGCTCGACCAAGACGGTGGAGCAGCTCATCCTTGAGTCCGGCTATGCCCACCCCGAAAAGTGCAAGGTTCCCGGCTGCGAGGAATTCATCATGGTTTCCCATAGCTGGGGCAGCTGGAATGTGGTTTTGTGTCCCGACACCACAGGCGGCAAAGGCGGCATGGAGGCTGAATGCAGCATCTGCGAATACAAAGAGACGAAAAAAATTGACGGCGATTGGACAAAGGACACCGCCCTTGTGACGGTGAAAAACGGCCGGGCAACCCGTATGATTGTCAAGCCCGGCGACAAGATCAGGCTTTATCCCGAGGAGAAAACCGGTCAGAAGGCCATCGGCTGGAAGGTGGAGTATCTCCGCGAATACAACGTGTCTGACAGCATGGCACCTGTTAATAAAAAATGGAATACCAACGAGGCGAAGACCCTGTTCAAGCTGGTAACCAACGGATCTGCCCTCGAGTGGGGCTGTGAGATCCCGGCGTTCAGCGCCATGGGTGCCCCCGGCGGCGGCCAATACTTCTTTGAGCCTGTCTATGCAGACTGTGACCACAGCGGCGGCACCACGGTGCTCAATGCGAAGGCGCAGGTCTGCGACCGCAAGGGCTACACCGGCGACACCGCCTGCGCAGACTGCGGCAATATCATCAGTGCCGGTTCGGATATCTACCCGCCTGCAAACGCCGGTCATACCGGTACGCTGCAGCCGCTGTACTACTACGGCACGAACAACTCAGCCACCACGGACGCGAGCCATGGCGGCAAACGCTACAACGTCAGATCGGGCGACTGCAGGCACCGCGCCTATGAGGGCGACTACCGCTGCACGGCTTGCGGCGGCACCGTAAAAGGCGAGACCGGCGACTTCAAGCATAGCGGCCCCTTTGAGCTGCGGGATGAAAGAGCGGCGACCTGTACCGAGAAGGGCTATTCCGGCAACCGGTACTGCACAGCGTGCGACAGGATCGCGCAGAAGGGCAGCTCTACCCCGTCCCTCCACGAAATTGCCGGCAACTACAAGCTGGTCAATGAGGTTAAGCCCGGATGCACCTCCGCAGGCTATAGCGGCGACCAGCAGTGCACAGGCGACTGCGGACAGATTTTCCGCTACGGTCATGTCATTGATAAGCTCAGCCACGACTGGGACGGCGGCAAACCGGCAACACAGGGCAAGAGCGAAGGGGTTCTCTACACCTGCCAGCGCGCCGACTGCGGCGAGACAAGGTTCGTAAGGAACTCTGCTGCGACCGAGTACACGCTCACGGTTATCAAGGGCACGGCCTCCGTTGCCGCCGGCACCCCCATCACCGACAAGATCGAGCAGAACACCGTTGTGACCATTACGGCGGACGCACCGGAGACCGGCAAGGTCTTTGACAAGTGGGTCGTGCTGGAGGGCAATGTCACCCTGGCAGACGCCACCAAGGCAACTACCACCTTCACCATGCCCGCAAGTGCTGTGAAGATTGAGGCCACCTATAAGGATGCGCCTCCCAGCCATACCCACAGCTACGGCACGGATTGGAAGTATGACGACACCAATCACTGGCATGAGTGCGCGTGCGGCGACAAGGCCGATGCAGCGGCTCACTCCTATGTCTGGAAGACCGATAAGGAAGCCACAAAGTTTAAGGACGGCTCGAAGCACGAGGAATGCTCCGTCTGCGGCGCGGTACGCAACGCAGGCACGATCATCCCCGCCACGCTCGGCCACTGCTGGATAATCGACTTCATCATCAGCGTCAAGGATTTCGTTATCGGCGCAACGAAAGGCACGGTCGAATTCATCATCAGCGCATTCAAGCAGATAATCGGCAAATAAAACACAATTGACCAAAGGCCGCTCTGTTATTTGAGAAATCACGGAGCGGCCGATGCTGTTTTAACAGAAAAAAGGGAGGCTTCCCGAACGAAATTCAAAAGAATTCTTTTGTCGGCGCTCGTGCTGACCATGGCGCTCGCTATACTTGCGGGCTGCTGCTCAAAGCCGACCGACGATACAAAAGACAGCACCGCCGCCGTGACCGATAAAGCGGCTTAGACCGACCCGCAGCGCCTCCATCCTCTTCAGGACGGGCGACGAGAGCTTCTCCGTCAGCCCGATGCTCTCGGGCGCAACGGGTCAGATAGACACCGTCGATTGCTATGATTTCTCGATCTACGGCGGCGAGGGCGGCGCGCAGTATACGGGCGAGACAGAAGTCATCGAGGGCAAACCGTGCATGGTGTTCGCCCTCGGCACAGACCGCGACGATCAGTTCGTTCTCGGCGCGGGATAACAAAAATATAATATACAAATTCAAAATATGATCTGAAAGGGGCTTATATTATGGGACTCATAAAAGCAGGAATCGGAGCATTGGGCGGCACTTTGGCTGACCAGTGGAAGGAATTCTTCTACTGCGAATCAATGCCTAAAGAGGTGCTCGTCACCAAGGGACAAAAGCGGGTGAGCGGGCGCTCCTCCAACACCAAGGGCAACGATAACATAATCTCCAACGGCTCGGGAATCGCCGTTGCGGACGGTCAGTGCAT
>FR888212.1 GCA_000431775.1 Clostridium sp. CAG:413 | reverse complement strand
GGGAGATAACGATGATAGACTACGGCCTCACCGCCGACCCGGATAAATTCGTCACAGAGATAAGCATTCCCGTGGAGTGACCGAAACGGCGGTATATGTAATGTATTAAATAAAAGGGGATATCATATGTCCGACTGGAATTCATCTCAGTATATGAAATTCGGCAGGGAGCGCACTCAGCCCTCCGCCGACCTGATAAACCGTCTCGGCGGCATCACGCCCGCCCGAGTTCTCGACCTCGGCTGCGGTCCCGGCAACAGCACAGCAGCACTCGCAGAGCGTTTCACCGGCTCCGAGATACTCGGCATTGACTACTCCGAGGACATGCTTGCACGGGCGCGGGAGACCCACCCCAAACTTGAATTCGTCAGATGCAGCGTGCCCGACGAGCTCGACCGCATTGACGGTGAATTCGATTTGATATTCTCAAACGCCTGCATTCATTGGATCCCGGGTCAGGCGGCGCTGCTGAAGGCTCTCTTCGGCAAGCTAAGCAGCGGCGGCACGCTGGCTGTGCAGATACCGCTCATTCAGCACGCCCTCTTTTATCGTCTGCTTGATGAGCTTGTTGCCGACGGCGGATGGCAGCGGCTCTCCGAAGTGCACAATTTCCACAACCTGCTCCCCGAGGAATACTATGACCTGCTCGGCGAACTGAGCAGCGGCTTTGCGATATGGGAGACGACATATTATCACACCGTCCAGTCGCCCGACGGGGTCATAGAGTGGTATAAGGGCAGCGGCCTGCGACCCTATATTGACCTGCTCGACAGCGGTGAAAAAGAGGAATTCCTTGCCGATCTGCGCAGCACCGTAGCCGCAAACTTCCCCTCCCGCCAAAACGGCTCGGTCATATTAAAAACGCCACGCCTCTTCTTCACGGCGGTGAAATGACAACACCAAATGCCCCCTGCCATAAAGACAGGGGGCATTTCCTTCAGTTACGATATGTGCTAAAAATTCTAATCATTTCAGCTTACTTGCTTTCATTCTTTTTGCGTCTCCTAAAGAAAATAATAAAGAATATAATCAATATCGCCGCTCCAATTGCACTGAAGAAGCTCCATTTGAACACCGGGTTTACCCAAAGAATAATCCATCCACTCGGAGAAACCGTAACATTAAAGTAATCATTGCCTGAAACATATTCGTTTCCTGACTTGTCGGTGCATATTATCTCGACATTCTGATACATCCCCTCTCCAAGTTCAAACGTCAGCTTATTACCATTTGCTTCAAGCTCAGAAATAAGCTCATTTCCGAAAAGGTCAATAGGTATCGCGATAACAGTGCCCTTGTCATCTTTAACAACTACTTTGATCGAGTAGATTTTTCCCGCATCGTCTGTGGGAATAATTGTAACAAGCTGCTTGTCGGTCTGATATCTTCCGTCTTTTGTGAGTCCAGATACTGTAACACTTGGAGCCGTTTTATCGACAAGGAATGATACTTCTGCATTCCTTATATCGCTGAACGACATTGTTTCTGCCTTGTCTACCGAAGAAACAACCACGTTATACTCACCCTCTGTCGCAAAAAGCTCCGAATCTATCGAGTAAGTATACTTATTCCAAGTGTCTCCGCCGCCCGACCTTGTTATCGTGTAATCTTTACCTTGGACAAGTGTCTTCTGATTCAGCTTAACCTCATGGGATGTAAGCTGATCTACATTTGTTTCAATGATCACAATATTGTTGTCGATGCTGCCAAGATAGTATTTGTCAACTATGCTACGGGTATAATTATCGAGCATAAACGTTGAACCGTTTCTGTTGACCGAGAACATTACTCGCGCCAGTTGAGCGTTACCGGAATCAGAGACAATCATCACATCGTTGACATTTCCGGATCGGTCAGTTGTTTTACAAGTAAGAGTATATATTGCGTCCTTTTCGAGATTCTCGACAGTGCAGAAATAACTCTTTCCGCTCTCGACAGTTTGGATTGATCCAAGATTTATACTCTCTGTCACAAACGCTCCATTTTCGTTCATAACTACCGCCGTAAGTTGAGGCTTAAACTCGGCAATGTCAAGGTTCGTATCAGTCGCACTTATTCTGAAGCCAATCCTCGCACCTTTGTTTGCCGATTCATTCTTTATGCCGCTTACAGTTACAACCGGCTTCGTTCTGTCAATGACAAGCTGACCGGATTCGTAATCAGGCATTGTGTTCTTTGAGCGATCTCTGTACGAAACTGCAACTTTATATTCGCCATCCGCAGATATCGTCAGAGTGCTTGACCATACATCTCCACTCTGAGACCATTTGCCTGTAGAAACTACACTTCCGTTAACAGTAACCACAACATCTTCGGGATAAAAGTTTGCTTCAGTTATTTGAATAGACGCAACAATGTCTCCCGAGTAATACGAAACTCCGTTTACCGTACCGACCGGCTGATTAAATGTTATCTGTGCAACCGGAGCAATATTGTCGACAACCAACGTGCGATTATCTGCCAAAGTTTCAGATACGTTCCCCGCTCTGTCCGTCGCACTAAACCTCACGGTTCCCTTGAACTGATTTGCCACATCAAGCACCTGTCTGGGGATATCAAAATATGCCGTCGCTGTCTTGCCGCCATCAGAATAAGAAATATTACTCTCAGAGATTTCTTGGTCAATCAACTCTGCATTTACAGCGCTTACGCCAGCTGCTTTTATGTAGCTATACTTAAAGCTGTTAACTCCGGATGTTATATCTCTTGCAGTTATCGTTGCTCTCACTTTGGAATTATAAAAGCTGAATGCAACTGAGTTGATAACCGTATCAAGAACACTGGTGCTATATGCTATTTTCAAGTTTTCAGGTGCGGTAGTATCAACACTAAAACTATCTTCTGGGTAATCTGCTGCCTTCCTAAGCGCCAAATCAATATAATCAATATCAAAAGTATAGTTGGCATCCGCAGAATATGTTATCGTCGCAGTATGGACATCTCCAGATGCGCTCCAACTGCTTTCCTTTTTTAGATACTCTGCATAATTTTCAACATTGACCTTTGCACCGCTTATATCAGTCGCCGTAACAACAGCTGCAACATCAGATGCCCTGAAGTTATGCTCCGTTATTGTTATCGTTGCCTTTTGAACATTGTCATAGTATTTCCGTTTATCGATCGTTTTTATAACCTTATCTGGTGAATAAGTAACCTTTATTACTGGATCAACGGTGTCAACTATCACTTCGTTGGAAACATATGAAACCATTCCGTTTTGCGAGCGATCTGTATACTCAATGGTAACCACATAGTGTCCGTCTTTTGCAAAGTTCAAAGTTCCTATCCAAAGGTCTCCGCTCTGACTCCAGTTGCTGATGTTCGTGCGTTCACCGTTAACCTTTACAATAACATCCTCTGGGTAGAAGTTCGCTTCATTTATTCTGATTGTTGCAGTTGCCGTTGCATCATAATAAATCTTGTATTTGCTTCCTTCGGTTTTATAATTATAATTTGCAAAAGTTGAGTTATCCGATGCCTGAAGTACTTGCTTTGCGGGGCTGAACTCCACCTCCCTAGTGGGAGCTATTGTATCGATTACAACCATGGTGCCGTCGTCCCTGTACTCCGGCGAAGAATTTCCGGCTTTATCCACAGCGGAAACGGTTATATTCCCATAATACTGTCCATTACTGCCTGAATACGGAAGCACAAATTTTCCCGTGGCAATTCGTCCACCGGCAGAATAATCCAAATCACTTATGACGCCGGAATCTGACACAACATTTGTGCCGCTCGCACCGTCGGCGCGGTTGTAATTCCAAGAAATGCTGTCAATTCCCGAAGTATCATCACTTGCTGTAATTGTAACAGTTGCAGAAGGATTATAGTAATTGAATGTAACTGCACTGATCACAGCGCTAAGCCTTGGTTCACTGTAATCAATTGTAATACCATAAGGAGAAGTCTTATCAACTGTAAACTTCTCCGAATCAAATTGTTCAGAAGAGTTTCCGGCAACATCCGTACAGTTAAGAGCAAACGCATAGTTTGCATCCGTGGAGAAAGTGATCGTTGCCGTATGTATATCTCCGCTGCTACTCCAATTATTTCTGTCTTTAAGCGCTTGCAAGAAGTTATCTTCTATCTCAGCAAACCCATCTATGATTTTGCCGGAAACATCTTTAGCTTCAGTGAGACTGAAAGCCATATCTTCTGCTCTGAAATAGCGTTCTTTTACTGTAATGGTAACGCTGACATCCTTTCTGTAGCAATTCCCATTATTGGGAGGCATAGTGCTGTTGTATTCTGCCGATATTACCGGTGCCGTACGATCAATCACTATCTTCGGTGATATATATGAATTCATCGCATTGCCGCTGCGATCACTGTAACTTACATTCAGTCGATAATCGCCTTCTTCAGATATTACGACTGTTCCGGAGTGAACATCTCCTTCATCGCTCCACTCTGCAGTAACCGGATATGGGGCACCGCCATCTTTGCTGAGTGTAACTGTACAATTCATGTTATTAAAGCTTGTCCCTGCGACATTAAAATCCTCTGAATAAAAATTAGCCTCATTAATCTTGAATTTAATGATCGCTTCGTTTTGGCTTATTGCAAACCATGTGTCGGATGTTTTATCCGGGGTATCGATTACGTCAAGAGTTGCCTCGTTTATGTATTGTTCTGCCGAAATATATGATTCGAGCCACTCCGGCGCAGTACTGTCAACAACGACCCTATACTTACCATCAGTATATGAGCCGTTAGTACCAACAGTTGAATTGGACGCCCTGTCTATTGCATCGCATGAAAAATGACCGTTATAAGATTTCTCAGGAAGGATGAACACTGCCTGCGCTATCGCTAAATCATCACTCTGTTCAAATGCAAATGAATCGCTCCAACTTTCTTCATTTACTGAGCTTACACCATTTGCTCTCAAATAATTGCAAAGGATTTTATCAACACCTGAAACACCGTCATGTGCCGTTATGGTTACCTCAACTGAGGGATTGAAATATCCGAATGTTACGGCATTGATTATCGCTTCATTAACAGGAGTCTTATACTCTATGCTTTTGATTTCCGGCTTTGTGCGGTCAATCACGAATTCGTCGAAGGTAAAGCTCTCTGCTTCATTTAAGCTGAGATCCTTTCCGTTGACCGTAACGGCATAGCGAGACTCATTGTCAACTATAAATGTGAGCGTGTGCTCATCACCGTTATGTATCCACTCGTCAACAACGGTTTTTACTGTTTCAGCTCCGTCAAGGTCAAACTCTTTGATTAATATATCAAAGTCCGAAGCTCTGAAGTTCTTTTCATTTACAGCAACATGTATTTCACGCTTATCTGTTCCATACCTACCTTCAGGAGAAATTGTGCCACTGATAACCGGCGCAACGCTATCGACAATAATTAGCGGTGTAGTATACTGCTCCATCACATTGCCGCTGCGATCCGTGTAGTCAATTGTAATGGTGTATTCTCCATCGGTGTCAAGAACGATGCTACCGGTATGATTATCACCGTCCGATTCCCAATTCGTAGGAGTCAAATCGCAGGGTGCGCCTGAATCCTTCACGACCGTAACCTTGCAGTTCAAACCGTTAAGCGCATCGGACACGGTATTTATATCTTCCGCATAGAAGTTTGCTTCGTTTATTGTTAGCTTGAGCTCGGCTTTTTCTGCGTAAAAGAGTTTAACATTTTCGCCTTCGCTAAAGTATTCCTTGTCAGTTGCAGTATCCGCAGAAATGATATGAGGCGTGCCGTAGTTAACAGACCTTCCGGGCGCAATTGAATCCACAATTACTCTTCGCTCGTCCGTCACGTTCTCGCTTCCGAGGCCAGCCATGTTGAATGCTTCTGCGTTGAATTTGCCGTCAAACTGTTCGTTTTCAACAAGTTCTCTCGGAATCTTGATTAATGCCGAATACTTGCTTTCGCCGATTCTGTGCAAATTCTTGTGCTCCACTATTCCGCTTGCAGCCTCTACATTTGCCTCACTTGCGCCGGCGGTTTTCTCATACCCCCATTCAATGCGGTCTATACCGGAAATGTCATCTGACGCAGTTACTGTAATACGAACCGTGCGGAAATAAAGGATATTTGCAAGTTTGTTAACGATATCCTCTTCGTTATATGTAATAACGATGTCGCTTTTATTCGGCGCAGTTTTGTCAATAACAAACTCATCGAGGTCCTTGCTGCTCCTCAGCCCCGCCAGATCGGTATATGCCACACTTAGAATGTATCTTGCACTTTCGACAAAATTAAGTGTCAATATATGCTCAGCTCCGTCTGAGGCCCAATTATTAGGATTCTTTACAAAACTTCCGAAATCATCAGAAATCCCTATCTTTTCGCCTTCAGCATTTGTCGTTTCCACAGAAACAACCACACCATCGGGGTTAAAATTCTCTTCATTAATAACTATTTCCACAGAAGCGTCGTCCGAGAAATATTTGCCGTTCTTAGGTTCACTGCTACTTTGGGGGTCCTTTATGTCGACACTTGGAGAAACAGTATCAATAAGCACACAAGAGCGAACTTCAACTTTATGTTTGTCCTTGTCGGCTACATTATTATATGTGGCATCAAGCGCCGTAACGCAGAGAGTATGTTCACCGTCACCGGTAATATCTACCTCCGTCACATAGCAATCGCTATCTTTATCCCATGTGCAAAAAACATCATTGCCGTCAAGTGTAACATTAACGATTTCCGGCCAGAAATTTGCTTCTTTCACCGATATCTTCGCTTTGATGTCGCTACCGTAAACGAGCCTTGCATTTTCTGAATCTTTGGGTACTTCTTTATTGTTTTTATCTACAGATCCTTTATAATCGCCTTCATAAGCAATATCAATTGCCGGATCCATTGTGTCAATGATAATAAGCCTTGTATCCTCAAAGCTCTCCTGCCAACCTGCAATGTCAAAAGCACTAAAGGATATTTTACCCCTTATCTGCGAGATATCGGTGATGGGGAGTGTAAATGTTGCTGAGTAGCTGTTTTCTCCGTTCTTTTGGGCGTCTCCGTTACCTTCAAGATGCTCAACGATATTCTCTGCAGCATTTTTATCGCGATTATATTCCCATTCAAACCTCTCTATACCCGAATAAGCGTCCCTAGCCTCAACGGTAAAGCTTATATTGCTGTCATATGTGCCAAACATTACGGCCTTGGCAATATCTTCCCACCAGTATTCATTTGAATATGTTATAGCAAGATCGTAGGGCTTTTCCTTATCAATTTTGAGCTTGTCATTTTCAAGCGTAACTCCCTCGCTGATCGCTCCCGTTTCGCTGCTTCTGAAGTATAGAGTTATTCCGTTTTCGACACCTTCTTTACTAATAACCAAAGAACGGTTATCCCAAGAGTTGCTGTCAAGACGGCTCTTGCTGGCACTTAGTGTGTATCCAGTCACTGCAGTAACAGTGATATCACTGGTATACCATCCGCTTTCATTTTTCGTTTCGCCGCCGATTTCATATGGTACACCATCAATTACAAAAGGCTTTACTTCAAAGCTATATGTGGCAACTGCCTCATTATAACTGTCACAAGCTGTCTTTTTAGCTTTGACTGTAACAAGTCCAACAGCTTCATCAGCAAAAATCAGCTTGCCGGTTTTTTCATCAATGGATGCAATTCCCTGACCCTCAGAAATTGAATATGTAATCTCGCCGGAACCATAACCCTTTCCATCAGGTTTTGATGCGTCTTCTCTTTCCTTCGCCGCACAAATCAAATCCTGCCCGTAAAAGATCTCCTTTGGAGCATCCTCTGCGAACTCTATAACCTGATCAGCTTTTTCGACTGTCAAAGTATAAGACGCTTTAGCGTCAAGATACTTCTCACCACCACTGCGCAAAGCAGTAACTATAACCGTACCTGCCTTTTTAATATGAATTTTAGATGGATTTACCGCGTCGATCTCGGCTATACTTTTGTCACTTACAGAATAAGTGATTTCACCCGAACCGCTTCCACCGTTCGCAGCATTTACAAATTCATTGTTATTTTCATTAAATTTTATCGTCTCGGGAGCCGCTATAGCAAACTCAAAATTGCTTTGAGTCCTTTTAACAACTTTTATAGCATCGCTTGTAAGTAGGTCACTATCATTGTAATCATTATCACCGAGTTTTTTTACTTCAATTTTGAATTCGCCGACTTTCTCAACAAATACTGTTCCGTTAGTCGTAATTCGTGCAATACCCGTCGATTCCTTACCGTATTCATCCTTTTGCTCGACGATCGAGTAAACAACATCTCCGTCACCGGAGCCACCATTTGTCCTCACAGCAAAAGATATGTCACCTATCCATATCTCAGAAGGAATAACGGATTTGAATGAAAGTGCGCTTTGCGCACCCTTGACAAAAGAGAAATCCAGCTCATCCGAAGCCGAAGAATACTTTTCGTCACCCGAAAATACAACCCTAAATCTATAATCGTTTTCTTTTGCAGGGACAAATGTCACTTTGTTATCCGTTCCGCTTGAGATAACTTCACTACCCGCATAAAATGTTACCGTACCTTTGGCATCTGTCGGAATTCCATTAACACTTAAAACGAGTCCTTTTTTAACCGGTCTTACCATAGACTTCTCGGATGTTGTCAAAGATATCGTTACCGGCAACTTGTCAACTGAAACATTGACCGAGTTGCTGAATATAGTGTTACCGTTTAAGCCCTTTACTGCGCATTTATATTCGCCTGCATCATCAGAGGTAATATTCTTTATCGTAAGCTCTGACTTATTTTCACCGGTTATAACTTTGTTGCCTTTATACCATGTAAAAGCACCATCCGATAAAGTTGCATAAGCAACTAAAACAACCGTCTCGCCGGCCTTTTTGCTAACACTACCAGGAGAAACAGAAACCGTTGCATCATCATCGGCATTGACCGACACAGTAACCGAGACTAAAAGTGAAACGCTATCAGGATTGATTGTCTCGTCGTCAAGTAAAATCGTACCGTTAACAACAAATTCCTGCGCCGTGTGGATTGCCGGATCATACTTTGATGCTTCAACGCCCCATGTAACATCAAGTTCTTTTTCTCCCGCTGTCGTTATGACGTTAACCGTCTCAGGCAAGCCAAACGCTGCTGCGGTTTTCTCCGTGCCGTTTGAAAGTCCGGTAATATCCGAAACACTGGCAACGCTTATAAGGGCAGCCTTTGTCACAGCATTTTCCGACCAACTCACACTTCCGTCATTTAGATCATATATAAAATACTTCTCCGCCGTACGGAGATCTTTTGAAATCGCAACTGTTTTTGTGCCGACAGAAACGGTAAAATCATTATCGCCTGCATAGTCATCTCCGACAACATAGTCCGTCTCCCAAACACCGCTTGCTCCTGTAGTGCCGGCATATGAAAACGAAGAGTCTGAATTTGTAATCGTGCAGTTAAATTTCTCATCGTTTTTTACAACGGCACCACTGCGTATAACCTGCAAGCAAAGTCGATCGCCTGCCGTAGCCGCCGCCTCAAACAGACCTCTGTGAATTGGCACCACTCCGACAACCATCAGCAATGCCAGCACAAAGGAAATTGCCTTAATGAATTTTGAGTTAACCGTCTTTTTCATTGTTATGTCTCCTCTTATGATAACGAATTAATATATTCAAAATTCTTGCCGTTTACAACGCAGTGCAACTGAACCAGAAGCAGCATTGCCGACAAAAAGCCATAAGTAACATACTTGTCGGTCAAAAAAGCGCATATGACAAACCCTATAATTGATAGGATAGCCAATATATCAATAATTTTTGCCGTTGTGTTGGTAAAAAACCTCAAAGCTCCCGGTCGACTTTTATTTTCCGGCATTATTCTTTTTTTGCATATGGCTCCATTTGCAATGAGGAAAACCGCCTCAAAAACCAACGATGCCCAAAACATTGCCCCGGAAAAGTATAGCAGCGTGTTCTTCCCTTCATTGAGCGACATTTTGTTTGCAAACGGCATTATCAGAAAAGAGACAGATAACATCACCATAAAAATAATTTCCGCCACAAGCGTCACTTTTGCCAAATTTTTGCTTTTATCCATTTTTCCTCTCCTCACTCAACACTCTCATTAGAGTGTATAAATGTAATTTTTTCTTCGATCTCAACAAATGAACCCACCGTTTCAAGCACGGTTGTTTCCTCAGGTTGTAAAAAGTTATCCGTATCAAAGGGTAACTCGTTAGTGTGTGAAGGCATCAAAGTTGTGCTATCTTTGGCTGAGTTGGTTTTTAAAACCGTCGTCTCTTCGCTGCCCATAATTTTCTCTGTGCCGACATTGACATAAACGCCTCCGCTTTCACTCGACAAAAGCTTGCCTGACGGAGTAATTCTATCTGTAACCTTTCCTCTTTCTTGATTGACAAGACTTGATTTGTGAGCTTTATTTTTTGTTGCAGCATTTTGATTGCGAATATTTTCTATTGCTTTTCTAGCGGTAACGCCACTCAAGTCACCAACAACCGATAAAATCTTCAGTTTGAAGAACAGTATTGTAGAAACAATCACAAAAAAACCACTTACTGCCGCGGCGGCGTAGCAAAGATTCATGTAAGATTCATAATCCATTTATCTATCACCCCTTCTTGCCGCAACTGCTTCTCTTGTGCGTTGCTTCGCTACATCTGCATTCAGGATAACCTCATCCAGAAGTGATTTTACTTCGCTTAAAGAAGTTGTCTTTTTTAGATCTTCGGCATTGAGTATAATCTCGTCAAGCAATCCATAAATGTCAGATTCCGATATGTTTACAAGGAAGTATTGTATTTCACTATAAATATTATTTATGGTTTCATTCCAAACAAGTATCTTAATATCGTTATCGTCAAGTGTACCGGCATTCTTAACAAGATCCTTTGTTTTAGTCCAAAGCACATCATATGCCGCATACATCTTTTCTGTCCTTTTTTGATCTCGGTACTTTGCTATTTCTATTTTGCATTTACCAATATCACAAAAAACCTGCGCTAACGGATACTTTTCGGCCGCTTTTTCAAACCACTCTGTTGCCAACGAATATCGCTCCGATTCGACTTCATAATCATACCAGTAAGCGAGCCCTATATCGTTACAAACTTCGGCATATCCATTCGGATCACTCTTTTTCAACTGCTCAAATGGATATATCGTCGTTAGATACCCATTTTTCCCTTCAGTATCCACTCCGGCATTGAGCTTAACAATTTTTGCCGCCTCTGTTTTCTCAAATGCAATTCCGTTATTCGTGCTGTTTAGGAAGAGATTAACAAGGTCTATGTAGGCATCCTTTTTGGTTGGATCAACCTCAATCGCTTTCATATATAAGTCTTCTCGCTCTTTCTGCGAAATACTCGGATCCGCAGCTTTCTCAATATACAGCCCATAGTTCTCTGCCCTTTTTCCGCTTGCCGCAACAAAAAAAGCAACGGAGGCAACCGCCATTAATATCGATAACGCTACGCATACCAAAAACACCGTCAGCTTCTTTAACTGCCTTTTTCTGTACGGCACGGTCATTTCTTCTTGATGCTCCAAATCATAAAGAAGCTCCGCACAAGATTGATATCTGTCTTGTGGCAATCTCTCCGTGCATTTCAATATAATTGCATCAAGTCCGGGCGAAAGCATAGGATTGACCGCCCGTATGGATCTACTCTCTAAGACATTCTTACAAGGATCTACTCCAGTCAACAAATGATACAACGTCATTCCGAGGCAGTATATATCTGTTCTTGCGTCAGTCCTACCCATACCGCTGTTTATAAACTGCTCTGGTGCTGCATATCCTATTGTGCCTATACCTGTAGTTTGACCAAGGTCTACATCATATGTTTTTGCCGTTCCAAAGTCTATAAGCGTTATGTTTCCATCGGGCTTCAGCATTATATTGGCTGGCTTCATATCCCTGTATATAATCGGTGGATTGCAGGAATGCAGATAACCGAGCACATCGCAAAGCTGCTCTGCCCATTCAATGACATTTTCCTGCGGTTGAGCTCCATGCTCCGCAAGCGTATTATCCAACGATTTTCCCTCAATATAGTCCATGACTATAATAAACGAATCCTCGTCTTCAATAACATCAACTATACTCGGAAGATTTGGGTGCTTTAATCGCTTCAACGTTTCTATCTCAGCAACAAGCCCCTGCTTGACAACATTGAAATCCATTCTTCCGTCTTTACGTATTTCTTTAACCGCCCACGTTTTATTAGCTTTTTCATTAAGCGCCATATAGACTACACTCATACCGCCGTGGCCGATTTCACTCAGTATTTTATATTTCCCGTCAAGAACGGATCCAATCTGCAGCATCTCTTCAATCTGCCCCCTAAAACGTTCTGATTGTAATCACCGAAATGTTATCTTTTTCCTTACGATTTTTGTCGCGCTCTATAAGTGAATCAACATTGGTCTTCATACCTTCACTATCGTTCATCTTGTCCGGCTGTAATACATCATAAATTTCATCTTCTGTTATTTCATGAATAAAGCCATCTGAACAAATCATGTAGACAGCATTTTTTTCTATACTGCCGGAATAAAACTCGGGCTGAACCTCATCGGAGGCACCTATACATTGGAGCAAAACATTCCTTCTCGGATCCGACTCCGCTTCCTCTTTTGTCAGCATACCAAGCTCAATCTCTCGCGCAACAACAGTATGGTCATGGGTGAGCTGTCGGACTTCTGCTTTTATCTCATATGCTCTCGAGTCGCCGACATTAACCGCATAATATTGGTTTCCAACAAATAGTGCTGCGACGATTGTAGTCCCAACGCTTACTCCAAGATTTCTGCCGAAGCTCATAATTTTATTGTTTTGGGTCCTAATAATGTCGTCCCACTGTGTATATATATCATCACTATTAAAACCGTGAGCTAACAAACTGCCAAGCTTATCTTTGACCCACGAATCAAACGCTTTAATAACTGAAGCGCTCGCAACCTCGCCTTTTTTGAGTCCGCCCATGCCGTCACAAAAAATAGCAAAAACCAATTCACCTATTGACGAATTCATTTTTAGCACGGAGAGGCTATCCTGGTTAGTGCTCTTTTTGATGCCGACATCTGTACTTGCAGATATAATATATTGCATGTTCCACTCCTAAAAACGTTTCATCGAATCTCAAAATCGAATTCCTCGTTTGCCAGCCGCACTTTGTCGCCTGATTGTATCTCGCGTTCTTCACCGTTTTGAACCAACATTTCATTTACAAATGTGTGATTTGTCGATCTCATATCAACAATAAAGTATCTGTTGTCTCTGCAAACAATGTCGGCATGACTTCTACTGATTGCTGTATTATCGCCGATAAAGTAATCCACATAACTTCTTTCTTTTCCGACCCTAAATCTCGGCTTGTTTATCAAAATTTTTTCTCCGGTCTTCTCTCTTATAAGGTATGCATTTTGTGACATTGATTGCACCGCCGCATTCTCATCGCCTAAAACAGTGGTTTCGCCAAAGCCTGATGAGGCAAGAAGCGTGGTTTCACCAAAAGAGCCGAGCTGCGCCAGAGAAACTGCACCGTTCGAAACGTCGCCATTTCCCGCTGATATAGGTGCAGGCTCCTTTTCTTCGGTTTTCGTATTGTTTCTTGTAGCTACAGTTCCATTTCCGAAACTGAGATTTTTTTGTCCCGGAATTGCAAATCCATCATCTATCTTGATTTTGGGCTTTTTTTCACTTTCTTTGACCGGGTGTCCTTTGTCTTTATTGCTTTCCTGATGCTGCGCTTTATAAAGCTCTAATGTTTCTTTGTTGTAATGTCGTAGTAAATAAATTAAAGATATCTTTTTTTCATCCGTTCCTACAGGCGTTTTCTGCTTTTGCTGCTTGTTGTCCTTTTTTTCTGGAGTTTTGAAAACCTGAGGAATCGCAAGCCCTGTTTTGATTTCTAGGGCCGGAATATTTACATTTTGCTCGTTTCTACCAACCGTTACAGAAGGCGTCGAAACCGCTGGTGATGCCGGTGCCTTTCCAACGATCTTGCGTTGATTTACTAAACTATATCCGACATTTGACTTCACTTTATCTTCTTGAGAATTCCGCGGTATCACATGTACTGGATTGGCGCCGGCATTGATATTTATACTGTCAACAAAGCGTTTGAAATCCGAAATCGAGAATGAAGCCGAACCGTTCAGGTAGTTAATCATCTTTGGGACATAATCACAGTTTTCGCTCTGATCATACTGAGTTGAAAAAACTATACTGCGAACAAGCGACTGGATGTCGCCATGCTCAAAAGATCTCTTTTCAATCGGCAAACAAATCAGTAATGTTTTACAGGTCGAAGCATCTGTATATATATAATCAGGGTTTAAAATGAACAGCGACGGATCGACCATGTATTCTTCTGCTGCTATAAGTGCTCCTGCAATCCCCGACAATACTGAAAGAAAACGTTTTTTTGTTACAATGCCCTCAAAAAATTGCTTAACCGAGATTCTTGATGAAATGTTGTATTTCAAATATCGGTCATCGTTCATTTGCGTAAACAGTACATCCGCTACCCCGGGTATCTTGTTGTTTGTTAGCATCCCAAGACTTAGTGAATCAACAATATCCTCTTCGCTGATTTTATAAGTGAGATATGTATTAACACCTTGATTTTCTATATTAAACATAGCATAGCCCTTCCGTTAATGATTTTTCTCCAACAACTTTATCAATACCCACTCTTCCCCGTCTTTGGCAAAAGAGCATCCGTGGTTATTGAAGTCTTTGCAGTCCGTAAAAGCAAATTCAATAGCGGTTTCGTTTTCCGCATTAATATAGCCCCACGTTTCACCTTCACGCACTGCCGCAAGCCCATTGGAAAACGATCTTGCTTCATCATACTTTGCTTCAATTATTACATTTCCGTCCTTATCTGCAAAACCCCATTTTTCGCCGATTCTTACAGCAGCCATTTCGCCATTTTCAAATGGTTTCGCTTCATCAAAACTTTGGCTACCGACTCTCTCGGCCTTGGAGTCAACCATGATATATTTTCCGTTCTCCTCGACAAATGCTACCCCGCCTGAGAATGCGACTCTGTTTTCGTTCATTGCAACGCTCTCATAAGGCTGTGAATTAATTTTTTTCCCTTTTTCATTTATCAAGTACCAATTTCCGTTCTCTGAAACAGCAGCGATCCCCTCAGAATATGTACCTGCAAAACTATAATTCGCAGACTTTTTCTCAAAATTGTCATCATAGTATGCATAATCGCTTCCTGTCTTTATAGCAACCAGCTCTCCGGAAAACGATCCCGCTTCATCGGGTTTTACAGATGAGTTTATATTTTTCTTTCGGTTTCCTTGTGTATCAATATAGTACATATTCTTTTCTGTATCCCTAACAGCTGCTAAATCCTCAGAAAAAACGCCTGCACTTTCAAAGACATAGTTAATTGACAGCTTCCCGCTTTCGTTAACATAGCCCCACAATTCACCTTTTTTTACTGCACAGTATCCCCCTCCGAACACAGAAACGTCATCATATCCTTTATAGTCCAACTCATATTTATATCGCAATTCTTTTATCGCTGCATTTATAATATCTGATGAAAGGTTTCTTTTCTTAGCGTTATCAAGAAGGTCGTAGCACTCCTCATAGTCTTTGTTCTTTAAGTAACATTCAAGCAAAAAATCATACGACCTGCTTTCCTTAGGATACTTCTCAAGGACAAGTTCTCCGAGTGAAATCGCATTCCCGTTCATATCATTTTTTTTGAACATTTCACCTTTTTCAAGGTAGAGATCGATAGACGGCTTCATTTCTAACGCGTCATCATATTCCTTTGCAGCGTCAACAATTATACCTTGTTCCGACAACTCATGTGCTTTCTGTATGTGCTGCTTAAATTCGCTATTTTTTTGAGCAGCGCCGGATATCAACGAGTACGAAGAAAAAACAGTTAAGAGTATTAGTAACAGCGGTGCCAACATTTTTATTCTTTTCATCTAAATATCCACCTCTTATGCTCCAAATATTGAAACGGCCACCGTCGTTCCTACAAGAATTGCAGGTGCAAATGGGAGACTGTCCTTGCGCTTTTTCTTTTTCCTTATCATTAAGATAACGGAAATAAAGAATATCGCTATAAGTGACATAAAAACTGCACTGAGGGAGCCTTGAATGCCAAGATACAGCCCCATCACAGCAAACAGCTTTGCGTCCCCCATTCCAAGTCCATTTTTAACAACAAACATGGCAACGAAAGACATAACAAGCAGTATGGCTGCAGCTATCAGTTCCGATACGCATATGTAAAGTATTTCTTCTCGTTCAAAAACAAGTTCAAACATTAATATAACTGTTCTTAATGCTAAACCGAGCAAAATCAACTTATTCGGAATGCGATAACTTTTAAAATCAAAATATGCCGCAATCCACAATAGCGAAACCAAAACCATTCTTTTTATGTTAAACAATACGGTGTTGTTCTCATAAAAAAGTACAAGCATCAAGCTTACTGCCGCCACAGATAAGAACATTGCAATAAAAGTAACTGCTTCTTTTGCAGTAGAATGAAAAAACGCTTTCAGCTTTTCTTTCATTTGCTCCGCTCTTTTTATTGGAGTATATTTTATTGAAAACATCGCAATAAAACACATGACAAGTGTCAATGACGCAAGTAAAATATTTTGCTTCATCCATGTCCCTCAATTCTTTCGCCAGTGATTGTAAACCTTTTTAATTAGGTGCGTTAAGCCGACCACGCCTCGGTCTTGCCGCAAAGGCAAAAGTGAAATTTAAAATCAATATCGAGCAGCTTTATAACAGTTATGTCATAGCTTGCTACGATTTTAACTGCGTTCGTTTCGCCCGGCAGCACCTCTGTGCCGGAGAAACTTATGCCATCGAAATATGAACCGTCCTTTGGTACGATCCGGAGATATTTAAGCAGTGCTTCGCAATTGGCTCCTTCAGTAGTAACTAAGTTTTTCTTTACTAAAACTTTTGCAAGCTGAGCAAAAGCACTTCCTACCGCTTTATCTGCCAAATCAGATGCCCCTGAGTACGCACAACCGAGAACAAATTCTTTAGGGTCTTCAATAACGGTCTGTGCTCCGCTTTTAATTGATTCGTAAGCTTTTTTCCCGGTATTATAAGACTCTGAGATATTATCGGCATTCACATTGCCTATCATGCTATACATAGTCTCAATACCGCCGACCATATCATTGACCGCCGCATCAGATTTTTTGCCGGCTTCTTTTGCATCTTTCTTCAAATCATTAATTCCGGTCAGCGAATAAAGATAAGAATACTGCGAAATTTCCTTGGCCGCACAATTTACGGCTATGCCGATTTTAGCTTGGGCAAAGCAAATATTAACCAAAGTAAGTATGGTATAAATAACAAATATGTATGTTGTCAGCGCTATCGTCGCCTCTATGACAACCGCTCCACGCTCGTTATTCTTCACATTCTCGCCTCCGTCAATATTATTCGGTTACAAAGGGGATATCTTGTTCTTTGGCATATGACTCAGCCACAGAACTGGCTTTTCCCCTTATTGTCAGATCTGTAGCGCTATACATAAAAGCAGCGGGATCAATACTTGTTACACTCGCAGGGATATACACGGTTTTTAACGGCATATAGGAAAATGCCTCATGCCCGACTTCCGTCACCCCCTCCGGCAATATTATGTTCTCTACGGCGGTCTCTCCGAATGCGTTTTGCCGAATTTTCAAATCGTGTGCGCCGACAAACTCAATCGTTTTCAAATTGCTACATTTTACAAAAGCATTGTTGCGTATCTCCTTAATGCTTGAAGGAAAGACTACGCTTGTGATCTTATAACAGTCTGAGAAAGCGCCCTCATCGATAATCTCGATCCCTTCATTGAATGTAATGCTTTCCAGAGACTTGCACTTCCAAAAAGCTCGTGTTCCTATCATTTTTACCGTTTCGGGTATAACAAGCTTTTTTATAGTCTCATTTCCGCAAAATGCAAGATACGCTATCGACACGACCGGCTTGCCGTCTATGCTGCTCGGAATGACGATTTCGCTTGCTGTACCGTTATAACCGTCAATGCAAATACCGTCTTCGATTTCGTCCGTTATAAAGCCCTCTTGGCTTGCAGAATCACTCTCTGTTATTTCTTGCTCCGCGGTGGTTGCCGCTCCGGTATCGGTCAATGATTGCGACCCTCCTTCTCCGCTCTCCGAATTCGCTCCCGTTTTACCGCAGGAAGAAACGGAAAACACTAAAGCTAAGGCAAAAAAAGCAGCCAGTAATTTTTTCAATGTACTCTCCTCCTAATATCCTCGTATCATCTCGTAGTCAAATGATGCCAATTCGCTGAGTGAGGTGTACGGATTGGCCTCGCTTGCATTAATGCTCAGCGAAAGCATCAGCGGTCTTACCTTGACATTCGCATTAATCTTAAAATAGACCTTTGATTGGGCAAGCGCAAATGTAGATTCTTTGCCTAAGCTTTTCTTCATATTGACCTGCACAACATCTGCGGTTCGTCGGCAAACGCCGTCCTCTCCGCTGCCGAGCAGCTTTAGTATCAGGAAAAATCTCAAATAGTCGCTGTATCTGAAAAATGGGAGCTCTGTGCCGATAATACCGTTGCTGCTGTTGCTGTTGTTTTTTTTGCCGCTAAGTGCATCGTTTATCCACCTGTCAACATCAATAAACAGCCCGTTTCCTTCGTTGCTCCGCGTCTTTATGAATTTTACGCCAACGCCTTCCCTTAATGCTGTTAGATCTACTGCGGATTCGGCGGCGAGCACACCCAGGCAAATAAGCAGCTTAACGGCAGGAACAGGTATAATTCCGAGAGTTGCCGCAGATATCGACGCTGCCAATTCAGCGACTGTGTGATTTCCCCAATACTCCTTAAAAACAGGAATCAGGTTACAGGCAAATCGAATGGCGTAGATATTTGTGTATGCCTTTGATTTGTTCACTGCATTCGTTTTGCCATACAGAATGTACTCGACCTCATTGCCGTAGGAGAAGCAAGTATTATTGTTGATCGGATTATTTCTCAGTGTTTTATTGTAGTGGAATGTCGGATCTGCATTATCACTCCAGCCGCCGGAATATGAGCTCATATTGCCTTTCCAATCCAAGACGCCACTGAGCTCATACCCTTCCTTGACAGCGTAGTCGAGAACACCCTCTCTCTCAAACGTGTCATAGGAAAACATACTCATCACATAGTCCGAGAAAAGCAAATCATCCCGCAAATTCACCATTGCCGATGAAGCGGTCGCCTTGAAGTCCTTAAACAGCGCAGTAACAAAATTGCTGACTTCCGACAGCTTGTTTGATTTTTTTGCGCTTTTGTCGTCGTCACCGGTTCCTTTTGATGGCAAATTCAACTCCTTAGATATCTCCTTATCTGAGCTGCCGCCGACTGAGCCGCTTTCAAAATCCGGGCTGTCTTCCTTTCCTGCTTTCCCGGCTTTTTCGAGCTTTCCTTTATCTTCTTTTGCATTTTCCTCAGTTCTACCGGATGTCGCTTGGTCTTTCTTTGCCTCTTCAAAGTATTTGTAAAGCTTGTCTCTGAACGCCAACTGACCATTTTCAATCTTCGGATTGTTATCGGCGTTTGCTTCTATTATGTTTTCTTTCAGCACTTCGTTGTCTTCATATGTTTTGTAAAGCTTATCAAAGGCGTTTATATTGTCTTGAACATCCTTCTCCATAAAACTGCTCGTGTTCAGTTCTTTTGAAGCTCTCATAGATTGTGTCACTTGCTCAAGCCAAAGATCTTCTATTTTATTGCCTATGTATATGCAGCAGTCAAGCCCGTTAAGCAGAAAATCTATCCTGGCCTTAATAGCCGTCAGACGAGTTACAAGAGCGTTAACCTCATCCTCTTTTATCTCTCCGAGCAGCTTGGCACTCTTAGTTTCGGGAGTAACCTTATTACTTCTCTTTGTTGCGATTTCATCCCTATCCGTTTCTACTATGCTGCCATTGCCTGCGGCACTGTCCAAGCTCGCCTTATTTGCGGCACTATCCCAATTATCAAGACCCGTCTTATATCCGTTAAGTGCATCCAACACATTGCCCGCATTGACCAAAGCGGTGTCAAGCGCCTTTGACGCCGTGTCAAGCGTCGTTTTATAACCCTTGATCTCTTCGCTGATTTTGGAGATGCTGTTCGCCACAGATCTGGTTCGGTCTGTATAGGTTTTTCCAATGATACTTCCCGCTATTGTTGCTAAGTGATTATCAATATCTTTACAGAGAGCTACCGCACTGCCGTCGCCATAAATCCCTCTTCGCAGCGTTGTGGCTTTATCAAGAAAAGCTTCCGGAGAGCACTCAGTTTCCGTTAATCTTGCATCGTTGCGAAAATCGCTTTGCCACTCTAATGAGATATCATCAGAATAACCATACCCGTAATTTTTTTCAAATTCCTTCATTTTTTTACAAGTAACTTCATAATTCAGATATGCTCTTTCAAAGGCATTTACCTGCGCTTGAAAATTTGTAAACAGATTACTTCCTTTAACGGTTCCTCCGACGATTCCGAAATATTGTATATCGTGGATTTGGTCTTTTTTATTATGGTATACGCACTCTTTGCTCTCCAAGGCTCCGCAGAGTTCCAGTCCATTAAGTACGGTGGTAACTCCGTCTTTATAAACCTTATATGCATTAATCAAAGCATTTGCAGCAGCTTGAACATCCGGTACACTTACCTGGATGGTTGAATCCCCGCTGGTAACAGTCGCTTTTGTGCTTTTCAATTTTGCTGCTCCTGCTAAATTGGCTGTCGGAAAACTTGTTTTCTCATATTCGCTGTTATACCATTCCGTATTTATAGCGTTGCTGATGATGTTTTTGTGGATTTCCCGGTAGGCCCCCTCATATTTGGCACCGTGCTTGATATTATTATGAACCGTCCTCAGCGTCTCGGCAGTAAGATTGCACGCATCATACTCCTTGAGACTTTTATACAGATCATAGAGTGTCTGCATCAGGCCGCTTTCCGCCTCATAGAATTCCTGCTTTTTCTCGGTCATTTCCGTTATCTCATCCATCTGAGAAAGCTGCTCACTGTTACTCTTGAGAAAACTAAAGAACTCCGTGACAGCATTTATGGGGCCTCTGTACTTCATAAACTCCACAACCTGAGTTTTGAACACAGCGGGGTTGGCAAGATTGCCGTTTTTAATCGGTTCAACATCAAGACTGTCCTCATCGGTATAAATACCGAGAAAATCCGAAAAGCCCTCCGAGGAATTGCTGAACAGATACTTATTCAGAGCGTTTGTAAGGTTTGATGCATCCTCTTCGCTTATCTCCTGCGATTTCATACATGAGACAAAGAAATCTTTAGCTGTCTTATATGCCTCATCCATGCTCTGAGCCGAAGCGATAAGGCCGAAGTACTCATTCAGCTCCTTATCATAATGAGTAAGCACGGTATTCAGCGCCAGATCCGCTGCCGACTCGGCTACCGAATGAGCCAGCACCATCTTGCTGACATCGACAAACAGGCTGCTCGCAGTCAGCATAGGTACGAGTATTATTACAAGGAAAATGGATATAACTCCCTTTGTCTTCTTAAATCCGTGAAACATTGCTCTGCCTCCTCACTTTAGAGATTGAGAAATTCTCTGACCTTACCCATGGCTTCCTGGATCTTTTGAATCGCCTTTTGGCCTGTCTTGGAACCCTCTATATAATCCAAAACCATATCGGTATTGAGTATGAAATCCGCCGGGTCATTGACTGCAACCTCGGAACGTGCCGAGCTCTTTAATATCTCAAAATTCCGCTCGCCGAGCAGCCTTACCGGAATTGTTATACGATAATGCACCTCGACGGCGAAGGTGGCGTAAAAGAAATTGCTCTTATACTGCACTTGATGAGCCGTTATCGTCGGCTTCATGCCGCCGAAAAAGCCCGTATCCTTGATCGCCTTTGTCAGCTTCTCCTCGATCTTTATTCGTACCTCTTTGATATTGCCCGAGTTGCCGTTAACTCCGATAACATAACGATACGGCTGTATATCGTTATTGCTTATCGGAGCATCGCCGCTCTTTTTCACTTCATCGCGTACGCGATAATAGAATGGGTCGGTGCAGGCGGCGGCACCCTCCATCGCACACTCGGCAACGATAGCGTCTATGCGTGACATCTGATAATAGGCGTTCCCCATAAACAGCATAAAGATAATAACCAAAAACATGACGGGGAACACTATGGTCGCCTCCACTATGGTTGCAACCGCTTTTTCTTCTTTAATAAATTTTTTGATCATATAACTCAACTCCTGACGGAGGATTAAATCTTTGGGGGATCGTGCGCCCCGATACCGGGGCGCACTTTTGGCCGCACTATCTTAAATATTCTGAGATAGTCCGCCTGCTTTCTCTTGAATGGTTTTCATCATGGTTTTCAAAAGACTTGCTATTTGCTCTTTAAAGAAAACAGCCAAAACAACAGCAATGGCAATAAGGATGACAATCGCAACGATATCAACCGCGCCCCTCTCCTGATGAAGGAAGCTGTCGATAAAGACCTTGAGTCTTATTGCCGCCATATTGATCTTCTTAGTCATTTCTTTCCCCTCCTTTCCTCTGTTTTTATATACTTATATTCCCAGATTTGAGAATATCGGTATCATGATCATGATGAGGATGCCGAGAAACATGACGACCATGGGGAAGAGCAGCTTGCTCGCCGCCTTCTCGCCCTGCCTCTTGACCGACTGCTTCTTGGCCTCCCAGATCTCTTTATTCTGATCCTGCAGCATGAGCACAAGCTCCGACGAGCCTTTGGTCACACCCTGGATTATCGTGGCGGAGAATTTCTTGATCTCCGGTATCACGCAGCGCTTGCCGAACGCGTGATATGCGTCGATCTCGGACATACCGTTTCTCATATCCTCAACGGTTTTTTGCATTTCCTTATACACCGCCGTCTCGTCTCCGTAGGCGATAAGCTCCCACGCCTCGCGCAGGATCATGCCGGCATTCGTCATAAGCGCCAGCTTTGAAATCACTTCGGAGAAATCGGAAAGCATCTCCTCTGACCTTGCGGTCAGCTTTTTGGTGGTCATTGTGCCAAAGTAATAATACATCAGGCCCGCCATACCGACTAAAATAAAGAATATAAGTATTTCCTGCGTCAGCCCGTAGGCGATAAAGGCAAACTGAAGAATTGTCATGGCTACGGTCATCTTTTGCGCATGAATCACCCGCAGATAATAGTCAACATATCTCGGGTCATAAAGCACCTCTATCTCTCGCTTAAGACGTCTGTCTGCCCTTGAGCGATATTTATACTTAAAAGTCTCCAGCACCTCATAGCCGACAAAATATATATCCTTAAGTCGAAATTCCGTTTCGTCAAGCCCCTCAAAAAGCTCCGCATTCTTTTTACCCTTTATGTAAAAGAACATCCATATGGCAAGCCAGACAAAGCCCAGGATAATTATCGCAATATCTACTACAGATAAAAACATTCTTTTGGCCTCCGTTTCAGATCTTGATATCAAGTATCTTCTTGCCGATGAAATATGCCGCGATAAAGAGAGCAATAGCAACCGTCGTGGAAGCAATGCCGGCAAATGTTGTGAAATTATCCGCGAACTCCGGACTCATAACTTTTATCATGCCGATAATTAAAATCGGCATAACAAGCATAATGTTTTGCTCCATTTTACTTGCAGAGACTGTGGTTTCTATCTCTTCTTTGATCTCCATTTTATCTGAAAGAATCGCATGGGTATTGCGAATTATATCTTTCATGTTGCCGCCCTTACGGTAACTTATCTTAAAAACATCGGCGAAGCTCTTTATATCATCAATACCGCTTCTTGTGCCGAAGTCGTAGAGCATATCCTCAATTGCAATATTATTCTGCATACCGGAGAGGATAATTTCCAGCTCATTCAGGATAAACGCCCCTTCTTCGTACTGTAGCTTCATGTCACCGTAAACCGTCGAGAAAGAATCCGGCACATTTTTGCCTGACCCCAGTGAAGTATTCAACGAATCCAGCATATCCCTGAATTGGACACTGAGCTGCTTGCGACGCTTGTCAATTATCTGTTTGGTCCTTATCGGAATAAAGAGCTTTGCCGCTATTGCGCCGACAATGCACGAAATAACCGTATTCAGAACATATGTTGTGGTCGTTGCCTCACCGAATTCGTTCTTGCCCATTCCGCCGTAAAACAGATAGCCAACTCCGGCACCCACAGCAAACGCCAAAAGAGAATAAAGCAGTTTTTCTACTTTACTCATGTAATACACTTTATAGTTTAATGTAGGCATATTAGTAGCCGAGGTATAATACTGCGGCTCAGGAGGCTCTTTTTCTTCTTTTTTAAAAATACTAATCTTCATAGCACAGTCCTCCTATATATCTGTTGTGAGACCCGCCAGCCTAAGTTTTTGCACATTTACCATTGGGTTAGCCGTTCGTTTGAGTGAGCCTGAAACTTTTGAGAGAGTTGACCTTTCGTCTTCTTCAAAAACATAAAGCGGATTTAATTGTATTTCGCCGTTTTGATATCCCGTAACTTCGCATATCTCCATAGTTTTCCTCGAATGGTCACGAAGTCTTGAAAGGTGTATGATTATATCAACGGCAGAAGCTATCTGCTGACGTATCGCCTCAAGCGGCAAGCCGTCAGCACCCTGCAGCACCATAGTCTCAAGTCTGCTGAGCATATCTTTTACCGAGTTCGCGTGGCCTGTTGAAAGCGAGCCGTCGTGACCGGTATTCATCGCCTGAAGCATATCAAGCGCTTCGCCTCCGCGAACTTCGCCGACCACTATGCGCTCAGGTCTCATTCGCAGAGATGATTTTATCAAGTCTCTTATGGTTATCTGACCTACACCAGCAGCATTTGCATTTCTCGTCTCCATGCTCACAAGGTTATCAATACCGGTTATCTGAAGCTCTGCAGAGTCCTCAATGGTTATAACCCTCTCCTCTTTTGGTATGTAATTTGACAGGGCATTAAGGAAAGTCGTTTTACCTGATCCGGTACCTCCACTGATAAAAATATTGTATTTAGCTTTAACGAGTTTCTCAAGTTGAGCAGCTATTTCTTTAGTTATTGAGCCGTATTGTATCAGCTTCTCGATCGTCATAGGAGTTTTAGAGAATTTACGAATAGTGATTGTCGGCCCGCACAGGGCGATCGGCGGCAACACAACATTAACACGAGAGCCATCCGGAAGTCTCGTGTCACATATCGGATTCGCCTGGTTGACCTCCCTGCCGGCAAGGCCAACAATCCTCTGTATAACATCTTCAAGTCTTCTTTGACTCTCAAATTGTTTATCCAGCTTAAAAAGACGACCGTTTTGCTCAATAAAAATATTCTCCGGCCCGTTAATCATAACTTCAGTTATTGTATCGTCGCTTATGATCGTATCAAGCAAGCCAAAACCTCTTATTGAGCTGTATACCTGATTGACTATTGAAAGTATTTGAGTAATAGGGCAATACTCATTTGCCACTCTAGATCTGACAATCTCCTCCACTTTATCCTCAAGTTCATCGTCTTCCATTTTATTTAGCGGCAAATTCTCAACAACATAGCCTTTTATCTCCGCAATAAGCGCAGCTTCTCTCTCTGCATTCAAGACTCAACACCTCATCCGAATATTTTATCAAGCACATTATTCTGCATAACCTGCTCCACCACTCGTCTCTCGCTTGCATTTTCGATTCTCGAGATTCCTCCGCAAACTCTGACCGGCGAATCTGAAAGCATTTTGCAAACCTCGCTGCTGAATCTATTATAAAGTAGCAAAATCTTACCCAAAACGCTTACGTCATTCTGCTGCTCATAAGTTTCCAGAGCACTGATCGCTCGCAAAAATTTCGTGTTAGCTATGTCAGTACCTGTTGAGACAAAAACTGTAGCCGTTGACTGCTTTATAAGTTCTATTGCATCCGCAGAAATTGAAAAATCCGCATCAACAACAATTATGTCAAACGAACCTATTGCCCTCATGGCCGCAACCAAACTATCAATATCTTCGCTACCGATTTCAATGATATCAAGCGGATTTTTGGCAGCAGAATAGAAATATACACCGGAGGGGTCTGTTTTAATATAGCTCTCCATTTTTAGGGCTAAATTTGATTTCTTACTTTTAACGGCAAAAATCACATCACTAAGTCCAAATTGTCCTTCTCCATCAAAAAACGATTCTGCACTACCGAATTGCTCAAGATTGAGATATAAAACTTTTTTACCAAACATTGCTTGCCTTTTGGCAAACGCTGCCGCAACTGTAGAACTTCCTGCTCCTCCACAGGTCGACATAAAGGAAACAATTGCTCCGCCGTCGCCGGTTTCAAATTTAATTGTATCTGGTGAAATATCAGAGAAAATTCCTAATATCTCTTTGTATATCATCTCAACCTTTTGGAATCGGCATATCGTAGGTTTTTCCTTAAATGACTCAATTCCGGCCGAATCAACCAAATATGAAAATCCACATCTTTTTGGCAACCTATTATAGTCAATATCAAAACGGTCGCTGGAGAGGAAAACATCTATCCTGTTGTTTTGCAAACTGGTCAACGCAGATTCCTGGTTTGAAAATGAATACACCTCAAGCTTCTCTGCAAATCTGCTGGCAAATGCAGCGGCCAATCTGTTCAAATAGCTGACATTCTCATCAAGTATTGCAACCTTAATTTTCATAGTGACCCTCCAAATGATAAACAGCAATAATTCCTTTGTAAAACTTATCCACTTGTTATTTCGACACCAATATTTAAAATACTACAATATAATTTATAGCAGATTTTTTCCCTTAGGTATAGTGCAAGAAATCGTTACTTTTCGTCATCGTTTTGCGCACCGATCAGACGCACAACTTGCAATAATAGATTTACGCTATTCTGTATACATTTTAAATAATATTGCACCCCCGCCCTGCATCAAGCGCAAGGCGGGGGTGCGGTTTGGCTGATCAAAAGATCTTGTCGGCAAGCTCAAGGAGCTTCGCTATGGCTTCGTTGCTCATCTGCACAATGCCCGAGAGATCGGCTCCCGTGAGCTTCTCAACGACGGCGGCTATCATCGCCGGCAGGTCGCTGATCATTGCTATGATCGCAAGCATTTTAGATGTCCCCCTTTCGACGGCTTTATTATAGCCCCGCCGAGGGCGTCGGTCAACCGACAAATATCGGGATTTACACAGCCTCACGAATTGACAGGCAACTGAAAAATTGATATAATCCTCTTCGGAAACAACAAAGGAGCGATTATGGCAGTGAACGAAAGACTGAAAGAATATATTGAGGGCAGCATCCTGCCGCAGTATGAGGATTTCGACGCCGGTCACCGAGTCGACCATGCGCTGGCGGTCATTTCAAAGAGCATGGAGCTGGCGGAAAATTTTGACGTCGATATCGACATGGTCTACGCCGTCGCCGCCTGCCACGATCTCGGGCTGTGCTTCGGCAGGGACGGTCACGAGCTTTCATCGGGTCGCCTCATGCGCCGCGATGCCGCCCTGCGTGAATTCTTCACGGCGGAGCAGATAGAGACGATGGCGCAGGCGGTCGAGGATCACCGCGCCTCATCGAAGCACGAGCCTCGCTCGATCTATGGGCTGATAGTCAGCGAAGCGGACAGGCAGCTTGACCCGATGACAGTGCTGCGCCGCACGGTGCAATACGGTCTTGCGAATTACCCGGAGCTTGACGAGGCCGGGCAGATCGAGCGGGCGCACTCCCATGTGGCGGAGAAATACGGCGAGGGCGGATATCTGAAGCTGCGCCTTGCCTCGGCTCAGAACGCCGCGGCTCTCGCGGAGATACGCCGCCTACTTGCAAACCGCGGGGAATTCGACGAAATCTGCCGCAGTTTCATGAAGAAATAAGCTCAGTTTTATCATACCGCTGTCGCTCCGCGACCGCTCACCGCCGAGCGGCGGGGAAAAATCTCACCGTTTTGAAAATACGGTGTTGACAAGACGGCAAAAAAGAGTTATAATTTCAGAGCATTATGGATAACATCCGAATAGTATGGGCCTGTAGCTCAGTTGGGAGAGCGTTCGGTTCGCATCCGAGAGGTCGTGGGTTCGAATCCCTTCAGGTCCACCAAACAGTACAAATCCGAACCTAATGCCGGTTGGCGAGGGGTTCGGATTTGTTGTT
>FR888211.1 GCA_000431775.1 Clostridium sp. CAG:413 | reverse complement strand
TGTTATGCATGATAATGGTATTCGGCACGGTCTCGGTTGGCGGCTTTATATCAACCGCTAATAATTCAAGCATCAATTTGGGCGGTGAATTAATAACATTTGGTTCATACCCTCAAACTCGAGTATCTAAACCACAACTGATAGCCGCCTTGGGCGAACAGCCGCAAGATGAAAATGGATACGTTTATTATGGTGGTGATAGATACCTTAGATACAAAACAAATAGCGGTAAGGTCCAGTTTTATAAGTATGAGCCTATACAATGGCGTATTCTTTCAAACGGCGAAGACGGATTATTTCTTTTTTCTGAAAAGATTTTAAATTATCAAAAATATGGACGTTCCGTTTCGGAGGCAACCTGGTCGACGAGTTATTTAAAAAGTTGGCTGAATAGTTCTTTTCTTAATGAGGCCTTTACTATAGCAGAAAAGGCACAAATTAGGACATCTACGCTGATAACAGACGGCGGAACATATGGTGGAGGGGACGTAGACACTGTTGCAAAGGTTTTTGCGATATCCACACGGGAAGCATATACTTGGAATAAGAAAAGCGCGGATTTCTGGGATACAGATGTGCTTACTGATTTTGCTTCTGATTTAAAACTTGGTGGAGCAAAAGGATATTGGCTTAGAAATCCAGGAAATTATCCTAATGTATGTAATATGCGCGAAGGGTGTCTTAGCGCAGATGCATATATACAGAATCTTTGCGGCATCCGTCCTGCAATCAAGCTCTATGAGTTGCCTGAGGGAACAAGATTCATAACCGACGAAGAATATACGCAGGAGCATGTCAGCTACTACAGTCAAAAATATGATTCATTTGTAGCTGACAACGGGTTCTATAATACCGTTTGGTCTGGTGAACAAAGCAAAAGACTTTGGGCATTCAAGACTTGGGATGTTGTCGGTGATATCGGCGAAATAGCTACATTCAAGTTTGACGATCTGACCATATCGGCGGATTATTATCAGCTTTTCCTTGCCGATCTGATAATGATGATAAACAACAGCAACTCAACGCTTAAAAAGGATATCAACCTTACAGCCTTTGAACTTTATAATAAGCATTACGGCGCTATTGAAAAGATACTCAAGACGACGGATGAATGGAAAAAGAGTATCACAACTGCCGACAAAGAGCTGGAGATCAAGGGATTCTTTACCGACCCGGATTACAAGCTATCCGAAGGGACGGAGGCAATACTCCGCAAAATACTGCAAGAGGGCTTTGATGAAAATGCCGACTCGATAAAAAAGATATTTAATGAGCTGAACAAAGCAAACGATATTGTTGACTATATTCTAAAAGGCGCCGATATCGTAAAGGCATTTAAAACGGCCAATGACGCTTACACCGCAGCGGTAAGTTTTAAAACGGTAAATTCCGAGATTTTCAATATTCTTTACAGCAGCGCCACAGAAATGGAGAAAACCAATCGCAAGTATGCCGACTGGTTTAGAGGCGCTCTCAACAAATACTACGCTATGGCGATGGATGATAACGAGATCTTGGCGTGGTCATTGTCGCTGACCGAGGACATGGCGTGGATGACATATGACCTGGTGCTGAAAAAACATCTTCAAAACTGGTCATATAATATGTTGTCTAAGGTTCTCGGCTGCGACCCCGGTGTGCTCGGCAAATCTGCGTTTTGGGTAACGTTTTCCTACAACACTACATATAAGGTTTTAAATACGCTTCTGCCCATGGGCAAAGCGTCGACCCCGTATTATTTTATGGCATATGTTGCGCCTTTTGAAAATGCGCTGGGCAAAGTAGTGAAATCATACGGCAACAAACTTCAGAGAAATAAAACATATGAGAATGCAAAGAATTATGACTTTGCCTTTAGCGTTTTGAAAGCCACAAACACTTATCTTTATGAATGCAGCTTTGATTTTTGCTCCGCTCAAAAGGAGAAGGAGGATATGAAATATGCTACATTCTATAAAAAAGCGTGGGTCGACGAGAAGTGCCATAGCGGCATTTTGAGATCGGACAACATAAAATATGTGAGCGTTCAGTGTCCCGTAGATGTTAACGTCTATGACAAAGCAAATAATCTTGTTCTTTCAATAATAAACGACATAATCGTTGAATGCGACCCGTCAATAACCGTCATGAATTACGATGGCAAGAAGTCGTTCTGCTATTCTTCGGATGATGAATACAAGGTTGAAATTTCCGCTCGCACAAACGGCAAAATGGATTATTATGTAACGGATTTCTCTGATGATCAGGCAGAAAAAGACGTTGAATTCTACGACATTGCTATTAAAAAGAGAGAGAAATTCAGTGGCTCCATTCCTGCCGGGACAGAAAACGATGACACCGCATATAAACTGAAGTCAAGTGACGGTGAAGAAATCTCGTGCGATTACAGCAGCGAATCTTCAAGTAATTGCAATGAGGTTGGACACAAATTCGGCGATTGGAAGGTCGTCAATACGCCCACCTGCTTTGAATACGGCGTTGAGAAAAGGATTTGCTCGGTATGCCAAAAAGCAGAATTTCGGGGCGTTGGTAAAAAACACGGCGATTTTGAGCTGAAGAATTATCAAGAAGCGAATTGCACTGCCGATGGATATTCCGGGGATAAATACTGCAAAAATTGCGAAGAACTTGTAGAGATGGGAAAAATTCTTCCTGCAACCGGTCACACATGGAGCGAGTGGACGGTTATAAGCAAACCTACTTTGGATGCAAGCGGAACGGAAGTGCGTGTTTGCGGCAAGTGTAAAGAAAAAGAAAGCAAAGAAATACCGAAGCTGGATTTTCTCACGATGAACGGTAAATTTTCGATCAACACTCCCTCCGTCACGACGGTCAGCTACGGGTTCACGCTGAATCTTCATGCGAATGTGACCGACCTGCCGGAGGGAGCAAGGGTCGAGTGGAGCATGAGCGGCAGCGGCTTCGAACTCATCCCCTCCGCCGACGGCATGACCTGCGG
>FR888210.1 GCA_000431775.1 Clostridium sp. CAG:413 | reverse complement strand
TTAAATCTCTTAAAACAGGTGAAATCTCAATCGGAATTTGAAGAGGTAGTTAAGATGAAAGACGGAAAACACCCAAACCCCAATACAATCCATCCAATTGCAGGGTATGATAAAGAAATATATGTGAAGCCGACGATTACAAATCCGAATATTATTGTCGGGGACTTTACTTATATTGCCGATTCGGATTTTGAAAGTCATGTTTCACACTTATACGAGTGGAATGATGACAAACTCATCATCGGAAAGTTCTGTCAAATCGCCGCCGGAGTTGAGTTTGTGATGAACGGTGCAAACCATCAGATGAACGCCGTCTCTACATTCCCGTTCTATACCTTGGAGGGATGGGAAATGTCGCCGCCTGCAAAGACGGATCTGCCATTAAAAGGAGATACCGTTATCGAAAATGATGTTTGGATCGGGCAAAATTCGGTAATCCTTCCCGGCGTTCACATTGGAGATGGTGCAATCATTGGTGCAAACAGCGTTGTGGGAAGTGATGTTCCACCATATACGAAGGTCGTTGGGAATCCTGCAAGAAGGTCGTTAGGAATCCTGCAAGAGCAATTCAAAAACGCTTTGACGATGAACTGATTGAATTGCTGCTGAGATTCAAGTGGTGGGATAGGAGCATTGACGAAATCAACCGGCTGATTCCAATCTTGACTTGCAGTGATTTGGATAAAGTGAAAGCTGAAATCAA
>FR888209.1 GCA_000431775.1 Clostridium sp. CAG:413 | reverse complement strand
ATGGCCGCAGACGACATAACACTCCGACCCGTATCCTTTGCACCGAAGGAGATGACGTTGTCGCCCTTGGTTATAGTTATTCTCCCCTCTCCGATATCATCCGGGAACGTGACGGGAGTAGGAGTTTTGGATATTGAATATTTGGAGTTACTCGCATATGCATTAACATTTGCGTTCGCACTCATAACAGCCGTACCGGCATTGTTTCTGCTGATAACAGGAGTGTTATCGACATCTCTCCACTCGCCGTTTCTTATATAATGAACGGGCTCACTATATACTGCTGCGACAAAAGAGCCGTCTTCACGGCGAAAATGCTTTGTGTATTCATCCCTGAGGGTTTTCTCTTCCCCGATAATCTCGGGTAAGTATTTCTCTGCTGCTTGTGCAGTTGCAATTTCTTCAATATCGCTATTGTTGAGTTCTGTGGCGATTGTTGACAGCGGAAGGATTTGGAAAACGGCTATAAAAGCCAAGGAAAAGGCGATTGCTTTTAATAAAAATTTTGTCTTTTTCATTCGAATTCCTTTCGTTACATAAAAACACAAGAGGCACCTTTGAGCCTATAAGTAAAACGGTTTTCAAAAGGTGCCTCTGTTTTTGTCACAGCTTACTTGTATTCGGTTGTTGCTGTTTCGGTTACGGTATCTGCCGGGCCGCCGGAGCCATACACGACAAACTCGCTCGTCACTCTGTACGTGCCTTTATCGGACAGTTGCACAGTATGTGTTCCGTCATAAACATTGTCATATATCACGTCGATCCACTTATTATTGGTT
>FR888208.1 GCA_000431775.1 Clostridium sp. CAG:413 | reverse complement strand
CAGTATCGCAGACGGCGTGATGCAAAAGCTCTTCGAGACTCTTGCGATGAAATTCGATTTCAGCCTCGCCTGAACGATATCACTAATTTTGAATACCTCTGTTCTCATATCTCTTAGCAGTTGGACTGTCACCGTGAAAGCGGTGGCAGTCCTCTGCTTGTTGCGTATATCAAAAGCAGGCGAGAATTTTTCCCGCCTGCTTTTGATTTTACTAACCTGTTACATATCTGTTGAGCGTGTCTTCAATGCCGCCGGTGACGGAATTCGGGTCGTCCATAAGCCTGTCGCAGCCCACACGGAAGACCATAACTCCGCCCGCTCCGCTGAGCAGAGCATATGCCGTCTTGTCGCCTGCGAGAGCAGGGGAGCAGAATGTGCCGTCATATATCTGACCGGCGTCGGGGACGTTGTAATACTTGCTGTCCCAGTAGTTCGCGCTTTCGAGCGTGCGCCACGATGCCCAGTAAGGTGCGCCGCTTATCGGTCTGCCGTAAATGGCGATTCCGATGTTTATTTTGCTGATATCCGCGCCGTTTTTCTCGAAGTCGCGCAGTCCCTCTTCGGCTTGCTGGAGGGAACTCTGATATCCGTCCTCGTCGTTTCCGTCATACGCCATGAACTGAACCTGATCGAGGCAGTCAAAAGTCTCCTTTGAAAGCCCGAGCGCACCGGAAGAAAGCGCGCTTGATATTATCAAGTCCTCTTTATATGCTTTCAGGTCGCGGTGGAGCTTCTGAATGAAGCTGTTGTATACTTTCCAGTCGTCTGCGCTTGCGGGATATTCCCAGTCGATATCCACGCCGTCAAAGTCATATTTTTTCACGAGCGCGGTTATTTGATCGGCGACCTTTTCCCAGTGGGATGCCATATAGACATTGACTCCATTGTGACCGTCGCCCCATGCGCCGTCGGCAAGTGCGGTTACTATGAGTTTCACGCGGTGGCTTTGATTCTGACGCTTGGCGATTATTTCTTTGAGCGCGGTCAGTTCTTGCGCAAACTTCTCTTCGCCCATCTCGCCAAAGTTCATATTGCCGTTTTCGTCCCAGTGAACGGCGGCAAAGACGATAACTGTGCTGTACACATCATAGAACTTCGCATAGTTTCTGGCATATTCGTCGCCCTTGGCGAGTATCTCCATCGGAACATCTCCGTCGAGCCGCTGATAAGCCGATACTTCAAATCCCTCTGCATTGCGCTTGGGCTCATTGTAAAGCTTGAGCGATTTTATGTTTGCCGGCACGGCGTCGTCGCGGAATTTGTCTATCGAGAGCCTTATGCGGTCTGTGGTCACTGCGTCAAAGCCGCACAGGCGCATATCCTGTATCTTTTCGCTCTGATACACGGTTTTCCATTCGCCGTCAACGAAAGCCTGAATCCTGAAATACTGCACCTGATTGCCGATTTCTTCAATCAGCGCGGTGTTTATCGCGCTTCCGACTTTTTTGAAAAATTTCATATCAGGACCCTTTTCGGTTCTTTTTATATCAATTGCAGTGTAACATACAGGTATATTTTACTCAAGCGGCATTTTGATATAAAAAACTGCCCGACCGCACAGCTTTTGCGCCATGCAGTCGGGCATTATAATTTTGTTATTTGCAGACGAGCTCGCCGTTTTCAACATCAACGGTTATGGTCGAATCCGCGTCAAGGTCGCCGGAGAGAATCTTTCTCGCGACAAGGGTCTCGAGGCTGCTCTGCAGGTATCTGCGAAGCGGTCTTGCACCGTAAACGGGATCGAATCCGCGGTCGATGATGAGCTCCTTGGCGGCATCGGTAACCTCGAGTCCGAGGCTCTTGTCCGCAAGACGCTTCTTGAGGGAGTCGAGCATGATATCGATGATGCCCTTGAGGTTGTCTTTCGTCAACGGGCGGAAGAATATCGTTTCGTCAAGACGGTTGAGAAACTCGGGACGGAAGCTGCGGCGCAGCTCGTTCATAACGCCCTCGCGCGCCTCCTCAGAGATGTTGCCGTTCTCGTCGATGCCGTCGAGCAGATACTGGCTGCCGAGGTTCGAGGTGAGGATGATTATCGTGTTCTTGAAGTCCACGGTGCGTCCCTGACTATCGGTTATACGACCGTCGTCGAGCACCTGGAGCAGAATGTTGAATACATCCGGGTGTGCCTTTTCAATCTCGTCGAACAGCACGACGGAATAGGGTTTACGGCGTACCGCCTCAGTAAGCTGACCGCCCTCATCGTATCCGACATATCCGGGCGGCGCTCCGATAAGACGGGAGACTGAGTATTTCTCCATGTATTCGGTCATATCGATACGAACCATGTTGTGCTCGTCGTCAAACAGGCAGTCTGCAAGAGCCTTCGCAAGCTCCGTCTTGCCGACGCCGGTGGGACCTAAGAACAGGAAGCTGCCGATAGGCTTGTTGGGGTCGGATATGCCTGCACGGGAGCGGAGGATAGCCTCTGTGACTTTCTGAACCGCTTCGTCCTGACCGACAACGCGCTGATGGATAACATCGTCGAGGTGGAGCAGCTTCTCACGCTCGCCCTCCATGAGCTTTGCAACGGGTATGCCGGTCCATTTTGCGACTATGGTTGCTATCTCTTCCTCGGTCACGGTGTCGTGAACGAGAGTGTTTTCGGTGCGCTGCTCGCTCTTCTTTTCAGCTTCTGCGAGACGTTTTTCAAGAGAGGGCAGATCGTAATATTTGAGTTTTGCCGCTTTTTCGTATTCGTAGTGAAGCTGAGCCTGCTCAATATCTGCGTGAGTCTGCTCGATTTCCGACTTGAGCTTCTTGACCTCGTCAACGCTCTGCTTTTCAGCTTCCCAGCGCGACTTCATCTCATTGAACTTGTCTTTATATTCGGCAAGCTCGGCGCCGAGCTTCTCAAGGCGCTCCTTGGAGAGCTTGTCGGTCTCTTTCTTCAGCGCCATCTCTTCGATTTCAAGCTGCATTATCTTACGGCGTACATCGTCAAGCTCCGAGGGCATGGAGTCGATCTCGGTGCGGATGGAAGCGCACGCCTCATCGACAAGGTCGATTGCCTTGTCGGGCAGGAAACGGTCGGTAATATATCTGTCCGAAAGGGTAGCGGCGGCGACAAGCGCGCTGTCATGTATGCGAACGCCGTGATAAACTTCGTAGCGCTCCTTGAGTCCTCTGAGTATCGAAATCGTGTCTTCAACAGTAGGCTCGTTTACCATAACGGGCTGGAAACGACGCTCAAGTGCGGCGTCCTTTTCAATATATTTGCGGTATTCGTCGAGTGTAGTTGCGCCGATGCAGTGCAGCTCGCCCCTTGCAAGCATGGGCTTCAAAAGGTTACCTGCGTCCATGCTGCCTTCGGTCTTGCCTGCGCCGACTATCGTGTGCAGCTCATCGATGAAGAGCAGTATCCTGCCCTCGGATTTCTTTATCTCTTCGAGCACAGCCTTGAGTCTCTCTTCAAACTCGCCGCGATACTTTGCGCCGGCGATAAGAGAACCCATATCAAGGCTGAAAACAGTCTTGTCTTTAAGTCCCTCGGGCACATCGCCGCGTACTATTCTCTGCGCGAGACCCTCGGCGATAGCGGTCTTGCCGACGCCGGGCTCGCCGATAAGCACGGGATTGTTCTTGGTTTTTCTCGAAAGAATACGAATGACATTTCTTATCTCCGTGTCACGGCCGATAACGGGGTCAAGCTCGTTTTCACGTGCGCGTTTGACAAGATCGGTTCCGTATTTTGAAAGTGCGTCGTAAGTATCCTCGGGGTTATCACTGGTTACCGGGCTTGTCTTGACCTTTGAAAGCTCATCGACAAAAGCGTTTTTGGTTATGCCGTGGGTATTGAATATTTTTCTGATTTCCGGAGTCATGTTCGTGAATATGCCAAGCATAAGATGCTCAACCGAAACATATTCGTCGTTCATGCTCTTTGCCGTCTTTTCGGCGGTGCGGATAACGCGGTCGGTCTCCGAAGAGAGATACATCTCGCCGCCGGAAACCTTCGGGAGAGTAGCAATATAAGAATCAAGCTCGCCGAGAACGGTGTTGCAGTCAACGCCCATCTTGCCGAACAGGGAGGGGATGAGTCCGCCGTCCTGATCAAGCAGAGAGTAGAGCAGATGCTCGGGGACGAGCGACTGGTTGTCGTTCTCTCTTGCTATGTTCTGCGCGTTCTGTATTGCCTCAACGGTCTTCTGAGTATAGTTCTGAGTGTTCATAAAATCACCTGCTTAGTCTGAGTTTTGAGTTATATTATTATTGACTGCCGCGCGATGTATTCGGCGTAGCAGTGCTCGATATCTGCCGGAGAATATCTGCCGGCAAGGAAGCCTTTCATAAGTTTGTCAAACAGTTCTATATATCCGGATATAGCCTGCGCGAGCTCCTCGGTCGAGGAGTTCTTCTTCGGCACGACTATACTGCGGCAGAACTTGTTATAATAAAGGGCATAGTCAACATTCTCCACTCCGTAGTGGGGGAGATATTTTTGTTCTATGCTGTGCCACAGGCGGAAAAAGTCGGTCATGTCGGAGATAAGCGCGGCGCTCTGCGTGCGGAATATCACCGACAGCTCGCCGATGGAATCCTGCCCGTTTTCATACAGCTCCACTTCATATTTGACGGTGGGGCGGTATTTATATTCCAGACTGCTCTTGAGCGACATTGTAAGGTCGTTCGGAGTAAAGAACGGCACAAGCTGTCCGTATGAGGCAACCGCTTCTTCGATAGCCTGGAATACGTCGTTTATGCGCCTCTGCGGCGTGACCATGCCGAAATATTCGGCAAGTATCTGATTTATTAAATTTGATCGGTTGGTGCCCTTTTGGTGCGCGAGTCTATCCGCTTCGCGGACGACTTCGTCGCTGAGCATCAAACTGTATAATGTTTTCTTCAAGAGTATCAACTCCTTTTGTTTTCTGTTCCTATAATATACCGGTTTTGGAAACTTGTCAATATATTTATATAAATGTTCATACAAAGTTAATAAATTTTAAGACAAGTCTTGAAAGATGATATTTGAAATTTGTTAACAAAATATATGTTGCATCGGTTGAACTATATTTGATATAATTTGAAAAGATATTTAGCTCGGAGATGATAATATGATTTTGTTTTTTACGGGAACTGGCAACAGCAGATATATCGCACGCAAGATTGCCGATTCGCTCGGCGACGGGCTGCTGAATATGAACGAAAGAATTAAAGCGTGGGATATATCGGAGATAAGCGCAGACTGTAGGCTCGTTTTTGTCGTTCCGACTTACGGTTGGCGTATTCCGCGCATTGTCGAGAAGTGGATAGACGAGACACCGTTCAGCGGAAGCTTTAAGGTGTGGTTCGTTATGGATTGCGGCGGCGAGATAGGCGATGCGGACAAATACATCAGGCGGTTATGCTCAAGAAAGTCATTTGACTATATGGGCGTCAAGCAGATAGTGATGCCTGAAAATTATGTTGCTATGTTCGGTGTGCCGAATGCTGAACAGGCGGCGCGGATAATAGAAAAGGCTCAGCCGGATATCACAGACGCTTCGGAGACTATAAAAGCCGAAAAGAAATTCGCTCAACCGCGCAGAAATGCCTATGATAAGCTTATGAGCGATATAGTCAACCCGGTATTCTATAAATTTTTCGTCAAGGCGGATGCATTTACGGCAAATGACAAATGCATCGGATGCGGCAAGTGTGCAAAAATGTGTCCGCTCAATAACATTGAATTAAAAAACAGCAAACCCGTTTGGGGCAAGAATTGCACCCACTGCATGGCGTGCATCTGCCTCTGCCCGACGGAAGCCATCGAATATGGCAAAAAGAGCGTCGGCAAACCGAGATATCATCTTGATTAAAAAAGCAAAGGAAGTATGACTCAAAGCCATACTTCCTGTTTTTTATTTCCTTTTGCCGAGCGCTATCATAAGAGCGCCGACGGCGGCGGTTGCCGCGGTTCCCGCCCATATGCCGTATTTGAGCTTTTCCTTGTCGTCCGCATCGTTTATGTATCGCATCACCGAAAGAGGAGTCTTTTTAAACAGATCAAAATATGTTACCGTTCTTGTGCGATATTCAAACGGCTTGTTTTCATCGAGTTCAAAAACACGCACGCCGCGCATCTCGTTGCCGTAGCATCGGAATGACGCGCAGGCGGTTTGAATTATGTCAATATCATTGACTCTGCCTTTGAAGCAATTGAGATGATCGTGCCCCGCAACCGCGGCGAGCACGCCTTCCATTTCTTTCAATGCTTCAAATTCGCCGACATTTTCAGAGCATACATCGGGATATTCACCGAGGGTGCCGTGGGCTTTTTGGGGGTCAAGCTTATAAAATCGCCCGTCATGCTCTATGCACTCATTATTTTTTTCGCACTCCCGTATGAGTTGCATAGTCTCCGGAATCGGGACATGCTGAAATACAAGAGAGGGGAGAATGCCGGAATCTTTTTTGATTTTCTCATTCTTTCGGAGCATCCAATCTATTTTGTTGCGGCTTATGGTTGTGTACCAATTGCCGTCTGCGCCTTTTCCTGCGGAATCAAGCATCCACACGGTAAAAGCGCGCCGCGTTCCGTCCGACGACATTATCGGGATATCATAAGTTCCGCATCCCGCGCCGACATCTGCGCCGCTTCCGACGCACGATGAATAGCTGCCGTATATTTTCGACTGCTCGGATTTTTCTATGCAGTCCATGTCATCGTGATTTCCGTACAGCACGGCAAACGGGATTCGTCTTGCTTCAAGCGGCAGAATAATATGACTTATTGCCCGCTCCACACGCTTCCTTGTTGCGTCATGACCTGAAGCTACCTGCCTTGTGCCTATAACTGCATCGTTTATATGGTTGCCGAGTATGTTGTCGCCCGTGAACAGTACGAGATCGGGGCGCAGAACATCGCAGGCTCTGTTTATCATCTGGACAAGGCTTTTGCGAACGAGCGGGAGATCCTGCGCGTCGCTTATCTGCATTATTGTGAACTTGCCGTCACTGTTGAATTTCAGCATTCGTTTACCTCTTTTAAAATGCGCCGCCGCAGTTTATACGGCAGCGCATTTGCTTTAATTATTCGGTTTCGTCGCTTTCGGTTGATTCGGGTTTATCTATCGAAGTTTCGGATGTTTCTTCAGCAGAATCATTGCCGATTTCCGGCGTTTCCATAGATGCAGTTTCGGGTACAACGCTTCCGCTTGTCACTGCGACAGGCTGAGGCTGATTCTTCTTTCTCTTTTTCAGAAGAACCGCAACAGCAACAAGAATCAGCGCTGTAACGACTGATATACCGAGTCCGATAACCATTCCGCGCGGAGTGTACTTGAACTTTACACTGTGGTTTCCTGCGCTGACTCTGACTCCGAGCAGTGCGTCGCCGATGGCAACAATATCATTCTCGCTGACTTCTTTTCCGTCAACGGTAACTTTCCAGCCCTTGTCATAGGGGATAGAGGTGTAAATAATGCTGTCCTCAGCGGCGTTCAGCGTGCCGGTTATCTCGGTGTCGGTAAAGCTCTCGATATTCAGCGCACCGCTGTTGAGCTTGTTATAGCCCTCAACGAATTTGTCAGTATCAAGACCGTAGACAAAGAAGTTGAGTGCACCGCTGTTGACATCATCCTTGACGGTCATTTCAACGGTTATCGGCGTTCCCGCCTTGCACATGCCGAGGTCATAGACGTATTCGCGGCTCGTGTTCTGAGAATACTGTTCATAACCGACAGAGATAAGAACATCTTCGATTCCGGCAGATTCAACGAACAGATAAACATTCTGATCCTTTTCGGGCGATACGGTAAACGAAATAGTTCCGGTGCTGTCCGAAGAAGTTTTGTAGTAGTTCATGTAGCCCGTATCAAGACCTATCGAAATAGGATCAACGTTATAGAAATAGGAATCAGTGATATCGAGTTTGTTGAAAACCTCATCGATTCCCGTTGCGCGGAAAAAGTAGTCGTTCTGCACCTCAAACGGATTGTCTGAATCGAAGCTCCACGCAGTGATATCTTCATTCACGCAGTAGGCTATAGGGAGCCAGTATTTGTTTCGGTATGCGTGGAACTTGCCGGATGAGCCGACATATTCATAGAACTCATCGCTCAGCGGCGGGTTGTATTCGTTGTTGTCGACAATATACTTGAGCGACATCATTGAATTGTAGACCGGGGTCTGCGGATTGTAGGTGTAGCTGTTGATATAGTTGCCGTAAAGACCGAGCTGTTCCTGGAGATTTGCGACTTTTTCGTATGCCATGGATGAGAACGTGGATACGCCATTGTAGTTGTACCATGCAGGATCCATGCGCGCCCTGAGTGAGGTGAGCTCCATGCGGTAAGTGTCATTGCCTTCAATGTCATCAAGTTCTTTCTTGAGATCTCTGAAATCCTGATAGTCTCCGGCGTATTCGGTCTTTGTTCTGTCCATGCTGTAGTTGTCGGTGTCGGCGCTTATAGCCTCGGCGCAGACGCAGCAGAGCATCAGAACAGCCATAGCCGACGCCTGATATTTCTTAGTCGAGAAGAGATAAAATATAAGAGTATAAAGTACGACGAACAGCAGACTGATAATAACAGTTGTTTCATCGACATTTTTTGAACCGACCTTTTGGATTATAACTATTCCCGAAAGAATAGCTATTCCCGCGCCGAGTATCTCTTTGCCGGAGAACTCGGTAATGTGTCGGAACGCTTTATATGCCATGGTGAGCAGGATGAACGAATACATGAACGAGAATCTGTATGGCAGATCGTTCGGGAAATGGAATGCGTGCCAAATATAATTGAGCACATTGAGATTGAAGCTGAAATATATAAGCCCGAGAAGAAGCACATTTGCTATCTTTTCTCTTACAGGTATGCGCTTGCAGAAAAGATAGAGCGGGACAAGTATTACTGTCGCCATTCCGCAATAGACATTGGGAAGAACATCGGTTCCGCTGCTTCTTATTGTGGGCGTGACGCTTGCGAGGTGATTTGCAAGGAAGTCGAATATCTTGAAATACGACTTGACCGTTTCTGGCCATGTTCCGCTCGTTGCGGAGCAGCTCTGGAGAATGAAATAGACGGGGACAAGCGCGAACGCAACGAGAGCCGCGCCTGCAATGCTCGAAAGAGCAAACGTTATTCCGTCAGACAGGAATGAGTTGTATCTGATTTTATCTTTTAGTTTGCTGTACTGCTCGCCGTCCGGGTCAGTATAAACCTCAAGCACTTTCGTAGTGTCGGAGATGTTGTAACGGCTGAAATAATATACAAGGAAATAGAGTACCGCGAAGATGCACGCCATGTAGCCCATATAATAGCTCGTCAGCAGTGTCATCGACAGCGAGAAAATGTAAAGAGCGGGTCTGCGTTCGTTGATGATGCGCTCAATGCCGAGAATCATCAGCGGGAACAGAACCATTGCGTCGAGCCACATCAGGTTCCAGTAATAGGCTATAAAGAAACCGCAGAAGGAATAGAGCACACCGAACGCCGCAGTTACGGGCGAGTGTTCGCCGAACGACTTCTTGAGATAATAGCAGAAGGTCGCACTCGAAAACGCCGCAGCAAGGAGAATCATTGTCGCTATCGCCTCGGGCATATTCTTGTGGCCGAAGATGAGCATGACTATCGAGAGCGGGCTGCACAGATAGTTATAGAAGTTGCCGAGAAAGCTGCTCCCGAGTCCGGTATTCCACGAATAAAGGAAGCTCTTCATCTGCGTGACACGGTCATAGAATTCCGCGAAGAGCGGGCCATACTGGTGATAGAGATCCATTCTGAGAATGGTCACATCGCCGAACGGTATGAGGCTGTAGCAGATATAAACTATCAGCATTATGACTGCCGAACAGCCGAAAGCGAGCCAACAGTATTTGTTATCTTTAAAAATCCTGCTGATAACAGACCCTTTTTCATTTTTTATTTTCATTTCTTTACCTGCCTTATTTCTTTATCTTTTTGATTGCCTTCTTTGCCATGGGCAGAAGCTTTTCAAACCCGAGATACATAACTTTGTCAACCGGCATATCAAATTCGCCGACATATTCAAATATATGGGGTACGAACTTTATCTTGAACTTTGAAAGATGGTCTTCGAAGCTTCCGTCAACTCCGCCGAGGTTAAAATAGTCACATCCGGCGTCTATGGAATCGCAGACTCCCGCATATATAAGTCCGACCGATGCACAAAGAGTCGATAGCACGGAGAGATCTGAGCCGGCATAGAGATACTCGGCAATTTTGAGCTTCGCCTGGGGATCAGGCATAATGACAAGGCTTGCGGCGAGATTCACTGTGTTTCCCTTTTCTTCGATAAGAGCCTTCGCCTCATCGAGCTTGCGCGTGTTTTCGGGAATGTTCTGCTTTTTTGCTATCAAGCCCTCGAGATATTCAACATATCTGTCGAGGTGCATTCGCGCATAATATATTACCGCTCTGTCGCCGAATGCGTGGCGTATTTTTTTGAAATATTCCTCGTTTCTCAGCGATATGCCTTGGCGCTTTTCGGTCTGCCCGAGAAGGCGGACAAATTCAGAAAGGTCATCGTCCGGGTCGGCCTTTATAAATTCAATGCCTTTCGAATTGTGGAATGAACCCATGTAGTAGCGGGTCTTTTTGGGCACTGCCTTCAGAAATCCCGCGCTGTCGATAGGCCCGTTTTCGTTAAACAGCGGAACAGCCAT
>FR888207.1 GCA_000431775.1 Clostridium sp. CAG:413 | reverse complement strand
GAGCGGTCAACATGGCTCTCTGCCGCGAAGTTGACGACTATATCGAACTTCTCATCCTCGAACAGCTTGTCAACGAACTCGCGGTCTGCGATATCGCCCTTTACGAACTTGAAATGCTCGTTTTTCATTGCCTTGTCGAGGGTCTTGAGATTGCCGGCATAAGTCAGAAGGTCGAGGCAGACGATATCATAATCCGGATGCTCGCGGAGCATATGATAGATAAAGTTGCTGCCGATAAAACCGGCGCCTCCCGTAACGAGAATCTTCATGTTTTTGTCCTCCATATCAAATGATTATCCGATAAAACGGATATGTATTGCATAAGGCGTGCCTTTCTTCGCCTTACAAAATCCTGTTTAAAGTTTTATCTTCGCTTTCTTCCACTTGCCGCTTTGTATGAATATAAATCCTACAACTATCGACGCGACAGAAGCAAAGCCCATGGCGATTCCGATACCGTTGAAGCCGAGATCAAGCACGCGCACAAGCAGATAAGCGAGCGGGACTCTTATAACTATCGAACTGAAAACCGCGTTGAGCAGAGCGATATTTGTATATCCCGCGCCGATCGCGAGACCGTTCATGCAGAACACGGGAGTGACTATTAAATAGTCGACTGCGGCGAGTCTCAGGAATGTTATGCCAGTTTCGATAACATCCGTTTCGCTTGTAAACAGCGACAGCAGCTCTCGCGGGAATATCTCGACTATAACGAACACGAGCACCGAAATGCCCATCGCTATCGCGAGTCCTGTCGTCATTGTCTTCTTGGCGCGCTTGAATTCGCCTGCACCGATATTCTGACCCGCCATTGAAGATATGGCGCTGCTCATCGCGAGTCCGGGCAGAATGGCAAACGAATTTATCTTACCGACGATTCCCTGACAGGCAGACGCAGCAGCCGCATTCGGCAGAGAATTGACGAGCGCCGTCAGCGTCAGAAACGAAAACGAGACTATAACCTGCTGGACAGACGACGGCAAACCTATCTTTATTATGCTCAAAGCTTTCTGCCTGTCTATTCTGAAATCTTTTATTTTGTAGCCGGAGAAGAATCCGCTGCTGAAGAGATAGATGAGCGAGAGAATAACGCTTATCCCCTGCGAGCTGATAGTGGCAACCGCCGCTCCGGCGGCGCCCATTTTCAACGGACCGACAAGAACTATATCTCCGACAACATTTACCGCGGCGGCTATTGCCACAAAGTAGAGCGGACGTTTTGAGTCGCCCATGCCGCGCAGTATCGCGCTTATGGCGTTATAGAGGAACATGAACACCGTGCCGAGCATGCAGATAGTCAGATATCTGACTGCTTCTTCAAATGCGTTGTCCGGCGTTTTGAGCAGGCGCAGTATCGGTTTTGTGAGCAGAACCATAACAACGGTGAGCACTGCACTGAGAATAATATAGAGCGTGGTCATTGTGCCTATCGTGCTCTTCTGATCGTCGTATTTTTTAGCTCCTCCGTATTGAGCTATGAGCACCGTTCCGCCGATGGCGAGACCGAGAGCAGCACCGGTAACGAGAATATTTATCTGTCCGCCTATCGAAACTCCGGTTATTCCCGATTTTCCGCAGAACTGACCGACAATCACCATATCGGCGACCGAATAGAGTGCCTGCAATAGGTTTGAAAGCAGGAAAGGCACGGAAAATTTGAGCAACTGTTTTGTGACGCTCCCCTGCGTGAGATCTTTTCTGAATTTTTCTGACAAAACTATTTACTCCTTAGGTTTCTGAACGTTATCTTTTTTCATGGTCAGCGATATGCGGTTCTTTTTGACATCGACCGCCAGCACCCACACCGTGACGATATCGCCGACTTTCAGCACCTCAGACGGGTGCTTGATATATTTATCGGTTATCTGCGAAATGTGAACGAGTCCGTCCTGATGCACTCCGATATCGACGAATGCGCCGAAATCAATAACATTGCGAACCGTTCCCTTCAGCTCCATGCCGGGCTTGAGGTCGTTGATATCCATGACATCGGTGCGCAGAAGCGGAGGCGGAAGCTCGTCACGCGGATCGCGTCCGGGCTTCTGGAGCTCTTTGATTATATCCTGAAGAGTTGGCAGACCTATCTCTAATTTTTCCGCAACTTTTTTCTCGCCGCCGAGCAGTTCGACGGTTGCTTTAAGAGCACCGGTATTCCCCTTTGCGGCATCTTTTACTGTAAGTCCGCAGAGCTCAAGCAGTGCTTTTGCGGCATCGTAGCTCTCGGGGTGAACGCCGGTGTTGTCGAGAACATTCTTGCTCTCCGGGACTCTGATGAATCCGGCACACTGCTCATAGGCTTTTGCGCCGAGCTTCGGCACTTTCTTTAGCTGAGCGCGGGAAGTAAACGCGCCGTTTTCTTCTCTGTAAGTGACTATATTTTTGGCAACGCCGGAGTTGATTCCGGCTATATGCGAGAGCAGCGACGGAGAGGCGGTGTTGACATCCGCGCCGACGGAGTTGACGCAGTATTCGACCGCACCGTCAAGCGTTTCGCCGAGCTCTTTTTTAGGCATATCGTGCTGATACTGACCGACACCGAGTGCTTTCGGGTCGATTTTGACAAGCTCGGCGAGCGGGTCCTGAAGTCTGCGGGCTATCGAAACCGCGCTTCTGAGCGAAACATCAAACTGCGGGAACTCTTCCGCCGCAAGCTTTGAAGCGGAATAAACCGAAGCGCCCGCTTCGCTGACCATCATATATGATACCTTGCGGTCGAGTTCTTTTATAAGATCGGCGGCAAATATCTCCGTCTCCTTTGAAGCCGTGCCGTTGCCTATGGCTATTACTTCAACGCCGTATTTTTCTATGAGGCGTTTTACCGTATGCTTTGCCTTGAGCTTCTGCTCCTCGGAATGAGTAACATATATAACGCCGGTATCAAGCACTTTTCCGGTTTCGTCAACAACGGCGACTTTGCATCCCGTTCTGTAACCGGGGTCGAGTCCGAGGGCACGCTTGCCTTTGACGGGCGGCTGGAGCAGAAGTTCTCGCAGGTTCACATAGAACACCTTGAGTGCGGATTCAACCGCGCTGTCGGTTATCATATTTCGTATTTCGCGCTCGACCGACGGGAATATAAGTCTGTCGTATGCGTCGGCGGCAGCGTCACGCACAGTATCGGTGCAGGCGGAGCTGTTGTCGTTTAGGACATTTGCGTTGATTATATTCAGAGCCTTTATGCGGTCAACATCTATACCGACTTTGAGGAAGCCTTCGTTCTCGCCTCTGTTGACGGCAAGCACACGATGCCCCGCAATTTTATTGACCGGCTCGTCATATTCATAATACATCGTATAGACGCTCTCTTTTTCGCTGTCCGCGGCGCGCGACCGAAGCACACCGGCAACGGTGAACAGCGAGCGAAGACGGCGACGGATATCCGCGTCGTCCGATATGTTTTCCGCGATAATATCCATCGCTCCGTTTATCGCGTCTTCGGCTGTTTCAACGCCCTTTTCGGCGTCTATATAGTTCGCCGCAAGCTCTGTCGGCGAAGCGGAGTTGAAAGTCTGAGCAAAAATCGCATCGGCGAGGGGCTCAAGCCCTTTTTCTTTGGCTATCGAAGCGCGTGTTCTGCGCTTGGGTCTGAACGGGCGGTAAATATCCTCAATTTCCGCGAGAGTCGAAGCCTTTTCGAGAGCGGCTTCGATTTCCGGAGTCATCTTCTCCTGCGCGGTTATTGATGCACTGATCTCTTCCCTGCGCTTGTCGAGGTTGCGCAGATATTCGAGCTTCTCGGAGAGCTCGCGCAGCACCTGATCGTCGAGCGTGCCGTGCGCTTCTTTTCTATATCGGGCGATAAACGGTATTGTGTTGCCCTCGTCGATAAGTTTCACTGTGTTTTCGACCTGCCAGTGCTGGAGACCGAACATTTTTGTCAAGCTGTTTATAATGTCCATAAGGGCATATTACTCCTGTTCCATAGTTTTTATCTGTCTTATGTCTTTTCCGCAGAAATAGAGTGAAATATAATTGCCTATTATTCTTGAAGTTATCCTCTGCGTATATTTCTGCTCGAGCCCGTCGGGTGTGAGATTCGTGCTGATTATAACGGGCAGGCGGCTCATAATGCGGGTGTTGATAATATTATAGAGCTCCGCAACGGTGAACTGGGTTGAAAATTCCGCGCCGAGGTCGTCAATAACGAGAAGATCGCATTCGAGTATAGCCTGTTCGCTGCCATCGTATTCGTTATCCCGTCCGCTTGAAAAATGCTCTTTTTCAAGGCGCGACATAAGATTCTGCGCCGAGCCGTATATAACTCCGTAGCCTTTTCTGATAGCCTCGGACGCTATCGCGAGCGACAGATGAGTTTTGCCGAGTCCGGTTGCGCCGTAGAGCAGAAGACTCGGCGAATCCGTACCGAAATCGGCGGCATAATCCTTGCAGAAGTCGAGTATTTCTTTCATTCTGCTCCGCGGGTTGACTCCCGTAACTGCGTCTGCGGCATCGGGGTAATAATTGACATTGAAGCTCTCGAAAGTCGAGCGTGAGCTCGGCGAAAGCTCATTGAGTTCCGCAAGAGCAGTGTCGCGCAGAAGTTCTTTGTAACAGTCGCACATCACGCCGCTGACGAATCCTGTGTCGCGGCATTTTTTGCAGGTGTAGTCCGCGTCAAGATAATCTTCGGGATAGCCGTTTTCTTTGAGGATATCCTTACGGCGCTGCTGAGCGGCAAGATTCTTCTTTGAGAGCTCTTCGATAAAGCGCTGAGCGTTCTCGCCCATGCCGATGGCGCGGATTACTTCCGCACCTGCCGAGGATATTTCACGGTCTATTGATATAAGCTCGGGTATTTTTGCATACGCCTCTTCGCGGTGCATGCTCTGAGTGTGCTCGGCTTTGCTGCGGCGGCGTTCAAGCGTCGATGCGGCTTTCACATATACCTTGCGGCTGTAGCTCATTTGTCTTTCCCCTCTCAATCCTTGTTTTTCTTCTTATAAACTATCGGTTTCTGCATTGCGCTGCGGTTGAATTCGTTGAGGTCGTATGAAGAAGCGTGTCCCGCATTGGCTTTACTCTTGTTCTGCGGCGAATTCGGTGAAGATACAGGCTTGTTCGCCTTTTCGACATCCGACGGTGTTTTTATTCCGTTCGTGTGCCATGATTCGAGCACTTTGTTCATATACGGGAAGCTCATTTTCTGACAGTGTTCCGCCATCTGCTCATACGCCAAAAAAATCATCTCGGGAGAAAAGCCCCATTCGCGGTTCCATGTGACAATATATTTTGTCTGCGCCTGAGTCGGACGCGAGTTTGAAAGCCCTGCCATTGCGGCAAACGATGCCCAGACGCGGTTGACTGAATTGAGCCTGCTTATCTGCTCGTCCGCTTTTTCGATAGTATCTATTTCGCGCTCGCCCCAGTCTTTTCCGATCGAGGCTATATAATGAAAGCTTGATTTGCCGATCGAAACGGCGTATTCAATTATCATGAGTATGACTTCGACCGGTATTCCGTATGTATCGTGCATCATCAGGAGAGTACACTGTCCGTCATAGCCTATGGTTCTGCCGAGCTTGTTCTGCGTTTCGAGAAGCAGGAATTTTATATCTGCCGATTCCTCTGCACGCTGAGCTATCTCGGCGGCAGTCGGTCTTGACGGGACAATATCCGGCAGCTCTTTTTTGGGCGCCGCAGGCTCTTCTTTTTTCTCCGGCTTGGCGGGTGCAAAAGCAGATACCGTTTTGGTATTTCCGTCTGATACAAGTATCCCGGTCTCGACCCAATATTGAAGATAATCCTGCGCATCGGGAGCTGAGAAATTCAAGTCCCTGCACATTTTTTCCATATCAAAGCCCTCGCCCGCATGGCGGAGAGTCCAGAGCAGGACTTTCAGCTGCTGACCGCCGGCAAGCTTGATATGCTGATCGACTATCTGCGACGGCACCATAAATACCGCCGAAAGAGAGTCCGGGTTTACCTTATAATTCATCAATATATCTCCGTTCCATCGAGAGCTTCACTCTTCACATAATAAATCAGCTTATATTATACACACTTCCGGAGTAAAATGAAATATGTTATTTCAAAATAAGTCATTTTTTTGCGCAATGCGTACTTTATGTCTCATTTATTTAATCGACACATATAATTTTTAGCTGAAAAATATTGCTTTTCGCTTATAAAAAGTTTATAATATGTAATATAATTTTGTACATATTGTGCAAAGTAAAACTTTTAGCTTTCTGAGAGGAGATAAAGCATGAGTGCTTTAGGAACAGTCGGCAAAATGCTGCAAAATTCGCTGTCACGCGGCGGCGCAAAGAGGACAAAGAAGAATCCCGCGCCCGAGCTTGAAAAAGGCACGTTTGATTATATCAGCGAGCCCAAGAGCGATTATTTCAGCGTAGGTTTTGCCAAGACGGATGTTATGCCCGACGATATGGACAAGACGACCTACTATGTCGCAGGCTATAAGATCAACAACCCCGCAAAGGGCGCGCTCGATCCGATGACCGCGAGCGCCATATGGATAGACGACCAGTCCGGCAGAGGCGGCGTCGTTTTCGTATCTATCGACGATATCGGACTGACTAACTACGATGTCGGCATAATCAGAGATCTGCTTGCGGATTTCAAAAAAGAGACCGGCTGCCGCTCAATTAATATTATGAGCATACATAACCACGCGAGCATCGACACTGTCGGCTTCTGGGGTCCCCTTCCGAGAAGCGGACGCAACAAGAAATATATGGAGATGCTCCGTCAGAAAGTCAAGCAGGTCGTTATCGACGCTTACAACGACCGCAGAGAGGGAGACCTCTATTACGGCAAGAAGGAGGCCGAAGAGATTCAGCGTGACTCCCGTCTGCCCGAGGTCTATTCAAAGGATGTAACAAGATTTCGCTTTGTTCCCAAGGACGGAAGCCGTGAAGTTTGGATGATAAACTTCGCTTCTCATACCGAGTCGCTTCTCGGCAAGAACTCCTATGTCAGCGCAGACTTTGCGGGATATCTCAGAAACGAGATACTTGAAAAGACCGGCGCAGAGACGATATATTTCGTCGGCGCTATCGGCGGACTTATCAGGCTCAAGGAGCTTGACGAGGACAATGTCAAATCGACCATGATGGGCGGCCAGTCGATAGCACACACCGCAATGGCTATCAAGGACGAAAGAAAGCTCCGTCCCATACTTAATTACATGCGCCAGGAATACTATGCGCAGTGCGACAACTATGTTCTCGCTCTCGTTCAGAGAGTCGGCATCCTTAAGTCCCACGCCGCATACACCGGCAAGGGTTCGCTCAATATGTCGATACACACCGAGATGAACTATTTTGAGCTTGACGGTCTCAAGCTTCTGTTCCTCCCCTGCGAGCTGTTCCCGGAGCTTGCTTACGGCGGATATCTTGACGCAGAGGGTTCGGCCGAGGGCAAATCGCCCGACATCAACCCGACTCCCCTGCTGCAGATCGCAAACGATGACAATATGCTTATCTTCTGCCTCTCCAACGACTTCACAGGTTATGTCGTCCCGCCGAACGATTTCTATCTCAATCCCAACGAGCCCTATATCAACGGCGCACGCGACAGACTTGACAGAAGACATTATGAAGAGACAAACTCCCTCGGTCCCGAGACTGCACCTATAGTTGCAAGCGTATTCACCGGCATAATGGACACTGTCAACAAAACGAAAGCAGAAGCCGAAAAGGCTGTAAAATAAACTAAGGAGTGTTAAACGATGAAATGTAAAAAGCTGATAAGCGGTATCGTGGCAATTATGCTCGTTGCCGTACTCGCTTTCGGTTCCACCGCTGCCGCAGTCGGCGCACAGACCGACAACGGCGCAGACCTCGCGCTGGCTTCGCAGAATGTTTCCGAGCTGACGGCAACAACGGACAGCTCCGCATCGTCCCGCGCAGACTCGCTTGATGACATCAACGAAGCTATCAGTGTTATCAAAGTTATCCTCGGCGCGTTCTCATCTTCGGATAAGCTCACCTGGGACAGCTTCAAGACAGGCGTCAGCAGACTTTTCTATATGTCCGTTGACAAACTTATCGACAGTCTTGTGGTCAGTCTGAGCAAAGTTTTCCCGCTGATGAGCAGACCTGACGAAGCGGACTACAAATTCACAAACTCAAATGTCGGCAGCAAGTCTTTCAATGACAAAGCCGCGGACGGCGCCCGCTGGAATGTCGGTTATTCGAGCGCATCGCTTCTCACCGGCAACGAGCTTGACGGCAACCACTATGTCGGCGGAAGCCTCTCCTATCCCAACCCCAAACACCCCACCGAGATACTTGACGACCTCAGAGTCAGAGTATTCGCGATGAGCGACGGCACGGATAACGGAATCGTTGTTTACGCGGTTCTCGACGCATATGGACTTGCGGCAAAAGACGTCCGCGAGATCAGAAGCAGAATCGCAGGATTCATAAAGAACAAGAATATCGTCAGCGTAAACATCTCCACTCTCCATCAGCACAGCGCTATCGATACTCTCGGTCTCAACGGTGACCTCAACAAGGTTCTCTTCGAAAATACCTTCAAGAACGCCGTCGGTATGGATCCGAGCACCCTGCACAACGGACAGAACAAGGAATACATGGAGCACCTCTATAAGACGACCGCGGACTCGATAATTGCGGCAGTCAACAACATGGAGCCCGGCGAAATGTATTTCTCCCAGACCGATGTTCATGAATATATCCGCGACAAGCGCGATCCTCAGACCTTTGACCCCAATCTCAACCGTCTCTGCTTTGTTCCCGACAACAGAGAGTCAAAGCCCACATGGATAGTCAATGCCGCTATCCACTGCGTCGGACTCGGTGCAGGTACGACCAACATCTCCGGCGACTATCCCTATTTTATAGAGAAGCAGGTCAATGCGGCGGGCGCCAACTATGTTCAGATTCAGGGCGCAGAGCTTGCAATAACCTCGCAGACCGCCCCCGTGGCAGTTGAGGGCAACACAAGATACCAGAACGTCGAAGCATACGGCAACAAGCTCGGCGAGATTCTTGTCGCCGCTGATAAGGGCTCTAAAGTTGAGCCCATCCTCAATATTGCTCACAGAGATGTCTTCGTGACCGTTGACAACCATGCGCTCGAGTTCATCGCGTCCACCGGACTTCTCGCCAACGAGGCGGTCAAGGCCAAGGACGGTTCGATGAGAATCCCGACCGAGATAGGCTATATGGAGATCGGAACGAACCTTGCCTTCGCACTAATCCCCGGCGAGCTTGCTCCCGAAATCGCATTCGGCGGCGGCACCGAAGCAAAGGACTCCTGGACCGGCGAGGATTGGGAGTATCCCTCGATGCAGGATATCGTAGGCAGCAGAAAGCTTATGGTGCTCGGCCTTACGAACGATCAGATCGGCTATATCATAGCGGACAATAACTATCACTCGATACTCACCGAGAATGAAGAGCTTCTCACCGTATCGAAGCACGAGGGTTCGAGAATTCTTCTCGAGTTCAAGAGCCTCTATGAGAGCGTTAGATAAATAAAAGCAGCAGAGCAGGTCTTGATGAT
>FR888206.1:89513-98308 GCA_000431775.1 Clostridium sp. CAG:413 | reverse complement strand
TAAGCCGCCCTGTAAAAAGTCCTTTGCCCTGTGGCTTCGTTAAAAATGCTCGCAATATATCTCCATTATTCCTGCGCTTTTTGCCTTGCCACAGAACAAAATCCAATTTTACAGGGTGCATAGCAGTTTTGAGCGAGATATTTTTCGTTCAGACAAAATAACAAAATCTCGGCAATACTTTGTGTATTACCGAGATTTTTTATGAAGTATGGGCGGAAAATAGCCTCTCAAAACCGACTTATCCTTATCTGAGTCCGCCCAATAGTCGCCGCTTTTGTTTTATTCAGCAATTATTTCTTGCCGAAGGACTTGAGGAACTCGATTATTTTGGTAATGATGCCTGCGGTAAGGAACTTGTTGATGATTCCGGGCAGAGTGTCAAGCAGGAAGTTGAGCACCTTCTGGAAGAAGTGCTTTGCTGCGTTGTAAGCGTCCTTAACTTCAAAGGTGAAGCTGCGGCTCTCAACGCCGACCTTGGTCCAGCCGTTGCTGCCTGCCTCGGTGTTGCCGTCGAACTTCTGCTTCTCGAAGTAGACGGTCACGGTTACGGTCGCCTTTGCGGTGGTGGTGATGGTGCCGCTGCCGTTTGCCGAGAGAGGAGTCTCATTCGGCTTATCCTGAGTTGCCTTGTATGCAACGGGGACATATCTGGTGTCGCCGTACTGAAGGTCATTTGCGTTGCCTCTGCTGTCGCCGCTGGCGGTGAAGCCGACGGTGTCGCCCGCATAGATGCCGTCGTCATGGGGCTGGCTGGTGATCTTGAAGCCGCACTTATCAAGGGAAGCGTTATAGGCCTCCTTGGAGTTGGTGACTATCTTTATAGCTTCGCTTGCGGTGTTGGGATCCTGAGCCGTTGCGTCATAGCTCTTGAGAGCGATGAAGCTATACATGGTGTTGGCGGTGAGGCCGGTGAAATGGCCGCTCTTCTGCCAGGTCTTGCCGCCGTCCTTGGAGAACTCATAACCGCTGAGGGTCTTGCCGTCAACAACGACTGCAACGGTGATGGTGGTCTGAGTCTTGTCAACGAGCACGGGGGTGGGAGCTCTGTCGGCGTCCGCAGCCTTGAGGGTGGTCACGCTGACAGAAACGCTGTCGCTTGCATAAGCGGTCTCGGTCTCTTTATATCTCTGAGAAACGGTGTACTTTTTCTGAGCCTTAAGACCGGTGAACTTGGGGGAAGCCTGCCATTCGCCGTCATTAAGCATGTACTCACAGCCAACAACGGATTTAAGCTCGACGCTCGTGGAAGTGATCTTAACGGGAACGGGAGCGGCGGGAGCCTGCTGAGCGTTCTTGATCTTGATTTCATAATCCTTAGCTGCCGCATAATCTTTGCCGTCAACGGTTATCTTAGCGGAGATAACGTATGTAACACTGGCAGCCGAAACGGGAAGCTGGAATACGGTCGTGTTCTTCTCGGTGTCCTGAGTTGAGGGCAGAGTCGAAGCGGGATTTGAATCCTTGAGAGTCGCGGTGAAAGCTACGTCATACTCAACGTCGGAGCCCTTAACGGTGGTCTTGGCGTTGTTGACGACGATCTTCTTGCCGTATTCGTCATTGATAAATTTGCAATTGTCTGCGCCGAGGGTGATCTGATTCACCTCTACGGTATTCGCTTCCTCAGCGCTTGCGCTTACGGCTATGCCCGAGCAGAGCATGAGCACGGCAAGAAACAGCGAAAGCATTTTCTTTGATGCCGATGTGATTTTTGTCATTTGTTTATCCTCCGTTTTATTCCCCTAAGGGTATTTACGATGACATTATACCATACTTATTCCTAAAATGGAATAGGTATTTTTTTAATAATTTATTAAATTTAGTCTAGGCAGCGGTTTATTTATCAAATCCGGGGATGTTTTTATTCCTCAGAGCGAGATAAATGGGTATTCCGCCCGCAAGGCAGACTGCAAGCTCGCCCGCGCCGACTTCGAGAGCACTAATGGCAAAAAGAGTGATTTTTGCGCCGTCGGTCGGGGTGAGGAGTGCTATCTCCGCGCCGACGATAAGGGCGTTGAAGATAACGGGCATGATTATCGAGAGCAGCGGAATGCCTTTAAATCTGACACGCCGAAGCGCCCTTGCAGAGAGAGAAGCAAGCAGGGTCGCAAGCGAGCCGAAGATGATATCCCACACGCCCATCGGGCTGCCGATATTGCCGATGATACAGCCGACCGTCAACCCCGGCACGGCGGCGGGGGTCAGCACGGCAAGCGCCGTCAGCGCCTCGGAAAATCTGAACTGCACCTGCCCGTAGGCAATGCCGAGGGCGGAGCTTGCGTATGTGGCGGCGGCGTAAATGGCGGCTATCATCGCCCCCTGCGCCACCGCAATTATCTTATCGTTTCGTTTCATTTCGGGTTCTCCGTGATAATATTAAAGGTATTTTGTCAATTCGCCGAGGCTGTCAACGGCAACGCTTGCCCTTATATCGGATTTCGCATATTCCTCGGGGGTGGTGACGCCGCTGTAGACAAGGGCGCAGGGAATGCCGTGATTTGCGCCGATGGCGATATCCGTCGCCAGCCTGTCGCCGATGAACGCCAGCTCGCTCCTGTCGCAGGAGAGCATCGAGGTGATGTAATCAACCGTTGCGGTCATGGGCTTGCCGAGCACAAGCGGGCGCTTGCCGGTTGAAGCGGCGAAAAGCTCTATCATCGAGCCGGTGTCGGGCATATAGCCGTCCTCGGTCGGGCAGTTGACGTCGGGGTGGGTGGCAATATATGTTGCGCCGCCGTCGATAAATTTTACGGCCTTGCGCAGTTTTTCATAGGTGAGAGTGGTGTCAAACCCGAGCAGGACTATATCCGGCTCATCCTCGACAAGGTTTATCCCCGCAGCGGCAAGGTCGGCAGTCAGACGCTCGTTGCCGAGCAGATAGACTCGCTTGCCCGCGTAATTGCGGTTCAGATAATCCGCCGCCACATGGGAGGAAATTATGACCCTCTGCTCATCGACGGGGAAGCCCATTTTGGCGAGCTTCGCGCGGCAGACCTCCACATTATTGGAGGAATTATTGGTGAAAAAATAAAAATCTCGACCCGTTTCACGCAAACGCGTTATGAAATCCGGGGCGCCGGGAATAATATTGCCTCCGAGATAAAAGGTGCCGTCCATGTCGATGATGAAGTACTTTGTCTTGTCAAAAATACTGCTTTTTTCCATTCTGATGCCTCTTTTATTTGATGTGACGTTTTTATGATTCAATGTGCCGTTTTTGCACATATGCTTCAAATTATGAAAATACTATAGTATAATAACCGTATCAACGGCGAACGGAGGTGTAACGGTGAAAGAACAGGATATCAAGGGCAAAAAGCGGCTTGGCAAGCTGCTGCGCAACTGCCGCGAGGGCCTTGAGCTGTCTCAGCAGCAGGTTGCCGATTATCTGCATATCGACCGCACCACCTACACTAAATACGAGGGCGGCCGCCTGCCGGACATGAAGTCTCTCATCGAGCTTGCGGAGCTTTACCGCGTGGAGCTGACCGTCTTTGCCTCATGCTTCACCGTGTCACAGGAGCCGAAGCCCGTATCCGCCGCATTCAGCAGCCCGAACGGCGCCGCACTGAAGGACGACGAGGATTATCTGCCTCTTACGGACGATGAGAAACGGCTGCTGACCTACTATCGCAACTGCATAAGAAAAAGGACGATAAACGAATACGCCAAGGTGGTCATGATCGAGGACGCCTCCGGCCTCTGGGCGGATATCGACGAATAAGCATTTTTAAGACCCTCTGCTCTTTACGAACAGAGGGCCATTTTGTCATTGCTGCTCGCCGGGATTCTCGATCTTGCCGGTAACATTTTTAATATTTTCTCTTGCCGCGCGGATCTCACGCTGGCTGTTTGCGATAGCCTCGTCGGCTGTCTTCATTATATCCTCGATAAAGTCGCCTGCGGCTATTCTTATCTCCGCCGACCACTTGTTTGCCTTGTCGATAGCGTCATCGGAGCGGATGCGAGCGTCCTCAATGGTTCTTGTCGCCTGCTCTGCGGCGGCGTTGACGATATTCTCCGCCTGAGCCTTTGCGCCCGCGATGGTGGAGGCAGCCTCCTCCTGAGCAGTGGTGGTGAGGGTCTGGGCGGTCGCCTTCGCCTGGATGACTATCTCGCTGTTCTCGACCATTGCAGCGGCCTCGAGCTGAGCGTTGGCTCTGATGACCTTTGCATCCTCGTTGGCGGCGTTGATTATCTGCTTCGCCTGAGCCTCGGCCTCCTCGACCTTACTCTTGGTGTAGGACTCGGTCTTGAGCACGATATCCCTGACCTTATCCTCCGCCGACGATACGAGCGCCCTTGACTTCTCCTGAGCGCTGGTGACGGCGCTGACGGCCTCGTTCTTCGCCTTGACAAGGATATTGTTGCGGTCGGCAACTATCGCCCTTGCCTGCGAGATCTCGTTGGGCAAGCCGAGCCTGATATCCTCGATAGCGGTCCTTATCGCCTCAACGTCAACGCTTATTTTATTGCTGAAGGGGATCTTTGAGCCCGCTTCGATAGTATCCTCGATCTGATCAAGTAATTTTTCGATATTCATGCAAATCTGTTCCTTTCCTTAATTCTGCTTATAATGCTGTCATAGACCTCGGCGGGCACAAATTCACGGATATCTCCGCCGAATTCGCACACCTGCTTGACAACGCTCGATGACAGATACATATTCTCCGCATTGGCGGTGAGAAACACCGTCTCAAGCTCGGGGTTGAGTTTTTTATTTGTAAGCGCCTGCTGGAACTCGTATTCAAAATCCGAGACCGCCCGCAGGCCCTTGACGACCGCGCAGGCGTCCTTTTGCTTGGCATAATCCGCAAGCAGGCCGCCGTACATATCGACCTCTACATTTTCGTCGGCTGCAAGACTGCGGCGGAGCATCTCTACACGCTCCTCGGCGGTGAAGCAGCTATTAGGCTTATGATAATTTATCATAACGACGACTATTACCCTGTCAAACAGCTTCGCAGCCCTGCGAATGACATCAATGTGGCCGCAGGTGACCGGGTCGAAGCTGCCGGGGCAAAGCGCTGTTCTCATCTGATCATTCCTTCCGGTAAATCGTGACGGCGACTTTGCCGTATTTGTATTCTTTTTGCTTGACAAGCCCGCCCTGCTCATCGGGGAGCTGCTCGACGAACGGATGCTCGCAGACGGCTATGCCGCCCTGAGCCATATGGCCGCCGAGAAGTGAAAGCGCTTTCTGGAGCAAGCCCGTCTGATAAGGCGGGTCGAGGAAAGCAATGTCGAATATCTTATCGGTCATGCCAAGGAAAGCTATCGAATCCGTCTGAAGGACGGCGGCTCTGTCGGCAAGCCTTGTTTTGGCAAGATTCTCTTTAACTATCTTTATTGCGTTTTTATCTGCGTCGACAAAGGTGGCTTCCTTTGCGTCACGGCTGAGCGCCTCTATGCCGAGCTGCCCCGAGCCGGCGAAAAGATCGAGCACTCGCCTGCCCTCTATCTCAAACTGTATGGCGCTGAACACCGCCTCCTTGACCTTATCGGTCGTGGGGCGCACGTCGCTGCCGTCAAGAGTTCTGAGGGTCATGCCTCTTGCAGATCCTGTAATTACTCTCATTTTGTTCCTCCAAAGGGAAAAAGAGGCAAAAAGCACTCCCACCCTATAATCAATTTATTATCGCACTAAAGGCGACCTATTGTCAAGACAAATTCTCGATATTACTTCGCTTTTTTCAAAAAAATCAATCTTATTCCGTTTTTTCGGGGTGAAAAGCCTCAAAAACGGCCTTTGCGGCGGGTTTATTCATGCCGGGAGCTTTTGCCAGCTCCTCCTCGCTCGCTTGCGAGACCGCCTTGACGGTCTTGAAGTGCTTCAGCAGCGCGCGACACCTTTTTTCGCCCACGCCGTCGATAGCAAGCAGCGACGATGAGAGCGAAGCCTTGCCGTGCTTTGAGCGGTGGTAGCCGACCGAGAAGCGGTGGACCTCCTCCTGAATGGTCGAAACCAGCGTGAACGCCGCTCGCTTTGAGGTCAGCAAAAGCTCGTCGCCCGAGCGGGCTATGGCGCGGGTGCGGTGGTGGGAATCCTTGACCATGCCGAAAAGAGGGATATCAAGCCCGTGTTTTGCGAGCACGGGCAGCACGGCGTTGACCTGACCCTTGCCGCCGTCGAGCAGTATCAGATCGGGCAGCCTACCGAAGCCCTCGCCGCTGTCTTTATTCTTAAAATACTCGGCGAAGCGGCGGTCAAGCACCTCCGCCATGGAGGCGTAATCGTCCTGACCCGTGAAACCCTTTATCGAGAAATGTTTGTATGCTTTTTTATATGGCACGCCGTTTTGGAACACGACCATGCCCGCGACGTTGTCGCTGCCCGCCGTGTGGGAGATATCGTAGGATTCTATATACTCCGGCGGAGCTTTAAGCCCGAGCAGGCTGCCCAGCTCGTCGAGAGCAGCGGTGGTTTTGCCCGCCCTGCCGAGATAGAGCGCCAGCTTCTGCGCCGCATTCGAGCGGCACATCTCGACCACCGAATGCTGCTCGCCCTTCTGAGGCACGACGATATTGACCTTCCGCCCCGCAAGGGAGGAGAGCCACTCGCCGAGCACCTCGCCGCCCTCGACCTCGCCGTCAACGGCAATACGCCTCGGCACGAAATCGCGCATAGAATAATAGCTGCGGATAAGTTCATGCCTCGCCTCGGGCATATCCTCGGGCAGGTCGATTATGAAATGCTCGCTGTCATATAGCCTGCCGTCCTTAAATCTCAGCACCGAGAGGCAGGCCTTGGGCGAACCCCCGTGAGGCGCGCCGACCACGGCAAAGACATCCTGCTCCTCGACCGAGGCGGCGACGACCTTTTGCTTCTCGGTGACCTTTTTGAGCGCGTTTATACGGTCGCGCAGCTTCGCGGCTTTCTCAAATTCCAGCTCGTCCGAGGCTTTGAGCATCTGCTCGGTGAGCCTGTCTATCGCTCCGCCTGAGCCGTTCATAATGAAATCGAGCGCAGCCGCCACGGCTTCGTTATGCTCCTGCATCGTGATCTTGCCGGCGCAGGGGGCGGCGCACTGACCGATATAAAAATTCAGGCACGGGCGGCTCTTTTTATAATCCCTTGGGAACTGCTTTGAGCACTGCGGGATAAGAAACAGCTTCTTTGCCTCGGCGACGGCGTTCGTGATGCCGTATGAGCCGGTGTATGGCCCGATATACTCCGCGCCGTCGTTCAGTTTTTGCTTGACGGCTGAGAAGTTGCGCCATTCGCCGTTTATCACCTTGATATAATTATAGCCCTTGTCGTCCTTGAGCAGGATATTGTATTTCGGGCTGTGCTGCTTTATAAGCGAGCATTCGAGCACCAGCGCCTCGAATTCGCTGTCGCAGAGGATATAGTCGAAGTCGTCGACATTATCGACCATCTTACGCACCTTGACGGTGTGGTTATTCTGCGAGCCGAAGTAGGAGCTGACCCTGTTTTTGAGCGCCTTTGCCTTGCCGACATAGATTATCTCTCCCTTTTTGTTTTTCATCAGATAAACACCGGGGTTCAGCGGCAGGCTCATTGATTTCTTGCGGAGAATCGGCAGCTTTTCATTCACTTGGGGCACCTCCCGACGATATTATTACATTATAATTTTATCATGTACCCGCCGCAAAGTCAATAAACCCGCCCGTCGTTTAAATATTTCTAAAATTCGGGCTTGACATAATTTTTGCCGTCTGCTATAATATAAAACCGTTGCAGTATGTGCAGCAGGATTAAAATCAATTTTATCCTTGCCACGGATGCACCGTGGCCAAAGACCAAAAGGAGGTGCTTTAAGAATGTCAGCAAACAACAGCTACGAGACAATGGTGGTTTTTTCAGTTGCCAACGGCGAAGAAGCCGCACAGCCCCTTGTCGAGAAGTTCAAGGCCCTGATCGAGGCGAACGGCACTCTTGAGAGCGTTGATGAGTGGGGTAAGCGCAAACTCGCTTATCTTATCAACGACGAGCCCGAGGGATACTACGTTCTCTTCAACTATCAGGCTGCTCCCGAATTCCCGGCAGAGCTTGACCGTATCTTCAAGATCACGGACGGCGTCCTTCGTTCTCTCATTGTCAAGAAAAACTAAGGAGGTCTTGTAATGCTTAACTGTGCCGTTATTATGGGCAGACTCGTTGCAGACCCCGAGCTTCGCACCACAGGATCGGGAATCTCGGTCACATCCTTCACCGTCGCCGTTGACCGCCGCTTTGCCCGCCAGGGCGAGGAGCGCCAGACGGATTTCATCGACGTTATCGCATGGAGGCAGAACGCAGAATTCATCTGCAAATACTTCCGCAAGGGCTCGATGATAGCCATCCAAGGCTACATCCAGACCAGAACCTACGAGGACAAGAACGGCAACAAGAGAAAGGCCGTTGAGATCGTAGTCGATAACGCAAACTTCTGCGGCTCCAAGAGTGAAACAGGCACGGCTCAGAGAAATGACGGCTACGCCGCCGCTCAGCCCGCCCCCTCTTACTCCAACGCAGACGAAGGTGACTTCAAAGAGATACCTGAGGACGATCTCCCGTTCTGATCGCCCGATCCACAAACTGAAAAAGGAGGTTTAATCCATGGCTTACGATAAAAGCGACAGAAGACCCAACAAAAAGGGTCGCAGGAAGGTTTGCGCCTTTTGCGTAGAGAAGGTCGAGTGCATCGACTATAAGGACGTTGCAAGGCTCAACAAATTCACTTCCGACAGAGCAAAGATCCTTCCCCGCCGTGTCACCGGCACTTGTGCAAAGCATCAGCGTGAGCTGACCACCGCTATCAAGCGTGCTCGTCAGGTTGCTCTTGTTCCCTACA
>FR888206.1:37452-89484 GCA_000431775.1 Clostridium sp. CAG:413 | reverse complement strand
GCGACTGATAAGGATTTTTTAAGAGGCTGTTTCTCAACAGCCTCTTTTTTTTGTGCCGAAGCCGCTTAAAACGGCCTCGGTTTTTTCTTTTTTGCGGTGTAAATGAGTCAGCAGCTTGCCTACCTCCCCCACGGCGAGCGGCACGAGGGATACAGCCGCCACGATGAGCCATTGGAATGCGCTCAGCGGCACTACGTCAAAGAGCCTTGCGAGGGTCGGGATCACCACGACCGCCGCCTGAGCCGCAACGCAGACGGGGAAAGCGATATTCATCATCCGATTGCTGAAAAAGCCTATTTTATAAAGCGGCAGGGACGAGCGCATATTGACCGAATGCGTTATCTCGCAGAAGCTGAGCGTGCAGAACGCCATAGTCCTGCCGAGGGTAAGCGGGTCGGCGCACGGCAGCATGAAGCGGCCTATCCCGAAGGAGATCAAAGTCAGCGCCCCGATGAGAATACCTTCGAGGGATATATCGAGCCACAGCCCGTCGGCGAAGAAGCCCTTATCTTGAGGCAGCGGCTTGCGGAGCATTATGCCCGCCTCGGGCTTCTCGGTGCCGAGCGCCATAGCGGGCAGCGAATCGGTCACGAGATTGACCCAAAGCAGGTGGATTGCGGCGAGCGGCGCTTCAAAGCCGAGCACGGAGGAAATGAATATGGTGAGTATTTCGCCGATATTGGTGCCGAGCAGGAAATGCACGGCTTTTTTGATATTATCGAATATTCCCCTGCCCTGCTCGACAGCCTTGACTATCGTTGCGAAATTATCGTCGGTCAATATCATGTCGGCGGCGCTCTTTGCGACATCCGTGCCACCCTTGCCCATGGCGCAGCCGATATCGGCGGCCCTGAGCGCGGGGGCGTCGTTGACGCCGTCACCCGTCATTGCGACCGTCTCGCCGTTCGCCCGCAGAGCCTTGACAATACGCATCTTATGCTCGGGCGTTACACGGGCAAAGACGCGGCATTTGCCGACCTTCTCGGTGAATTCCTCGTCGCCGCATCCGTCGATATCCCTACCCGTCATTGCAAGCTCGCCGCGCTCCATTATCCCGAGCTTCTCCGCCACGGCGCACGCCGTTGAGATATGGTCGCCGGTTATCATCACGGGCGTTATGCCCGCCTGCTTGCAGACCTTGACCGCCTGAGCCGCCTCTGGTCTCGGCGGGTCGAGCATACCGATAAGCCCCGCAAAGATAAGCCCATTCTCGTCAAAGTCGTCGGCGGAGGCAGCGCTGCGATAAGCCACGGCGATAACCCTAAGCGCTTCGGCAGCCATTGCGTCATTCTGCGACGCGATCATTCGCCGCCGCTGCTCGGTCATTGACACGGTCGAGCCGCCGTCGGCGCACGAGGTACACCGCGGCAGCAGCACGTCGGGCGCACCCTTGACCGTCAGTCTGAGCGACGAGCCGAAACGGTTGACCGTCGCCATCATTTTACGCTCCGAGGTGAACGGCGTTTCGCCGAGCCGCGGATGCTCCTTGCCTATATCCGTTATATTCTCCCCGCTCTGCGCCGCCGCTGCAAGTATCGCCGTTTCGGTCGGGTCGCCGCTGAAGCTAAGCCTTCCCTTGCGCTTGAACGCCTTTGAATCGTTGCAGACCGAGCCGAGCAGCAGTATCTCGCGCCCCTGTACGCTGCCTGCGGTCACTTCCCCCGAAGCCGAGCGCACCTGCACTACGGTCATTTTATTCTGCGTGAGCGTACCCGTTTTATCCGAGCATATATATGTCGCCGCGCCGAGAGTCTCGACGGCGGGCAGGTGACGTATTATGGCGTTGCTCTTTGCAAGGCGCTGCACTCCGATGGAGAGCACTACCGTCACTATCGCGGGCAGCCCCTCGGGTATCGCCGCCACGGCAAGCCCGACCGAGAGCATAAATGAATTCATTATCCCGCTGCGGCGCTGAACTCCGACGGCGAAAACTACGGCGCAGATAATAACACAAACTATCGCAAGCGCCTTGCCGACCTTGGCGAGCCTTATTTGCAGCGGGGTCTGCGGCGCCGACTCGGATTCAAGCATATCGGCTATCCGCCCGACCTGAGTATCCATACCCGTCTCGGTCACGACCGCCCGGCAGTTGCCCGAAATAACGGTGGTCGAGGCAAAAACGCAGTTTTTCATATCGGCGAGCGGGCATTCATGCTCAAAGCAGAGATTTTCGTTCTTCTCTGTCGCCTCAGCCTCGCCCGTGAGCGCGCTTTCACGCACCTTGAGCGACGAGGTCTTTATCAGCCTTGCGTCGGCGGGCACCAGATCGCCGCTCTCAAGCAGGATTATATCGCCCGGCACCAGCTCCTCCGTTCTCAGCCGCTGCTCCCTCCCAGAACGCACCACCCTTGCCGTCGGCGCGGACAGCTCCTTGAGTGCGTCTATAGCTCTCTCTGCCCGCCGCTCCTGTATCACACCAATGACGGCATTTAAAATCACTATCATCAATATCACGATCGGGTCGACGAAATCACCGTTGCCCTCAATGAAACCGGTCACGAATGAAATTATGCAGGCGATGAATAGAATGATAACGCAGAAATCCGAAAACTGAGCGATGAACTGCCGCAGCAGCGACGCTTTTTTCTTGTCCTCGAGCTTATTCTCGCCGTGCTCCTCAAGGCGCTGCTTCGCCTGGCGCTCGCTCAGGCCGTTTTCGCCGCTGCTGCCGAGATGCCTGAGAGCGGCGTCGGCGGATACGGAATGCCAATCCATTTCAATTCCCCCTGCAAATTCTCAGATGTCTCCACATATATATTCATTCGGGGGGAAAAAAATCCCCGCCGAGCGAAAACGCCCGACGGGTCGACAGGTATTGAATTATTCGGCTGCCTTGAGCTTCTCGATGCAGTTTTTGCAAACACACTTGCCCTCAAACATGGTCAGATCCTCCGACGACTTGCAAAAGATGCAGTCGGGCACCGCCTTTTTAACAAGGATCTGCTTGCCGTCCGAAAACATCTCGACCTTGCTGCCGGGGTTGACTATGCCGAGCTCTCTTCTGATCTGCATAGGTATAACAACTCTGCCTACAGAGTCGATTTCTCTGATAAAACCTGAAAACATAATTCTTCCTCCTTAATAATGGTCATGCAACCGCCGAGCGAATTTATCACTCATTCGGCAGTCGCTTCGGATTTTCATTTCACCCGGATTATAGCATAGCAGGGAACTAATGTCAAGCAATTTTTAACAATTTTCTCGCATTTTTTACATATTATTCATATTTTGTTGCCATTAGGTGGGATTAAAATGATCATGTATTTTTGGGTCGGGATGATACTTTTCTCCGTCGTTTCGGCGGCGGTGCAGGGCGGCATGGGCGAGCTGACCTCAGCGATAATGCAGAGTGCGGGCGATGCGGTCTCGCTCTGTATTCGTCTGACGGGCACGATATGCCTCTGGAGCGGGCTGATGAATATCGCCGAGCGTTCGGGGCTGACCTCAGCGGTCTGCCGCCTGATATCGCCGCTGCTGCGTTTGGTATTCCCCAAAATGGACCCGAAAGGCGAGACGGCTCAAGCAATATCAATGAATTTGACCGCCAATATGCTCGGCCTCGGCAACGCCGCCACCCCGCTCGGGCTTGAGGCGATGAAGCGGCTATCAGCCGAGAACGGCGGCAGGGACAAAGCAAGCCCCGACATGATAAAATTCATCGTTATGAACTCTGCCGCTTTTCATCTGATCCCGACTACGGTCGCCTCCATGCGGCAGGACCACGGCTGCGCCTCGCCCTTCGATATAATGCCCGCCGCCTGGGTCACTTCAGCTCTCTCTCTCACCGCAGGGCTGACCGCCGCGACAATATTCATTAAGGTATCGGAGGGGATAAGTTGGAAAAAATAGTCGATTGGACTTTGCCCGTTATCGTCCTCGGAATAGTAAGTTTTGGCCTATTTAAGGGAATAAATGTCTTTGACGCATTCGTCGAGGGCGCTTCAAAGGGACTTAGCAGCGCCGTGAAACTGCTGCCCGTGCTGACGGGCCTTGTGCTTGGGGTAGGTATGCTGCGCTGCTCGGGCGCGCTCTCGGCGCTCTCCGCCTGCCTTGAGCCTATCGCCAAGCTCAGCGGAATTCCGAGCGGAGTGCTTCCGCTCGCCCTGCTCAGCCCCGTCTCGGGCAGCGGCTCGCTGACGATGTATGAGCAGATACTGACGAATTTCGGCCCCGATTCGCTCGAGGGGCGGATAGCCTCGGTGCTCATGGGCTCGACTGAGACCACATTTTACGCTATAACCGTCTATTACGGCTCTGTCAGGGTCAAAAAAACGGGCTGCACCGTCCCCTCCGCCCTGATTGCCGACGCTGTGAGCTTCATCCTCTCCGCCGTGACGGTCAGACTGAGCATTTGACCCCGTTTGGATGTTGCATTTATCAAAAGAATAGGATATAATTCAAATATATGACCTTGCAAAAATCAACAGACGAGGTGTTATTATGAAGAAAAGACTGTTTAAGCTCCTGTCGCTCGCAATGGCGGCAGTCATCCTGCTCTCGGTCGCTCTGCCGACGGTTTCGGCTACAAGCGGCAATATCGACCCCGACATAATCGCCGAGACGAGCCAAACGGCGGTCGAGCTTGAGAGCGAGGGCATAGTTCTGCTCAAAAATGAGGATAACGTCCTCCCGCTCGAGGGTAAAAAGATAAATATCTTCGGCGCAGGCTCCGTCTGCCCCTTCCTCGGCGGCGCAGGCTCCGGCGCAATAACGACCGACGACCCCGTTACCTTCTATGAAGCTCTCGATGCGGAGGGTATCGAATACAACACCGAGCTTCGCAAGCTCTATGAGAAGAACTGCGGCTCAAACGAAATGCCCAAGACGGACAACACCGTTATCAACAACCTGCTCCAGCTCGTGCTTGCCAAGAATTCACTTGAAGAAATGGCGACAAGGAAGCTGACCGACAGCGTAATGGCAAGAGCCGCCGAATTCTCCGACACGGCTCTGATAATGATAAGCCGCACGAGTGCCGAGAATAAGGATCTCACCGCCGACGTGCTCCGCCTGAGCAAGACGGAAAAAGAGCTTGTAGAGAAGGTCACTTCGACATTTGAGAATGTTGTAGTGCTCTTCAACACGGGCAACATCATGGAGATGGGCTGGCTCGACGAATACGACAGCATCAAGGCGGCGGCGATGATATGGATCCCCGGCGAATTCGGCATGACCGCAGTCGCCCGTATGCTCTGCGGCAAGGTCAACCCCTCGGGCAAGCTCGCCGACACCGTAGCGTACAAGGTCGAGGATCACCCGTCGACCGAATGCTTCGGCTCAAACAGATACAAGGGCGGCGAATACTACGTCGAGTACCTTGAGGGCATCTATGTAGGCTACAGATATTTCGAGACGTTCGCCAAGGATAAGGTGCAATACCCCTTCGGCTACGGCCTCTCCTACACGAGCTTTGACAGACAGCTTATCGGCAGCAGCACCTCGGGCGGCAAGATAACCGCCAAGGTCAAAGTCATCAACACCGGCAAACGCAGCGGCAAGGACGTGGTGCAACTCTATTACAGCGCGCCCTATTATGTCGGCGGGCTTGAGAAGAGCGCGATCTGCCTCGGCGGCTTTGCCAAGACCCGCCTGCTCGCCCCCGGCGAGAGCGAGACAGTGACCGTCTCATTCGATATAAACGACATGGCGTCATACGACCGCGCCGACAGGCAGGCGTGGGTGCTTGAAAAAGGCGAATACAAAATTTACGCCGCCTCGGATATCCGCGAGCATTACGGCGAATTCACCTACACCCTTGGCAAAGACAAGGTCATCAAGACCGACTCCGCAACCGGGGCGGAAATTAAAAATCTCTTTGACGACGTTTACGGCGGATACACCATTCTCTCACGCAGCGACCCCGAGGGCACCTATCCGCAGTTCAGAGCCCTGACCGCAAGCGAAGCGGTCAAGAATTCCGACAAGCTCCCCGACCCCATGACCGAGGGCGAGGTGCCGAAGACGGGCGTTAAATATGACAAAACGATAACCCTTCGCGACGTTTATGAGGATGAGAGCCTTTGGGACGCATTTCTCGACCAGCTCACGCTTGACGAAATAACCATGCTCGTTATCGACGGCGGCTACGAGACCTACGGCGTTGAGCGCCTCGGCATCCCGCACACGATGGATAACGACGGCCCCTCCAGCGTCAAGGGCAGGAACGGCCTGCTCTACACCGACTGCGGCACGGCATATCCCTGTGAGACGGCTATCGCCTGCACCTGGAACTGCCCGCTCGCCGAGAAGATGGGCGAGGGAGTCGGCAAAGAGGCCGAGGATATAGGCACGGATATCTGGTATGCGCCCGGCGTGAATATCCACCGCAACCCGATGGCAGGCAGGAACTTCGAGTATTTCTCCGAGGATCCCGTGATATCGGGCAAGATGGCGAGTGCAATCATCTCGGGCTGCGCCTCTCAGGGGCTTGTGACCACAATAAAGCATTTCGTGCTCAACGATCAGGAATCCAACCGCGCGGGCATCTACACCTGGGCGGATGAGCAAACGATGAGAGAGATCTATCTCAAGGCATTTGAGATACCCATTAAGGAGACAAAATGCTGCGGCATCATGTCCGCTTTTGACAGGCTCGGCACCGTATGGTGCGGCGCAAGCTCCGCGCTGCTGAACGACCTGCTCCGCACGGAATGGGGCTTCGAGGGCTTCGTTGTCTCCGACTACTCGAGCAACTTCACCGGCACCGGTTACATGAATCCCGTGCTCGCCGTCTATAACGGCAACGACACGATACTCACCGGCATCTGGGCGCTCAACAAGCCCTCGCATGTGGCTGCCATCAAGCTCGCCTACCGCCGCGACCCCATCGGCTTCGGCAAGGCGCTGCGCGAGGCCTGTAAGAATCTTTGCATCGCCAAAATGCAGACCAGAGCCTTCCTGCACCCCGAAAAAGTCTATGACGATTCGCTGGCGGCTTCGCTGCAAAAGCCCTCGGATTGGAATTTTGAATTCCCCTACGCTTTCTCGGCTCTGCGCTATGTGCTCAACAACACGATGAACGTAGTGCTCTGGCTGCTCCGCTATGTGCTCTGATTTCGCTGTAAAACAAACTAACCGCATCCGTGCCGAATACACGGGTGCGGTTTTTGCACTTATGATGCGGTTGATATAAAAGAATGGGTTGAAACTCAGTCAAAACGCCCTCAGTCCTACGGACAGCTCCCTCCGGAGGGAGTCTAAGAGGTTAGCGGCAGTTTGACAAGTCAATCCCTCAGTCGCTCCGCGACAGCTCCCTTTACACAAGGGAGACGGCTTGACTGTGAGCCGACAGCTATCGTGGCCTCCTTAGAAAAGAAGATGGCACGACGAAGTCGTGACGGAGGATTGATTTATCAAACTGCAAATTGCCTGCGGCACACCTCATCTGTCTCACAAGCTCGACAATAGATAATAAAGTACGGCAATATCAGCGCCTCATAAAATAAATGCAATTCAGCAATAACAACACCGCTGAAAAATTGCAGTTGCTCACATGATCTCATCGAGCGTATTGACCGTGCAGCCTTTATCAGCGTAATAGGTCAGCATTTCCGGAATTTTCTTTTTATCATAGCTGGTGACGCAATCCGAAAGCACGTTGACTGCGTAGCCCGCTTTCGTCATATTGTAGCAGGTGGATTTTATGCACGCCGTTGCGTCCGCACCCGCCACAAAGAATTCATTAATGCCGTTATCCGCTATGAATGCGGAGAATTCTTCGCTTGTCAGGGCATTGCTCTTGGTTTTGGTAAAAACATTGTCGGATACTATCTCAAGCTCCGGCACGAACTCGGCGCCCCTTGTGCCCGCCTTAAAAGTGCGAGTACCTGCAGAGAGATTGTTGTGGCGGATATAGACGATATGCATATCGTTTGCCGCCGCCCGCTCTATCGCCCGATTGACCGACTCGATGATGTCCTTATAGTTTTTGGTGATGTCATTTTGCAGGTCGATAACGACCAAAGCCTGATTTTTCATATATTTCCCTCTGCCCGTTCGCAATAATGCGACTGTCAATAATATCTGTAGCTTGCAATGACCTTGCCGAGAATGACGACCTCATTGACGATAATTGGCTCGTATGTATCATTCTCCGGCTGGAGGCGGAAGTGGCCGTTCTCTTTATAGAAGGTCTTGACCGTGGCGGAATCATCAATAAGAGCGACGACCATTTCGCCGTTGACGGCGGTCGGGGTGCGCTCAACGATGACGATATCGCCGTCAAGAATACCGGCCTGAATCATGCTCTCGCCCCTGACTTTAAGGGCAAAAAGCTCCTTATCCTGTGCGCCGGGCATTGAGAAGGGCAAATAGCCCTCGATATCCTGCACGGCGAGTATCGGCGAGCCTGCGGTGACGGTGCCGAGCACGGGCACATGGGTCACGTTATCCGCCTGACCGACTATCCTTATGCACCTCTTGAGCATCGGGGGGCGCTCGATATAGCCGGCCGCCTCGAGCGAGTCAAGATTCGCCTGGACGGACGAGGTGGAGCGCAGGCCGACCGCCGCGCCTATCTCGCGCACGCTCGGGGTCATGCCCTCCTTTGACCTGTCGACAAGGAATTCATATATCCGCTGCTGAATCGGAGTTATCGGCTTCATGATAAAACCTCTTTCTTAATTATAATTTAGAATTTTGACGCGTTCAAACTTTCGTGCGACTCTATTATAGCACAAATGTTCGTGAAATGCAAACATTTGTTTGATAATTTTTTTGATAATTTTTTAAAAATTCTGTTCTATTTTTTGTTTAAATGTGTTATAATATTAAATCGAAATTTGGGGAAACAGAATTTTTTGAGAAACGGAGATAATGTTATGGCAGAAAAGAAAATAACCAAAGACATACCGAGAGCCTCCTTTCCCGAGCAGGTCGGCATTGACCGCAACGAGATAAAAGCTCTCATCGACGACTTCGATCAGAGCAATATCGAGGTCCACTCCCTCATGCTGATAAGGGAAGGCAAGATAGCCTATGAGAGCTACCGCTACCCCTACTGCAAGGAAGCGCCGCACACAATGTATTCGGTCAGCAAGAGCTTCACCTCCGTGGCGATAGGCTTCGCCATTGACGAGGGTCTGCTCACGCTCGACACAAAGGTGATCGACCTTTTCCCCGAATACAGACCCAAGAAGTACGACGATAACCTCGAGAAGCTGACGATATATCACCTGCTCACCATGACGGCGGGCAAGGATGTCAGCCTGCTCAGCGACAAGACCAAGGGCACATGGGTCAAGGATTTCTTCGCCTCCAAGTGGGCCTTTGCCCCGGGCGAGAGCTGGCGCTACATAAGCGAAAACACCTATATGTGCTGCGTTATAATCAAGAAGCTCACCGGCATGGGAGTTATAGACTACCTCACTCCCCGCCTGTTTGAGCCTCTCGGCATCACCCGCCGGCCCTTCTGGGAGCATGATCAGCAGGGCATCGAGGCAGGCGGCTGGGGATTGTATATCACCACCGATGAGCTTGCCAGATTCATCCTCTGCGTTGCAAACGGCGGCAAATACGCCGGCGAGCAGGTCATACCCGCATGGTATGCGGAGCATGCGACAAGCAAGCAGGTCGAGAATAACCAGTATTCCGACGTTGACTCCAACAAGGGCTACGGCTTCTTCTTCTGGATGAACGCCATGGAGAACAGCTACCGCGCGGACGGTATGTTCTCGCAGTTCGGCATTGTATTCAAGGATTACAACGCTCAGCTCATCATGACCTGCTGCGAGACTCTCGAGCAAAAAACGAGAGACTGCATATTCCGCCACTTCCCGCAGATGTTCATTGATAAAAAGAGGGCGAGACCCAAGGAAGCAATAGAGCTTCCCGAGCTTTCGCCGCTGCCGAATCTCCCCGCCGCCCCGCGCAGCGTTATGGAGGAATTCATAAAGGGCAAGACCATACACTTTTATAAGAATCCCGTGCTCAATGCTGCGGGCTGGCCGCTCTCGATGCTGCCGCTTGCCGTTGTATACATGAGCGCAAACAGAGCGGGCAACATTGACAACGTGGTGCTCGACTTCGGCGAAAATGAATGCACGATGACCTGGGACGAAGGCTCGGAGCACAACACCATAGTCTGCGGCATGGACGGCAACGACCGCCGCAGCCATATACGCCTCGGCGGGAAAGACTTTACAGCCGCATCAAGCGCCGCATGGACGAGGGACAGTNNGCCGTATCAAGCGCCGCATGGACGAGTGACAGCACTCTTGAGATATGGATGCGTCCGCTTGAATCGGTCTGCGAAAGGCGCATAACCCTCGAATTCGAGGGCAGCAGCGTCACGCTCTACCCCGAGAGCCAGCCGCCCCTCTCGACCATAGCGGACAGCGTTAAGGGCGAGGTGCAGACCTTTATCCCGAATGAAAAGCTCGCCGAGCTCGGCGGCAAGGCGCTGATGAAGCTAGACAGGATAGTCGAAGCGCCCATCCCCGGCAAAATGATATAATATCGTATATAAAACCACGGAGGCACAATGCTCAGATCACGAGGACACAGCGATAAAAGCAGCGACGGCCGCAGCGGCAGGAGAAACCCTCTTGTCATTGCAGTCTCGGTCGTGTGCGCCCTCGCGGTGCTCGTTGCCGCCGCACTGCTGCTGAAAAATCCCATTCTCTTTTCGGCGGCTCAGCGGCAGGCGGAGAAGGAGAATTTCATCTTCGCCGAGTCGCTCAACAAGCGCTGCTCCTCCGCGGATTCCCAGCTCCTCGCCGAATACCTCGATTTGAGGATAGACATCGACCTGCGCTACCCCGAGATGCTCTCGAATTTTGACCCTGAGATATTCCGCGGCTGGGGCGAGCGGGCATCGACCCTTGCGGCAAGCTCCGATGCCTTCAAGCCGGCGCTTGCTTCGCAGGTGAAGGCGCTTGAATACAAGCTCTCCGTCGCCTGCGCCCGCCTCAATGAATACGACTTCATGCAGCAGGATATCGGCTCTCTTATGGATGTTTTCGCCGAGATAAACCGCCTTTACACCAAGGATGACAGCGGCAAAAACACGGCTTTCTCCGTTGCACAGGAGCTGGAGAAAATCGAGGAATGGGAGAGGCTCGGGCAATCCTTATCGGATTTTGCGGGCAAGCTGCCGAACGGCGAGAGCGTATATCTGCTCACATATCTTATTAAAGAGTCGCGCGGCGAATGCGACGACCTGCGCGCGGCGATGGATACGGTGCTCGGCGCGGGCTACTCGCCGACCGACCTTGTGCGCTTGAGCGGCGAAGCTCACAAGAGCTTCCCGAGCATGAAGAGCAGCAGCGGCAGCTCCGTTACCCTGCTTCAAAAGGAAGAATACATGAGATTTATGTATTCCGGCGTATGCCGTGCTCTGGTCGAGTATATCGGCGAATTCTACACGGGGTGATATTATGTTTAAGTCTGTTGCGCTCGTTTGTTTCATTGCTCAGATCTTTGCTGTTAGGCATTATATTAAAATAATGTATCCCACTCTCGGGTGGAATACCCTGCTCTCAAAGCTGCTGTGCTCCTCGCTTTTCACGGCGGTGGCGGTGCTCGGCATATTGGACGGCGGCATGACCGTATTCTCAAAATTCATGCTCGTCGGCTTCATCTGCTCGCTGCTCGGCGACGGCTTTCTGCATATGTATCCGAAGCTCGGAAGCGTTTATGTCAACTATGCCCTCGGCGGCCTTAGCTTCCTTGCGGGTCACATCTTCTTCATAACGGCTATCCTGATGCCGAATATCCTTGTTTTCCGCAGCTCGACGCCAAGGATGATAATTCAGATAGCCCTCGCAGTGCTGCTCGACGCGGCGGTGATGATATTCCTCTGCCGCAAAATGAAACTCGGCAGATTTCTTTTACCCGTCGCTGTCTACGGCCTCGTGCTGATGTTTATGGTCGTCAACGCTTTCTCGCTTGGCATATCCGCCGCCTCCGAGAACGCCGAGGGGGCCGCAGCGATGACGCTGACCCTCGGTCTCGGCTCCGCCTGCTTCGCAGCGTCCGATATCGTGCTCGCAACGGATTTCTTCAGCGGCGGCAAAGACATAAAGAAGAAAAAGGCCAATATAATATTGTATTACAGCGGCCAAATGCTTATGGCGGCGTCGCTCTTTGCCACAGTTTTGGTAAAATGACCGATTGACAAATCGGTATTCGCCGTGTTAGAATAGGCTTACAAGTTAAAGGGGAGTAGCTTAACGGAGCCGGCACCCAAACGCCGCCGTGCTCCCGAGCGTTCCGTCAACAACCGGCGCACAGCGTCTGGCGTAACGCCCTATTTTGGAGGCAAGACCTTTGACAGAGTTCACGCTCTGTCAAAGGTCTTTTTTAATACAAGAAAATCTTGAAAGGATGAACAACGATGAAGTTCTACCTCGAGCAGACCGATTCCGTCTTCTCACAGGTCAAAAGCTCAGAAAGCGGTCTTTCATCATCGGAGGCCGAAAAAAGACTGAGCGAGAACGGCAAAAACAAGCTCAAAGAGGGCAAAAAGAAGAGCATTTTCTCCCGAGTGATGGCTCAGCTCTCCGACCCGATGATAATTATCCTCATCGTCGCCGCCGTCATATCGGCAGCCACCGAGTGGATAGAGAACGGCGTTGGCTTCCCGACCGACACGGTCATAATCATGGTAGTCGTGCTGATAAATACCGTGCTCGGCGTTGTGCAGGAGAGCAAGGCGGAGGCCGCTATCCAGGCTTTGCAGGAGATGAGCGCCGCCACCTCCAAGGTGCTGCGTGACGGCAAGCTGATCTCCGTTCGCAGCGAAGACCTCGTTGTCGGCGACGTGGTAGTGCTCGAAGCGGGCGACTCCGTCCCCGCAGACTGCCGACTCTTTGAATGCGCCAGCCTCAAGGTGGAGGAGGCCGCTCTGACGGGCGAATCCGTGCCCGCCGAGAAGATGATGACCGTGCTCAACTGCGGTGAGGACGCCGATATCCCGCTCGGCGACAGGCGCAACATGGTCTATATGGGCTCCACCGTTGTTTACGGCAGAGGCAAGGCAGTCGTCGTCGCCACAGGCATGGAGACCGAGATGGGCAAGATAGCTGACGCTATCGCTCAGGCTGAGGAGAGCCAGACTCCCCTCCAGCTCAAGCTCGCCCAGCTCTCCAAGGTGCTCACGAAGCTCGTGCTCGGCATCTGCGTATTTCTCTTTGCATTTCAGGCGATACAGTCGCTCATCCGTGACGGCAGCTTCTCATTCGATATGGCGCTCAACAGCTTTATGATAGCCGTTTCGCTCGCCGTCGCCGCCATTCCCGAGGGTCTTGTCGCAGTCGTGACGATAGTTCTCTCGATAGGCGTCACCAACATGTCGAAGAAGAATGCGATAATCCGCAAGCTCACCGCAGTTGAAACTCTCGGCTGCGCTCAGATAATCTGCTCCGACAAGACCGGCACCCTGACACAGAATAAGATGACCGTTGTCGACCACTACGGCGACAACGAAGCGCTCATAGCAAAGGCAATGGCTCTTTGCTGCGACGCGGAAATAGACAAGGACGGCACGGTTACGGGCGAGCCGACCGAGGCGGCGCTTGTCACTTACGCCGACAAGCTCGGCTTCAACAAAAACGACATATCCGCCAACAGCCCGAGGATAGGCGAGGCTCCGTTTGACTCCGTCAGGAAGATGATGTCCACCGTCCACAGCAGTCCCGACGGCATAGTTCAGTACACTAAGGGCGCCCCCGACGAGATACTCAAGAAGTGCTCCTCGGCGCTTATCAACGGCGAGGTCGTGCCCTTCACCGACGAGCTGCGCGCCACAGTTGCGGCGGAGAACAAGAGAATGGCGGATAAAGCGCTCAGAGTGCTTGCCGTCGCATATAAAAATTACGGCTCGGAGCCCGGCGAATACTCACCCGAGGCTCTCGAAAACGACCTTATCTTCATAGGTCTTACCGGCATGATAGACCCCGTCCGCCCCGAAGTTAAGGCGGCTATCGAGGAATGCCGCATGGCTGGCATCACCCCGATAATGATAACCGGCGACCACCGCGACACCGCCGTTGCCATCGCAATGGAGCTCGGCATCATCAGCGACCCCTCCGAGGCTATAACGGGCGCCCAGCTCAACGAAATGAGCGATGAGGAATTCGACGAAAAGGTCGGCCAGTTCAAAGTCTACGCAAGGGTACAGCCCGAGCATAAGACGAGGATAGTCAACGCATGGCGCACTAAGGGCAAGATAACCGCAATGACCGGCGACGGCGTTAACGACGCCCCCTCGATAAAGAGCGCTGACATCGGCATCGGCATGGGCATCACCGGCACGGACGTTACCAAAAACGTGGCGGATATGGTGCTCGCCGACGACAACTTCGCGACCATCGTCTCCGCAGTGGCGGAGGGCAGAAGAATATACGACAACATCCGCAAGGCGATCCAGTTCCTGCTCGGCTCGAACCTCTCCGAGGTGCTCTCGATATTCATTGCAACGATACTGAATTTCACCATCCTTAAGCCCGTCCACCTGCTCTTTATCAACCTTGTCACCGACAGCATCCCCGCCCTCGCCCTCGGCCTCGAGAAGCCCGAGAGAGACATAATGAGCCGTAAGCCCCGTGACAGCAAGGACGGCATCTTCGCCGGCGGAATGGGCTTCGACTGCCTGTATCAGGGCGTTATAGTTACAGTGCTCACCCTCGCGGCATTTTTCATCGGCGAATATCTTGAGACAGGCAAGTGGATATTCACCAACATTTCCGACTGCAACGAGGGTATGACCATGGCGTTCCTCACCATGTCAATGGCTGAGATATTCCACTCCTTCAACATGCGCTCACAGAGAGGCTCCGCCCTCGCAATGAGCTTCGGTCAGAAGTCGCATAACGCCGTGCTCTACGGCGCAATGGTGCTCGCTCTTGCGCTCACCGCCGCCATCATCGAGATAGATCCTCTTGCTCAGATGTTTGATTTCACCCCGCTGAACCTCAAGGCATACGCTATCTCGATAGGTCTTGCGATCTCCGTAATACCCATAGTTGAGATAGTCAAGGCTATCCAGAGAGCCGCGGCAAAGAAAAAGTAATAAGATATAAAAAGCCGCCGATGAGTCGCATTGACCCGTCGGCGGCCGCTTTATACAGCAATAACGGGAAAAGCCGAAACGACTTTTCCCGTTATTTTTTGCTGTTATTCATTTTGAATTACTCAGCTTTGGGAGCCTCTACGGGGCAGGTATCTGCACAAGCGCCGCACTCGATGCACTTATCAGCGTCGATAACGTACTTGCCATCGCCCTCGGAGATAGCCTCTACGGGGCACTCTGCTGCGCAAGCGCCGCAGGAGATGCAATCATCACCGATAACGTATGCCATCTTCAGTCATCCTCCTTTTTATATTTACCTAATTGTATCACATTATTTTAAAAATGCAATAGGTTTTTACTGTTATTTATCTTCTATGCCCTTTAGTGCCTCAAGCTCCGCTTTATCGACCTTTATTCTCGAATCCTTGACGAGCTTCACGTCGCGGCGTGAGAACATCTTGGGCATTGCGTCGGGATTGTTGTGGAGCTTCACTTTAAGCGTGCCGGTCAGCAGGCTGAAGTCAACGACCGTGCCCGCGCCCTCCGCCGTCTCGACTATCGCGCCGGGCTTCGGGGTTATCTTGAGCAGGTACTCATAGGCATTCTGCTCGTATTTGAGGCAGCACATGAGTCTGCCGCAGGTGCCGCTTATTTTGGTGGGGTTCAGCGAAAGCCCCTGTTCCTTAGCCATTTTTATCGAAACGGGCTGGAAATCGCCGAGGAAGCTGCGGCAGCAGAACGGGCGCCCGCAAATGCCGAGGCCGCCTATCATCTTGGATTCGTCCCTGACGCCTATCTGGCGCAGCTCGATCCTTGTTCTGAACACGCCCGCCAGATCCTTGACAAGCTCTCTGAAATCCACTCTGCCGTCGGCAGTGAAATAAAAGAGCACCTTGCCGCCGTCAAAAGTATATTCAACATCCACAAGCTTCATGTCGAGCTTGTGATCTGCGATCTTCTTTTGGCATATGCCGAAAGCGTTTTTCTCTTTCTTCTTATTTTCCTCGAGAGTCCGCAGATCCTTCTCGTCGGCCTTGCGGATAAGCTTTTTGAGGGGCTTTACTATCTCCTCGTCGCTTATCTCCCTGTTCTCGAGCGCGACCTCGCCGCACTCGACTCCCCTGACCGTCTCGACGATAACTCGGTCGCCTTTTTTAAGCTCCTGACCGTCGGGGTCAAAGTAATATATCTTGCCGACCTCTTTGAATCGGACTCCTATAACTTCTGCCATATAAACCTCCGTCCTCAGCGCCCCGCCTGCCTTCGCAGCAGGGTGCAGAGCCTTGTTACCATTAAATTATGATTAGCGTTCAGAGCCGCCGCAGCCATCAAGGCGTCCAGCCCCTCGACGGCGCTTAGAAGCGCATTTTTAGTCAATTTTGAAGCAATGAGCCGAGCCTCCTCGGCGAACTCCGTCTCCTCGGGAGCGGAGCATTTCACTCTCAGCGCCTGCCCGAGTATCTCCTGGATTATCGGCATTGCATCGCGCAGCAGCCGCTGATCCTTCTCAAACGCCGCGGCGGCCTTGACCGTCTCCATATCCTCAAATGAAGCGAGCGAAACAGCAAAAGCCCTCGCAGCCTCCTTGGCTGCCGCAAGCTCATCTTTATCCGTCTCACGCTCGACCTCGCCGAGCGAGAATACCGTCGCCCTCGAGAGCACCGTGGGCAGGAAGCCCGTGCTCGACGGGCAAAGCAGGATAAAAACTACATAGGCGGGCGGCTCCTCGAGTATCTTCAGCAGGGCGTTCTGCCCCTCAGGCCCCATGGTGTGGGCGTTCTCGAGGATAAAAACCTTCCTGTCCGCTTCGTTCGGGACGATATAGGCGCTGCTTCTTATCTCCCTGACCGTATCCACCTTGAAAGCTCTCGGCTTATCCTCGACGGAATAGACAGGGATATCGGGGTGCGACTTTGCCGCCGCCTTGATGCAGGCGGAGCATCTGCCGCAGGGTATTTCGTCTTTATCCGAGCATACGAGCGCCTTGGCGGTCTTTAGCGCAAGCGCCATTCGCTCCTCGGGGGACGCGCCCTCGATTATGAGGGCGTGCGGGAATCTGCCCGAGGCGAGAGCCTGCGAAATGCCCCGCTCGGCGGGCAGCGCAGGGTCAAAGCCTTTAACTGTCATAGGCATCAGAGCTTAATAAATTTATCAACGTCGAGCACAAACACCGTGGCGCCGCCGACGGTGACTTCCACCGACCTTGAGATGAAGCCCTCGGTCATAAACGCGGGTGAGGGCGGGACTATCTGAGTCCTCCTGCGTGAGAATTCGCTTATCGTCGCTATAACGTCGTCCACATTCTCCTCCTCAGTGCCGATGAGCAGCGTGGAGTTGCCGGCTCTGAGGAAGCCGCCCGAGGTCGAGAGCTTGGTGGCCGAGTAGCCCTTTTGGGTCAGCTCGCTTATCACGACTGCGGAATCGTCGTTATTGATTATGGCAACTATCAGTTTCACGGTAATTCTCCTCTCATATTTTTCAGCCCGTCGTCTGAGCCAAGGCTATCATAACGGGCATTGTGATTATCGAAATAAAGCTCACAGCCGCAACGGTCTGCGAGGCAAGCCCTGTGTCGCGGTCGTATTTCGCCGCGAACATAACGGTGTTGTTTGCCGAGGGGGCGCAGGCGCAGATTATCAGGGCGGTCAGCAGGGTGCCGTCAAGCCCCATCAGGCGGAAGAGCGGGAGCAGCACCAGCGGGAGCAGCACCAGCTTAAACAGCGCGACGACCGCTATCCTCCACTCCTTAAACATTGACGAAAACTTGGTGTTCGCTATGTATGTGCCGAATATCAGCATCGCCATCGGGGTGGTTATATTGGCGATATGCTGCACCGGAGCGGTCACGACCGTCGGCAGTTTGAGTGAGAGCAGGAATACGGGCATACCGACTATGACCGACACAACGCCGGGGTTGAGCAGCAGCATCTTCAGGTCGAATTTCGCCCTGCCGCCCTTCTCACGCTTATTCATTATATAAACGCCGTGGGTGAAGCTGAATATCTGGAACGATATTATGACGGCGGAGCAATAGAATACTCCCTCCTCGCCCGCGACGGCCCCCGCAAGCGGCAGACCCATGTAGCCGCAGTTGCCGTATGCGGCGGCGTACTTAAAGATGCACGCCCTGTCCTTGGGGCAGCGCAGGAAGATAAGCTCCGGCAGCACAGCCGAAACAAAATGCAATATGAAGCCGCAGCCCAAGGCTATAAACAGCCCTTTAGCCGTCTGAGAGTTGTATTCGAGGGTAAAAAAGCTGTTGATTATCATCGCCGGGGTCGCTATATAAAAGAGCAGATCGGTGCAGCTCTTGGCGACCTTCTCGGTATAAAGCCCGGTCTTGTCGGCGATAACTCCGACGGCGACGATGATATAGAGGACCGCGACCTGCTCGGCGGCGGTCAGCATATTTTGAAGAAACATCCGAATTATTCTCCTGCGGCGTTATTCTCGGTCACGGCAGGGGCATCGACCGCGGCGGGTCTTGCCGTTATCCTTGTAAACACGGTTGCCAGCGCAAACAGCGCGCAGGTGAAGTCGCAGTATTCAAGCGCGGAATATGTATATATCATATCCGCCTTGCCGCAGACGGTGAGCACGAATCTCGGCACGAAGCAGATTATCGCAAGCATCGCGGCAATGAGGCCGTAGGAGGCGACCTTGTATTCGCAATTCTCGCCGCCGACCTTTGAATTGACCTGAGCGTAGGCCATAAAGAACATAATGAAAAATGCGAGCATCAGCATCTCGAGCAGCAGCTCGGACACCCTGATAAAGCTGATCTTGCGGGTGAAACGGACTATCAGCCTGAACACCAGCCAAAGCACGGGTGTGAGCGAGAGTATCTTGCTCCCCTCGGCGCAGCCCTTGCCGCTGAAGAAGCCGTAAGCGCTAAGTGCAAAATAGACTATTGAGAGCGTGCCGAAAACAAGCTCGCCAATATAGACTATGCGAAGCGCATTTGCGGAAGCCATTGCCTCGGAGCTTGAGTAGGTGTCGCCCAGCAGATCGCCGAGCAGCCCGAGAGTCCTGAGTATGTCAAAGACGCAGCCCGCGGCGGCCAGGGCGGCAAATGCGCCGCAGCCGGGGCGCTTCTCTGCGCCCGCCGAGAGAGCAAGGGACTTTTTCTTAGACAGACCGAGGCCGTATATCGCAGCCGCAGCCGCAACAAGCACGCCGAAAAACAGCCAGACGGTGAAGCCTGCCTCGGTGTAGAAGCCCGTCTCAGGCTCCATGACCGTGAAATACTGAATTATCCTGAGCGGCAGCGCTATAACGGTAGCGATTATGAATATAAGACAGGCCGTGCCGAAGCCGTTCTCGGAGAATTTCTTTTGCATCACAAATTCCTTCTTTTATCTTTCAGTGATAGGGACATAAAGCCCTGCGGTGTTGATATTCTTGTATGCGGGTCTGATTATCCTGCCGCCTGTGAGCAGCTCCTCAATGCGGTGAGCCGACCAGCCCGCCACCCTTGCGACAGTGAATATCGGGGTGAAAAGGTCGGGCGGTATACGCAGCATTTTATAGACAAGACCCGAATAGAGGTCGACGTTGGCGCAGATATTCTTCCTCTCGCCCTTGAATTCGGCGAAGATCGCGGGGGTCAGCTTCTCAATACTATTGAGCAGGTGGAATTCCTCCTCAAACTCGGTGCCTGCGGCAAATTTGCCCGCCTGCTCCCTGAGTATCTTGGCTCTCGGGTCGGATATGGTATAGACCGCGTGACCCATGCCGTAGATGAGGCCGGAGCGGTCGCCGCCCTCCTTCTGAATTATCTTCCTGAGGTAATCCGCGACCTGACCCTCGTCGTTGATGTCAGCCACGTCATTGCGGATGAAATCCACCATCTGCGCCACCTTGATGTTGGCGCCGCCGTGCTTCGGGCCCTTGAGAGCGCCGATACCCGCAGCTATCGCCGAGTAGGTATCCGTGCCGCTCGAGGTGAGCACTCTTGTGGCGAAAGTCGAGTTGTTGCCGCCGCCGTGCTCGGCATGGACCATTAGGCAGGTGTCAAGCAGCTTTGCCTCCTCGTCGGTGAAGGTCTTATCCGCTCTTATCGAGCCGAGCACCGCCTGAGCGGTGGTATGCTCCGGCTTGATGGGGTGGATATACATGCTCTTTTTATAGTAATGCCTGCGCTTGACCTGATAGGCATAGACCATTATCACGGGGATCTGAGCGATTATGCTGATGCACTGGCGCAGCACATTCTCAAGCGAGGTGTCGTCGGGATTCTCGTCATATGAATAGAGCGCAAGCACCGAGCGCGCCAGCTTATTCATGATATCGGGCGAGGGAGCCTTCATTATCATATCCTCGGCGAAATTATCGGGCAGCTCACGGCAGCGTGAGAGCAGCTTGCAAAAGGCGCTGAGCTGTTTCTGAGTGGGCAGCGAGCCGAAGAGCAGCAGCCACACTATCTCCTCAAAGCCGAAGCGGTTCTCCGCCATGCAGCCCCTGACTATATCCTCCATGCTGATGCCTCTGAAGGTGAGGCGGCCATCCTTGGGTATGCGTTCGCCGTCGCTGATATAATAGCCCTCGACGGAACAGACTCTGGATATACCTGCCATAACGCCCGTGCCGTCGGAGTTACGCAGGCCGCGCTTTACGTTGAAGCGGTTGAAGTCGTCGGGGTTTATGTAGTTATATTTGAGGATCTGATCGCATAATTCTTTAATGTCCTCGGCGGATACCTGTGAGTTGATGGTAGACATATTCGCATACCTCCTTTGCTTAGTTTGAATACTATCTCCATTATAATTAGATTTTATTATACACCAGAGTATATTAAAATGTCAAGCGCGGTTGCGCCGATGCCGAATAAATAAAACAGAAAGGACAAGGACTAAAATGAAAAACAGCCTGATTCTCTGCCTGACGATCGCCGTCGCAATGCTCGTGTGCCCTGCCGCCGCCCTCGGAGGGGGCAGGGCTGCACCTCAGGAGGATAAGCCCGCCGCGGCGGCAGCCGAGCTTCAGCCCGACGACGCAAAGGGCTACATCTCGGTCATGGCATCGTCGGACAAGAGCGTGAGCAAGGTCAAAATGCGCGAATATGTCCTCGGCTGCGTCGCTGCGGAGATGCCCGCGAACTATCACCCCGAGGCACTGAGGGCGCAGGCGGTCGCAAGCTATACATATGCCAAAAGGCTCATCGAGCAGAACAAAAAGAACAGGAGCGCCGCCCTCAAAGGCGCGGATATCACCGACGACCCCGGCACTCATCAGGGCTATCTGGGCAAAAGCGCCCGCAAGAAGCTGTGGGGGGAGAATTTCGACGAATACGAGCGCAAGCTGGGCGAGGCGGCGGACGAGGTGCTCGGGGTATATCTCGCCTATGACGGTGAAACGGCGCTGACGGCATATCACTCGATAAGCTCCGGCAGGACCGCCTCAGCAAAGGCACTTTGGGGCAGCGATATTCCCTATCTGATAAGCGTTGAAAGCCCCGGTGACAGGCTTTCGCCCGACTATATATCCGAGAAAAAATTCACCGACGAAGAATTTTCCGCTCTCGCAAAGGCGGCGGGCATTGATATCAGCGGCGAAAGCGGTGACTGGGTGGGCGACATCGAGTCCGACGACGGCGGCTATGTCACAAGCATTGAGATATGCGGCAAGAGGCTCGGCGGCAGCGAATTCCGCACGGCGTTCTCGCTCAAGAGCACCACATTCGAGATATCGCATTCGGGCAGCGAATTCGCCGTCACCTGCAAGGGCCACGGGCACGGGGTCGGCATGAGCCAATACGGGGCGGACTATATGGCGAGGCAAGGCAGCTCGTGGCGCGAGATACTCGCCCATTATTACCCGGGGGCGGAAATAATCGGCTGATATCGGGGAAAACTCTATGTGATCGACTAACCATAAAATTCAGGGAAGTGACGATATGAAAGAAACGGTCATAACCGTTGACAGCGCCGCGGATATCCCCGCCGATATTGCCGAGGAATTCGGCATAAAAGTAATGCCGATGTATATCGTGAGGGGCGGCAAAGCGCTGCGGGACGGCGTAGACATCACCGCACGGGATATCTTTGACGAATTCGACAAAACGGGCGCCCTGCCCAAGACCTCGGCGGTGTCGCCGGGTGAATATCTCAAATTTTTCGGCGAATTCTGCAAGCGAGGCAAGGCGGTGGTGCACCTGTCGTTTTGCTCAAAGCTCTCGTCGACCCACAGGAACGCCAAAATTGCCTCGGCAAGGCTCGGTGACGTCTATGTGCTCGACACGGACAACCTCGGCGGCGGTATCGCTCTACCCGCCCTAAAAGGCTGCAAAATGCGCGACGGCGGGGCGAGTGCAGAGGAGATATACACCGAGCTTGAGAAGCTGCGCGGCAAGGTGCGGGTGAGCTACCTGCTCGACAATATCTGCGGGTGAGCTACCTGCACGACAATATCAGCTTCCTGCGGGCGGGCGGCAGGTGCTCGGCCGCGGCGGTGTTCGGCTCGGGGCTGCTCTCGATAAGGCCCTGCGCCGCCATGATCGACGGCAAAATAGAGGTCATAAAGAAATATCGGGGCAAATCAAAAGCCGTCCGCCTGCAATACGCAAGCGAACAGCTTGAAAAATACAAAAATATCGACTTTGAGACGGCTTTTATTTATCACGCCTGCGTTCCCGATGACGAGCTTGCCGTCGTGGCGGATATGCTGCGTGACGCGGGATTCAAGCGGGTAATAATCGCCGACGAGGGCTGCATGATAGGGCTTCACAGCGCTAAAGGCGCACTCGGCATCCACTTTATCGCCGATTAATTGCCGAGGAAGTCAAGAGTGACCTTAGCAAGCTCGGCGGCTCTGTTCTCAATGCACTGATGCCCGCCGCCCTTGACCTCGTATGTAACGGCATTCGGAAAAGCGGAATTCATCCGCTCCTTCATGCGGGGCGTGAGAACGATATCCTTATCCGCCTGACAGAGCAGCACGGGGCAGGCTATCTTGCCCACATTCTCAAGATCTGTGGGGCGCACGCGATACATCATCTCGCACATCCCCGCGCCGAAGCCGTCATGCTGCACGGGAGCGGTCACGCCCGAGAGATCGTAGCTCTTCGCAAACTCAAGATCGTTGGTCGCCGCCCAGATAACAAGGCGCACTAGCGGGCTGAGACGGGTGCCGTAATTGAAAAAGGCATTCATCACGCCCTCCGTGAAACGTGAGGTCACAAGACCCTGCACCGCCTCGGGAAACTCGCTCTGGGGTGCGGGGCAATAGAGCAGCAGCGCCTTGACGGGCTGCTCCTCGGCGATATTGACCGCCACGCCGCCGCCCATTGAGTGACCCGCTATCACCCATTCTTCAATGGGGGCGATGCTTTTCATCAGCTCCGCTATCAGAGTTTCCCTCGGTACAAAGGCGACCGAGGCGCTCTCACGGGTGCTGTAGCCGAAGCTCGGCAGGTCGGCAAGGACGACTTCATACCCCGCCTCCGCAAGCAGCGGAGCAAGATTCCGCCACGAATAGGTCGAGCAGACGAAGCCGTGCAGCATCATCACTCTGCCCTTGAATTTGCCCTCGGCGGGCAGCACACGGTAATGGATACTATAGTCGCCGTATTCAAAAAATCGACTGTCCTCATAGGGCTTAAATTCGTCGCCGCCCGCAAAGGAAACGACCGAAAACGCCGAAAACAAAAGTGTAATTACGCATAAAACGCTGATTAATCTTTTCATTTTTACCTCAAATCTTGCCAGCGGGCAAAGACGCTCGATATCAGATCATACGCCATCGTTCCGACCATCAGAATCCCGCCGAGCATCGGGAAAAGAGCAAAAACAAGGCAGATTATCGGAACGAGCTTTTTCTTGCGGATAACGATATCGAGCACGGCGAAGAGCACCGCAAACGGCAGCACGCAGAAAATGCACAGCAGCATCGGCACGATGAGCAGACCTATCGTGCCCGCGACCAGATATGTAAACATTACGCAGAGCGCGCTAAGCAGCCCGAACGGGATCTTCCGCAGGAAATTCAGTACCCTATCCACTTGTATATTCTCCTCGCAATATGTTGCCGGTTATTTAGGCTCTCTCTTGAAGGAGCCTCGCTCGAATCTTACATGTTATGTAATCGTTATACTTCCTCAGATATTATGCATCATGCCTTGCCTGTGGAGCCGAAGCCGCCCTCGCCTCTGGCGGTGTCGTCAAGGCTCTGCGCCTCAACAGGATTGATGAGCGACACGGGCATGATAACGAGCTGCGCTATGCGCTCATCGGGGGCTATCGTATAAGGCTCGGCGAGCTGATTGATAACTCCCACGCATATTTCGCCCCTGTAGTCGCTGTCGATAACGCCCACTCCGTTGAGCAGACCTATACCGTGCTTTATCGCAAGACCGCTCCTCGCGAACACAAACGCCGCAAGCTCCGCGCTCGGCAGCTCAATGGCTATGCCGGTGGGGATAACGGCCTTCTCACCCGCCCCGAGCGTGACGGGCGAATCAATGCAGGCATAGAGATCCATGCCAGCGCTGCCCTCGGTGGCTCTGAACGGGAGCTTTGCGCTCTCCCTAAGCCGTCTTACCTTAAAAATCTCACTCATTTCAGGCTTTTCTCCTTATATGCGTCCTCGGGCGTGACGGGCACATGCGGGCATTCCGGCTCGACTATCACCCTCGGCGCAGCCCAACGCACGGCGTTGATGATAATGCGCTGAACATTTTCGTTGTGGAACGTGGGGTTGGATTCGTGACCGGGCTGGAAATAGAAGATATTGCCAAGACCTCTCTGCCAGCAGCAGCCGGAGCGGAACACCTCGCCGCCCGCAAACCAGCCGAGGAACACGAGCTGATCCGGCTCGGGGATGTCAAATCTCTCGCCGTACATCTCCTCAACGGGGATATCAAACGAAGCGGGGATGCCCTGAGCTATCGGGTGAGCGGGGTTGACCGTCCAAATTCTCTCCCTGTCGCCCTCGCGCCAGCAGAGGTTGCAGGAGGAGCCCATCAGCGAGCAGAATATCTTGGAATGGTGACCCGAATGGAGCACAATAAGCCCCATGCCGGAGATAACCCTTTTATGTATCTTCTCAACGAGCTTGTCAGGCACCTTGTCGTGAGCCGTGTGACCCCACCAAATGAGCACATCGGTGTCGTCGAGCACCTCGTCGGGCAGACCGCAATGGCGCTGCGAGAGCGTGGCGGTGCGCACGGTCATATCCTCCTGAGTGGAGAGGAAATTCTTGATGCAGCCGTGAATGCCTGCGGGATAAACGCCGGCGACCTCGTTGCTGCTCTTCTCATGCAGGTATTCGTTCCAAACTGTGACTTTTATCATCTTGATTCTCCTTATCTTAATTTCTTGATTATTTGCTGCGATGCGGCGACTATCTTTGCCGCCGCAGGCTTGATTATCAGATCCATCTCGCCCATAAATTCAACATAATCTCCGCCGAAGCGATGCTTGAAGCGGTAGAGGCCGAAGAGCGGGTTGCTCTCGTCGATAACGCCCGCAACGCCTCTGAAATCATAGATGCGGCAGCCGCTGTCTATCGCCCATTTTATCATTTCCCACTGGAGCAGATAGTTCGGCATCACCTTCCTGTCCGAATTCGAGGAAGCGCCGTAGAAATACCAGACCTTGTCGCCCCAGAGGACGGAGATCGCGCCTGCAATGGGCTTGCCGTCGTGATAAGCCATATAGAGCCTTGCCTTATCGCCGAAGCAGTCGAGGATCCTTGCAAAATATGCGGCGGAGCGAAGCTCGAAGCCGTCCCTCTCGCAGGTCTCCTTCATCAGCGAATAGAATACATCTGCCTTCTCGCTGCCGTGGATTTTTATCTCGACATTATTCTTGAGCGCTATCCTTATCTTGCGGCGGTGGTCGGAGTGGAAGGAGGCGAACACCTCGTCCTCGCTCCTGCCGTTGATATGGATGCGGATAACGTAGCGGCACTGAAAATCCTCAAAATTTATCGTGCGCTCCTTGAGCCTGAAGCCGTTGGAGACGGCGATGGACTTATATTCCTCGTTGTCGGCGGGCACATCCTTGTCGATCTTCAGCTCATAGGCGTTATACTTTTTGCCCTCCTCCTTGGCGGCGGCAATGAGGGCGGCGAAGGTCTCGCCGTCGTCAAAATCGCACACGGGGCCGCGCGGCGCATACATCATATGATAGGGCAGACCCGATATTTTGCGGAGCAGCACGCCTAAAGTGCCCGTTATCTCGCCCGAATCATTGCGGCAGATAACGCCGAACCACTTCCAGTCGTTTTTGACCTTGCCCCAGAGCGAGGTCTGGAGAAAGTGACCGTTAGGGTGCGCGGCGGTGAAGGAATCCAGCTCCGCCGCATTATTTATATCTACGATTTGAGTTTTCACATCAATTCTCCTCTGCGGATGAAAATTATACAAGGATATTATAACCTGAAAAGCCGCCGAATGCAATATAAATATATAAAAAGGCCGCCGCACCCTTGAGTGCAGCGGCCGCCGTGATATGATGTCAGATCTTTGTAATGCTGCCGTTGGTTGCGAGCTTATAGGAAATCGCCCCCGCCTCAACGTCGTCGAAGGTCAGGTAGACCGTGCAGATATTGCCGTTGACCGAGACTCTGTAGCCGAAGCCGTCCGCCGGGCAAACACAGCTCGCCGAGGTGATGTCGGCGTCATTCCCGACCTGAGAATATATGCCGCTGACGGTGACATAAAGCCTCTCGACAAGCTCGTCATTGCTTATCACATAAGCAAAGGTCGCCGATTTTGCCCTCTCGGGGCAGCCCCTCACGACATCGCTGACGAAAGAATTCTCCTCATCGACGTCCATCAGATGATAGCCGTTCTTGATTGGACGCAGACCCCCGATCTCAACACTCCCGCAATCGACCACCTCGACCCACGCATTCGCCGACAGGCATATTGCAAAGGTCAGAATCAGGGCGAGAGGAATGCTTACCGCTTTTTTCATGGCCATTCCTCACTTTCAAAATTATTTTTCCTCCTCAGGTTTATTTTACATGAGTCGGGAGCAAAAGTCAAGAAAATATTTTGAAAGAATATATTTTAATTTATTTTGCCTTTAAATAAGAGCGCCGGAGCAGCTTCAGCCGCTCCGGCAATAATAATATTATTTTATTTAAGGTCGCCGCCGACGGAGCCGTCCCAGGTGTCGACGTGCTTCGCCTTCATCTCTTCCTCGTCAAACCAGCGGGTGGTGACCGCCTTGGTCTCGGTGTAGAAGCGGAAGCCGTCCTTGCCGAGGCAGTGCAGGTCGCCGAAGAAGGACTGCTTATGGCCCGTGAACGGGAATATGCCGACGGGCACGGGGATACCGACGTTCACGCCGACCATGCCGCCGTCCGTCCTCTTTGCGAATTCCCTTGCATAGTAGCCGCTCTGGGTGAAGATGACCGAGCCGTTGGCAAAGGGATTGTTATTCATTACTTTAAGACCCTCTTCAAAATTCTTGACCCTCTTGATGCAGAGAACGGGGCCGAATACCTCTCTCGTGCCGATGGTCATATCCTCGGTGACGCGGTCAAAAATGGTGGGGCCGACATAGAAGCCGTTCTCATAGCCGGGCACGACGGGGTCTCTGCCGTCAAGCACAAGCTCCGCACCCTCCTCGATGCCTTTCTCTATCCAATTGAGTATCGACTGCCTGTGAGCGGCGCTGACAACGGGGCCGAGGGTGGATCCCTTATCATAAGCAGGGCCGAGCTTCAGCTCCTTGGCGAATTTGACAAGATAACCGACAAGCTCATCCGCTATGCTCTCCTGAGCGACGATAACGGGCAGAGCCATGCAGCGTTCGCCCGCGCAGCCAAACGAGGAATTGATTATGCCTCTTGCGCTTCTCTCGAGAGCTGCATCCTCAAGCACAAGGCCGTGGTTCTTCGCCTCGCAAAGAGCCTGGACTCTCTTGCCGTTTGCTGCCGCCTGAGAATAAATGTGGAGACCGACGCTCGTTGAGCCGACAAAGGTGATGCCCTTGATATCGGGGTGCTGCATGAATATCTCGGCTTCGTTCCTTGAGCAGGTGACAATATTGATAACGCCGTCGGGCAGACCCGCCTCCTGCCAAAGCTCGGCGAGCCTCATGCAGGTCATCGGGGTCATGGAAGCGGCCTTGAGCACGATGGTGTTGCCGCAGGCGATGCATATCGGGGACATCCAGCCCATCGGGATCATGCCGGGGAAGTTAAAGGGAACTATGCCGGCAAACACGCCGACAGGCTCTCTGTAAAGAGTGGTATCATAGCCGTTGGAGGTATCTCTGACGCTCTCACCCATGAGAAGCGACGGAGCGGAGCAGGCAAGCTCGACAGGCTCCTTGACCTTGAGAATATCGCCCTTTGCCTCGTTCCAGACCTTGCCGTGCTCGGTGGCGCAAAGCTCGGTCAGCTCGTCCATATGCTCCTCGAGCAGCTCACGGAACTTGTAAATGACCTGAACTCTCTTCATCACGGGGACGTTTGACCAGCTCTTGAACGCCTCCTTGGCACAGGCGATGGCCTCGTTGACCTCCTCCTTGGTGCAACAGGGAGTCTGAGCTATGACCTCGCCGGTGCTGGGGTTATAGACGTCCATGTATTTCTCGCATTTTGAGTCAAGCCACCTGCCGCCGGCAAAATACTTGAGTTTTTTGACTGCCATAAAAACACTCCGTTCTGTTTTCAATATTTTATGGATTTATTCTATTACTTTTTAATGCTCATGTCAATCTTTTTTCAGCCGAAATATATCCCCGCCGTCTCTCTTATCCGCTTCATCAGGCGGCTGACCTGTAAAGCTATATTGCTTGACAGCGCGTATTTATCGGCGTCGTTTCCGGCTATAAAACGCTCAAAAGCCTTTGCCTCGTTGCCCATAAGTTCAGCTTTGGGCGTATCGCCGCAAATGCTATGTTTTTCACCGTTTTCGGCGATCAGCTCCATATCCGTCAGCTTGGATATCGAGCCTATTTTAAGCGTGCCCTCGTCGCCGAATATCTGTGAGCCCGCTCTGTCCTGTGCGAGCTTGGAATATGTAAAGGTTACCACCTTGTCAGCATAATCAAAAATTACACTGCCCGCGCCGTCCGCACCGCTGCTCAAAAAGGTCGCTTTTGCGGCAATATCGTCGGGAATACCGAAAAGATCCACCGCAGGATAGACGCAATAGATGCCGAGATCCATCAGCCCGCCCGTCGCGAGAGCGGGGTTAAAGATATTAGGCAGCTCCCCGCGCTTATATGCGGGGTACTTCGACGAGAGCTGCGAAAAATCAAAATGCGCGCTCGTAACTTTACCGAGCCTGCCAACCGTCTCACGCAGCAGCTCCCGCACGGGGTTGTGCATATACATTATCGCCTCAATATAGACAAGCCCTTTCTCCGCCGCAAGCGCCTGAAGCTCGATAAACTCCTCCGGCTCGACGGTTATCGGCTTCTCGCAGATGACGTGCTTGCCCGCCGAGAGCATGAGCTTTGACTGCTCATAATGCAGCGCATTGGGGCTTGCAATATAAACGCCGTCGACATCAGCCGCTGCAAGCTCGTTTATATTCGTATATACCTTTGCTATGCCGTTCCTGCGGGCGAAATCCTCGCCCCGCTCCGCAGTCCTCGAATACACCGCGGCTATATCTGCGCCGCAGGCGAGCCTCGCGCCCTCAATGAAGGCCTCGGCTATCCAGCCCGTGCCTATTATACCGTATCTCATATCAAAGCTCCTTTGCCATGACCGTGCCGTCGGGCAGAGTCAGCAGGCGTTTGAATCCGTTTTTCTTATAGAATTTAATGCCACGCTTATTCTCCGTGCCGACGACGAGCATTATTCCTTTTATGCCCTTGGAGCGCATATTCTCGAGCTGCTTTTGTATCATTCTCGAGCCGTTTCCGCCGCCCCTGAAGCCCTCGTTTATGTCGATATGCAGGTGAGCGGGGTATTTGCCCGAAAAGAGCCTGTGCAGGAACACTTCGCCAAGGGCGGAGACATAATTTTTAAGCCCCGTTTTACGCACCTTTCTAAGATAGGGCGTCAGCCCCTTGCGGTAGCGCCCGAAATCCTCCGCGCCGAAAACGTAACCCTGCGCCGTGTCGCTCTCATCTACAAGGGCAAAGACATTCTGCGGCTCCTGCTCCAGATAATAATCGCAAAATGTGTAGATTATGAAATCCCGTGTGTTTTTATCGGTCGCGGCCTCCTTCGGCCCTGTATTTATACAGACCTGCCGCAGCTCGTCCTTATATTTCGGGTCATATGGCTTGATTTCGAACATAGCAGCCTCCTTACAGCTTCACCTTGAAAGTTTTTTTGCCGCTGAAGCTCCTTTTTACGCCTCGGCAATCGAACTTCGCTTTTATTCTCGGATCGGCGAACACCTTGACCGTCGCTTCGCCGACGTGCTTCTCATATTCGACGGATATAACGCCGTTTCGGGTCGTGATATGACCCTTTGCCCTGTTCATTCCGTCAACAAAGCAGGGCGAGATAACGACCTCCTCGAAGCCCGCGCCGCCGCTCGGCTGACGAATGCCCAAAAGATAGGTGAAAAGATACTTTGTCACAGCGCCGAACATCGGGTGATTGTGAGAACGGATACCGTCCCAATACTCCCACAGGGTGGTCGCGCCCTCCCTCCTCATTCGGTCAAAGGATATCTCCTTTTTGCTCGACAGCAGGTCAAACGCCGTCTGCCCCTCGCCAGTCTCAAAGAGATACTCGGTGAGCAGCTTCGTGGCGATGATGCCTGTGTCATACATCCCGAGGGCTTTATATTTATCTGTCACCCTTTGTCTGACCTTTTCGTTGCCCAGCCCCACACGCAGCGCAAGGCATGAGGCACCCTGCACATCGCCGCAGTAGGTGCTCTGCTGCTCGCTGAAATAGGCGATATTCACCGCCCGCTTCACCTGCTCGATGCGCTCGGCAATATGGCGTGTCACGGCTCCCCTGCCGAGTATCTCGGCTATCTCAATGACCCTCTGCATGAAGCCGATATAAAGGCAGGTGTTGACATAGGTCTCGGGGATCTTTATCGAGTCGGGCGTGCACCAGTCACCGAGGCACCAGCCGCCCTCCTCCTCGTGCCAGACAAGGCCGTTGTCACTTCTGCGCTCCAAATAATTGAGGTAATTCATCATCTTGGGGAAGAATGCGTTCAGCACCTCCTTATCGCCGTATACTTTATAATAGCTATACGGCACCTCAACTATTGCGCCGCCCCAGCCGGCAGGGCCTCCACCGCCGCCCATGAAAGGCGCGGTATGCTGCACATGGCCGTTCTTTTTGCACTGGCAGTCGGCGATATCGTCGAGCCACTTGCGATAAAATTCCCTGCAGTCGAGCAGCAGCATTGCCGTCTCTGCGCAAAGCTGACCGTCACCGGTGTAACCGAGGCGTTCAAGATGCGGGCAGTCGGAGGGCACGCCGCAGTGCATATTGCAAAGCTGAGTCCTGATATATGCCGAATAGAGCCAATTGAGCTGCTCGTTGTCGCTCTCAAACGACGAAGTCTGCGGTCTCAAACGACGAAGTCTACGGGCAGTCGGCATGGACGACATCCACTCTCAGCGGCTCTGCGCCCTCGACCTTGAAATATCTGAAGCCGTGCCATGTGAAATGCGGCGTATACTCCCGCTCGGTGCCGTCGGTGATGAATTCATCCTCCTGGAAGCCGTCACGGAACGTGACCGTCTCACGCCATTTATCCTCAAGCTCCTCGGCGTAGCTGACTTTGATCCTCTTGTCCGCCTCTTTGCAGGCAAAGACCGCGTAGCCGACAGTGTTTTCGCCGGCGTCATATATTTTCGCATTCCCCTCCTCGCCGACGAGCGTGGGAGTAAGGCTGCGTATGACCTTGTCGCAGGGTGAATCCTGAATATAAAACTCCGTCTCGGGCGGCTCTATTTCTCTGCTCGGGCCGAAGCCGCCGCCCGCAAAGCCGTTCATATCAAAGCCCTGCGGATAGAGCGAGTAATCATGCTTCTCCCCCGCATAGAGGTTATTCGCCGTCACGAATCCTTCGGCGCAGAGGGTTTTGCCGTCGCTGACGACGCTGCCGCTCGCCTTGTTGATTATGTAGCAGAGCTTCGGAGTGCCGAAATCCACGTCGCCCTCGGAGCTCTTTTTGCCTTGATGATAATATCCGCCGCCGAGCATGACGGCAAGGGTGTTTTCGCCGTCAATGAGATACTCGGAGATATCGTATCTCATGCAATAGGTGCGGTAGCTCATCTTATCCTTTATCGGGTAGGTGAGCTCCTTCATGTCGCGGTAGTTATAGCTTGAAGCGTTCGGGGCAAAGAGATCGTCGCTGGCCTTGCGCCCGTTGATATAGAGCTTGAAGCAGCCGAGACCGCAGATAGTTATTTCCGCTTTCTCGCCCTTGACGGCGGTGAAGCTGCGCCTGAAAAGCGGAGCTGAGCTCATCGGATTGCTCTCGATCCACTTTGCGTTATTGAATACGGCGGTGTGATCCATGATCATTCTCCGTTCCGAAGCTCCTCAAGGCGCTTATTCCATTGCTCCCACTCATCCATGAGCGCAAGCTGCGCCTCGGTCAGCTCCTCGATTTTTTGGGTATACTCAATGACCTGCTCATAATTTGCGGAGACCTCGGGCGACGACAAAAGTTCGTTTGCCTCAGCTATCTCGGCGTCAAGGCGGTCTATCTCCGCCTCACCGCGGCGGATCTTGCCGCTCAGGCGGTTTATCTCGCTCTCACGCTCCTTGCGGAGTTTATAGGCATTCTGCTTCGGCTGCGCCTTTTGCGGCTTCTCCTTGGCCTGAGCCAGCGCAAGCTCGGCGTAGTCGCTGTAGTCGCCGTCGAACTGCTCGAAGCCCTCAGGCTTCATGCGGTATATTTTGGTTGATAATTTATTTATAAAGTAACGGTCGTGCGACACGGCGATTATCGTGCCGTCAAAATCCTCGAGCGCCGCCTCAAGCACCTCCCTCGACGGGATGTCGAGGTGGTTGGTCGGCTCGTCGAGCAGCAGCACGTTTGCGCCGGAGAGCATCAATTTCAGCAGGCAGAGCTTGGCTTTTTCGCCGCCGCTGAGCGCGTCGACATTCTTAAATACATCGTCGCCTCTGAAAAGGAAAAGCGAAAGATAGCTGCGGACCTTGGTCTCGGTGAACACCCTGTGCTCATCCCATATCTCATCTATCACGGCCTTGCCGCCTCTGAGGCTCTCAAGGCTCTGGTCAAAGTAACCCACCTTGACATTTGCGCCGAAAGCGAAGCTGCCGCCGTCCGCCGACATACGCCGCATCAATATACGCAGAAGCGTTGTCTTGCCGCAGCCGTTTGCGCCGAGGATGAACACCCGCTCGCCCTTATACACCTGCATATCGCCGCCCTCAAAAAGCCGCTTGCTGCCGAAGGACTTTGAAAGCCCGCTGACGGTGAGCACGTCGTTGCCCGTCTCGCACTCCGGGGTGAATTTCACGCGCATCTTGGCTATCGTCGGCTCGGGCACGACCAGCTCGGCCTTTTTGCGCTCAAGCATTTTGCGCTTGCTCTCGGCGGTGATGAAATTCCTCTCCCTGCCGAATGAGCGCTGCTGCTCGATTATGCCCTCAATGCGCTTTATCTCCTCAAGCTGATTCTCGTATTTGCGCCGCTCGCTCTCGAGCCGCTCCTCTTTGAGCTTCAGATAGGTCGAATAATTGCCCTTTGCGTGGTGGCAGTGATGATTTGACAGCTCCACGGTCTTATTTGTGACCTTGTCAAGGAAATATCGGTCATGCGAAATGACTATGACCGTGCCCTTATATGCTGTGAGGAAGCTCTCAAGCCACTCGGTGCCCGAAATATCAAGGTGGTTGGTCGGCTCGTCGAGCAGCAGGAGCTGCGCCCCGCTGAGCAGCAGCTTGCACATACTCAGCTTCGACTTTTGACCACCGCTGAGTTTATCGCAAGTGAGGGTGAAATCCGCCTCGGGGAAGCCGAGACCGATGAGCGCCGCCCTCGTTCGGCTGCGGTAGGTCAGCCCGCCTTGTGACTGATACCGCTCCTGAAGCTCATTTTGCCGCTCGATAAGCTCGTCACGCATATCGCTCTGAGTGTCAATGCGCTGCGCCACGCTCTCAAGCTCATGCTCGAGGCGCATAAGCGGCTCAAAGACCGAGAGCGCCTCGTCAAGCACGGTACGCACCGAGCCGTGGCAGGCATGCTGCTCCAAATAGCCGACCTTCGTCTGCTTTGAGACGAACGCCCCGCCCTCGGTCGGCTCAAGCTCGCCCGTTATGACCTTAAAAAGCGTAGTCTTGCCCGTGCCGTTTGCGCCGATGAGTCCGACAAAATCGCCCTCGTTGACATCGAATGAAACATTTTCAAACAGCACCTTACCGCCGAAATCGACTTTTAAGTTTTGAATACTGACTACAGACATTTGTTAAATTCTCGTTTCTAATATTTCTGCCTCGCCCGTAACGGTGAAGCTGCCGCTGCCCGCCGGGAGGAATATGCTTCTGCCCTTCTCTAACTCTATCGTCTCGCCGCAACTCGTCAGAGAGCCGCTGCCGCTGAGCACGAGCAGCGAAACAAACGAATCCTCGCCCGCTTCGCCCTCAAAAACGCCGCTGATGTTGTTTTTCCACACCTTAAAGAGGTCGCATTCGGCAAGCTCGTTCCTGCCAATGCCGTAAAGTCCGTTAGCTTTACAAAATGCAGGCTGAGTATATTTTTCACGTTTCGTGACGGCAAGAGCATCTGCAACGTGCAATTCCCTTGGTTTACCGTCATTTCCGAGCCTGCCGTAGTCATAGATACGGTAGGTGGTATTGGAGCTTTCCTGCACCTCGGCAAGTAGTATGCCTTTACAGATAGCGTGCAGGGTGCCCGACTCGATAAAGAAGAAATCGCCGGGTTTCACCTTGACTTTTGCCGTATAATCGGTCAGAGTGTTGGTTTTTATCGCTTCCTCAAACTGCTCCTTGCTGATGCTCTCGTTAAAGCCGAGCAGCAGGTGGGCATCCTCGTCGCAATCTATGATATACCAGCACTCTGTCTTGCTCTGACCCCTGCCCGTAAGCTCGCAATACTCCTTTGTCGGGTGCACCTGCACCGAGAGATCGTCGCGGGCGTCGATAAATTTTATCAGAATGGGGAAATCCTCAAACCTCTCGGCATTGCTGCCGCAGAGAGCTGGGTCACGCTTCAGCACCTCGGTGAGGGTCTGACCCGCGAATTCGCCGTTGACAACGGTGCTCTCGCCCGCCGGGTGGCATGAGAGCATCCAGCCCTCGGCGGCATTCTTTTTATCGGTCACGACATGATACTCGTCGATGAGCTTCCTGCCGCCCCATATAGTTTCGGAAACATAGGGTTTTAATATAATGGGATACATCAAAATTTCCTCCGTATTATCTTATTCTGTATTATTTTATCATATCAGTCCAATAATTTCTATAGTATATTTACGGGAGGACGAAAAATATGGAAAAATATTTGAATGCCGCCAAGGTTTTTTACTATGGGAAGATAAGAAAACCCGTAAAAACGGCGGACGACGCCCTGGTGGAGCAGATACGGGACACCTACGCCCGCCTGCTCGGAGCATACAACCGCTTTGAGATGGAGAGCAACGAGGATCTGCTGGACTCGGTGATATACGAGATACAGTCGCTCAAGGCGCTCTACCGCTACCTCATCAAAAAGGCGCAGCGCGAGGGCGTTAAATGCAGGGAGATAAACGTATACGGCAGGGAGGTAATATAGAATGAACGCGGTTTTTATAACGCTCGCAGTCATATGCGCAGCAAGCGTGCTTTGGTGGATGATAAAAAGCGAAAAGGGCGCGTCCTGCTTCGCCGTCTCGGCGCTGCAAGGGCTTGCCGCCGTATTTGCCGTCAACCTGGCGGGCCTTGTCACGGGGATAACGCTCGCCGTCAACTGGTACACGCTCGGCACGGCGGTGCTGCTCGGGCTGCCTGGGGTGATAACCGCCCTCGGGTTAAATCTTTTATTGCTTTGACCTTGTTTTTTGGCGCATAATTTGGTATTATTGCTTCAGGGTCGCATTCAGCGGCAAAGAAGGAGCGATAATATGAAAAGCAAGATACTCAGGAGCCTCTTATTCGGCTTCGCTGCGCCTTGCCTTGCGGCAATGGGCACTCCGCAGAAATCTAAATCGGACAAATTCAAGAGAGAAGCACCCGCTCCGTTAAAATTCGGCAGCGACGGCAAGTTCCGCATACTGCACCTGACCGATATACACGACGTCGACCCCGACATGGACGACGACGCCGACCGCAAGATCCCCCTCGCCCGCGATATCGAGACGATAAATACTATCGAGAAGTGCCTTGACATCGCAAAGCCCGACCTCGTGGTATTCGGCGGCGACAACATAAGCGGCTATTGGCAGGAATTCACCTATGACTACATCGAAAAGACTATCAAAAAGATAGTCACGCCGATAGCTGAGCGCAATATTCCGCTGGCGATAGTATTCGGCAACCATGACGGCGAAGCGGGCTTTCACCGCGAATTTCAAATGCTGATCTACTCGGAATACGAGAATTTCCGCTCAAATTTTAACGACGCCGACGTTTACGGCTGCGGCAACTGCTGCCTGACTATAAAGAGCAGCGACGGCAGCAGGGACGCTTTCGGTATTTGGCTGATCGACTCAAACGACTATGTCAAGCGCCCGGACGGCTCATTCGGCTATGACAGAGTTCACGCCGATCAGATAGAATGGTATGAGCGCAGAGCCGCACAGCTGCGCGAGGCAAACGGCGGAGAACCGCTGCCGTCGATCCTGTTTCAGCATATGCCCGTGCAGCAGGAGCTGGATATGCTCACTGAGACCGCCGAAAATGGTGAAAATGTTATTGACTGCGGCGGCAAGCTGTTCTCATTCGGCGATAAGCTGATAAGCGGAAGGCTGCGTGAACGCCCCTGCCCGCCCGATGAATCCCTCGACGCCCACGATCAACTCGAGAGCTGGAAGCGCATGGGCGATGTCATCGCCGCATTCTTCGGCCACGACCACGTCAACGATTTCCACATCAATTGCGACGGCATCGACCTCTATCAGACCATCGGCTGCGGCTACTTCACCTACGGGCGTGAGCACGGCGGCAGGCTGATAATTCTTGATGAAACCGACCCTCGCAGGCTCGAGACCGAGACTATCGAGATCCCCCGCATGACAACGGCCGAAATTTAAGAGCATATATGCAAATGAGCCGCCGCATCGTTTGATGCAGCGGCTCTCTTATTCTATTCAGGCAAAGAAGCCTTTCACTTCACTTGCGACAATACGGAAAAGGCAGCGTATCATCGGCCAAAGCATATTTTTGAACGAGAGAATGGTATTCTCGCTCAGGGCGATCGCTCCGCTCGGCTCGGGTTTGTCGCCCGATCTGTCGGTGCTGTAGCTCGAGAGCCACGAGATCATGCCGTCTGGGTATGTAAGGTCGATCTTATTTCCGTTGCCGTCAAAGGTCTCCATATTGTAGTATTTGCCACCGTCGCTCGTGAACATATCGTTGAGCACGGCAAACCAAACATGGTGATTGCTCGAGGTCGGCGTGCCGTCGGGGTAGCAGACCTTGCCGAATATCGAAATGCGGCAGTCGCTCTTAACGGCGGATATCGCCATGAGCTTATCCCAGATATCGGAGGTGTAGGTATAGTAGCCCGCAAGCACATCATATCTGCTCGCCGATATCCATATGGGCATCTGAGTGAGGGTGGAAAGCTCAACGGTGGTGAATTCATGCGCCGGGCACATGGGGAACGCCGCCGCAAAGAAGCGGGGATAGCTTGCGGCCATCTTCAGCGTCATTTTGCCGCCCATCGAGAAACCGCCGATATAAATACGGCTCGTGTCAATATGCTCGGAATTCTTTGCGATGAAGTCGTCAATGGCGGCCTTGAGCGGGACTATGAGCTGATTTGCCCAATAGAGGCCGTCCTCCTCTCGGGAGCGCGCGACAAGCAGGAAAGCGCCGCCCGTGCCCTTGAATCTGCTCTGCATTTCATCACTCGCCCAAAGCGGGAAGTTGCTTCTCTCTATCTGAGCGCCCGGCTCCGCGCCCTCGGTCATGCCGTGCAGCAGGACGACAAGGGGGTATTTGGTGCTGTCATTCTCGCCGACGGGCGAATAGGACATATAGTCTATGCTGTAGCCGTCAGCAACCGGGCCTTCGCCGGCAACAAAACGTGCCTTGAGAGCCTCGATGTCGGGCGCGGAATCCTCCGCAACGGCAAAAATGCAGCAGGAGAGCGCTATGACAAGCGCAAGAATTACGCTTAAGAATTTTTTCATTTTGTGCCTCCAAAGCATAAAATTAAATCAGATAAACAAAAACAATGCCGAATATTATGCCGCCGAGGAAGCCGCCTGCGTGCTCCCTGCGGTCAATGGGATTCGTCAGCATTCCGATAACGGCATATATCAGCAGCAGCACTATCAGCACAGCGGGCACGGGCGAGAAAAACAGATCCCGCTCCTTCAACGCCATGAGCAGATAGGTCGCTATCATGCCGTAAATGCCTGTCGAGGCGCCCTCGCCATCGTCAAACTTAAAGACGAAAGCCATTATGCACGCCGAGCAGAATGCCGAGAAGAAGAAACAGGCAATCATCCTGCCGCTGCCGAGGGTCGAGCCTAAAGCACAGCCGACTATCAGCAGCGCGGCGGTATTGAATACGATATGAGCGAGCCCGACATGCAGGAAAACCTGGGTCACGAGCCGCCAAACCTGCCCCTTCTTTATCTTGGTGCAGGACATTTTCAGCGCCTTGGTAAGGGCGCCGGTCTTGTCACCGTCAAGGATATGCTGCCTGCTGAATTTGTCGACCCCTTTGGGGACAAAGACAAAGGTATCAAGAATAAAGCAGATATCAATAACAGCGGCAAGGATGATCGCAGCGAGCATATCAAACATCTCCGTTCAATTTACTTAGCCTTTGCTTCTTTTCTCTTCGCAATGGCGGCGGTGACCTTGGGGTAAACCGCCTTGACTATGAAGTATGCCGCAACCGCCCAGATAGCGCCGGAGACAAGGCCGCCGAGCACGTCGGTGCAGTAATGGACATGGACATAGATCCTGGTGAAGCCGATGAGCAGCGCAAGGATTATAGCGGGGATAGCCCAGGGCTTATCTTTCTTATCGAGGGTGAGCATAAGCGCCAGCGCGGGTGCAAAGCTCGATGAGGTGTGACCCGAGGGGAAGGAATAGCTGGTCAGCTTGTCGACATAGCCAGGGAAATGATATTGCTCAGCCCATTTTGCGGCGAGAGCGGGGTATTTGCTTATACCCTCCCAGTCAAGGAGGTTATAGGGTCTGGGTCTTGCAACTAAGTTTTTGATGATAAGGTTGTTGCCTATGCCCATGAGAGCCATTGCAACGAGCATGACTACGCCCGCCTTACGGGTCTTTTTGGGTATAAGCATCAGCAGCGAGAAGATTATCCAAAATGCGCCGTCGCCGAGGTTAGTGATGAATACAACGATGGGGGTGAGCCAGTCGGCCCAGATATGTTCCTCCACAAAGTGAAAAACAGACAGGTCAAAATTGAGTATCGCTTCCAAAGTATCATCCTTTCTTCATTTTTATATATTATCGCCGTTATTGCCGAAAATTGCAAGGGGTATTTCCGAAAAAGTTGTGAAAATTACAAAAAAGACTGCGCCGATAAGCGACGCAGCCTTTAATAAAGCCTTGATGATTTAGATTATTTCTTTGCTTCCTCTGCGGCGGCTTCAACCTTGCTGCCCTTGCGAGAGAGGACAACATTGGTGATGATGCCGAGGATGAGGGCGCAGGCGATGGAGGTGAGGGTGACCTTGCCGAAGGAGATGGTCAGGCCGCCGATACCCGCGATAAGGATAACGGAGACAACGAAGAGGTTTCTGTTATCCTCAAGGTCGACCTTCTGGATCATCTTGAGACCGCTGACTGCGATGAAGCCGTAGAGAGCTATGCAGACGCCGCCCATGACGCAGGAGGGAATGGAGGAGAGGAAGGTTGCGAACGGGGAGATAAAGGCGATGATTATCGCAAGAATTGCGGTGGTGATGATGGTTGCGACTGAAGCGTTGCCCGAGATAGCGACGCAAGCGATCGACTCACCGTAGGTGGTGTTCGGAGCGCCGCCGAAGAATGCGCCGACCATGGAGCCGATACCGTCGCCGAGGAGGGTTCTGTGGAGGCCGGGCTCAACGAGGAGATCTTTCTCAACGATGGAGGAGATATTCTTGTGGTCTGCAATGTGCTCTGCGAAGACAACGAATGCGACAGGCACATAAGCCACTGCAACGGCAGCTATGTAGGAACCGCTGAGCTCACCGAAGCCGCCGAATGCCTCAAAGAAGGTGAAGTCGGGCACCGCGAAGAAGGTGTGGAGGCCTACGCCATCCTTAACAAGTGTGCCGAAACCGCTGAAGTCGATTATTCTGAGAGCGTCGTTGCCGGTCTTGATGCCGATAGCGGTGAGAACCGCTGCAACCGCATAGCCGGAGAGGATGCCGATGATGAAGGGGATGAGCTTTGTCATCTTCTTGCCGAATACGGAGCAGATCATGGTGACAAAGAGAGTTACAAGGCCGCATATGATAGCTACATACACGCTTGCGGTGGGTGCGCCGTCAACCATGTAGGAGCCCTTCTGGAGGTCGCCGATAGCATTGCCTGCGAGCGAAAGACCGATTATCGAGACGGTGGGGCCGATAACCGCTGCGGGCATGAGCTTGTTTATCCAGTCAACGCCTGAAACTTTAACAGCGATAGCAATAACGACATAAACGAGGCCTGCGAAGATCGCACCGATCACAAGGCCGAGGTAGCCGAGCTGAACGGTAGTCGCGCCTGCAAAAGCAGCAGCCATGGAGCCGAGGAACGCAAAGGATGAACCGAGGAAAACGGGGCTCTTTTTCTTGGTGAAGAGGACGTAAACGAGAGTACCCATACCTGCGCCGAACAGAGCGGCAACAGTGCTCATCTTGACCTCGCCGCAGTCATACACATTTGATGTGATCATCGGCACGGCGATGGTAGCCGCCATGATGGCAAGCAGCTGCTGGAACGCGAAGACGATCATTTGACCGAACTTCGGCTTTGCATCAATGTCGTAGGTTAATTTCATATATGTGACCTCCTAAAAATAATTACCCATATCTATATCAACGCGGTGCGTCAATATTCACTTTTGCCAGATGGAGACGCTGACCTCTTCATCGAAGGGCGGGGTCTTGACCACTATCACTTCGCTGCGTGAGGTCGGCACATTTTTGCCCACATAGTCGGCGACTATCGGCAGCTCTCTGTGCCCCCTGTCGATGAGGGCGGCGAACTGGATCTTAGCGGGTCTGCCGAGCGAGATTATCGCATCCATGGCGGCCCGAGCCGTCCTGCCAGTATAGAGCACGTCGTCAACCATTATGACCGTCTTGCCGCTGACGGAGAAATCTATTTTAGTCTCATTGAGCCTCGGCTGGTCGTCGTCCTCGCTGAGGTCGTCGCGGTAGAGCGTGATATCAAGGTAGCCTATCTCGACCTTTGCGCCGAGCGACCTGACCCGCGCCGCAAGGATATCCGCGAGCGGAGCGCCTCGCCGCATTATGCCGACGATGCAGAGCTCCTCGCCGTCGCCGTTGCGCTCGACTATCTCATGGGAGATCCTTGAGAGCGCCCTGCTGACCGCCTGACAATCCATAATATAGGATTTGAACTCCATTATCCCGCCTCCGCACAACAAAAAAGCGACCCTGTCGCCTGACAAGATCGCATAAAAATCTTAGGATGAACCCATAGATATCCTTATTACCAATCTTGTCGGCATCTCTGTACCGCTCTTAAAGATTTCATCGGCGTTAGTATATCATATGCGGCGGGGTTTGTAAAGAGATTTTTGCAAAAAATCTTTTTTTCGACAAACTGACCAAAAATGTGATATGAGCCGCCGAATCTTTGCATACCGTAAAACGAAAGACCCCCGCATCTCGCGATGCGGGGGAAGCATTAACATGATGATATCGTCATTATTCGTCAGGGAGCGGGCTTGGGCTTTATATTCTGCTTGAGAAAGTCGATAACGAATTTTATTAGTTCCTTAAAGCCCTCGGGTGTAAGCACCTTCTTGGGTATCGCGTTTGCATTGTAGCGGAGATAAACTCTCTGCCACATTTCAGGCTTGAAGAAGCCCTTCCAATCCCAGTTCTCAAGCTCAACTTCATAAAGAATGAAGTAATCGCTTCCGTGACGGTTGATCTGGCCTTCACCCTTAGCACAGCTGGTGTTATTATTCCAGTAGTAGGTCTTGAATTTCTTGCTCAGAGCGGAGTAAAGACCCTTCTGAGAGTCATAAACTCTGAAGAACAGATCCTTGTGTGCGATCCACTGCGCCTGATAGACAAGGCAGGAATAAGCCTCCTGTGTGCCCTGAGAATTGTAGCCCTCGTGCCACTTGGCGGGATCGCTGATATCCTCGGGTTTGTCAAGGTAGAATACCTTCCAGCCGATTATCTCATAGTCATCGCCGGGCTTATCTCCGGGGAATATCGGATATCTGCGGATCACGGTGCCGGGACCGTCCTTTTTGGGGTCTTCGGCATCCTTATACTCAGGATCGGCACCGTAAACGACAGCGGATGTCTTGAGGCCGTCAGGCTTGCCGTTGTTGAAGTCATAGTATACTGTGAAGCTTTGATCGCCGTATACGGCGTAGCAATTAAGATCGCTTGCAGGCATATAGGTGGGAACTGCACCACTATCGGTCTTGGCGCCCCACTTCTGAATCTCTCTGCCCGCGGGAGCCTTTGCGTTGATCGCGGTTTTATCCTCAGCGGTAATTCTGGTGTATTCGAGCAGATTGGTGTTTGCGGGAACGGAAACGGTCTTATAAGGCACCGTGTCATACTCGGGCGCGGACTCTGCGGTTATGATATAGAAGTTGATGTTATAACTCTGAACTTCCCATGCATCATAGATGGTAATGTATGAATTACCCTTATCCGCAGTAAGAACTGTTCCGTAAGTCTTGAGGATCTCCTCCGTAATAGTAAGCGGGAAGCTGACAAATGTGGCTTTTGCAAGATCCTCTTCCGTGACATAGTTGCGAACTTTGGAATCCCATGACCATCCTCTGAAGACGTTACCGTTGTCCTTCCAACTGGGTGTCTTCTGCTGAGAGGCCTCAACGCCGATCTCGGGAAGGAACACCTCAGTGCCGCTACCATAAGCATAGAACTTGAGATCATCAACATTGACAGTGTCACCCTTATGTACCATCACCGAAGCAAGCGCATAGCTGCTGCCCATGGTGAAGCGGAGCTCATAATCCCTGAGACCGAGCTCTGCGGTATAGTTGATGACCGGACCGCAGCTGAGCTTGAAATCGAAGGAGTAGTTGTTGGCGCGAGCGGTGGTTGCCTTTTCGCCGGTCGCATTGTCGATCCACTTCTTAAAGACGAAGCCGTCAACGGTGGGGACGACAAGAGAATCTATGCCGCTGGGGAGAAGATACAGCACATCGCCGGTATCCATTCCGCCCTTGACTACAGCGTTCTTGACCTGAGGCTCGCTCGGAGCGACATATGAATCGGTAGCCGCGTCATAAACAGGGATAGTAAGGGTAACGTCATAGGCGATCTGAGTGTGGATATAGACGGTCTTGTCGCCGTCGAAGCCGATCGAATCGCCTTTACGGATCTTTTCGTTGTATTCCTTATCGTAGCTGTAGCCGTAAACCGTTGCGTTGCCGTCCCAGGAGACGTCTGCGCCGGTAACCGCGTTGGTTATCTTTTGGAGATCGGTCGCAAAGGTGAGAGCCTTGGACTCGACCGTGCCGGTCTTGGTGTCATAGCTCTTCCACTCGCCGGTCTTATAATCCATTATCATAAAGTTAATGGAATACACGGTTGCCGACCAAACTGCCTTAACGGTGATGCCGTTGATATTGTCAACGGTGGTGGTGGCGGGGTTCCAGCCCTTGAACTCGTAGCCTGCCTTAACGGGGGTAATGCCCGTAAGGTCAACGGTGGTGCCGTAAGCGGCCTTTAAGGTCTTGGAGGTCTCGCCGTCAACATTACCGCCGTCAAAGTCAACGGTAACATCGAAAGTATCGGTGGTATAAATTGCCTTATAGGTTATGTTGCTCTCGCCCATGGTGAGATTTGCGACATCCTCTACCTTACCGGTAGCGACATTCGCCCAGCCGAGGAAGTCGGCGCCCGCATCGGGCACGACAACGGATTCACCGGGAGCATAGAACTTGGTATCGGTGGTGTCGCGGATGATGAAGTTAGCGGAATATTTGCCCTCGGGATTGGGATTCTCGCCGATAACGAAGGTATAGTTGCAGTCCGCTATGTCAAAGCAATCAGCGGCAAGGCCGGTAAATTGGAACAGGTTCTTGGCGGTAGTAGCCTCATCGGGCGCGAGATAAGCGTCGCCTTTTCTGTTGGCGTTTATCCTCGCTTCGCCGTTGAACCTCTCATAGGATTTGAAAAGGTCGCCGGTAAGGATGCTGTTGCCGACGGTGCCGTCCGCAAGGCCTTCCTTAACTGTAACATTAAAGCTATAGATGTAGTTATCCTGATCGAGCTTGAAATTGCGTCTGGTGCCGCCGTCATTTCTGGCAAGATTGTTGATCTCACAGAGATCCCAATTCTTCATCGTCGCATCGGGAATTCCTATCTTCGCTTCTTTATAAGAAATGTTACTGGTCGCAGCCTCAGTCTTCCACTGAGTCACATTAAGGCCTACAGCGCCCTGGGAATCCGGAGTTACGGTATAATCGGGGTTAACGGCTGCCTTGGAGACCATCTCATAAGCACCGTCCTTCTTAACATCAAAGAAAGTGTTTTCGAAGACATAGTGGGTGCTGAGTTTGCTCATAAAGAACGACGACTTGACATAAACTCTGACTTCGAGCGTGTCGCCGGGCTGGACATAGCCGTCGGTCGGCTTGCCGTTGCTCTCATAAAACTCGAGGCCGAGGTAGTAGAAGCCCTTATTGCCGTATTCGGCGTTAAGCTGCTCCATGGTTTTGATCTTGTGAGTCACAGGCTCTGCGCTCGCTGCCGATGCAGTCGGGACGAATGCGCCGTCGAGGATGGCGACCATACCCGCAAGCATTGAAAGGCACAGCAACAGGCTGATGACCTTCTTGAGGTTGGACATTAGTTTTTCCTCCTTTTATTTCTGAATTTTCCTGCATTGAAAACCATGTCCGCCCCAAAATGCCCAATCGGGCACATTGAGACATTGTACGATGCTATTATTGCATATTACAGAGAATAAAGCAATAGAAATAGTGAAAAATGTCTATATTTAAAAGCGAATTTCTGCGTTTTGCACAATTCGGAAAAATCAAATTCGTGCAACTTTACTATTCCTCGCAGCCTCGGCTACCGCAGCGGCGACCGCCTTGCCCACTCTCGGGTCAAACGCCTCGGGGATTATGTATTCCGTGCTCAGCTCGCTCTCGGAGACAAGCCCCGCTATCGCCTTTGCGGCGGCGAGCTTCATGCTCTCGTTGATATTGGAGGCTCTCACATCGAGAGCGCCTCTGAATATACCCGGGAACGCCAGCACATTGTTTATCTGATTCGGGTAATCGCTCCTGCCCGTGCCGACAACGGCGGCACCCGCACTGAGCGCTTCATCGGGCATTATCTCGGGTGTGGGGTTCGCCATAGCCATCACGACGGCGTCCTTCGCCATTGAGGCGACCATCTCGGGGCTGACTATGCCGCCCGCGGAGACGCCGATAAACACATCCGCGCCTTTCATCGCGTCGGCGAGAGTTCCGCTGCGCCTGCCGCTGTTTGTGAAATCCGCAAGCTCCTCAAAAGCGGTGGAAAGCTCCTGACCTTTACAGATGATTCCCTGCCTGTCGCTCATGATTATGTCGCCCGCGCCGCCCGCATGGAGCAGCTTTGCGATCGCCGAGCCTGCCGAGCCTGCGCCGCTTATCGCCACGGTGCAATCCCCGAGCTTTTTGCCCACGCATTTGAGCGCATTCATCACAGCCGCGAGCACCACGACCGCCGTGCCGTGCTGATCATCGTGGAAAACGGGAATGTCGCAGCGCTCCTTGAGCCTGCGTTCTATCTCGAAGCATCTCGGCGCGGCGATATCCTCAAGATTGATGCCGCCGAAGCTGCCCGCAAAAAGCGAAACGGCGTTGACTATCTCATCGGTATCCTTTGAGCGCACGCACAGCGGAATTGCGTCGATATCGGCGAATTCCTTAAAGAGCAGGCATTTGCCCTCCATGACGGGCATACCCGCCTCGGGGCCAATGTCACCAAGCCCGAGCACCGCCGTGCCGTCCGTGATGACCGCGACGGTATTCCAGCGGCGGGTCAACTGATAGCTTTTGTCAATATCCTTCTGTATCTCGAGGCAGGCTGCCGCAACGCCTGGGGTGTAGGCGAGCGAAAGCTCCTCTCTGTTTGACGCCTTGGCTCGCGCCTTTGTCTCGAGCTTGCCTTTCCATTCATAGTGAAGTCTAAGCGACTCCTTATAATAATCCATCGGTATCACTCCTTAGGTAACGGCTCTGCGGCTTATTCCTGCGCCCAATTCATCGAGCGCTTGACCGCTTCTTTCCAGCCCGCATAAAGCTCATTCCTTCTCTCCTCGCTCATCTGCGGCTCAAAAGTCTTGTCGACCTCGCGGTTATTCTGAATTTCTTCTCTGCTGTCCCACACTCCGACGGCGAGACCCGCAAGATAAGCGGCACCGAGGGCGGTTGTCTCAACGGTCTTGGGTCTGTTGACGCAGCATCTTATCATATCCGCCTGGATCTGGAGCATTATGTCGCTCACGCTTGCGCCTCCGTCAACTCTCAGCTCGGTGAAGTCGATGCCGGAGTCGGATTTCATCGCCTCAAGCAGGTCGGTCATCTGATAGGTAATGGCCTCGAGCACGCTTCTTGCGATATGCGCCCTGTTGACGCCTCTCGTCAGGCCGATTATGCTGCCTCTGGCGTACATATCCCAATACGGGGCGCCGAGCCCCGTGAACGCGGGCACAAAGTAGATGCCGTTTGAGTCGGGCACGCTCTCGGCCAGCTCATCGCAGCGGCGGGCGGTGTCGATAAGATGCACCTCGTCCCTGAGCCACTTTATTATCGAGCCTGCGTTGAAGGCCGAGCCTTCAATGGCGTATTCGACCTTGTCTCCGATGCCCCACGCAACGCCCGTGAGCAGGTTATTCTTGGAGCGGACTCTCGTCTCGCCGGTATTCATCAGCAGGAAGCAGCCGGTGCCGTATGTATTCTTAGCCTGACCCGGCGCAAAGCACGCCTGACCGAAGAGGGCGGCGGGCTGGTCGCCGATAGCGCCGCATATGGGGATACCCTCGAGCGCCTCAAGACCGAGAATGCCTTTGGACACTCTGCCGTAGACCTTGCTTGACGGCACGGGCTCGGGCAGTATCGACATCGGGATGCCGAGCTTGTCACAAAGGTATTTATCCCAGCAAAGGTTGTCAACGTCAAATAGCATGGTCCTCGACGCATTTGAATAGTCGGTCACATGGACGCTGCCGCCCGTGAGATTCCAAATGAGCCAGGTTTCCACCGTGCCGAAGAGCAGCCTGCCCTCGTCGGCGAGCTTCTGCGCCTCGGGGACGTTGTCAAGGATCCACTTTATCTTTGTGCCGGAGAAATATGCGTCGATGAGCAGACCTGTTTTATCCTTTATATATTCCTCAAGCCCCTGCTTTTTAAGCTCCTCGCAGTAGGGAGCGGTGCGGCGGCACTGCCAGACTATCGCATTGTGGACGGGCTTGCCCGTCTGCCTGTCCCAGAGGATGGTGGTCTCACGCTGATTGGTGATGCCGATGCCCGCAATATCGCTCGGGTCGATCTCGCCCGTGGCTATGCATGCAATGACAGCCTGAAGCTGACTGTAAAGTATCGCCATCGGGTCATGCTCGACCCAGCCGCTCTTGGGGTATATCTGCTCGAACTCATTCTGCGCCTTGCAGACGATATTGCCTTTTTTGTCGAATATTATAGCTCTTGAGCTTGTCGTGCCCTGATCGAGCGCCAAAACATATCTTGCCATTGCGTTCATCCTTTCGTAATGCCGAAATATCTGACGGCGTTGTTGTATGAAATATCCTCGGCGAGGGTGCGGAGCGCCTGCTCGTCATACGGGTAAAGCCCATCGGCGACCATATCGCCCATGAATCCGCAGAGGATGCGGCGGAAGTATTCGTGCCTCGGGTAGGAGAGGAACGAGCGCGAGTCGGTCACCATGCCGACGAATTTTCCGAGAGCGCCGAGGTTGGCGAGAGCCTTCATCTGCTCCCTCATGCCGTCGATATTGTCGTTGAACCACCACGCCGAGCCGAACTGTATCTTGCTCTGCGCCTCGGCGGTCTGGAAGTTGCCGAGCATGGAGCCGAGGACGTAATTATCCTTGGGGTTGAGGGTGAAGAGCACCGTTTTGGGCAGCTCTCCCCTGTATGCGAGGCTGTCGAGGAACCTCGAGAGCTTGCGCGCGATGAGCTGATCATCTATCGAGTCAAAGCCTGCGTCTGGGCCGAGGCGCTCAAACATGAGCGTGTTGTTATTCCTCATCGGGCCGATATGCAGCTCCATTACCCAGCCTCTTTCCGCATAGCGGGCGGCGAGGAACGAAAGCAGCGCAGTTTTATATTTATCGGCGGCGATATCGTCTATCGCTTCGCCGCTCTTCGCCCTTGCGAATATTACTTCAAGCTCGTCTGCGTTCGACGGCTCATACGGGATATATGCGAATGCGTGGTCGCTGGCGCAGCAGCCGAGCGAGGCGAAGAATTCTATCCTCTCATTGAGCGCATTGCAGAGTTCGGCAAAGCTGCCGATGCCGCGGCCTATCCTCTGCTCCATGGCGGCGAGCCACGGGCGGAATGACGGCTGCTCTATCCCGAGCGCCTTGTCGGGTCTGAACGCGGGGAGCACCTTGCATTTGAAGCTCGCATCCTCGGCAAGCAGGACATGATACTCAAGCGAATCCGCAGGGTCGTCTGTGGTGCAAAGATGCGTGACATTTGAGCGCTCTATCAATTCTCTGGGTGTAAAGCCCCCGGCCTTTATAGCGGCGTTTGCTCTCTGCCAAATATCCGGCGCGGTCTCGGCATTGAGAATATCGTTTATACCGAAGTAGCGGCGCAGCTCCAAATGCGACCAATGATATATCGGGTTGCCGATGAGCGAGGGCATAACGGCGGCAAATGCCTTGAATTTCTCATAGCCGTCGGCGCCGCCGGTGATATATTCCTCATCGACGCCGCATGAGCGCATCGCTCTCCATTTGTAATGGTCGCCCGCAAGCCACAGCCACGCAATGTCGACGGGCTGAGCGTTCTCGTATATCTCCTTGGGCGAGAGATGACAGTGCCAGTCAAAAATGGGCATTTTTTCGGCGGCTTCAAAGGCCTTTTGCGCCGGCTCGCTGCCGAGCAAAAAATCCCTGCCCATGAATTCCTTAACCATTTCGTTTGCCTCCCTTTGCGGTGACAGCCTCACCGCATTATAACATTACATTATAATTCTATCATAGATTGCGAGATTTGCAAGTGAAATTTGCGTTTTTAAATTGATACTGCGGGGCAGAGTTTTGCCGTTGAGCATTTGCTGCCGTGTGCGGTCAAGTCGGCTCCCTTGTGTAAAGAGAGCTGTCGCGGAGCGACTGAGGGATTGACTTAGCAAATTATTGTTTGAGTACTGATTGCGTGGTTGATTTATTAAACTGTTACTCGCCTCTTAGGCCCCCTCTTGAGGGAGCTGCCCGTAGGACTGAGGGAGTTTTGTTGAAAAATAAGTATTCCGCCTGCGCACACCTCATCCGTCTCGCAAGCTCGACACCTTCTCCTCAAGGAGAAGGCGAATGTAACTGTTGGCTCAATAATCTTTTGGCGGATTTAACTGTCAACTTGTAGTTGAGGCGGCTCCCTCTGACGAGGGAGGCTGAAGCAACTGAAAACTCGGCGGCTTTTGGTGGGCGAACACAGTTCACCTCTACGATGTTAATTTTGCAATTATTTCGCGGGATGCCGAGGACGTCATCCCCTACGATTGAATTGAAACTTTTCTGTTATACTATCAACAAAATTTTGCTTTTAGCGACTACCGGACAATCCTCAGTCACTCCGTGACAGCTCCTTTCAAAAGTAGCCCGTAATTATTAGCAACCGTAGTAAAGTAAACCTGCACAGTCGTCCATTGAAATAGCACCGCGCTATCTGCCATGGTGGCCTCCTTGGAGAAGGAGATGAAGATAACTGTCGGCTTGTGTTAAAAACCCGCCTGCGGCGCGCCTCGCTGCCATAAAGATTTAAAAGGGCGAAGCCGCCTCCCTTTCGGGAAGCGGCTTCTTGAGGAGTTGTATATAAGAGGGTAAGTGGTGGTCAAAATTATTCGTCGATACCGAGGAGCTCGTTGACCGATACTCCAAGAATCTCAGAGAGAGCCTTCAGCTCAAAGTCAGACACGTTTCTTAGCTGACCCTCGAGCTTTGACAGTCCAGATGCGTTAAGGTCTATGCCCTTGATCTGGAGCTGAGTGAGCAGATCCTTCTGCTTCATGTTGATTGCCTTGCGGCGTGCTTCGATCTTTGCGCCGACGATGTTTCTCTCGCCGAGCGGTTGCTTTCTGATTCTCATTGTCCTAACCTCCCGGGACTAAAACCAAAATACAAATTATACCGACTGTATAATTTCTGATTTATATGTCTCATTAAATACTCATTTTTTGTATGTCTGTATTCTATCACACTTTATCGGAAAAATCAACACCTTTTCGCTAAAAAATAATGAACTTTTTTCGATTTTATGTTTATTTTTCAGACATTCAGCTTCTTTTGACTGAATCAAGTCCGTTTTTTTGCCCTTCAAGACATTATTCGGACACATAAGAGTATTTAACAGCATACAAACTTTGGTAGAATTGTATATTGTAAATTTTGCGAAAATGCTGCATAATATTCTCAAACGCAGAAAAGGAGCATAAAAATATGAACGATCTGCACGACAGCCGCAATCTGACGATGCTCACCGACTTCTATGAGCTGACCATGGCGAACGGCTACTTCAAAAACGGATTTAAGGATACCATTGCATATTTTGATATGTTTTTCCGCACCATACCCGACGGCGGCGGTTATGTGATTATGGCCGGCGTTGAGCAGCTTGTGGATTATTTCAGAAATCTCAGCTTCAGCAAGGAGGATATCGACTATCTGAGGGGCAAGGGCTTCAGTGAGGACTTTCTCGACTACCTTGCAAACTTCAGATTTGCCTGCGATGTGTGGGCCGTGCCCGAGGGCACCCCGATATTCCCCGGCGAGCCGATAGTCAAGGTCAAAGGCCCCGTCATCCAGGCGCAGTTCGTCGAGACGATGGTGCTGCTGACGATAAATCATCAGAGCCTCATCGCCACCAAGGCAAACAGAGTTGTTAGGGCGGCGCAAGGCAGAGCGGTCATGGAATTCGGCTCAAGGCGCGCTCAGGGCTTCGACGGAGCGATCTACGGCGCAAGGGCAGCCTATATCGGCGGCTGTGCAGGCACCGCGTGCACGATATCCGACGAGATGTTCGGCACTCCTGCGCTCGGCACAATGGCTCACAGCTGGGTGCAGCTCTTTGACAGCGAATACGACGCCTTCAAGGCATACGCCGAGGAATACCCCGACGCCTGCACGCTGCTGGTAGATACTTATAACGTGCTTCATTCGGGCGTGCCGAACGCGATAAAGGTCTTTGACGAGGTGCTCGCCCCGATGGGCAAGCGCCCCAAGGGAATACGCATCGACAGCGGCGATATCGCCTATCTCTCACGCAAGGCGAGGAAGATGCTTGACGACGCAGGCTACCCCGACTGCTCGATAGTGGCCTCAAACTCCCTTGACGAATATATCATCAGGGATATGCTGCTCCAGGGCGCGAAGGTCGACTCCTTCGGCGTCGGTGAGAGGCTCATAACCCCCTCCTCAAGCCCCGTGCTCGGCGGCGTTTACAAACTCTGCGCCGTTGAGAAGGACGGCGAGATAATCCCCAAGATCAAGCTGAGCGAGAATGTTCAGAAGATAACGACCCCCGGCAACAAGAGGGTATACCGCCTCTATGAC
>FR888206.1:29917-37446 GCA_000431775.1 Clostridium sp. CAG:413 | reverse complement strand
GTATACCGCCTCTATGACCGCGAGAGCGGCAAGGCGGCAGCCGACTTGATAACGCTTGCGAGCGAAACCGTCGACGACTCCCGCCCCTATGAGCTTTTTGACCCCGATTTCACATGGAAGCGCAAAACTCTGACGAATTACACCGCCCGCGAGCTGCTTGAGCCACTCTTCCGCAAGGGCGAATGCGTCTATAAGGAGCGCAATATCGAGGAGATCAAGAGCTACTGCCGCGAGCAGATAGACACCCTTTGGGACGAGGTCACGAGATTTGAGAATCCGCACAACTACTATGTCGACCTCTCTCAGCAGCTTTGGGATGTCAAGCATGAGCTGCTCAGGAAGAACAAAGAATAATAACGAAACCGCCCGACGCACCTCAATGATGCATGATCGGGCGGTGATTTTTTATGCTATTCTCTGCGCTCTGCCGTTTTTGGTTATAAGGGTAAGCGCGGGCTGATCGTCATCGGGCAGATCCTCGGGGGCTCTGCTCTGAATGCGGCGCTGCTGCCTCTCGGCGGCAAGCTCTCTCTGCCTGCGCTGGCGGCGGCTGCGGCGATAAGCCTTGAACGCCTTGACAAGAGCATCCTCAAAAGCGATAACTTTTTTCTCATATATCATGCCGACTATCGCAAGGACTATCGCTGCAAACTCGACTATCGTTTTTATTATATCGGTGTGTGACATTTCAGTACCTCCGCAATTCGTAAACATTTGTTCTACGAGTTATATTATAGCAGGTGAACATTCGTTTGTCAAGACAAATGTTCGATTTTTCTTAACTTTTTCCGAGTTTTTGGATTGAAATAAGTATAGCACAATATATCGTAGTTGTCAATCACATTCACCACAATAAATGGTATTATTTCATGCCGCAAAAAGCGGGATTTGTCCGAATTCGGGCAAAAAAAGTCAGCGGCTGTTCGGCTGTTAATAAAATATATTCAGCTCCGCCGCCGAGTATCACTCCCCCGCTTGACTTTTGTCGGATTTGTTAATATAATGTTTTCATCAAATAAAGGGAGTGTCGTCCGTTGTATATGCTATGGGCATTCGTCAGGCAGAGCCTGATACGCATCTATCTTTTCTTTGCAAAGCTCGTCTACAAACTGAGCGGCGGCAAGAGGCCGAAAACCCTCTTCTGCCAAAAGGCGAACGCCGAGCATATCGGCACGCGGGTGCGAGTGGTGTCGTCGGATAAATATTCCACCACTATCGCAAAATTTGACGCGGACGGCAACATGAGCGACGAGGATTTTGTCATCCTCACGGGCACCGATCTGCACCTTGACCACGGCATGGAGAATAACGAAAAAACCGTCGAGCGCTTTGTGCGCCACATCAAGGATATCAAGCCCGATCTGATAGTGCTCACGGGCGACATCATCTTGACCGACACGCAGCAGATCGACGCTATTCAATTTGCTCAGATGATGGAGAAGCTCGGCATATACTGGACGGCTGTATTTGGCAATCACGAGGTCAGAGAGGAACGGGGCTTCTATAAATACCTGCTGCTCAAGGATTTCGCCGACTATGAGCACTGCCTGTGCAAGCTCGGCCCCGATGAGCTTTTCGGCTACGGCAACTACACGGTGAATATCCTCGGCAAGGGCGGCCGCCTGCGCCGCACGCTGTTTTTCTTTGACTCGGGCAGGAGCATAATCGACTCCTACCGCGAGGAGCACGGCGTGCCCGCCGACCTTAAAGGCTACGATTTTCTGAAGAACAGCCAGATTAATTTCTATAAATGCACCATTGACTCACTTAAATCAAAATACGGCGATTTCCCGTCCTTCGTCTACCTTCACATTCCTCTTGTTGAATTTGCAAACGCCTTTGACGGCGACGAGGAGCACGGCTACCTGCCCTCCGGCAAATGCAAATTGCTCTACGGCGAGCAATATGAGAGCGTCGGCTCATCGCCCTTCAACAGCGGAATGTTTGACGCGATACTTGAGAAGGGCAGCACCGACGGCGTATTTGCGGGGCACGACCACATCAACGACTGGTGCGCCGTATGCAAGGGAGTTTATCTTGTATACAGCCTGCCCGGCGGCTATAACGAATACCATATGGGCACCCGTTTCGGCAAGCCCGAAAGCGAGTGGGTGCAGGGCGTGACCGTCACCACCCTCCACGCCGACGGCACATTCGATATCAAGCCCGTCTATAACAGAATATACCTTTGATATATAAAAAGCCCTCCGCATGACGAAAGCCATACGGAGGGCGCTTTTTGTTTTAACTCAGAATATATCCTTATTGATTACGGAATCAAGCAGGGCGGGGAGCATTATAAAGAACTTGGGCAGCCACTCGCCGAAGGCATAGCCTGCGAGCATGAGGAAGCTGGGCACTACGCCGATATAATACTCGAATTCGCTCGTGGTATTGTCGCCGGTGAAGGTTATCTTGTTCTGACCGGTCTGCTTGGTGAGCACAAGCTCATCGTGCTGAGTGATAATCTCGGGGTCGGTCTCCGCCTCTTTATCGGCGAGGATATATGACTTGAGGGTCAGGGTGCCGCCGTCAACGCTGATGCAGTTGAAGCAGCCGCCGATATTGCTCTGTCTGGTCTGCTCCCAGTCGGAGCCGTTCCAATAGTTGCCCCAGCCTCTCTTCTGAACGGTGAGGGCAGCGATGAAATCGGTGTCGAGGAAGTGATTCGCAAGGAACGGACGAACCTCATATCTCTTGGTGCCGGCGGTGCCGGAGAGGATATAGACAGTGCCGTCCTCGTTTATCTTATTGTGCTTGAGGGGCTTCGTGCGCAGATACTGATGATCGTGACCCGACATGACAAGGTCAACGCCGCAGCGGTCGAGCACCCTGGTAAGCGACTTCTGGAGATAGAGTGCGTCGGGCCATTTGCCGTCCTTGCCGAGGGTGTAGGGCGACTTATGCATAAAGACGATCTTCCAATCCTTATCGGTGGAGTTCATATCGTTCTCAAGCCACTTGAGCTGAGCGATAGAAACGGAAAGGAGGTCGTTGGTGTTGAGGACTGCGAAATGGGCGTTGCCGTAGTCAAAGGAATAGTTGACGCCGTTTCTGACCTGAACGCTCTCGCTCGTGTCGAGGCTGAACATATTGTTGAACCAGTCCCAAACACCGAGGCCGTCATGGTTGCCCGCGATGGGCACAAGGGTGGTCTTGGCGTGGATATCCTTGACGTTGCGGGCGTATGCGTCCCACTCTTCGTTGGTGCTGTCGTTGGTGAAGTCGCCGAGGTTGACTATAAACTCAGCGCCGGGCATGGTCTTGAGACCCGCTCTGACGGTTTCGGCGCCCTTTGCGAAATTCTCATCGCTGCTCGCCTGGATATCCGCAACTGCGATGAATTCAAACTTATCGTTGCCGTCATCGGTGATGAAAGAGCCTTTTTCGCTGACTCCGTTTGCACCGCCGACGGTGTAGAAATACTCGGTGCCGGGCTTGAGGGCGGAGACAACAGCCTTATGGACAAAATTGCCCTCCCACTCAAAAACATCGGAATAGGTTATCTCGGCGTCGGTCACTTCTGCGCCGTTTGCGTCATAGAGCTTCACAACGCTGTCGGTATTTGACACGGTGTACCAGCAGAAGCCCTTTTGGGTCTTGGTGTCGCCGTTTGCGGTGACGGTGATGCGGAAAGGCTCAAATTCCCCTATAGCGGGCGTTTCGCTCTCGCCCTCCGCCGAGCCGATGACCGCCGAAGCGCTCAGGATCATTGCAAGGCAGAGTATAACGCTGATGAGCTTTAAAAGATTCTTTTTCACTGTGCTTTTCTCCTTTGCTGTTATTTAATGGGAAGCGCGAGGTCGTAATCGGGCAGCCAGATGCCCTTGCCGAAGTCTCTTGCTTTGAAAACAACTGTATCGTCATAGACCTCAACAACATAGCCTGTGCCCGGGTCGTTATATTCGCCGTCCTTGTTGGTGATGCCGAAGGACGGGAGATTTATTGAGTAGAAGCCGTCTATCTCCTGATAGGTATACTGGCCGAAGCCCGTATGCTCGTGACCGGAGATAAGGAACACATTCTCATATTTGCCGAGGATAGCTCTAAGCTCGTCGCTCTGTGCGCCGACGCTGCCCGCGGACTCAATGGGGCTGTTCCAAACGTCGGGCAAGCCGTGAGTGTAGGCGAGGGGCTGATGGCAGAGGACGAATACGGGCTTGCCGCTGCCGCTCTCTGCCGCAAGCTCGGAGTCGAGCCATGCGAGCTGCTCGGGGCTGAGGTAGGCTTCCTCAAATTCGGTCCTGTCCGAGCCGAGGACGATGAATTTATAGCCGTTGACGACCTGAGTGTAATGCATTTTTTCCATTGCCTCGTCGCCGTTGAGCGCATTGGTAAAGTCCGCGAAGCGCTTGCTCGACTGCTTATAGCTCCTGATCCTGATGTCGTGGTTGCCCGTGGCGGTGATGAAGCGGCAATCCGCATCCTTAATGCCGTCATAGACAAGCTGGAATTCCTCGGCGAGACCGTTCTCGGCGATATCACCGACGAAACAAAGGGCGTCAAATGAGCCTGCATTGTTGACTATATCCTGCGCCGCGGACACAAAGGTCTTGTACCTGCTGAAAAGATAGGTGGAGACCTGAGAATCCGCAATGGCAACAAAGGACATATTCGCCTGCTCGGATTTGATGGGCGCCGCCGTCGAGGGGGCTGCCGCCGCGCCGTTCGCCGCATAGAAGAGCGAGAGGAGCAGCGCAAAGATCTTCATTGAGACCTTTTGATAAAGTGCCGTGATTAACATAAGGTACCTTCTTTATATAATGTAATAATATCGGGAAAGCGGCCGAAACCGCCCTGCCTTGATCAGATCTTTACCGCCGAGAATATCTTGTTGAGTATGTCGTTAAGCAGCTCAAAGAGATTCTGCACGGTCTTTAACGGCATCTGGGTGTAGCCCGACGTGCCGTAATACTTGTAGAGCCAAAGGCTGAGCTTGACCATTGCCTTGCCGAAGGAGGATTCCTTCTCCGCCTTGGCGGGCTCATACTCGCCTATCTTCTGAAGGATGGCAATGAGCCTTGCCCTTGCCGCCTCGGCTTCGCCGTCAACGGCTATGGTGCTCGAGAGCACACGCTCCGCCTCGGCAATGGCTGCGTTCAACTCGGCTCTGTCCTCTTCGCTGAGCTTGGACTGATCGACCGCCTTTGCTCTGGGCAGGTCGTCCCTGATGAGCCTCTTAGTGTTCCTGCCGACATTGAACTGCGGGAAATTCGGGTCGGAATAGACGGTCTCTATCTCATCGGTCGAGAGTATCTTGGAGGCAAGCTGCATGATGATGTCGTTTCCGCCAGTGCTCTCATGATTCTGATTGTCGAAATAGAAGGTGGTGTCGGGCAGCAGACCCGCGGAAGCATCCACCACATGATCGGGCGATATGTGGTTGTGGCCGGGCACGGAGCAATTGGTATTCTTCTGCACATAGCCCTTGGGGAGGATCTCGCCGCAGTTGGCGGCGTAAGCGCCCATCGAGGTGGAATCAAGGTCGATAACGCCGTCGGCATTCTCGACATTCCACGACTTGCCGACATTGTAGAGCGGTACATCGTAATCGACCACGTTATAAACCTTTATGCCGTAGTCAAGGAGCTTGAGGATATTCTTATCCGAATTGAGCTGAGCCTGATAATAGCGCTCGGTCTGGGCAAGGATGCCCGCGTCCTCTGCGCCGGTGAGAACTCTGCGAGCCGCGGCGGGGTAATCCGCCGAAGGCACGAGCGCCCACATATTGGTGCAGTTCTTGAGCACGTCGTTTATCAGGGCGTCAACGGTGTTGCTGAGCGCATTCATCAGCACCGTGTCGGGGAAAAGACGCAGCGCATTCTCTATGAGCCTTGCCTCGTCCTCATCCATGAGCTTCTCAAGGAAGCCGTTGTAGAGATAATCCTTATCGAGGAAGGTGAGCTGCTTTTTGTAGATATCGCCGACTATCGAGCTGCCGTCGAGGGCGGGCACGATATAGACGACCTTGTTGAGATCCTTATAGACATTCTTGCCGTCGGGGTTGCTCTCGCCGTAATACTCGAGCAAGCCGTTGGCGACCGTGCCGCCGAGGCTGATGGGTACTATATTGACCTTGTCGTGGCCTGTGTCCCTCTTGACCATCTGAATGAAATCATAAAGCTCGTCGACGATCGCAATATTATTGCCGAAGGAATTGTAGGAGAAGAAATAGAGGTGATCCTCATCGTAGTCGTTGAGATAGCCTCTGAGGGGGATGCAGCCATAGATGTAGTCTTTCTCCTCTTCGCTGCACTCGGCGAGGGAGTAGGGGTATTTCTCGACCTTCACATTGCCGATGCAGTTGCCGTCGCCGTCGCTCATATTCATACCGAAGCAAAGGTCGATGGCCGAGGTCAGAGCCTTGCTCAGGCCGATATCCCTCTGGAAAATAAGGGAGAGCAGCACGGGCACAAGGGCTATCTTGACAAGGGGCATGACGGGCGCATATGCGGGGAAGCAGTTTATCTTATCGCCGCTGTCGTCGGTGGCGTAGGAGCCGTCGTCGTTGAGCAGCCATACGTTGGATTGACCGATACCGGGGATTATTATCGTGGGGCAGTCAGAGCAGTTGCCACCGCAGGAGGTCTTGGTGCCGTTCGCCGCAAAAGCAACGCTGCAAACGGAGAACACAAGCGCAAGGGCGAGCAACGCCGATATTATCTTTTTCATCGCAGTCTTACCTTTCGGTTATTATCTTAGTGAAAGATCTTGTCATAGACGCTGCCGCCGCCGAGGGTCTTATAGAGCATCCAGCTCATCGACTCAAAGAATTTCTCAAGGCCGGGTGCGAGCTTGGATTCCTCTTTGGGAGGAGTCAACTGCCCGACCTTATAGAGGATGGTGTCAAGTCTTGCCTGTGCGGCCTCGACAGCGGTTTGATCCGCCACGGTCATCTCAAGCACTGCCTCCGCCTGAGCTATAGCTGCGACGATTTCAGCTCTGTCCTCTTCGCTGAGGTCAGTCTTTTTAAGAGCCTCCTTGCCGTCGTTGATCCTCCAGCGCCTGAGGGTCTTGGTGTTGCAGAAGTAGTTATACTGCGGATACTTTGCGGGGTTGGAGTGGACATTCTCTATCTCACCGAGGAGCAGAGCCTTTGCAAGGTTGAGCACCACATCGTTATTGCCGACCTCGTGATACTGCTTGAGGAATACCCAAGTGTTGTCGGGCAGCACGGCGGTGGAGATATCTATCGTGCCGTCGGGTGAGAGGTAGCTGTAGCCGGGGTAATCCGGGTTATCGTGAGCCTGCTTGGCTATCGTTGCGCCGCCGACGGTGCCGGTGGTGCCGAGAGCTGTGGAGGAGAGATTGATGATGCCGTCGCTGTTGACCTTGCCGCTGGAGCTCATTATCGAGAAGAAGGTGTACATTTCTTCACCGAAAGCAAGACCGGAGCCGGAGATGAAATTGACCTTAACGCCGTCCGCGACTGCGTCGAGGACATTCTGCTTGAGGTTGAGCCTTGCCTGCTGGAAGCGGTCGGTCTTAGCCTTAAGCACGGGCTTTGCACTCAGATATCTTGAAGCAAG
>FR888206.1:0-29876 GCA_000431775.1 Clostridium sp. CAG:413 | reverse complement strand
ACCATAGCCCACATCTGCGGGCAGTTTAGCACCATTGTGTCAAGCAGCCCGCTCATCGCGCCGGTGAGCAGCGCATTGAAGCCCGCCTGCGGCAGGATATGGAGAATACAGTTGATGAGGTAGCCGAGAGTGCCCCTGCCGTTGCTCTCCTTAAGGATTGTGGGGATATACTCGTGATGGAGATATTCGTCGCTTATGTTGAAATCTCTCGCCATCAGGTCGGCAACGATGTCGGTGCCGTTAAGACAGGCGACAACACCGACGATGGAATTGATATCCTTGTGGCCGTATGCGTCAAGATAAGCGGTCAGGATAGTGCCGCCGAGGCTGACGGGCAGCAGGTCGACCTTATCGTGGCCGGTCTGCTTCTTGACCATATCGATATACTCGTCAAGCTCCTTTGCCGACTGCATCGGGTCGCCGACGAGGTTGAAGGTGTAGAAATAGGTGTGATCCGCCCCGATAATATCGACTATCCTCTGCATGGGGACCATTCTGTAGACCCAGTTGACCTCATCCTCGGTCATCTGGGAGAGAGGGTAATTCCATCTCTGAGTCTTGAGGTTGTTGACATAGTTGCCCTCGTCGTTGCACTTCTGGATCGAGAATGCGGTCGCGGCGGCTTCATAAGCGACCTTGTCGAGCAGGATATTATGCTGAGTCGCTATGGTCGCGAGCAGTGAGAAAAGAGCCTTGGGCAGGATCTTCTTGAGCAGATCGTCTGTGTTGAGTATGAGCAACGTGCCGCCGATCTGCTTCTCGCCCTTGGAGTCCATTACGGGCTTATCGTTCTCGTCATAGAGATATGTAGGCGAATGGTTGATGCCGGGGAGCACTATGAGCGGGCAATGGCCGCAATTGCACTTGTCTTCCGCCGCATAGCAGGTGACGGCGGTCGCGCCTGCGAGCATTGCGAGGCACAGGATAAGGCTTATCGTCCTTTTGAAACCTTTTTTCATTTTAAGACACTCTCCTTGAAATTTTAACTAACGGTACTTTCCCGTTATTGATACAGAGTATTTTAACATATTATTTATATAATTTCAATAATTTAGACATAAAATTTCTCAGGAATATGTGACAGTTGCTCGCATTTGACTGATTTGGGCGCAGAAAAGGGATTTTGTGATTTTCACCTTGACCCGACGTGGCTTAAAGTGGTATCATATAATGTAAAGCAAACCGAATATAATTAATTGCCACGGAGAAAATCGATGATAAAAAACATAATTTTTGACATGGGCGGAGTGCTGATAGACTACGACCCGGAGCGCGTCGCAGCCGAGCTTTTTGACGGTGAGACCGCCGAGATCGTGCTCAAAAAGCTGCTCAGGAGCGACCTTTGGGCGATGAAGGACAGGGGCACGATCACGCCCGACGAAATTATCGAGCGAATAAAAGATGATATCCCGCCCGAGGCGCTGCCGAAGGTAACGGAGCTTGCGAATAATCTTTACCCTTATATGCCCCCGTTTGAGGATACATACGAGCTTGTGCGGGATCTGAAAAGCGGCGGCTACGGAGTTTATCTGCTCTCAAACGCTTCAATGGATTTCTATGAGCGCAAGAGCGGCATTCCGGCTCTCGCCCTCTTTGACGGCTATATAATCTCCGCCGAATACCATCTGCTCAAGCCCGAAAAAGAGATCTATCTGACCCTGTTTGACAAATTCGGGCTGAAGCCCGAGGAATGCTTCTTTATCGACGACGTGCAGGCGAATATCGACGGCGCCGCCGCCGTAGGTATGCGGGGCTTCCGCTACTCAAAGGGTCATATCGCTCAGCTTCGGGCTGCGCTGGGGGAAGCAGGCGTTAAGATATGAACTGTTACACCGAAATTGCAAAAAACATACCCGAATTCCTGTCGCTTGCAGCGGCCGTCCGCAAGGACCGCCTCCCCTGCGGAGCGACGGGGCTTTCGCATATACACAAGGCTCACATGATATCCTCGCTGTGCATGAGCCTTGAGCGCCGCGCGCTTGTCATAACCCCCGACGAGGCAGAGGCGACCAAGCTCTGCGCCGATATGCAGGGCTTCGGGATAAGAGCCTTTGTATTCCCCGCAAGGGATTTTTCGTTCCGCACGGATGAAATAGCCTCAAGGGAATACGAGCACAAGCGGCTCAAAATACTCGGCAAGATGCTCGGCGGCGATTACGACGCGGTCGTGCTCTCCGCGGAGGCGGCGCTGCAATTCACCGTGCCGCCCGCAATGCTGATGAATAACAGCTTCTCCGTCGCCGTCGGCGAGGACTGCGACACCACCGAGCTGATAACGACCCTGCTGCGCTGCGGCTATGTCAGGAGCGAGCAGGTCGACGGCCCGGGGCAATTCGCCTCAAGAGGCGGCATTCTCGACTTTTTCCCGCCCGACGCGGAGCACCCATACAGAATTGAATTTTGGGGCGACAGCGTTGATTCGATAGCGACCTTTGACGGCGAGAGCCAACGCAGGCTCGAGAGCGTTGACGAGGTGGAGATAACCCCCGCAAGAGAGGTGCTGATAACCGACGAAGCGCTCTGCGCACTGATAGAAGCTCACGCCTCCTCAATACGCGCGAGGGGCTCGGCGCTCAAAAATCTGAATTCCGATATCGACAGGCTGAGGGGCGGAGTACGCCTTAACTCGGCCGACAAGTATATGCCGCTGATTTACCCCGACCCGGCGAGCATTTTCAGCTACGCCGCCGACTGTATGCTCTTCGTTTGCGAGAGCTTCGGGGTGCGCGACAAGATAAATTCCTGCGCTCAGATCAACAACGAGACGATAAAGGGGCTTTTCAGCGACGGGATACTCTGTAAAGGCCTTGACCGTTACACCTTGCAGCCTCACGAAATGCTGAAGCAATACGAGGAGCAGGGCGCAATATACCTCGATCACCTGCCGAGGGGCAGCTTTGACACGCCCGTAAAGGAGCTTGTCAACTTCACGGCGAACCAAATAGTTCCGTGGAATGGCTCGCTCTCCGCCGTGGTGGACGACCTCGACGCCATACGCCGCAAGGGGCATTCCTGCGCCGTGCTTGCGGGCACGGATAAGGCGGCAAAAACTCTCGCCGACGACCTGAACGCTGAGGGCATAGACGCCCTTTGGTGCCCCGTGCCCCCCGCCAAGCTGCCGTCAAAGACGGTCTGCGTGCTCACGGGCAGCTTCACCGCCGGATTTGAATACCCGAGCGCCAAATTTACCCTCATTACCTACCGCAGCCGCCCAACGGGCGAGAAGCGCCGCAGCGCCTCAAAGAAGCCCGCGAGGAACGCTTTCAACAATCTCGACGAGCTGCGCCGAGGCGAATATGTCGTCCACGCAACGCACGGTATCGGCATATTCGAGGGCATCACGAGCCTTGAGACCTCGGGCACTGTCAAGGATTATATCAAAATCAGATACGACAAGGGCGACAACCTCTATCTGCCCGTCACTCAGCTCGACCAGGTGTCGAAATATATCGGCCCGCACAGCGACGACAAGCCGCTCAAGCTCAGCAAGCTCGGCGGCAAGGACTGGCAAAAGACCCGTTCGAGGGTCAAAAGCGCCGTCAAGGATATGGCGAAGGAGCTTATCGAGCTGTATTCAAAAAGACTGAGTGTAAAGGGGCACGCCTTTTCACCCGACATTGATATGCAGAACGATTTTGAGCGCCGTTTTGAGTTCATCGAGACGGACGATCAGCTCCGCTGCATAAATGAAATTAAAAAGGATATGGAGAAGCCCTATCCCATGGACAGACTTCTCTGCGGCGACGTCGGATTCGGCAAAACCGAGGTCGCGCTGAGAGCGGTATTCAAGTGCGTTGCCGACGGCAAGCAATGCGCCATCCTCGTACCGACCACCATTCTTGCGTTGCAGCATTATCAGACTATTCTGCGCCGCTTTGAGGGCTTCCCTGTCGAGGCCGCAATGCTGTCGAGATTCTGCACCAAAAAGGAGAACGACGCAGCAATTACAGGGCTTCGCAGGGGCTCAATAGACATTGCCGTGGGCACTCACCGCCTTATATCAAAGGACGTTACCTTCCGCGACCTCGGGCTGATAATAATCGACGAGGAGCAGCGCTTCGGCGTGGCACAGAAGGAGAAATTAAAGACCCTTTCCCCCGCCGTCGACGTGCTGACCTTGACGGCGACGCCCATCCCGAGGACGCTCAACATGGCTATGACGGGCATAAGGGATATGTCCGTTATCGAGGAGGCTCCGACCGACAGATTGCCCGTCCAGACCTTCGTTATCGAGCACAATATGGGCGTGCTCGTGCAGGCTATGGAGCAGGAGCTCCGCCGAGGGGGTCAAGTATATTACCTTTACAACAATGTCGAGAATATCGAACGAAAAGCAGCCGAAATAAAGGCGCTTTTGCCCGACGCGGTGGTCGCGATAGGCCACGGCAAGATGAGCGAGGATGAGCTGAGCGAGGTTTGGCGCAGGCTGCTCGAGGGCGAGATAGATATCCTCGTATGCACCACGATAATAGAGACCGGCGTTGACGTGCCGAATGTCAACACGCTGATAATTGAGAACGCCGACCGCATGGGTCTGGCGCAGCTCCATCAGATAAGGGGCAGGGTCGGCCGCTCCTCACGCCGCGCAAGCGCATATTTCACCTTCACGAGGGGCAAGCAGCTCTCCGAGATAGCGAGCAGGCGGCTTGACGCCATCAGGGAATTCACCGAATTCGGCTCGGGCTTCCATATTGCGATGCGCGACCTTGAGCTTAGAGGTGCGGGCAACGTGCTCGGCGCAAATCAGCACGGCCACATGGAATCCGTCGGCTACGATATGTATATAAAGCTGCTTGAGCAAGCTATCAGCGAGGAGAAGGGCGAGATAACCGAGCAGACAGAGGAAAAGGACTGCCTCATCGACCTGCCGATAGACGCACATATCCCCGAGGACTATATCGAGAGCGTGCCGCAGAGGCTTCAAATATACCGCCGCATTGCGGATATCAAAACCGACGACGACGCTTCGGACGTTATCGACGAGCTGGTCGATCGCTTCGGCGACCCGCCCGCCTCGGTGGAGGGGCTTATCCGCATCGCCCTGCTCAGAGGCAAGGCGAGCGCCAACGACGTTTATGAGATAACGCGCCAAAATGACTGCGTGCTGCTCAAGCTCAGCGCCATGAATATGGAGAAGATCGCCCGCGCCGCAGGGCATTTCAAGGGCAGATTCGTCGTGAAAGCCGGCAGAGACGTGCCGCATATCGAGGTGCGCCTGCTAAAAGGCGAAAAACAGCTCTCACTCATTGAGCGCATATTCGACTATATGGAAGAATCGGATAAGTAATAAGGAAAACTGCCTTGTCGAGCGACAGGGCAGTTTTTTGTAGCCGCAAATGATACTGCGTTCGTTTTATTTCCGTTCATTTTTGCTCAATTTGAGCCGAAAACGGATGAAAATCGCATGATTTTTAAGCGAGGCGGGGATTTTTTTGCATTTTTTCGATTTTTTCGCTTATTTGATAGATTTTTTAACATTTATATGTTACAATGGAACATATTATTTTTTTGAAAGGCGGCGATACGGGCTTGAACAAGGATCTAATCTTCAAAAACAGATCGGCGCTCACCGAGAAGGTCAAGGAATCCGTCAGCTCGGTGCTGCCGATAATACTCATTGTGGCGTTCCTGTGCATGACTGTCGCGCCCATCTCCTCCGACCTGCTGCTGAGCTTCCTTATCGGCGCGGTGATGGTGGTGACGGGCATGGGCTTCTTCTCGCTCGGGGCGGAGATGTCGATGACCCCGATAGGCAGCAAGATCGGCACGGATCTGACAAAAACTAAAAATCTGCCGCTGATTCTTGCGGTCAGCTTTGCTCTCGGCTTCGCCGTGACGGTCGCCGAGCCTGACCTGCAGGTGCTCGCCGAATCCGTGCCGCATATCAACAACTCCGTGCTGCTCGTGACGGTCGGCGTTGGGGTGGGATTTTTCCTCTCGGTATGTATGCTGCGAATGATAACGGGCATACGCCTGCGCTGGCTGCTGATATTCTTTTATATTATCGTATTCGTGCTCGCGGCATTCACCGACGACAACTATCTGAGCATCGCTTTCGACTCCGGCGGCGTTACGACTGGGCCGATGACCGTGCCGTTCATACTCGCATTCGGCATGGGTGTATCACATATCAGAAGCGACCGCCGCGCCGAGGCGGACAGCTTCGGCCTGGTCTCCCTGTGTTCAATAGGGCCGATACTCGCCGTGCTTATTCTCGGCTTCTTTTACCCGGGCAAGGATGCGACGGTCGTGCTCGAGCGCGCGTCATTCGCAACGACCCGCGACATAGGCGTGACTTATCTTGAAGAGATACCGAAATGCCTCGGTGAGATAGCGCTTTCGCTGCTGCCGATAGCCGTGATATTCCTGCTGTTTCAGCTCTTTTCGCTGCATCTCGGCAAACGCAGCATCGCAAAAATTACAGTCGGTATACTTTATACATACATAGGTCTCGTGCTTTTCCTGACCGGCGTCAATGTCGGCTTCGCTTCGCTCGGAGCGGTGCTCGGCGAGGAGCTTGCCGAGGGCGGCACAAAATGGCTGCTCATTCCCCTCTCGATGTTGCTGGGCTGGTTCGTCATATCGGCGGAGCCTGCCGTGGCGGTGCTCGAGAAGCAGATAGAGGAGGTCAGCGCGGGGGCGATACCCGGCAAGACAATAAAGCTCAGCCTCTCGGTCGCGATCTCACTGGCAATGGGCATATCAATGCTGCGCGTCGTGACGGGCATATCCATACTCTGGTTCCTGGTGCCCGGCTATGCGGCGGCGCTGATAATGTCATTCTTCGTGCCCGATATCTACACCGCCATTGCGTTTGACTCGGGCGGAGTCGCCTCAGGCCCGATGACGGCAACATTCCTGTTGCAATTCATGATAGGCGCGAGCATGGCGCTCGGCGGCAACGCCCTGAGGGACGCATTCGGCGTAGTCGCAACGGTTGCAATGATGCCTCTCATCTCGATACAGGCGATAGGTCTTATCTACAAATTCAAAGATAAGCGAAGCCCGGCAAGCGAGCCGGAGGAATACGGCGATCTTGATATCGTCGAGATATGGGAGGCGGAGAGCATATGAATTACATCATCTCCATCTGCGACCCGAAGGCGGCGCCCAAGCTGACCGAGATTTGCTCGGAGCTGGGGCTCAGGATTGCCGTATCGCTCCACGGCAGAGGCACGGCGGTGCGCAGTATGCTCGACATTCTCGGCATCGAGGATAACGAGAAGCGGGTCATACTGACTATCGCAAACCGTAAAAAGACAAAGGAATTTATCAGAGAGCAGAAAAGGCGGCTGTTCATCGGCGTTCCCGGGCACGGGGTGGCGGTGGCAGTCCCGATAAAAAGCATAGGAGGAGGCAAAACCGTGGCTTTTCTTAACGGCGAGCAGCAAATCGCAAAATACACGCCCGAGCTTAATTACGCATATGAATTGATAACCGTCATCGCAAACGAGGGCAGAAGCGACCTTGTGATGAACGCCGCGCGCAGCGCAGGCGCAAAGGGCGGCACTGTGCTCCACGGCAAAAGCACCGGCGCAAAGGACTCCGAAAAATTCTACAATATCTCGATCTCCGGTGAGAAAGAGGTCATTCTGATAGTTGCCGAGGCGGCGCAGAAGTCCGAGATAATGCGTTCGATACTCAAAAACGCAGGCCCCGACAGCGAAGCGGGCGCAATAGTATTCTCCATGCCCGTCAGCGAAGTCGCTGGATTCGGTATGTTTGATAGCTGACCGACCTCGCTACGGCAGATGAGTTGTCGGTTGGATTATAGCAAAAACTCCCTCAAGAGGGAGCCCAAGAGACGAGCGACAGTTTGACGTGTCAATCCCTCAGCCTTTACACAAGGGTGCCTTAAATCTCAGGACTTAAAGCGCTAATTAATAAAGAAGCGGCAATTATCATGAAAAAGAATGACCGTCAGATTAAAAATCTCCTTTATCGAGCTAAGCTGTCCTTGAAATCAAAACTTGAAAAGGAGGGCTTTGATTATGAAAAATTGTGATGAAATGGTGAGCAGTCTGCTCGAACGCAGAGAGCGGTATGTTTGCGAACAAAAAAAGAAAAGAAGAATCGTCTGCGGCACTGCGGCATCCTTATGCTGCGTATGCCTTACAGCGCTGTTTGCGGTCGGCGTACGGAACAACGGTATTTTCACTTCTCCGACATCGCTCGGAAAAACGTCCGCCGATGCCGTTTATCCCGGCATTAAGGATACCTTTGACGAGAGAAACGGCGAGTTTCCCGACAGCACTGCGTCAAACAATAAAATCGTCATAAACCCGATGAAGAACAATCCGTTCGACAGGGCGAAGATGAATATTTGTCTGACAGGTGATGATTTTGTCGAAATGTCGCTTGAGGAAATGCTTCAATACTACGGTCTGAATTTTGTTCCCGACGTCCCCGCCGACATAAAGCCGTGGGAAGAAGAAAAGTACGGTATTTACAAAAGAGACGGCGGGACGGGTGCAGTATATTGGGATGCCGTTATCCTGAACTATTCAAATTCGGACTTCACGAGAAACGTAAATCTTGAAATTAACAACGACAGACGTGTTTTGCGCGACTACGGCTTCTTCGACGGAACGGAGCAAAAATCCGTTATAAATAACATCGAGCTGCTCATAGGCGTTACCGACAGCGGCTTTTACTATGCCGAGTTTATGCACAAGGGCGCAGGCTTTATGATTAACGCTGACGGCTTGACACAGAAGGAAGTCATTTCCGTAATTTCGTCCGTACTTGCATAAAAACCGACAAATCCGACAAACACAAATTTTCGGGGGCTGTAAAAAACGAAAGTTTTTTACAGCCCCCGTTTATGAGTATACAAAAAAAGATGAAAAGCGGACAAGTCGGGCAAAGCCCCTGAAAGCGCCGTCCGCGGAAAAGAAAACGGGAACGGATCTGCGAAATGAACGTCGGACTTCTTAAACGGCAAACTGAATTAAATACATCTTCTTTCGATATTGTTTTCATTTTTCACGGTTGATATACATCGTGCTTTGTGATAGAATAATAGCGAAAAACTCGATTTTTTGCAATTGAGAAAAACAAAAGGGGGCAGCGGCTTGTTTGTTCTTGAACGAACATATGATATTGACGAGCTTGTTCGTCATAATATGCACACACATTCGATACTATCTTCCTGCGCAAAGAAGGAAATGACGCTTGAAGCTATGATACGCACGGCGGAGGAAAAGGGACTTAAAACACTGGCGATTACCGACCACTCCGATCCCGGCGACGGTATTGACACCTACAAGGGATTTCTTGAATACAAGAAGCAGCTGGAAAGCATTGACACAAAGGTACGGGTTTTGATAGGCGCAGAGCTTTCGGCATACGGCGTCGGACTGTTCGGCGAGCCTTATGAGGTTGACAAAGCACTCGATTTTGCGTCATATTCCCACGTTCATTATCATCTTGATTTTTGGGAACAGCCTGAGGACAGAAGTCCGAGAGGGTATGCCGAGCATGAATTAAAGGTTCTCAACGCACTTTTTGAAACGGATCGAGCGGACAATATAGCGCATCCGTTTTCGCCGGGTAAAATGAAATTTTTCAACGATGAGCAAAAAGCGGCAACTCTTTCCGCACTGACGGACAACGAGCTTGGCGATATTTTTGAAAAGGGTGAACGTGCGCAATGCAGCTGGGAGCTTCATTCCTCCACGCTTTTGTGTTTCCCCGAATTTGCGTACAGATTTTTCAATATCGGCAGAGAGACAGGCGTTCATTTCTGTGTCGGTACTGATGCGCACAGTCTTGCAGCCCTCGCGCCGGAAGGACTCGCCGAACGGCTGAAGGAAGTCCTTTTGTGAGTCAAGTCTGTCGAAGATGTTTATCTCGGTGATAAGAAAATCGGCAAAAAAAGAAAAGAATCCGTGATATTTTCACAAAGCAATGCAGTTACAGATATATTTAGGAAAAAACAGCCTTTATGTCCGTAAGGCTGTTTTTTTACGGATCTTCGGCAAAAAAACGATATGTACCGAGGGAACACATCGTCATTAGCCGTCAATTTCGCAGGTTAGAACAATCTAAATGGAGAAAACAACCGATCAAAATGCCGCATAAGAAACGAAAATTGCCTACTATTGCCGACGAAAAAACTTATTCTTTTGGTAAGTGTTTCCTAATATAACAACACTTATTTTTGCTCCCAAAACTCGCTTAATTGTTTTGATTTAGCTGACTAAACTTGACCATGCGTTATAATTATAAAACTTCCAACGAAACCAAATTTCCGTTGGGTATAACTGTTTCTAATACACAAAAACGGCTGCTGAAGCTCAAGCCTCGGCAGCCGTTATTATTATACGCTTTTTGCTTTTGAAACTCTCGGCGGGATGCTGACCTTAGCCTTTTTGCGGTTCGGGTCGCGCTCAATTATCGGCTCTGCTCCGTCATTGACGCAGGCGGCGGTAATGCAGACACGTTCGACCGTCGGGTCGGAGGGAACATCATACATTATCGGCATAAGCACGCCCTCCATGATGGAGCGCAGGCCTCTGGCGCCTGTCTTTTTCTCCAGCGTTTTCTCCGCAATAGCTTCGAGAGCGCCCGCGTCGAAATCCAGCTCCACATTATCGAAGCCGAAGAGCGCTTTATACTGCTTGGTGATAGCGTTCTTAGGCTCGGTAAGTATCTTGACAAGGGCGTCCTTATCAAGCTCCTTGAGGGTGGTTATTACGGGCAGCCTGCCCACAAGCTCCGGAATAATGCCGAAGCGCACCAAATCCTGCTGGATGGTCTTGCCGATGAGATTCTCTCTCGAGAATTCGGACTTGCTCTTTATCTGAGCGCCGAAGCCGAGCGCACTGCCGGCCACACGCTTCTCGATTATCTTCTCTATCCCGTCAAACGCACCGCCGCAGATGAAGAGAATATTCGAGGTGTCTATCTCGATGAATTCCTGTTGCGGGTGCTTCCTGCCGCCCTGAGGGGGGACGTTGGCGACGGTGCCCTCGATTATCTTGAGCAGCGCCTGCTGAACACCCTCGCCGCTGACATCCCTTGTTATCGAGGGATTCTCGCTCTTGCGGGCGATCTTGTCTATCTCGTCGACATAGATGATGCCCCTCTCGGCACGCTCGATATCGAAATTCGCCGCCTGGATTATTCGGAGCAGGATATTCTCGACATCCTCGCCCACATAACCCGCCTCGGTGAGAGTGGTGGCGTCCGCAATGGCAAAGGGCACGTCGAGGATCTTGGCGAGTGTCTGCGCGAGCATTGTTTTGCCCACGCCCGTGGGGCCGAGCATGAGGATATTGCTCTTTTGTATCTCGACCTTGGCGGCGCCTGTGCTGCCGATGCGCTTATAGTGGTTATAGACCGCAACGCTCAGCGCTATCTTCGCTTCCTCCTGCCCGATGACGTATTCATCGAGCTGAGCCTTTATCTCATGCGGCTTCGGGAGCGAGGCGATATCCAGACCCGGCACGGGGCCCGAGGGCTGCTCCTCCATAATGGAGTGGCACAACTCAACGCACTCGTTGCAAATATACACGCCGTCGCCCGCTATTATCTTCTGCACCTGATCCTGGGTCTTGTGGCAGAACGAGCAGGAAACCCGTGATTTTTCTTTTCTGTCGTCGTCCATGGGCATTTTGTGCCTCCTGTTATCTCTTATCTATTACCTTATCGACAAGGCCGTATTCGCAGGCCTCCTGCGCGGTGAGATAATTGTCTCTGTCGGTGTCCCTTGCGATCTCCTCAATGCTTCTGCCGGTATTCTCGGCAAGGATGCGGTTAAGTCTTTCCTTGGTCTTGATTATCTGATCGGCGACGATCTTGATATCGGTCGCCTGGCCTCTTGCGCCGCCGAGGGGCTGATGGATCATTATTTCGCTGTTGGGCAGGGCATATCTCTTGCCCTTTGCGCCGGAGGAGAGCCGGAATGCGCCCATTGAAGCAGCGAGACCCATGCAGATGGTGGAGACATCGCACTTGATATACTGCATGGTATCATAGATAGCCATGCCTGCGGTGACCGAGCCGCCGGGGCTGTTGATATAAAGGCTTATATCCTTCTCGGGGTCCTGACCCTCAAGGTAGAGGAGCTGAGCGACGATAAGGCTTGCGGTCGTATCGTTGACTTCGTCCGAGAGAACGATTATTCTGTCGTTGAGCAAGCGTGAAAAAATATCATATGAGCGCTCGCCTCTGTTGGTCTGTTCGATTACATAAGGCATCGTTGCCATCAAAATCATTCCTTTCATTACAGAATAAACCGGCTCAGCACCGGTTTATTCCAAAATTCATATTAAGTATAGTTTTATCGGCGGCGGATTATTCAGCGTCTTTCTTCTCCGCAGCCTTTTTGGTGGTCTTCTTTGCGGCGGGCTTCTTTGCGGGCTTCTCGGCAGCTTCCTCGGCGGGAGCATCTTCCTTAGCCGCAGCGGCCTTCTTGGCGGTTCTCTTTGCGGCGGGCTTCTTAGCCTTAGCGGAGTCGATAACGAGCTTTATAGCATCCTGCTTTGCAAGCTCGGCTGCAACGGTCTCGGCGGGAACGATGCTCTTTATCTTCTCAACGTCCATGCCGTACATCTCAGCCATCTTAGCATACTCGGCGTCAACCGCCTCGTCGCTCGCCTTGACGCCCTCAAGCTCGATTATCTTCTCAACAGCGAGGTCGAGCTTAACGTCGGAGACTGCACGCTCCTTCATCTGATTCTCAAAGGTCTCCTTGTCCATACCCATATACATAAGATAGGTATCAAGGTCGATGCCCTGCTGAGAGACTCTCTGAGCGAAGGAGTTGATGTTCTCGTCCGCCTTGCTGTCGTACATGCACTGGGGGATCTCGCCCTCAACGTTCTCGATAAGAGCGTCGATAACTGCGTCCTCAAATGCGTGCTGAGCGCTGTCCTGCTTCCTCTTGAGCAGATCCTCTTCAACGCCCTTCTTGAGCTCGTCAACGGTGTCGTACTCGCCCATATCCTTGGCGAATTCATCGTCAAGAGCGGGGAGCTCCTTGACCTTGATCTCGTGGAGCTTGATCTTGAACACTGCGTCCTTGGAGGCAAGCTCGGGAGCGTACTCCGCGGGGAAGGTCACGTTAACGTCGAATTCGTCGCCGATGCTGTGGCCGACTATCTGCTCCTCAAAGCCGGGGATAAAGGAACCCGAGCCGAGGGTGAGGTTATATTTCTCAGCCTTGCCGCCCTCGAATGCCTTGCCGTCGACAAAGCCCTCGAAGTCGATAACGGTGATATCGCCGTCCTTGGCTGCTCTGTCGTCAACGTCAACTATTCTTGCGCCTCTCTCGAGCATATGCTCGATCTCGTGATCGACTTCCTCGGCGGTGACCTTAGAGTCGCTCTTCTCGGCGGTGAGGCCCTTGTATGCCTTGAGGGTTATCTCGGGCTTAACGGTGACGTTGAAGCTCATCTCAACGCCCTCTTCGGTATTCATCTTCTTAACGTCAACATCGCGGGGATGATCGACGGGAGTGATGCCTGCTTCGTCATAAGCGGCCTGAACGGCTTCGGGGAAGACTATCTCGAGCGCATCCTCATAGAATACCTCCTTGCCATAGAGCTTCTCAATCATCATAAGGGGAGCCTTGCCCTTGCGGAAGCCGGGGATGGAGATGGACTTTCTCTGCTTCATGTATGCCTTCTGGATGGCAGCCTTGAAGTCCTCGGCCGAGATTGAAAGCTCGATCGAATAGGTGTTGGTTTCGGTTTTGTTTGCTGATACTAAACTCATTTGATATTCCTCCGTTTAGCCGAACTTTGCCCGGCTATGTTGTTTTAACCCATTGATTATAACAAATACTTTTGAAAATTTCTATATATATTTATATTTTCTTTGTATTAGTGAAATTTTTTCGTTTTAATGCGTGACTTTTGTTCAAAATGACATATTTTCATATACCAATTCGGGGCAAAAGCCCAAAAAATCGCTTGAAATAAGCGAAAATCTTATCCCGTCGCTCACGCCCGTGAAAGCCGTGGCGTGCGAATAGGAGTGGAGATGGGCGTAATAGCAGCGCTTTATACCCTCCTCGAGCAGCACATCGTATATCTCGCCGCACTTCTGAGTTTGGCTCAGCGGCGGGTAATGGAGAAACACGACAGGCTCAAGCCCGGTCTTTTTGGCCTCCTCTATCGAGCGGCGGAGCCTGCCCGCCTCGCGCAGGACTATCTTTTTATCGGCGTCCTTCTCGGCGTCAAAGAACCAGCCTCTCGTGCCGCAAACGGCGATATTTCCGACGGCGTATGCGTTGTTAAAGAGGATATTCAGCGAGGTGAATTCGTGCTTTGCAAAAAATTCGTCCGCTTTCTTTTTGGTCGACCACCAATAATCGTGATTGCCCTTCATCAGCAGCTTTTTACCGGGGAGCGAATCGAGAAACGCAAAATCCGCAACGCCCTGCTCAAGATCCATGCACCAGGATATATCGCCGGCGATAACGACGGTGTCGTCCTCGCGGATGAGCCGCCGCCAATTGCTCTCGAGCCGCTTCTCATAATCGGTCCAGCCGCTGAAAACATTCATCGTCTTGCCTGTCGAGAGCGACAGATGAGTATCACCGATAGCGAAAAGAGCCATAGACATATCCTTCCCTGAAATATTTGCGGGGGCACAGTAAATAATAATACCACGGAGTGATCCGATTAATTTGAAAGGGAGAAATCAAAATGAACAACAAGCATGACGAGATAACCTGCTTCGCAAAGAACTGCGTCTATCACAAGGGCGAGACCACCTGCTCCGCCGCCGGCATCGAGGTCGGTAATTCCTCAGCCTGCCGCTGCGGCGAAACTCAGTGCTCCACCTTTAAGCTCAACGACAATGCCATCGGCAAAAGCTGCGGCTGCGCCGACTAAAGTCAGACGCCGAGCATATCGAACACGGTCTGCTCCATTTTATCCTTTGAGCAGCAGCCGGTGAACCTGACAGGCTTGTCACGCAGACCCGCGAGCTGCTCGGGGCATTCGAGACCCGTGACCTCGGCGAGCCTTGCGACCATGGCGAATTCGTCAAGATCCTCGGCGCCGCCCTCAACGGCTTCAAGCACCGCGGCGCTAAACTTGAACGGGCTTGCCGTGGAGGCAATGACCGCGGGGGCGCAGTCGCCGGTGCGGGCTTTATAATCGTAATAAACCTTGACGGCAACGGCGGTGTGAGTATCGCACAGGTAGCCCTTCTCTTTATAAGCGGCGGCTATCGTCGCCTTGGTCTCATCGTCGTTGCAGCATCCCGCCGCAAAGAGCGAGCGCAGCTTCGCAAGGGTATCAGCATCAACCTCATACCTGCCGCATTCGGCAAGCTGTTTCATCCAGACCTTTACCTTCTCGCTGCCCGCAAGGGAGTAGAGAAGCCTCTCAAGGTTGCTCGAAATGAGTATATCCATAGAGGGCGAAACGGTGGTGAAAAATTCGCGGTTGCGGTCATAAACGCCTGTTGTGAGGAAATCCGTGAGCACGGAGTTGCTGTTTGAGGCGCAGATGAGCTTTGCGATAGGCAGACCCATCTCGCGGGCGTAATAGGCGGCAAGGATATTGCCGAAATTGCCCGTGGGCACTACTACATTGATCTTATCGCCGTTCTTTATCGCTCCGTCGGCGACAAGGTCGCAATAGGCGGAGAAATAATAGACTATCTGCGGGGCGAGCCTGCCCCAGTTTATCGAATTTGCGGAGGAGAACGCCATGCCCTCGGCTGCGAGCCTCTCGGCAATGGCCTTATCCGTGAATATCTTTTTTACACCGCTCTGAGCGTCGTCAAAATTGCCCTCAATGGCGCAGACGGCGACGTTGCCGCCCTCCTGAGTGCACATCTGAAGCTTCTGCATCGGGCTGACGCCGTCCTCGGGGTAAAAAACAAGGATGCGGGTATTTTTGACATCCTTGAAGCCCTCGAGAGCCGCTTTGCCCGTGTCGCCCGAGGTGGCGACGAGGATGACTATCTCGGTGCCGTCGGCCGCCTTTTTGCCCGCCACGGTGAGCAGGTGGGGGAGCATCTGAAGCGCCATGTCCTTAAAAGCGCACGTCGGACCTCTGAAAAGCTCAAGGATATAAACGCCGTCCTCGAGCCTTGCGAGCGGGGCGACCTTTTCACTTGAAAATCCGCTCTCATAAGCGCCTCTGACGCAGGAATCCAGCTCCTCCTCGGTGAAATCGGTGAGGTAGAGGGAGAGGATAGCCTTCGCCCTGCCGATATAATCGAGCTTCGAGAGCTGCTCAATGCGCTCAAGGCTGACCGACGGGAAGCTCTCGGGGACAAAAAGTCCGCCGTCCGCAGATATTCCTCTGGTTATCGCCTGAGCAGAGCTGACCTTGACCGAAGTATCTCTCGTGCTGACATAATTCATTTTCATCATCCTTCCGATAAGAAGATTTATTAATTATAACATAACAAAAAGCGGTTATGCAAGATTTTCAAAGAAATTAAGGGCGTTGGTGTAAAAAATTTTGTCGAGCAGCTCCGTGCCGAAGCCCCTGCCTGCAAAATAATCATACAGAGCGGGCATTTTGTCAATACCGCAGATCTCGTCGGCGATGCCGCAGCCGTCATAGTCCGAGCCTATCGCAAGGCAGTCCTCAGCGCCCAGCTCAAGCATATGCTCCGCATGGCGGCAGATAGCCTCTATGCCGTTGAAGCCGTTGCCGCCGAGGAAACGGCAGCAGAAATTCAGCCCTATCAGCCCGCCCGCCTGTATGAGCAGGCGTATCTGCTCGTCGGTAAGGCTGCGGTTGAAAGCGACCTCGTCGTCGCTCGTTTCACGCAGCACCTCCAAGCTGTTTGAATGGGAGGCAAGCACGGGCACGCCGCTCTCTATCACGTCAAAAAAGCCGGGACGGTTGAGGTGGGAGACGTCGGCGGCGATGCCGAGCCGAGCCATATCGGAAATTAGCCTTTTGCCGAGCGGTTTAAGCCCTTTTTTGATGTCGTCCTGGCACCCGAAGGCTATCTCGTTTTCGTCGTTCCATGTCAAGGTTATCAGCTTTACGTCGTATTCAAAAGCGGCCTGTGCTCCCCCGTCAAACGCAAACGGAGACGCGCCCTCACAGGCGAGCAGAGCTGCGCATTTGCCCTCGGAATTAATACGCTTTATGTCCGAATTCCGTTGACACAGTTCGATTTTATCGGAATTCAGCGAAAGCTCGTTTTTGAAATTCAAAAAGACATTTTTGAAGTATTCCTCCGCCTTGGCGCCCCTCAGCTCGTCGGGTATCCAAATTGCAAAAGCCTGCGCCCAATTGTCAAGGTATTTGCCTTTACACAGGCTTATGTGCAGGTCGCTGTCAAGCAGCGGCTTTTTCTGTTTATAGCACTCCCCTATGGTGTCGCAATGCAGGTCAAAAAGTCTCATATATCCTCCTAAAAAGCGTTTTCGATATAGTTTATGCGGCTAAGCGACATATCGTCCTCGAGGTAGACCTCGCAGACGTCGAACCGGGTCACAGCATCAACGCCGAGGCTCTTCATATAGCTCTTTGCGGCGGCTTGAAGCCTGCTCTGCTTGCCCGCGTCGACCGCCTCCATCGGACGGATATCGGTCGAAACATTTCTTGTTTTCACCTCGACAAAGAATATCTTGCCGCCCTTTGACGCGACTATATCCAGCTCGCCGAGGCGGCAAACATAGTTTGAAGTCAGTATGCGGCAGCCGTTATCGCGCAGATACCTTGCGGCAAAAACCTCGCCCCACACACCCGCTTTATTTTTTACCATTATAAAAACTCCTGAGAAAAGTGACCCTATGATGCTCCGAAGCGCCGAATTCGGTGAGCATCTCATAGTGCAGCTTGGTGCCGTAGCCCTTATGCTTTGCAAATTGATACTGCGGCAGCTCACGGTCAAGCTCATACATATATCTGTCCCTGCTGACCTTGGCAAGTATGGACGCCGCGGCTACCGACGGGCTGAGAGCGTCGCCCTTGATGAGCGTTTCGCCCTCGATATCGAGCGGTGGCATACGGTTGCCGTCGATTATGGCGTAATCCGCCTTGACGGGCAGCCCCTCCACGGCGCGGCGCATGGCAAGATAGGTGGCTTGCAGTATATTTATCTCGTCGATCTCCTTGGCGCTTGCGCTTGCGATGCTGTAGGCGACCGCCTGCTCGCAAATAACGTCAAAAAGCGCCTCTCTCTTTTTCTCGGTGAGCTTTTTGGAGTCATTCAGCCCCTCAATGACCATACCGTCGGGCAGGATAACGGCGGCGGCGTAGACCGGGCCCGCGAGCGGCCCTCTGCCCGCTTCATCGACCCCGCAGATATGCCGCCAACCCTTTGCCGCGGCGGCTCTTTCATACTCAAAATCCATAATTTACCTCCGAATTCCAAAAAAGGCTGTGTTATTCGCACAGCCTTTCGGTAACCGCCGATCGAGCAGCGGTTACTTTTATTTATTTCAAAAATTGCTTGTCAATGACTTCGTTCATAATATTGTTGAGGTATTGCAGGCTGAAGTCGGGAGTCTTGGACTTAACGCCGTGCTTCGACGCCAGCTCCTCGGTATAATCGGCGAGCGGATATATCCTGACGTTGGAGGCGTTATAGCCGTAGTGCGTGACAACGCCCGAGAATACTACATTCTCGATAGCCACCTTGCCGGTGTTGTTATTCTTGACAATGTCAAAGTTTATCATGCCGCCGAGCATTCTCGGCCCTCTGTTTTGGGCGGAGATGAAGTTGCCGAGCGAATAGGCGACAAGGGTACGCCTGCCGTCGGAATTCTCTATGTACTCAACGGGCTGGATAACATGGGGATGTGTGCCGATTATGACGTCCGCGCCCCATGAAGCGAGCTTCTTCGCAAGCTCCCTCTGCTCCGTAGTCGGCTCATGGGTATATTCGTTGCCCCAATGAGCGTTGACGATGACGAAATCCGCCACCTCACGGGCTTTCATTATCTTCTGCTGGAGCAAGGTCTCGTCGGAGGCGCGCACGAGCACCACCTCGGAATCCTTCGGCAAACTCAAGCCGTTTGTGGACTCGGTGAAGCCGAGATAGGCGATCTTGACGCCGTTGACCTCGCCGACCGCCACCTTCTGCTGCTCCTCGCTGTTGAGATAAGCTCCGGTGGTAATGACGTTCTTGCTCTTCCAATAATTTATCGCCGAGATGAGGCCCTTTTCGCCGCAGTCGAGCGAATGATTCGTGGCAATATTAAAGACATCGAAGCCTATCTTCAGCATCTCCTCGCCGACCTCGACAGGAGAATTGAACATTGGATAGCTCGACACATTGTGATCGGTGGAGATTATCGTCTCCTGATTGAGGATAGCCACATCGGGCGCTTTTATAAGCGGAGCGACATTCTCATAGGCGTATGAAAAGTCATAGCCGCCGCTCGAGCGGGCAGCCGCCTGCTCATAGATAGTATCGTGGATCAGGTTGTCGCCCACCGCAACGAAGCTGACTTTTGAAAGAAGCTCCTGCTGGGTTGTTCAGGCTGTGGGATCCGCACCCGGCGCAGCATCGGCGCTGATATCGGGGCGCGAGCTGTTGCGGGTGAAGAATATCACCCCGAGCGCTATCACGTCAAGCGCAATTATCACGGCGAGGAATATCGCCATCTTCTTTCTCATATCTTACCCTCCGACGGCGCTCAGTCAAGAGTTATCTTGCCGAGCTTGCCGCTTCTGTATTCATCGAGCAGCATGACCGCCGCCCTTTCGGTGTCGTATTCGCCCTTACGCAGCAGCATACCCCGCTTGGCGGATATCATCTCAAGCAGCTCATAAGGCTCCTGCACATCCTGAACACCCGCCACTTTATAGCGCTGCTCGAGCCTGTCGGGGTAATTCTTTTGCATGACCGAGAGCAGGCTGACCGCAAGCTCCTGGATATCGAGCGTAGTTTCTTTTATCGAGCCGATGAATGCGAGCTTCAGCCCGACCTGCGGATCCTCAAACTTCGGCCAGAGGACTCCGGGGGTGTCAAGCAGCTCGATGCCAGAGCCTATCGCAAACCACTGATTGCCGCGAGTCACGCCGGGCTTGTCCGCGACCTTGGCTCTGTATTTGCCCGCCATGCGGTTGATGAAGGACGACTTGCCCGTGTTGGGTATGCCGACGACCATCACCCTGAGCGGCTTGCCCGCCATGCCTTTATCGGCGTTCGCTTTTATCTTATCTTTCAGCACCTCGCGCACGGCAGGCTCAAATTTCTCAAGCCCCTTGCCGCTCCTGCAATCGACGGGCAGGGCAGTCACTCCCCGCTCGGCAAGCTCTTTTATCTTGCGGGCGGTCGCTCTCTCGTCGGCGAGGTCACATTTGTTGAGCAGGACTATCCTCGGCTTTGAGCCGATTATCCCGTCAAGGTCGGGGTTCCTGCTGCTCTCGGGCACTCTGGCGTCCACCAGCTCGCAGACTGCGTCAATGAGAGGCAGGCTCTCCTTCATCAGCCGCCTGGTCTTTGCCATATGACCCGGGTACCACTGTATAACTTTTTCGTTCATAAATTAACCTATCTTAAAGTTGCCGAAGGGCACGATCCTGAAAAGAGCCTTGCCCATGACGTATTCCTTCCTGATCATGCCGACCAGATTGCTGCGGCTGTCGGTCGAGGCGTTCCTGTTATCGCCCATCACAAATATATACCCCTCGGGCACGGTGACGGGGCCGACGAAATCCTCTCTGTCGGTGGTCGGCTCGCTGGTATAAGGCTCGTCAAGCGCAACGCCGTCAACATAGACAACGCCCTCGGCAAAATCAATATCCACCGTTTGACCCTCGGTAGCGATAACGCGCTTGACCAGGGTATCCTCAATTATCTCGCTCTTTGCCGGCTGGCAGGTGACGACTATCTCACCCTGCTTCGGCTCAAAGTCAAAGGCGGAGAGCACTATCCTGTCGCCCCACTGCAGGGTCGGGTTCATCGACCTGCCGACAACGCCGACAGTCCTGAACACAAACAGGAATACGACCGCAACGGCGATCGCCGACGTAGCTATAATCGAAACAAGGTCAAACAGGAAGCCGACGCTGCCCTTTTTCTCAGTCTGCTCGTTCACGGTGTTCTCCTCGGATCTCTGCTCTTCAATTCTGATTTCTTCCATATTAAGCGCCCCTTAATACTCAGTAAATGACGATCGCCGCTTCTTCTTAATCGGCGGTCACCTTGTAAATATTCCAATCCTTTATCGGGTGAAGCCTAACCTCCGCCTTGCCGAATATATATCGCTCGTCGATAAGGCCTATACGACTCGAGCGGCTGTCGAGCGAATCGTTGCGGTTATCGCCCATGACGAACACCTTGCCCTCCTCGACCGTCAGCGGGAACTGCATGTCATATGAGAGAGCGGTGGGCTCGTTAATATACGGCTCATTGAGCTTCTCGCCGTTGACATATACCTCGTGGAGGTTGAAGTCGATATTGACCACGTCGCCGCTCACGGCTATCACTCGCTTGACTATCGGCACGTTTCTGTCCCACGGCTGGGTGATGATGACAATATCGCCGCGCTTTACCTCGGTCACAATGCTGCGCACCGCCATCCAGTCGCCGTCGTGCAGGGTAGGCACCATGGAGCTGCCGTCAACTCCGACCGCCCTGAAAACAAAGGTGAAGATAACGAATACGGCGAGTATGGCGTTCCTGACCGAGTCGACGCCGTCAAACAGCGCCGAAACAAAGCCTTTAGGCTCCTCCTGCGCATCGTCGTCAAAAATGACCCAGTATTCCTCTATCCGTCGCATTCATCTCGCCCCCTTTGCTAAAAAATGCAAAAAAGGTGTAACAACCGCAAAGCTGTTACACCCCTCACTCTGTTTATCTGATCTGTTCCTTGACCTTTGCAGCCTTACCGACTCTGTCTCTGAGGTAATAAAGCTTGCTTCTGCGAACACGGCCGTGTCTGACCGTCTCAACCTTGGCAACGTTGGGGGAATGAATGGGGAATACCCTTTCAACGCCAACGCCGTAAGAAACGCGGCGAACGGTGAAAGTCTCGGAAACGCCTGAGCCCTTGCGAGCGATAACGGTGCCTTCAAAGACCTGAATTCTTTCCTTGTCACCCTCGCGGATCTTAACGTGAACCCTAACGGTGTCACCGACTTCGACAGCGGGGACTTCAGCTTTGAGTGAATCCTGTGCGATAAGTTTGAGTGCGTCCATGATTAATTTCCTCCGATTTTTTCAGATGTTCGTAACCGACTTCGGCGGAAAGAGGAACACCCGCTTTAATGTTTTCGGCATTAAACCCCGTCTTTGAGAATCAAGACGGCACAAATGCGAGTAATATAATACCACAAGCTCGCAAATAATGCAAGCCTTTTTTCGTATTTAAATAAAAATATTTATATGTGTTTCGCCCGACGTGGCCTCCACCGCCGAAACACATAAGATTTCAGCAGGCAACCGCAAAATTCTTTGGTTGATAAGTGTAACAGAATTGTTCAAGCAGCAATAAATCCGCCGCTCAGTCTATATCCGCAAAGAGTTCGCCGATCTTCTCAGCCGAATATCTGCCGTTTGCGGCGTCGGTCAATTCGGCGTTGAACGCGCCTGTCAGCTCCTGCGGCAGGCGAAAAACGACCGTCACGTTCTCTTCAAACGCCGTGTCCTCGACTATCCCGCCGCCCTCGGGTATGAGCGAAGCAAGCTTGCCGTAGAAATTGTAGTCACAGGTCACTTGCAGCCTGTCGCAGAGGGTGCGTGTGACTATCCCCGCCGCCTGCAAGGCTATCGACGCCGAGTGGGAATACGCGCGCACAAGCCCGCCCGCCCCGAGCATCACGCCGCCGAAATAGCGGGTGACTACCACGGCGCAGTCGGTCACGCCGCTCTTCTCGAGCACATCGAGCGTGGGTATGCCCGCCGTGCCCTGGGGCTCGCCGTCGTCGGAATACCGCTTAACGCCGCCCTCGCGCAGGATATAGGCATAGACATTGTGGGTCGCATCCCAGTGCTTTTTGGATATCTCCGCTATGAAATCAAGCGCCTGCTGCTGAGTCGTGACGGGCGCAGCGTACCCGATGAAGCGTGATTTTTTGACGATATATTCATCCTCGGCTCGTTTGCGCACGGTCTTGTAGCCGCTCATAACTACACCTCGCAGATAAAGCAAAAGCGGCGCAAAATGCACCGCTCAATTTGCTCTTATTTGTTGTTGTTGAGATTGAAACGCTTGTTGAAGCGATCAACACGTCCGCCGGTATCGACGAGCTTCTGCTTACCGGTAAAGAACGGATGGCATTTTGAGCAGATATCGACACGGATATTCGCCTTGGTCGAGCCGGTCTCGATGACCTCGCCGCATGCGCAGCGGATAGTGGTCTGTTCGTACTTAGGATGGATTCCTTCCTTCATTAATGTCACCTCTTTCGGTCTATCCGTAAAACATAACACATGGATTTTAGCATATAGTCAGCAAAAATGCAAGTGTTTTTTCAAATTTTTTCGTCCTCGGCGGCAAAAAATCAAAATTTCTCTCTCCGGAGAGTCAAATATAGGATTTTTCATCAAAAACCCTTGACAAGTGAACGACCGTTTACTATAATTAGGTAAACGATAGTTCACCTAAACGTGACAAAATCCGGGAGGAATCAAATTGAAATACCTTAAAAGCCAAAAGTATGAAGCACCCGAGCTCATGTCAAAAATCATGGGGCCGAACCCGATAAAGCTCGAGGAGGAGCTGCTCGACGGCTGCGCCCTGCCGGAGGGCAGCGTTGTCTGCGACCTCGGCAGCGGTCAGGGGCTGACGAGCGTGTTTCTTGTAAAGGAATACGGCTTTACAGTCTACGCCGCCGACCTCTGGAGCGACCCCGACGAGAACCGTGCTTTCTTCGACTCCATGGGCGTTGACCGTGAGAGGCTCATCCCCGTCAAAGCGGACGCCACCGACCTCAAATTCGAGCCTGAATTCTTCGACGGCATAGTCAGCACGGATTCATATAATTACTTCGGCTGCGACCCGCATTACCTCGACGATAAGCTGCTGCCATTTGTCAAAAAAGGCGGGCTTATCTACATTTGCATCCCCGGCATGAAGAAAGACCTGCACGATGACCTGCCGCCGGAGATGCTGCTCTCGTGGACGCCCGAGCAGCTCGCCTATATGCGCGATACGAATTATTGGCGCTCGATCGTCGGTCAGAGCCGTGGCGCCGAGGTGCTCGAGGTCAGTGAAATGGAGAGCAACGACGAGGTTTGGGCGGATTGGCTCAGGCAGGAGAACGAATACGCCATAGGCGACCGCCGCTCCATGGAGGCGGGCGCGGGCAAATACCTGAACTTCATCAAGATAGTGCTGAGGAAGAAATAATCACATATTCTTTTTGCTATTTTCAACAATAACCGCTCGCATTTGTTGTTGTAAATGCACAAGCCCCCACGCTCGCGGATAACGGGCGTGAGGGCTTTTTCATGTCACTTTATCAGCTTGTTCAGCGAGGACGGAATTACCATATTCGAGCCGAAGAGCTTTTTGAAGAACGCTACGAGCTTCTGGAAGAAGCCTGCTTTTGAGGTCAACTGCTGTGAAGCGGTGATCTCATTGCCGTTTGCGTCCTTGACGGGGTTGCCGTTTTTGTCAACGACTTTCGCGGTTATCGTCGCCGAGCCCTTGGAGACGGAGTGCGTTGATATCCGAACCAAGGGCTGATTTCTCAAGCTCTGCGAGGGTTATTGTTTTTGAGCCGTCTTTGTAATTAAATGTGATTATCATGCGGTCGTCATAGAGATAAACCGCATTGACAAAGCTATCTATGAGTCTGCGGCGGTGCTCGCGCTTCTTTGTGTCGAGCTTTCTGAACCTGTGGAGCCAAAAGACGATCTGATCTTTTGTTATCGTCGGCCTTGCCATTTCTTCTTTAACGATTTCAACACTCAGCTCGTTTTTCTTTTTCTCAAGACTTTCGAGCCGCTCTTTTGTTGACGGCGTCAGGATCCCCTGCTGAATCGCATTCAGCATGTTATCTATGGCCTTCTGCGTGTCAGCATATTGCTTTCTCAGCAGCGGCAGCGTTGTGCTCTCCTGCCCTTGAAGCTCCATTATCGCATCGGCTATACTCTCGATCAGCTCATCATTAAAAACGATGGATTTGATTTGCTCGATCACAAGATTTTCGATCCAATCCTTTTTGACCGTTTTCTTGTCGCAGCCTCTGCGCTTTTTCACGCTGACACATTTGTAGTACCTGTGCACCTGTGATGAGTGACTCGTGCCGCTTTCACCCACCATATAGCAGCGGCATTTGCCGCAAAACAGCTTGGTGGTCAGCAAATATTCATCCTCCGCCTTATGCTTTGCCGGTGCCTTTTTATTCGCCACCATACGCTTTTGCACACGGTCAAACAATTCTTCAGTCACAATTGCAGGAATGCCGCCGGGCTTCACAATATCCTTTTGCTTGAATTCACCGATGTATTTACGGTTGTGCAGCATTCGGGCAATGACGTTTATGGTGATTTTATTGCCTCGATTGGTGCGAACGCCTTTCAAATTCAGTTCGTCGGCGATTTCCTGCATGGAAGAGCCGTCCGCATAACGTGTGAATGCGTCAAGCACGGCAGGGGCGGTCAACGGGTCGAGCTGATAATACTGCTCGCTGTTGATGACATATCCGAGAGGCAAAGTGCCGCCGTTGTATTTGCACTTCAGAGCATTTTCAGTGAGACCGCGAATAATTTTCTCCGAAAGCTCGGCGGAATAATACTCCGCCATGCCCTCAAGGATCGATTCGAGCAGGATGCCTTCTGCGCCGTCTGAAATGGCTTCGGTAGCGGATATAACCTTTGCGCCGTTGTTTTTGAGGATCCGTTTGTAGTATGCGGAGTCGAATTTGTCGCGGGCAAAACGGTCGAGCTTCCAAACGATCACGGCATCAAAATTCTTAGCGGCGCTGTCACCTATCATCCTTTGGAAGTCGGGGCGGCGGTCGGTTCTTGCGGACAGAGCGCGGTCAATGTATGTTCCGACGATTTGAATGTCATTTTTCTCTGCGAACGCCTTGCACTCGCGCAGTTGACCTTCGATCGACTCCTCGCGCTGACTGTCGGAGGAATACCTCGCATAGATCACGCCTTTCATCTTTTCACCTTCTTTCATATCTGATTGCAAATATATTATATCAGATCTGTTGCTTTAACTCAAGCGAACATTTGATGCAAGAAGCGATTGCGGCTCAATGCTGCAATCGCTTCTTTTAACTATTTAGTTCATTTAACAAGCTTATTCAGTGAGGACGGTATGATCATATTCGAGCCGAAGAGCTTTTTGAAGAACGCTGCGAGCTTCTGGAAGAAGCCAGCCTTGGAGGTCAGGGACTGCGAAGCGGTGATCTCATTGCCGTTTGCATTCTTGACCGCATTGCCGTTTTTGTCAACGACTTTCGCGGTTATCGTCGCCGAGCCCTTGGAGACAGACTTCACGCCGCAGGTCATGCCGTCGGCGGAGGGTATAAGCTCAAATCCGCTGCCGTCCATGCTCCAAGCCACCCTTGCACCCTCAGGCAGATCTGTCACGTTCGCATGAAGATTCAATGTGAATCCGTAGCTGACCGTCGTGACAGAGGGGGTGTTGATGGAGAGTTTCGTCTTTATCGGCTCAAATACCGCCGTGAAAGATCTTTCGCTTGCGGGCATAGTTGACGGGATTTCTTCTATTTTGCCGTTTTCATTAGCCCAACCGACAAAATCGTATCCCACTTTTTTCGGTGCCTCTATGCTCGGGATAGATTCGCCCGGTAAAAGCTCATACAGCCCGATAATTTTCGAGCCGTCGGCAGACCAGAATACTATCGTATATTTATCTTCCGTCGCCTCTATGTCCGCTCTCTCAAATATGGTGATGTCGTCAGCATAAACCTTATTTGAGCCATCGGTGATCATGTCCTTGCTGCTTTCGTCGAGCGAAACAGCACCGCAGATATAACTATATGTCTTGCCGCATTCTATCGGGAAATCCGTGAATGTCTGCGAGCCGAGTTTTCTGCATGAGCCTGCGTAATCGCTTGCCTCAAGGTTCATAACTCCGCTTCCTGTTGCGGTTATCTCGACTTTGTAATCATTGGCTTTATAACCATATACGGTAATTATTTTGGTGTGCCCCTCAACCGTGCATTCCACATTTTCGTCGGTGGAGACCGCTTTGCTGTCGCTTACGAACCCGCACAGCTCATTGCTCGGATCATAAACCCGCATTTCGATCGGGCACGCACCCTTGTATTGCCTTGCGGGGTAAGAAATAATGTCAAAGAATGCGCCTTTGTAGTCGGTCTTACAGGCTGACAGCATTACATCAACTATTGTGTCATTAAAGAAAACATCACAAACCGTATTGAAATCATTGCCGTAACCGAGATTGTATGCTTTCTTGACTTCTGCCAGAGCTATGTCATACATGGCGTCGGCAAAAGTGTTGACGTCCGCATACGCTATTGCTCCGGCAAGACCCGAGCGCATACTCGTCGGCACTTTTGACAGCCCCGACCCGCCGGTAATTTCATATGTTACATCGCCGAAAGAGCCGTAGCTTTTACCGCCGAGAGTATAATTTGTTGCGTGCGCCTCAAAATCAATGACCAGTTCGCCGTATTTATAAGTTTTGATTTTAACTGTCATCGGCACATCGACCGAAAAAGCCCCCGCCGCTATTTTGTGGGCAACACCGAGCTTGTCAAGCATTTTGCCTGTCAGATATTCCGTAAATGTCGCCTTCGGCGCCTCTGCCATAACAATTGTTCCGACCATTGCATAGCCGAGAGCGGAGAGCTGCTTTTTGCTCATGAATTTGCCGAGGGTGGCGTTCCAAGCTATCGTTTCATCAAGCTTGAGATTTTTGGAGTTTTTTGCTACGGTTGCCTTGATTTCATTGTCATATTGCTTTTCGGTCTTTTTCTTGTTTGCGCTTTCGCTGATTTTGTTCCATTCGCTTTTAGAGAGTATTTTGATGTTGCTCTTTGTCTCAAGGCTCAGAGGTGTGCCGTTTCTTTCGCCTGTTACAACTACTTTGATATCGGCTTCTCCGTTAAAGTTGGCAAATGACTTCTTTATTTTCACTTCTTTTGAGGCTACTATTTTGAAGCCGTCAACGCCTATTTCGGCATACGGGTTGCCGCTGTATACGCTCTCGCTGCCGATTTTAATACTGACGCTGTTGATCTTTATCTTAAATTTATCACTCAGCGACGAAAGATCCGCTCCCATAAGCCTGCTCGGCAGAGTATTTGATACCGATGCTGTTACCAAATGCGTGTCGCCGTCCTTGATTGCTGTTCCGTCTATGAAGTTTGTGCTTACCGAAGCGGTGATATAATTCTCAATTAAATCGATTTCGGTTATTTTGCCGCCCTGAATCACGGCAATTACGGGCTTGCCTTTCATCATTTCGATAGTTGCGTCAGGCAATATGCCCCTTTGGATCGGATATGTTGTCTTGTCGATAATAACATCCGACACATAGGTTCCGTTGCCGTTGAGAATGACCGCCGTAACATAGTCGTCCATTGTCCCGGCCAGAATTTTAGCGTCGGCGGGCAGCTTGCCCTCTCCCTTGAGGATTTGACTCGATGTCGGTGTCTCGGCGACGGTGACTATCGCCGTTGAGCTTGCTCCGTCCGATGTCCTTACGGTAACGGTGGTCGTTCCCTCTGAGATGCCGAAAACATTGAATTTTATAAAATAAACGCCGTAGAAGCTGACATCGGTGTCGCCGATAGTCAAAATATTCTTGTCTCCGCTCTCAAAAGTGAAGTCCAGATCCGGAGAACCGACGGGTACATAGCATGTCGCTTGATTTCCCGTCGCCTTGCCGCCCGGAGACAAGCTCAGCTCGCTCTCACCGATATTGGCGTAAAAATGCTTGCCTACCATGGAGACTTTTGTGCCCGTCGGCGAGGCAACATCGCCTATTTCAGATTCAAAGATATCAGATGCCAAATCGGAAAGTCTTAAAGCGGGACGAACACCGCCATTGGTATCGTCGACCCTATCGCTGCCGCTGACGTCGCCGCCGAGATTGACTCTGCAGGCATAGTCGTAATTACTGCCGGCAGAGCGCAAACGCCAGTAGGAACATTTGTTCGAAGAATATACCCATAATCCCTGAGCCTTCGCGTAGTCTGTGCCCACAGCCTTGCGGGTCTCGGTCGAGCTTGTGTTGTCGGTGAAGCCGTAGGAGGTGTTTTGGGCTTCACTATATGAAAGGAGGAAGACATTATCGGTGGTGGAAACGCTGTCGTATTTGCTGTAGTCGGTCGAGTATGCACTGTTATCGAGCGTGGTAGGGAGGATATTCTGCTTCTGAGACGAGGTGAAGGCTGTGTTATAGAAATCCTCATTCAACCATTTGCGTATGCTGCTCGTGGCATAATCGTTGGCGTATTTTGTATATGATGCATTGTTCCAGTAAGCCGTATATCCGTATGCGTCGGTGCCGTTTTCATATATCGTATTGCTGTACGCCTGCGAATCGATTATGCTTTTGCTGAGCACAATCCCCGTCTCCGGGTCGAGCACCCTCCACTTCAGCGGCTCGTATTTGAAATAGTATATATTGTTTACCGTGTAGCCGTTATCGTCCTGATATGAATAGTCGGGAGAGGAAGAATATTCAGTATAATACGGCCTGTATTGGGTGAACCTCACCGCACGGTAGTCATTAGCGCCGTCCCCATTAATATCTATATCGGCATATTCCATCCAATCGCCCGGTTTCATTGAGCCGTGGCTGCCATTGCCGCTGTAATAACCGTAGCTTATCCAATTCTTTGTTGCAGCTTCGAGCTTTGCATATGTTGCGTTGTCGCTCTCTTTAGTGACTTCGCTCTGCGGATATGAGCCGAACGTGATGATGTCTCCGACGGAATATTCCGCAGCTTCGGCTTTACCGCTGTTAAATAATTCCCCGATGCCCTCGCCGCCGACGGCGACCGCGCCGAATACCATTATCATGCATAACA
>FR888205.1:47768-56941 GCA_000431775.1 Clostridium sp. CAG:413 | reverse complement strand
GGAGCGGTTATTTCACATTTTGCACATGCAAAATATTTCACTTATCTTTAAACGTTGAACTGATTCGGTTGTTCTTTTTGTTATTAGAAAACGTGAGTGAAACTTGAAGGACGAGCGGCACAGAGCAACCATCCGACTGATTTTTTTCAAATTAGTGAACCTTTCGGGTATTTATTACGACTATATAGGTGAAACCGGTTTTGAGAGCACACAAAGGTGGTGACGATATGGATGATTTTGAGATTCTGCTTCGGGAATGCACGAGCTTCATTGAAAGATTTGTTAAATATCGGCTGCCGTCGAAATTTGACGCGGAAGATGTGCTGCAAGAAGTATATTTGGCGGCTTATGAGGGCTTCGGCAGGCTGAGCGACAAATCGAATTTCAAATCATGGCTGATAGGTATCGCGCGAAACAAATGCAACGATTATTACCGTAAGCAGGCAAAGACCTCGGAAATGCCGCTCGACGAAATCAGCGAATCCGTTTTTTGCTGCAGCAGAATAGGTTTAACGGAAGCAAATCACGTCCGTGACACCATGGAAAGCCTCGCGGCAAAGGATCGTGAAATTCTGCATTTATATTTCTTTTGCGATATGCCGCAGAGCGAAATAGCCGCTCGGCTCGGGATTCCCGTCGGCACGGTAAAGAGCCGTTTGCACACCGCAAAAACAAATTTCAAAAAGCAATATCCGTATCCGCCTAAACCGAAAGGAGAAAAGATCATGGAAAAAATGCCCAAATTTATGCCTGAATATAAAATTGAGAAGTCCGACAAAGCGCCGTTCTCCGTTATATGGGAGGAGCTTATGGGATGGTTTATCGTGCCGAGGCTCGGCGAAAAGCTCGCTTGGGGTTCGTATGACATGCCGAGCGGCGAATTGGTAGAAAGCAATGAAATGCAGGTAGTCGGCAAAGCGGAAATCCACGGGATCGAGGGCGTTGAGATCACAGTCGACACCAACAACCCCATGGAATGCAATTCAGAGGGCGGAAACACCGAGGTCTCAAGGAAATTTGTTGCGCAGCTTACCGATACGCATTGCCGCTATCTCGCCGAGAGCCATATGCGCGATGGCATTCATCGCCTTTACACATTTCTTGACGGCGACAGCTTCATTGATAATTGGGGATTCGGCGAAAACAATTGCGGCAATGAAACGCATATTAAGCCAAAGGGCGTCATAATTCGCGAGGGAGACATTGTCACCGCTCCGAGCAAGCCGTTCCTGCTCGATATAGTCGGGAGATATACCGTCACCATCGGCGGCAGGGCTTATGACACGGTGTGCGTAATGGATATAGAGACATACAACTTCGGGGTCGTGAGCGAACAGTATCTTGACCGAAACGGGCGCACTGTTCTTTGGCGCCGCTTCAATGCCGACGACTGGGCATTTGACCGCTACAAGCAAAAATGGAGCGAGAAATTGCCCGATAACGAGCGGCTGACGGTCAACGGAGAAACCTATGTCCATTGGTACGACTGTATAACCGATTACGTTCTGTAAATTTTGAAGGAGCGGACAAGGCGTTGCTCACATCGTCGGTCACCGTTGTGCCGTAATAATTATACAGTCTGATTATATAATTATCAACCCGCAAATGCTTACGAAAAACTATCAATAAATTTAGATATCCTATCATAAGCGGGCGGTTGACAACGCGCAAACACTATGATATAATATCGGCATATTCCTGTTACTGACGGATAAGCAGGTCACTGCTAGGGAGCAGGAAGCGTTATTAATGCCGACCGTCTGGGCGCAGTTAAGTTGAGTCTTAGCTGCGCCCTTTTTGTTTTATCAGTGACAAAATCGGCGGTGAGAGAAAGAGAGGAACTCCACATGATAAAGACCGCAGTCAACAGCATTTCGGCAGGGATCTTGATTGCAATAGGCGGCAGCGTTTATCTCGCCTGCGATAACAAATATGCGGGCGCGGCGCTGTTCTCCGTCGCGCTGCTGTGCATTTGCTACCTCGGTTACTATCTTTTCACGGGCAAGATCGGCTACCTTGCAACCGACCGCGCCAAAAAGAATGTGATATCCCTGGCGCTCGGGCTTGCGGTCAATCTTGCCGTCACATTTTTGCTCGGAATGCTTATCCGCTTCGCCATGCCCACTCTCGGTGAAAAGGCGGCGACTCTCTGCGGCGCAAAGCTCGGGCAGAGCTTTATCGGCACATTTATCCGCGCGGTCTTTTGCGGAGTGCTGATGTATCTCGCGGTGCAGATATTCAAGGAGAAAAAGACCCCGATCGGGATAATCTTTTGCATTCCCGTGTTTATTCTGAGCGGGTTTGAGCATTCGATAGCCGATATGTTTTATTTCGGCGCATCGGGGATATTCAGCATCAAAGTATTGAGCTTTGAGCTTGCCGCCGTGCTCGGCAACTCCGTCGGCAGCCTGATATTGCCGCTGCTCGCAATGCTCGGGCAAAACGGCAAGGCGGAGGAGTGATCTCGGCATCCGGTAAATCAAAAGGGAATCCGCCTGCCGCCCACCTTATCCGTCTCGCTGAGAAGGCGAATTCCCACTGACGGCTTGCTGTTAAATCGGCGCAACAAAAACACTCCTGCGGGGCGAACCTCGCAGGAGCATTTTTATGGTCGGCAGAAAGAGATAGGATGTGATCGGTGGTGACCCGACAATTAATTATTTGGCATTCTGAGCTGCTGCAAGCGTCAGGATAAATCGCCCGAAGCGCTGCAAGTGAGGACGGGGTGCGCCTCTCTGGTGTTAATGTGGATCAGAGCAAGCGTATAGAGATAGAATTCAAAATCACCTCTTGCGGTGTTGCCGCTCTTGGAGGCGACCTCCGAATGGCATTTCCATTTGCTGCTATGAATCTCATGAGAAACTGTTGCGCTGGTGCAGGTTGCTGTTGAGCCGTTGTATGTAAAAACGCCTCTAACCTTCGCACTCCACTGAAGTTTATCAGCCGAATCATAATAATCTGTCGTTTTCGTTCCGGCGGTCGTCTGGCTTGCAGCTCTGGCCGCATTTGCAACGGGCGTTGCGGTAATGGTTACGACGGTATACGAACCGTCACCATAATACTCGGTATATGTTTCGGTCTCTGTAGCGGCACTGACCGCAAATGCCGGAACTACTGCCGCAAAGACAAAAACAACTGAAAAAACGATAGCAAATATTCTCTTCATTTCTTTTACTCCTTGTTATTCAAGTGAATTATTATTGGGATTTCCCACTTCGATGGCTATACGTTCCTTTTCGACATGATTATGCTGATAGCCATAGTTGCTTCTATGAGAGTCAACATAAGTCGTAGTCAGGAAAGCACCAAGCAGCATTGCAATAATGCAAACAAAAGCAATAAAAGCTCTCTTGAGGCTTGTTCTTCGTCTTATCTCTCCATTCTGGCCGGGATCGATAAAAGACTCTGCAACAGTCTCGGGTGCGCCGAAATACGTAACGATCTCGTCGATCGACTTAACGCTGTTTTCCTCGGCATAAGCATAGATATCGTTTTCGATCTCTGCGGCAACGCGCTTCTTCTGAACGCCGCTGCACACAAGGGACTTCTTGACCGAACCGATATACTCTCTTACGGAGCGTTCCAGGTTCCTTTCCATCCAATCCATTCCTTTCTGAGCGGTCGGGCCATGACCGCCTTTTGATCACATCAAATCATCTGTCAACCATTATTTTTAATTAATTGCTTCGATGATGTTTTAATTCTTGCACCACCTTTCGACGCTATGATATCACAGATTATTATGAATGTAAATACATTTTAAGGAATATGCGTAATTTTTTGGTGTTTTGTCCGATTTTGTGTCTTTCCCGTGACGATTAGTCACTATCTCGATTGCGTGTGTATTTACATTTCAAGTTCTTTTTGGATTTGCGAAGAAAAATCGGAGGGGCTGTAAAGTTTGATTTGCCTCGCCTCAGTCTATAGGGGCAGCAACGGTTTTATGGTGCGGCAATGTGCAAATTCAGGCGGGCGAACGCAGTTCGCCACTAACGCTGTAAAACCTACATTGTAGGGTATCTCTCGGGACGTCGAGGACGCCGTCCCCTACAAGTGCTTGCCGAAGATTTGCACTTGCCCTCGCCTCCCTTGTGTAAAGTGAGGTGGCGCAACGAAGTTGCGGCGGAGAGATTGTAAATGGAATAATTAATATATGCTGATATTTTGACTGTCTCTCACTCAGCCCGTCGCCAACGGTTTTATATTTCGGCAATGTGCTTGCTGCCTGCGGCACACCTCATCCGTCCGCAGGCCCTACACCTTCTCCTCAGGGAGAAGACGAAATTGCTTCGGCTCTGACCCACTCGGGTTTATGTTGGGCAGGTCAGATAGTGTTTCATTTATTAATTATTGATCAGAACATTCAAAAGTGTTTTAGATGAAAAAATTGTGTAAATTACATTCAAGCTATTAACATTACACAGTCTTTTACACCAAATGCACATCCGTTATTCTTATTCTATACCTAAATTCTTCATTTGTCAATAGTAAAATGCAAATTTTGTAATATCTTTGATAAAAATGCACCCCCACGCCGTAATTTGGCGCATGGGCGGGTAAGATTTAATGATTTTGGGCTATTTTAATTCGCATTTGAGAACAAAAAAGGCGGATGCTGTGATGATGTTTCAAAGCTAAAAAGCTTCTCCGCACATTCACTGCATCCGCTAGAACTTATTATAGCAAAAAAAGCGTAAGCTGTCAAGGTAATTTTTCTTAAATCAGTCTTTTACTGCTCTTGTTGCCCAATATGTCGGGATATTGTGCTCGTAGAGGTTGCCGGTGCCGTTGGTATCGCCGTAGACATCGGTCAGGCGCAGCCCTGCGGCGAGCTGACCGCCTATCTGCTCCTCTATCGTATGCGAGAACTGGATTCCGTCGTCGCCTGCCTCAAGTATCCGCAGCTGCTCCTCATTTGCAAGCGGGTCAAACGGCAGCGTGTTTACGAGCGCCGTTTCCTCATCGTTAAAGGCGTAGACGAGCCCGTTATCAAGCCCCGCAAGGAGCACGCCGCCGCGTCTGAGAACGCGGAAGCATTCGCGCCATATCGGCAGCACCTCACGGACATAGCAATTCGAGACAGGGTGAAAAATCAGGTCAAAGCTCCTGTCCTCAAAAGGCAGCGGCTTCGTCATATCTGCGCGCACGATCTCTATATCGTAGCCCTCGCGCTCCGCCACCATGCGCTCGCTGTCAAGCTGCTTCGGCGAATAATCGAGCACGGTGCATTTCGCCCCGAGAGCCGTGAATATCGGCATCTGCTGCCCGCCGCCGCTCGCAAGGCCGAGCACACGCTTGCCGCGAAGCTCGCCGAACCACTCATGCGGCACAGGCTTCGTCGGGGTCAGGAGCACATCCCACTCCCCTCTCTGAGCCGCCTCAAAGATCTCATGTGTGACAGGCTTGCCCCACTCCCAGCCGTCGGCTACCCAGCGGTCAATGGTTTGGGCATTTATCTGTTGATAATCCATATAATATTCCTTTATCCTTTCTCAGTCTGCCGCAGAGACAGCGACAAGGCAGTCCTCCCCGCCTCGGGAACGGCGTTTGCAGGCATTCAATGCTTTCGATCAATGCGTTTATCTTATCCTCACCTGCTTCAGATACCTGCCCTCACGGCAGCAAACGCTGACGGCGGGGGTATCTGCCAGCCCAAGCAGCCGATCCATTTCATCGGCGGCATTGGCATACAGGCTCTTTTGATGATGCACGAGTATGTAGTCGGCGGAGCGGATCCTGCCGCTCGCTTTTTTGCAGAATTCACGCATGGGGGCGCAGAGGTTAAAGACCCACACGGGGCTGCAAACGGTCACATGGTCATATTTCTCAAGCTGCACGCCGATATCCTCTATCGGCATTGCCCAGCGGTGCATTCCGTAGCGGCCGCACCACCAGAAGTCGAGAGTGCCGCTCGTTCGCTCGGCAGCACGCACTTCATATATCTCCGCGCCCGTTCGATCCGCCGCCTCAAGAGCCTTCTTTTTGGTATAGCCCATTCGGGAGAAATAAACAACGAGCTTTGTCGGGTCGGAGCCGATGTTGGGGTAATCGCTCTCGTTGACAGTGAAATGCTCCTGGTCATAAAACACAACGGTCATATAGCCCGTTATCGCCTGTATAAATCCGAAGATGAAGTAGGCGGTGGACATGAAATTCAGCGGGAACATATAGAACTGGATGCATATCCAGAGCATCAGCGTTATGCCGAATACTCCGCCGAGCACCGCGCCTATGCGTTTATTCGCTATCAGCAGCCCCGCCGCCGTCAAATTTGAAATTCCGTTGACTATCAGCAGCGAAATGCCCGAGAATACGAAATCCTGAAACACTATCTCGGCGAACGGCAGCTTTTGGAAATACGGCAGCATGGCGTCCATGCCCATCAGCCCGCCGCTCGGGTCGATAAGCATCGCCGAAGACCCTGCAACTGCGCCTATACCGATAAATATCGTCCAAAACAGCAGCGCCCGTCTTGCGGGGCGGTAACGTGAATATGTTTTTTCATCTGACTTTTCCATTTTTATCCTCCTCGGCGGATCGTTTTTTCATTTTCTCCACAAACAGGTGAACATGGCGGTCGAGAATATCGAGGCACTCCGCCTCCTTCTCGGGTTGGCGGTCGCATACGCCGAGCAACACCGGCACGGGCGAGCAATACATATAAGCCGCCGCCATCGGGTCGCCGCAGTCGACCACGCCCGCCTCCGCTAATTTTGAGAACATCTCGGTATGATAATCCATCAGCTTGCCTATGTATCTGTCGGTGTAGAGCGCCGAAAGCCGCGGCGAGCGGAACTGCTCAATAGTCATCATGCGGCGAAAGCTGCTGACATATTCATCGTGCAGCAGATAACACATCATCTCACGAAACCGCCCCGCCAGCATATCGGCTTCCATCGAGCCGAATACGGGCATATCGCCGCCCGCGTCGCCGACATGGACGGATATACCGCTCAGAAATTCGTCAAAGTCATGCTCCGTCCGCTCAAAAAGAGCGTCAAAGATGCTCTGCTTGCTCGGAAAATGCTTATAGAGCGAGGGCGCTTTTATTCCGACGGCGTTCGCTATCTGCTCAACGCTGACAGCGTCGTAGCCCCGCTGCGCAAACAGGCGCAAAGCCTCGGTGAGTATCCTTCTCTTGGTATCTTCCTTTTTTATGGTCGTCGCCCCCTTGGCTAACATTCATTAGCCATATTATAGGCTAATAATCATTAGCTGTCAAGAGGGGTTGCGTAAATATTTCTCTTGAAATTCCGATAAAAAAGCTATATAATTTCAGACACAAGTCACTTTTGGGAGGGTAAAAAATGAAAAAGATCGAAACCGAAAGACTGACAATGGAGATAATGAGCGTGCGTGAGCTGCTTGCGCTTGCGGAGGAATACAGGCTCTCAGACCCCGAATTATGCAAGGCATACCGTGAAATGGCTCAGGTCTATGAGGAGCACCCCGGCGAGCGCGAATGGTACACCTCATGGCGTATAAGCACCAAGGACGGAGTTGAGGTCGGCGACGCGGATTTCAAGGGGCTCGGCTCGGACGGCCGCATCGAGATAGGCTACGGCATCCGTGAGGAATTCCGCCGCTGCGGCTATGCGACCGAGGCGGTCGGCGGGCTTTGCGGCTATGCGCTCGCCTGCCCCGAGATAACCGCCGTTGAAGCGGAGACAGCCCCGGATAACGAAGTATCCGTAAAGGTGCTCGTCAAAAACGGCTTTGCCTCGACCGGCACCTTCGGCGAGGAAGGCCCGAGATTCATTAAAACCAAATAAGCGGATAAAGCCCGCCGTGCTGACTAACACGACGGGCTTTATCAAAGCTGCTGAAAAAGAGGAGACATATGATGTGAGATTTAATTCGGTAATTATTTCTTGTTTTTATCGGCTGAAAGCAGCTCCGAGGCTTTATCCGGCTTGCATCGGTATTTTCCGTAATTTAATTATATCATGCTTTATTTTGTTTGTCAATATAACTTTCGCAAATATTTTAAAATACAAAAAATCAGCCCGCCGTGCTTCTTTACACGGCGGGCTTTATCAACGCTGCTAAAAAGAGGAGAAATATAATATAAGATTTGACTCGGTAATTATTTCTTATCTTTATCAGCTGAAAGCAGTTCCAAGACTTTATCCAGCTTGTAAATAGCTATTGAGATCAACACGATGACCGCGCCCAAAAGCCCCGACAAAACACAGTGGGCAAGCTCAACTTCCTGAAGCGGGCCGAAAATAGGGATAAAAGCGAATAGCACAAAACCGGCGAACGAGATTAATGCATATTTCATTATTATTTAACCTCACTTCCTATTTAGTACCACCTGTTCCATTTTTGCCCCAAATAGTTCCATGATACACATCGGCTAACCTTATGGTAAAATCCTCCAAAAAGACTCCGGCACAATGCTGTTCATCCATTCCTATCTTAAAATTCAGACTTACTGAACCACCGCTTAAATCAAGCGAATATGTAGGGTAGATATTTATTGTCGTATGACCATAAGCAGCATCAATATAAAGTCTTCCGTTATTGCTTCTATTTTCCAATCTCAGTCTACCTGTGCCATTATATGCAAAATGGGTAATTGTTCTATCATTATTTTTTATCGCAACGGCAAATGATGCAGAAACAGAATTAGCTTTTGAAGTATCCCAAACCCACGGCTCTACCTGTGTTCTATTAGAATAGCCACTCTCTATAGCTATCAGATCAGCCCGAACATTATATCCTGAAACCGAAGTGTACACATAACTTTCACTTCCTGACGAGTTGAAAGCTACAGCAACCATATCCACAACTGTAAAATACGGTATTCTTTTCCATGACCAAGTATATTCCAAATCTACATAGTACATAGGTCTTTCTAAAACACTATAAGAACCATTGCGCAAATATTTTAGCGATGATGTCATAGTCGAAGTTGAAATACTTTTCATTACAGATTCTGGTATTTCTTATAGGGCTGCAGCTGCCCTTAGTTCATCAATTTCTTCTTTTGTATATCCATACAACACAAGTTTTTCATCTGGAAGATTCGCACGAAAGCGAATCTCCTCTTCATAGTTAAAACTACGAATTTTACTGATTTGAGCCTCACTGTATCCTTTAGATAGTAATTCATTATCATTCATCGAAGAAATTTTTTTATAATTTTCCCACTCATTAATTTTTATTTC
>FR888205.1:0-47753 GCA_000431775.1 Clostridium sp. CAG:413 | reverse complement strand
ATTTCATTCATTAATGTTTTGCTATTTGCAAAAACAGATAGCGGAAAAATCAGCAAAAACAAAATAGCCACTAAAATGCTAACCATTCTCTTCATTATTGTTCATTCCTTCCTTTCAAAATCAAAAGTTTCATTACATAAGCATGTCATAAATTATGATATGCCACAACGGAAAATACCGATGCAAGCCGGATAAAGCCTCGGATTGGAATCACCTCTTTCGATAACATTATACCCATTGTGGGTATTATATAGCTGATTGATCTTAATAAGTGGTATTTGACATTTTAGTATTTTTTTCAATTTTATTGTATCATGCTTTATTTTGTTTGTCAATATAACTTTCTCAACTATTCAAAAATGTAAAATTCAGCCCGCCGTGCTTCTTAACACGGCGGGCTTTATCGCACCGAATGCGGTAATCAGTCGTTTTTATCCTTCTTTTTCTTGCGGGAGGTGGCGAGATTCAGCAGGCTGGTGATAGCGATGATGATGCCGATAACGATAAATATACCGAGCATTCCCTTGGCCATATATGGCAGATTATCAATGAATGCGTGAGGGTTGAACTCGATGCCCGCACACAGAGACAGGGCAAAAACATTAAGTGCGGAAATGATTGATAAATACATTATTGTTTCCCTTTCCTTTCGTTATTTCGCAAAGAAGTTGAGGATAAGACCGCCCGCGATGACCGAGGCTATCTGACCGGAGACGTTGACGCCCATTGAATACATGAGCAGGAAGTTCTGGTTATCTTCAGCAAGACCCATCTTATGCACGACTCTGCCTGACATCGGGAAAGCCGAGATGCCCGCCGCGCCGATCATGGGGTTGATCTTCTCCTTGAGGAAGAGGTTGAGGAATTTGGCGAAGAGCACGCCGCCAGCGGTGTCGAAGATGAAGGCGACAAGGCCGAGAAGGAGAATGAGGAGCGTGTCGAACTTGAGGAAGCTCTCATACTGCATCTGGGAGGCGACGGTGATACCGAGGAATATGGTGATGAGGTTTGCAAGCACCTTCTGAGCGGTCTCGGAGAGTGAATCAAGCACGCCGCACTCACGGATGAGGTTGCCGAACATCAGGAAGCCGACAAGCGCAACGGAGTTCGGGGAAACGATACCTGCGATGATGGTGATGATGATGGGAAATAGGATCCTCGTGGTCTTGGAGACCTGCTTTGCCTTATAGGGCATCCTGATCATTCGCTCCTTCTTGGTGGTGAGGAGCTTGATAACGGGCGGCTGCACAATGGGCACAAGCGCCATATACGAATAAGCGGCGACCATGATAGCGCCGAGATATTTGGAGTTGAGCATCATTGCCACGACTATCGAGGTCGGGCCGTCCGCCGCGCCGATAACTGCTATGGAAGCGGCGTCTTTAAGGTCAAAGAACATTGAAGCGGTGCAAAGAGTGAAGAATATGCCGAACTGCGCCGCTGCGCCGAAGATCATCAGCTTGGGGTTCGAGAGTATCGGGCCGAAATCTATCATCGCGCCGACGCCGATAAACAGCAGCAACGGGAAAAGCTCGTTTGCGATACCCGCGTCATAAAGCACGCTGAGGGGGCCGCGCTGGAGCAGGCCGTTGACGGTCTGGTCGATAACGCCTGAGAGCGGCAGGTTGACGAGGATAACGCCGAAGCCCATCGGCAGCAGGAGCGTAGGCTCCATATCCTTTTTGATGGCAAGGTAGATAAGCAAGCCGCCTATCAGCCACATGGCGATCATCTTGTAGCTGAAATTATCAACTACATTCTGATACAGAAACGATAAAAAGTCCATTTGCAAAACCTCTCTGTTAAGTGTACTTTTTGGGCGAAAAAGCGGTTAAAAATTACCTGCCGCCAAAAAGCCGAAATCAGAGAGTATTTTATCAGCTTATTAATACTTTGTCAATATTTAATGATGATTTGCGGGCGGTTTTTGCACTTTTTTGTAGAATTCAGGGCACAATACGGCATAATACCGATATTTCATTTGCTCAAGCAACCCCACGTACATTTTCCCAAAAGTACAACATTTAGACACTGTCACGGCGAAAGCGGCAATATTTAGAGAAATCTTAATAATATGAGACAAATATTAATATTTTGTTCCTTGAATATTCAGTTTCAATGTGATAAAATTTTAACAGTTTATTATTCTGAATAGGAGCGTGTTCTTTTTGACAAAACCGTTTTATAAAGTCAGGCCTATCAAGGATCTGAGAGATCTTATAAACCAAAGCACGGAGCTTTACGGCGACAGGCCTGCATTTGAAATCAAAAACAGTAAAAATGGTCATTTTGAAATTACATACAAGCGCTACAGAAACGAGATAAATTGCCTCGGCACGGCGCTGACGGACATGGGGCTTGCCGGCGAAAAGATCGCCGTTGCGGGCGACAACTGCTATGAATGGTGCCTCTCTTATATGGCTACGGTCTGCGGCGTGGGCGTTGTAGTGCCGATAGACCGCGAGCTGCTTTTTGACGATATCAACAGCATCCTGAACGTCGCCGATGTTAAGCTGCTCATCTGCGACGGCAAATTCGCCTCGAAGCTCGACGGGCGCAGGGCGGAGATGAAGGATGACCTCACGATAGTTTATATGCGTAACGAGCCGAGTGAGGATTCGCTGACCGTTGCGAAGCTCATTGAGCGCGGACAGGCTCTGCTCGACAGCGGCGACAGGAGATATCTTGACGCCGTTATCGACCCCGAGGCAATGTGTTCCCTGCTCTTCACCTCAGGCACAACGGGCGCTTCAAAGGGCGTCATGCTCTGCCACAGGAACTTCTGCTCCGAGGTCATGGCCGCTATGGGCGTTATCAAGATTTCGCCCGAGGACTGCGGCATCTCGATGCTGCCGCTGCACCACACCTATGAGAGCACGATAATTCTGTTCTTTGCCCCCTACTGCGGCGCGAAGGTCACTTTCTGCGACGGCTTCAAATATGTGCTGAAGAATATGAAGGAATTCAACCCCTCCGTTTTCGTCAGCGTGCCTCTGATACTCGAAACGGTCCACAAGAGGATAATGAAAGCCATCCATGCGAAGCCCCACGGCGAGCAGCTCTTTAAGGTAGGCAAGGTGCTCTGCAAGGCCGGCTCATACGTCGGTCTCGATCTCAAGAAGAAATTCTTCGGCGAGATACAGGAAACCTTCGGCGGCTCAATGCGCCTCATCCTCTGCGGCGCCGCACCGATAAACCCGCAGATACTCAAGGATTTCGACGCTTTCGGAATTCAGATAGTATTCGGCTACGGACTCACCGAGTGCGCCCCGCTCGCAATAATCAACCACGACAGGCTCCACGGAGCGGAATCCGTCGGTGTTCCCCTGCCCGGCGTTGAGGCGAAGATAATCGACCCCGACCCCGCAACGGGCATCGGCGAGATATGCGTCAAAGGCCCCATGGTCATGCTCGGCTACTACAATAACCCCGAGGAGACCGCAAAGGTCATCGACAAGGACGGATTCTTCCACACCGGCGACCTCGGTTATGTCGATAAAAAGGGCAGATACTATATCTCCGGCAGGAGCAAGAATGTTATCGTCACCGCAAACGGCAAAAATATCTACCCCGAGGAGCTGGAGTATCACCTCGGCGAAAGCGACCTTGTCGGCGAGTGCCTGGTAGTCGGCGACGAGAACAGCAAGGGAGAGACTATCGTCTCGGCAAGAATTTTCCCCGACTTTGAGGAAATACATGAAAAAACAGGCAAAACTAAGGACGAGATAAGCGACGACGAGCTCAAGAGCATCTTCAAAAACGTCGTCAAAGCCGTCAACGAGAAGCTGCCGTCATACAAGAAGATAGTCGATTTCAAGATCCGCCGCACCGAATTCATCAAGACTACCACCGCCAAAATCCAAAGGCATAAATATTCCGAATAACAGGAGAGAGAAATGAAAGCGAAAACTTTTTTGAAGCTCACCGCTGCCGCCGCTGCAATGACGGGCGCTGCCTGCGCCGCAGCCGGCAACTACTTCGTCGAGAATTTTCTGAGCCGGAAAGGCATTGAACGCCTCACTCACAAGACGATGCTCAGCGAGGAGGAGCATTCGCTGCTGACCGAATCCCCCGCCAAGGAGGAGGGGCTTGAATTCTTCCGCAGCGTGGTTTATAAGGATGTTTTCACCTTTAATTCACACAGCGAGTGCCTCCATGCCATTTATTATGAGGCGGAGAAACCCTCGAATATATTTGTCATCACCTGCCACGGCTACACCGGCTCGCCCGAGGCGGACAGCGTATTTACCGGTCACTACTACCGCATGGGCTTCAACGTGCTCGCCCCCTATCTCAGGGCGCACGGCAAAAGCGAGCATAAATACTGCTCGATGGGCTGGCTTGAGCGGCTCGATATAGTCGATTGGATAAATTATATCGTTGAAAGGCACCCCGGCTGCAAGATAATCCTGCACGGCTGCTCGATGGGCTCCGCCACCGTGATGATGACGACGGGCGAGGCACTGCCCTCAAACGTAGTCTGCGCCGTTGCGGACTGCGGCTACACCTCGGTGTGGGATGAATACAGCGTCCAAATAGGCGACACGCTCGGCCTGCCCGAGACCCCGTTCCTCCAGCTTGCAAACCTTGCGGCGAAGATAAAGATAGGCTTCGACTTCAAAGAAGCCTCGGCGCTGAAGCAGGTCAGGAAATCCAAGACCCCGACGCTCTTTATCCACGGCGACAGAGACGATTTCGTTCCGCTTTGGATGAATTACCCGCTCTATAAGAACGCCGCCTGCGAAAAGGAGCGCCTGATAGTGTCGAACGCTCCGCACGCCGCCTCCGCGATAGTTGCCCCCGAGCTTTATTGGTCAACGGTCGAGAGATTCATTAAAAAGTATATATGACAAAGCGAAACGGAGCTGCCTCAAACGAGACAGCTCCGTTATTTTTATGCTTTTTTCTTGCCGAGGTAGGCTTCCTTGATCTCCTCGTTCTCGAGAAGCTCCGCGCCCGTGCCTTCCATGGTGATAGAGCCTGTCTCGAGTACATAGCCCTTATCCGCCACCTTGAGCGCCATATTCGCGTTCTGCTCATTGAGCAGGACGGTTATGCCGTCGGCATTGACCGTCTCAATTATATCGAATATGCCCTTGACGACCAGCGGCGCAAGGCCGAGCGACGGCTCATCCATCATGATCAGCTTAGGGTTGCTCATCAGCGCCCTGCCGACCGCAAGCATCTGCTGCTCGCCGCCGGAGAGAGTGCCTGCAAGCTGCCATTCCCTCTCCTTGAGCCTCGGGAAAAGCTCATAGACATGGTGGATATCCGCCTTTATCTTCTCCTTATCCTTGCGAAGATAAGCGCCGATTTTTAAATTCTCAAGCACGGTGAGGTTCGGGAACACTCGCCTGCCCTCGGGCACGAGGGTGATTCCTTTGGAGACGATATAGTCGGGTGATTTGCCGACCAGCTCCTCGCCGTTGAATTTGATCGAGGCGCTCTTGGGCTTGACTATGCCGCTTATCGCCTTGAGGGTGGTGCTCTTACCCGCGCCGTTTGCGCCGATGAGGGTCACTATCTTGCCCTGCTCAACGTCGAGCGAGATGCCCTTGACGGCCTCGATGCCGCCGTATGAGACGACGAGATCTCTTATCTCAAGTATATTACTCATCCTCGCTCACCCCCAAATACGCTTCTATGACCTTGGGATCATTCTGCACATCCTCCGGCTTGCCGCTCGCGATGAGCTTGCCGAAGTCGATGACATAGATCCTGTCCGAGATATCCATGACGAGATTCATATGATGCTCGATAACGAATACGGTCAGGTGGAATTTATCCCTGATATCTTTGATGAATGCGGTCAGTTCGTTGGTCTCCTGCGGATTCATACCCGCCGCAGGCTCGTCGAGCAGCAGGAGCGTAGGCTCAGTTGCGAGCGCTCTGGCTATCTCGAGGTGGCGCTGCTTGCCGTATGGCAGGTTGGCGGCGACCTCGTCCTTGACGTCGGAGAGACCGAGTATCTCGAGCAGCTCGAGGCACTCCTGCCTCATCTTTTTCTCCTCCTTGCGGTTGAGCATGAAGGTAGCGGTGAAGAGATTGCTCCTGCGCCTCATATGCTTAGCCACAAGCACGTTCTCAAAGACGGTCATGGTCTTGAAAAGTCTGATATTCTGGAAAGTCCTTGCGATACCCTTTTTTGCGATGAAATCGGGGGTATGCTCAACCACTTTGGTATATTTGCCGAGGTTTTCGCCGGCGTAGAGCTTACGCATTTTGCCGTGCGGGTGGTTGCAGGCGATAGGCTCGCCGTGGAAAAGCACCTGGCCGTTGGTCGGCGGGTAAACGCCCGTAACAGCGTTGAAAACGGTGGTCTTACCCGCGCCGTTGGGGCCGATGAGCGAGACTATCTCGCCCTCGTTTATCTCCATTGAGAGATTGTTGACGGCCACGACGCCGCCGAACTGCATCGTTACATCCTCAATACGGAGCACGTTATTACTCATTTGGAGCGCACCCCCTTCTTGGATTTAAGACGGCTGCCCGAGCCGGCAATGTTATAAAGCTCGCGGTCGCCCATTATTCCTCGTCTGAAGAAGAGGACGACTATCATCAGCACGACCGAGAAAACGACCATTCTGAAGCCCGTCTTAAGCAGCGGGACGCCGAGGCTCGAATCATCGAGGAAGCGGAGCCACCACTCTCTCGCCGCAATGACGATGAAAGCGGAGATAACGCTGCCGGAGACGCTGCCCATGCCGCCGATAACGACGATGAGCAGGATGAAGTAGGTGACGGCTATCGTGAAGGTGGTCGAGGAGACCGCGCCGAGATACATTGCCATGAGCGCGCCGCCGATGCCGGAGAAAAACGCGCTGATAACAAAGGATATCTGCTTATGCCTTGAGAGGTTGATGCCCATTGACTCGGCGGCTATCTCGTCATCCCTTATGGCCTTGAGCGCCCTGCCGTAGGTCGAATTGAGCAGAAGCATGATTATCGCAATGCAGACGAACGCAACGATAAATATGCCGTAATACGACTCGAAGCCCGGTATCTTTTTAAGGCCGAGGGAGCCGTTGGTTATTTTATTGAGCGGCGAAGAGGCAACCACGATCCTGACCACTTCGGCGAAGCCGAGGGTGGCGATGGCGAGGTAGTCGCTCTTGAGCCTTAGCACGGGTGCGCCGATTATAGCCGCAAGCAACGCGGCGGCAAGGCCCGCAACGATAAGGGCGATTATGACGGGCAGCTCGATATTCTTGAGCCAATCCGCAACGCCGTAGAGGTAGTAAACGCTCGCGCGGGATTTGACGGGTATGGTGAAGATGGCGTAGGTATATGCGCCGATGGTCATGAAGCCCGCCTGACCGAGCGAAAACAGCCCCGTGAAACCGTTGAGGAGGTTGAGCGATACGGCAAGGAGCATATAAATGGCGCTGAGCTGGAGAACGGACTTAAACATTGAGCCGCTCGAGGCGAACTCGCCGCAATAAATCATCGAGGCGAGCAGCGCAGCTGTGAACGCTATCGGGAGAATGATGTTCAGCTTTGATTTCTTGGTCATTATCACACCTTCTCCTTTGTTTTCTCTCCGAAGAGGCCGTTGGGCTTAACAAGCAGCACAAGAATAAGAATGATGAAAGTGAAAACATCGCTGAATTCCGATATGCTGCTGCCCTTGACAAAAGTCTCGATAAGGCCGATGATGAATCCGCCTATGAGTGCGCCGGGGATGCTGCCAATACCGCCGAAAACGGCCGCGACGAAGCATTTAAGACCCGGGAGCGAGCCGGAGAGAGGATACACCGACGGACGCGGAGTGAAATATAAGATAGAACCGATCGCCGCAAGAGCGCAACCGATAACAAAAGTCATGCTTATAACGTAGTTTATCTTAACGCCCATGAGCTGGCTGGTCTCAAAATCCTTGGAGACGGCTCTCATAGCCATGCCTATCTTGGTCTTATTGACAAGCAGCACAAGGCACACGACGAGCACAATGGTCAGAATGGGAGTTATGAATGTAACTATCGAGGTCGAGACATCGCCTATGGTTATCCTCTTATTAAGGAAGTCGATGCTCGGGTAGGATTTCGGCTGAGCCGAGAAAAGATATGTCGCAAAATTCTGAAGGAAATACGACACACCGATAGCGGAGATCATTATCGACATCCTCGGCGCATTACGCAGAGGCTTGTACGCTATCCTCTCGGTAAAAACGCCGAGCAGGACGGTAGCGACTATAACGATGATGATAGATATATACCACGGTATCATGAGATTCGTCATGCAGATTATCATAAAGTAGCCCGCCATCATGAATATATCGCCGTGAGCGAAGTTTATCAGACGCAGGATGCCGTAAACCATCGTGTAGCCGATAGCTATCAGCGCATAAATGCTGCCTATCGAGATGCCTGTCAGGCAGTTCTGAAAGAAAGTGGTCATGGGCTTACCCCCTGTTAAGAATCGGGTACGAAAAAGTCAAAACGGCGAGGGCAAGCTGCTCCTCGCCGTTTAATTAATCTGTTAAAATGCCGCTTATGCCGCGGTGAAGGTGCCGTCGGTCTTCTGAGTGCCGATGAACTTGAAGCCGCCGTCGGTCATGGTCTTGATATAAGCCATGTCCTTATTAGCGTCGCCGTTCTCGTCGAAGGTGATACCGCCGGTAACGCCTGCATAGTTGACAGCCGCAAGGGAATCTCTGAGAGCTTCCTGAGTGAGATTGTCAGCCTTGAGACCCTTGAGAGCCTCGATAACGGTCATGTAAGCGTCGTAGCCGAGAGCGGAAACCGCAGCAACGGTGTCGTTGTCGCCGTTGAGCTTGAGATTCTCGGGGTCGCCGTTAAGGAATGCCTTGTAGCCCTTAACGAACTCCGCAGCGCCCGCATCGTTCTCATCAAAGAAGGTGGAGAATGCAACGCCTTCGCAGTTCTCTTTGCCGGCGTTCTTGATGATGGTCGCGTTCTCCCAGGTATCACCCGCCATTATCTTGGAGGTGATGCCCATTTCCTTAGCCTGCTTGATGAAGAGGCCCGCAGTCTGGATCGAGGAGGGAACGAATATTACATCGGGATTCGCTGCCTTGACGGAAGCAAGGATAGCGTTGAAGTCTGTCTCGTTGGTATTGTAGGTGCCCTCGTAAGCGATGGTGCCGTTCTTCTCAAACGCAGCCTTGAAATAGCTTGCAAGGCCGGTGGAGTAATCGTCGCCGTTCTGATTGATGACAGCGGCAGTCTTGGCGCCCTGGGACTGAGCGTAGTTTGCCATAACGGTGCCCTGGAAGGGATCAAGGAAGCAAACGCGGAAATAGAAATCATTGTCCGCGGTGACCTGCGGATTGGTGCAGGAGCAGCCGACGGCAACTATCTTGTTATCTGCAAAGGTGGAGCCGGCGGCAATCGAAACGCCCGAGCCGTAGGAGCCAAGGACTGCTGCGACCTTCTTGCTGACAAGGGACTGCGCAGCGGTAACGGCGGCAGCCTTATCGGACTGATTGTCGACCTCGACAAGCTCTATCTTATACTCTGTGCCGTCGATGGTGACGGTGGGAGCAACGGAATTAGCGTATCTGATGCCGAGAACTTCCTGCATACCGCCTGCGCCGTTCTCGCCGGTGGCAGGCTCAAAAACGCCGATTTTGATGACATTACCCTCAATAGTGATCGGTGTGGCTGTCTTATCGCCGCCGGTCGGCTTATCTTCACCGCCGCCGCACGCTGCGAAGCAGCAAACGACAAGAGCTAGGGCCATAAGGATGGCAAGTAACTTTTTCATGTGCATAACCTCCGTAAAAAAGATATGAATCAAAGGGCTTGACCGCCCCAGGAATCCGAAAACAGTTTTACTTCCCTAAAGTAAAAAATATTATTGAATATTATACAACATCAAATCGCATAATGCAATAGGAAACTTGAAAAAAGTTAATTTTTTGTTCAAATTTTACGACGTTTTTGCATTTTCGCAGCCGTCATCATGCAAAAAAGAAAGAGCCGCCGCTTAAAAGCGGCAGCTCGGTGCAATTTTATGCAGTTTCTTTTAATTCTCTTTCAAGCCAGATGCAGCCGATCTCTATCGCGCTGTAGAGACCGCGGCGCTCCGCCTTCTTGACTATCTTATCCTTCATGCGGACATCGGGGTCAGTGTTGACAAGCTGGACAAGGACTCTGTCCGCCACCTCGACGCCCTTGACCTCGCGGGTGCTTGTTATCTGAAGGATAGCAACGTAGGGGTCGCTCATGTAGCCGTAATAAATGGTCTTGCCGTTTCTGACGAGCGGCCTGCCCTTATACATAAGAAACTCGCTCTTCTTTGCCATTGACTATCATCTCCTTGGGTTTACTTTATACCGAGATAACACTTCACCATAGCCTGAAGAAGCTCGTCTCTGTCGAGTCTCCTGACAAGGCTGCGGGCGTTGTTGTGGGTAGTAATATAGGTCGGGTCCTCAGAGAGGATATAGCCGACAATCTGGCTGATGGAATTATACCCTTTCTCGTTCAGAGCCTCATAGACCGCCAGCAGATTCTTTTTCATCTCCGCCTCGTTCTCATCCTTGATCGAGAATTTTATTGTTTTATCAGTCATTTCGGTCACCTCCGTACCCAAACATTATATAACACCTTTCGGAATAAAACAATGGTTTTTTTAAAATTTTATTTTTCTTTAATAATTAGCTTACTTTAAGCCCTCAGGACAACGCCTATCTTATCGAGGTTGGCAAGAATTGAATCTATCCAGCTCTGCACCTCGTCCATCTCGAGAGTTCTGTCCATGGCGGCAAAGACAAGGCGCACGGTGATGCTCTTGATGCCGAGCTTCTCATAGGTGTCTATAACCTTGGCGCTCGCAAGCTCCTTGATGCCGAGCGACTGCCAGCAGCTCTCGATATCGGAATACTTAGTGTTGCCCGCAAGGACGAGCGAGAGATCGTAATAGGTGGACTGCTGAGTGCTGGGCTCGCGGAACATGATGGGATTCGCCTTGACAGCGTGGAAATCGTTCATGTCTATCTCGAAGCAGACCGCTGCGGCGACCTTGTCGAGCTTCGCGCGGTTGGCGGGGTGAAGAGCGCAGAGCACGCCTACCCTCTTGCCGTCGACGGTTATCTCGGCTGTATTCTTGGGATGCTGCCAATTATGCTCGGGAGCTATCTTATTATATACGACTTTCGCCTGCTTTATTTCACCGACAAGGCAATTGATAATCTCGACCGCCTTGAAGTAGAGAGCCTTTTCGTCGCCGCTCTTATCATAGAGCACCACACCGAGGCGCTTGCGCTCCTTGCAGATGCCGTTCTCATCGAGACCGTCGACAACTCTGCCTATCTCGAATATGCCGTATTTATCGGCGAAATCCTTATTTTCGGAAGCGTCAATGAGAAGCGTAGGCAGCATGGAATTCCTCAGATTGCCGTTCTCGGAATTCTCGATATTGAGCACTTTGACGTTATCCTCAACGTCGATGCCGAGCTTCTTGCACTTCCTGCCGTCGCACCAGAGGTAGGAGTTGACCTCATGCAGACCGAAGGTCTTGACAAGGATATCCTTTGCCTCCTCGTCCTCAAGCCTGCCGTAATCGTTGGGCACGGGCTTGAGCGGGCTGCGGGTGGTGGTTATCTCAAAGTTGTCGTAGCCGTAGATTCTGGTTATTTCCTCGATGATATCCGCCTTCATGGTGACGTCCTTGGTAGCTCTCCATGAGGGAACGCTGACGGTGTAATCATCGCCGCTGCGCTCAACACCGAAGCCGAGAGCGGTGAGGGTCTTCTCTATCTGCTCATTGCTGATATCAATGCCTGTGTATTTGTCTACATACTTCTTATCGAATGAGATCGAAACGGGCGGATACTTCCTGACGTATTCGTCGGTGAGCTTTGAAGCGACCCTTGCGCCCGGGTCTATCGAGCGGACAAGCTCGACAAATCTGCCGACTGCGTCCATGGTAAGCTCGGGGTCGAGCATCTTCTCATACCTTGCGCTGGCGTCGGTTCTGTGGCCTAGCCTTGAGGAGGATTTACGCACGCTCACGCCGTCGAAATTCGCCGACTCGAGCACAACGCTGCCCGTATCCTCGACTATCTCGGAGTCAAGGCCGCCCATGATGCCCGCAATGGCGACAGGCTCGCTGCCGTTGTAGATCATCAGGGTATCCTCGTCGATATCCCTCTCAACGCCGTCAAGAGTAGTGAACTTCATCTTCTCGGCGGGGGTGGTGACGACGATATTGCTTATCTTATTCGCATTGAACGCATGAGTAGGCTGACCTATCTCAAGCATGATGTAATTTGTGACGTCGGCAAGCAGGTTGATGCCTCTCATGCCGCAGTAATACAGACGGATACGCATATCGAGCGGGCTCTTGTTGAGCGTGATATTATCCATCTTGATGCAGGAATATCTGTAGACCAGATCCTCTCTGCCGACGGTGACATCGACCTTCTCATCGCCGTCATAGGAGATATCGCCGAGTTTCAGGGGCTTCAGCTCCCTGCCGGTGATAGCGGCGAACTCCCTCGCTATGCCGTAGTGACCCCAGAGGTCGGGGCGGTTGGTGAGCGATTTATTATCGACCTCAAAAATGATATCGTCTATAGGATAGATGCTCTTGAGGTCGGTGCCATTGGGGGCGTCGGTGTCAAGATCCATGATGCCGGAGTTGTCGTCGCTCAGACCCAGCTCCTTCTCGGAGCAGCACATACCCTCGGACTCAAAGCCCGCGACCGTTGCGACCTTTATCTCGCCGCCGCAGACTCTGCCGCCCGCAAGCGCAAGGGCGACCTTCATGCCGACCCTGACATTCGGGGCGCCGCAGACGATATTGCAGACCTTGCTGCCGATATCGACCTTGAGCAGGTGGAGCTTCTTTGAATTCGGGTGCTCCTCGACCGAGATGATCTCGCCGACGACGACATTCTGCACGTCCTCGCCCTTGACGATTATCTCCTCGACCTCGGCGGTGGAGAGGGTGAAGCCCTCGATAAGCTGCTTGACATCGAGACCGTCAAGGTCAACGTAATCTTTAATCCAATTTATTGAAACAAACATACTTACGCCTCCTCGCTTTCGTCAGACGGTCTGGTGAATGATTTGTCGGTGAACTGCGACAGCGCCTTGAGGTTGCCGCTGTTGAATACTCGGATATCCTTGATGCCGTACTTCATCATTGCGAGCCTCGTCAGACCGAGACCGAAGGCGAAGCCGGTGTATTTCTCAGGGTCAACGCCGCCGAGCTTGAGGACATTGGGGTGAATCATGCCGCAGGGGCAAAGCTCGAGCCAGCCGGAATTCTTGCAAGAGGGGCAGCCCTCGCCGCCGCATATAAGGCACTGGATATCAAGCTCAAAGCCCGGCTCGACGAACGGGAAAAAGCCCGGACGCAGCCTGACGGTGACATCCTTCTGGAACACCTTAGAGAGCATGGTCTTCATAAAGTAGATGAGGTTTGAGATCGAAACATCCTTATCGACCATCATGCCCTCCATCTGGAAGAAGGTATTCTCATGGCAGGCGTCGATCTTCTCGTTTCTGAAGCAGCGGCCGGGGAAAACGGCTCTGAGCGGGTTGCCCTGCTCGAGCGAAGCGGCATACTTGCGCAGAATGGTATTCTGAGCGGCGGAGGTGTGGGTCTTGAGAAGCTGACCGTTGCTCAGATAATAGGTATCCTGCATATCTCTGGCGGGGTGATGCTTCGGGATATTGACGCCCTCGAAGCAATTGTAGTCGTCGGTGACCTCGGAATAATCCTCTATCGAGAAGCCCATGTTGAGGAAGATATCCTCAAGCTCCCTCTGCACGAGGGTAATCGGGTGATATGAGCCGAGCTCGGTATAGACGGGCATTGACTCGTCATAGCTCTCGGCGGATTCAATGAGTCTCTGCTCCTCGAGCTTCTTGAGCTCCTCAAACTTCTGAGCAAGCGCATTCTCAATGAACTGCTTGGTCTCGTTTATACGCTGGCCGGCTTCCTTCTTCCTGTCGTTGGGGACATTGCGAAGCTCCTGCATGAGACCGGAGACGTGACCCTTTTTGCCGAGGAACTCTATCCTGAGCTGCTCAAGGTCGGACGAAGCGGCGATCTCGGCGGCTCTCTGCTCAAAGAGTTTCCTAAGCTCTGCCGGTTTTTCAAACATTTTGATCAATCCTTTCAACTGCTGTTAAGCTGTTACCTGAATAATATTAAATCCCCCGTTGTCATAAGACAACGAGGGACGAAAAATATCCGCGGTACCACCCTGCATTCCCGATAGCTCGGGCGCTTGAAACAGATAACGGTTGCTGCCGTCGGAGCCTACTGAATTCAGCCCCGCCGCTCCCGGGTGAACTTCGGCGAACGCCGTGCGACCCGCTTCCAGCCGATGGCGGATCCTCTCTGACGCACTTGAGATTCGCTTACTCTCCCGATCACTGCGTTTATATATCGCTAATAATATAACACATTATTTTTCCTTTTGCAAGAGGTAAAACGCTTTTATTTTGTTGAAGCGGCACAATGAAATTTGTGGATATTATACTGTTTGGAGGCTGACGTCAAATCCTTTTCAGCAGCTTATAAAATTCTCCGTACTCATCCGCACCGTCAAACAGCACCTCGGTGAAGCCGAATTTGCGATAAAGATGAAGAGCGTTGGCGTTGTCTTTATCAACACCGATGGCGGCTTCCGCAAAGCCCATTTCTTTTGCCTTCTCAATGAGAAAAGCAAGCATTGCGCTGCCTATGCCGCGATTACGGTACTCCTTTTTAACTATCATCCTTGAGATATAAACTCTCCTGCCGGGGATAGTGTAATCGGGGTCGTCGGCCTCCAAGACAAGGGCGCCCTCACCGATAAATTCGCCGTTTATCTTATAGATGAATACAAGACGGTTGCCGGACGCTATCTCGCTTCGCCACGTCTCCGTAAGCGGCTGGGTTTTCATATTCCAAATGTTTTGACATCTTCCGTATTCCTCGAGCTTCAGCGGCTCAATGGTAATATCGGCATTCTTGCTTCTTATCATGGTTTATCCCTTCCGCTTTAGGTCGCTTCGTGACGGCATCCATCACCGCTTCCTCATAATGCTGAGAGCCTTCAGGCTCAATAACGAGTTTTGCCCTTGCACAGTAAAAATACGTAATGTGATCGCCGACGAGCCGTTGACGGTTAAACCGAATCGAATACTCCCCGGGGAACCCATGCCACAGCCTGTTTTCTTCCTGCGCGGCATTATTTCTGAGATGTGCAGGCATCACTTTCAGCTTCTTATTTCTCGGCAAAACCGCTTTTTTCATTTATCACATCATCAGTGTGAGCTCATTAGCGAATTCACCGGCTATTTCGTCGCTGACGGAGAAGCCCAGGACAGCCAGGACTATCAACACGATTATGCTCATGACGGTTGCGCAGACTTGTGTTATGAGCATTGCCTTGGCAAAATTTGATCTGTTTTTATCCGTTTTGTCAAGAGCAAAAACTATAAGAATGATAAAGCCTGCCGGGAACAGCGTACTGAGAATTATCCAAAGAACATATTTGCCGACACTCGTCACGGGCGCGAAATTATCAGCCTGACCGGGCTGATTATACGGATTATAATGCTGATACGACTGATCGTACTGCTGATACTGCTGCTGCGGGGGCTGCTGATAATTCGGTCGGCTGTATGTTGCCTGCGGCTCCGGCTGAACAGGTGCGCCGCAGTCAGTGCAGAATTTTGTGCCCTCCTTGACTTCTTTACCGCAGTTTTTGCATACCATAGAAATCTCCTCCTTTTATTTTATCATTTCATTGAACTGCTCTTCGGTTATTATCGTAACCCCGAGCGACTGCGCCTTGGTCAATTTGCTGCCGGCGCTCTCGCCCGCAAGCACATAATCCGTTTTCTTTGACACCGAGGACGCCGTTTTGCCGCCGAATTTCTCGATTATCTCGCCCGCCTCATTGCGGGAATAGGTCGGCAGAGTGCCCGTTAGCACAAAGGTCTTGCCCTCGAAACGGTTGTCTGTTTTTTCTCTGAGAGAATTCATATTCACGCCGAGCGCCGCCAGCGCCCCAATCTCGCTCCTCGACTGGCCGAGGGCAAAGAAATCCGCAACGCTCTGCGCCATTATGCCGCCGAAGCCGTCGATGGCGCACAGAGCCTCGACATCCGCCTGCATTATCGCCTGCATCGTGCCGAAGTGATCGGCAAGCAGCTTGCCCGCCTTTTGGCCGACGTGACGTATTCCGAGGGCGAAAACGAGCTTCGAGAGGTCGTTTTTCTTGGAATTCTCTATAGCGTTTATCAGATTCTCGGAGGATTTATCCTTGAAGCCCTCAAGGGTCATAAAATCCTCTTTTTTGAGCGTATAAATATCGCTCGCCTTGGTCAGCAGCCCGCAAGAAACGAGCTTCTCAAGCACGGCGTCGCCCATACCCTCGATATCCATTGCGTCACGGGAGCAGAAATGGATGAGGTTACGCAGAAGCTGCGCCGGGCACTCGGGATTGACGCATCTGACCGCCGCCTCGCCCTCCTCACGGATAACGGGAGCGCCGCATGAGGGACAGACCTCGGGCAGGGTGAATCTCTCCGAGCCCTCGTCGTGCGAAACGACCTTGACGACCTCCGGAATTATATCGCCCGCCTTGCGGATAACAACTCTGTCGCCGATCCGGATATCCTTTTCGTTGATGAAATCCTGATTATGGAGCGTTGCTCTCGAGACGGTCGAGCCTGAAACGAGCACAGGCTCAAACACGGCGGTCGGGGTCAGCACGCCCGTTCTGCCGACGGCGACCTCGATATCGACCACCCTTGTTTCCTTCTCCTCCGGCGGATACTTGAACGCAAGCGCCCAGCGGGGGAATTTGGCTGTGCTGCCTATCTCGGCGCGCATGGCGAAGGAATCGGTCTTGATGACCGCCCCGTCGATGTCATAGGGCAGCGAGCTTCTGATCTCGCCTATTCGGTTAAGCTCCGCCTCGATCTGCTCGACGGTGGTGAATTTATTATAGAACGGAATGGTCTTGAAGCCCAATTCCTTGAGAAAATCAATGGACTGCTTATGCCCCGTCAGCCCGTCGCCGCCGTAGCGCTGGACGTTGAAAACGAATATATCAAGGCTTCTCAAAGCGGTGACGGCGGGGTTCTTTTGCCTGAGCGAGCCTGCCGCAGCATTGCGGGGATTTTTAAATGGCTTCTCGCCGTTTTGCTCCTGCTCGCCGACAAGGGCGGCAAAGACCTTCTTCGGCATATACACCTCTCCCCTAACCTCGATTGTGACGTCCTTTTTAAGGCGCAGAGGGATGGAATTGACAGTCCTGAGATTTGCCGTGACATTCTCGCCGGTCACGCCGTCGCCCCTGGTGGAGCCGCGCACAAGCACGCCGTTCTCATATTCGAGTGCAACGGAAAGGCCGTCTATCTTCGGCTCGACAACGAACTCCGCCTGCGGGAACTGCTCCCTGACCCTCGTGATGAATGCTTCGACCTCACCTAGGCTGAACGCATCCTGGAGGCTCTCGAGCGGCACGGTGTGAGTGACCGGCTCAAACAACCCCTCGGCGCTGCCGCCGACTCGCTGAGTGGGCGAATCTGGCGTGATAAGCTCCGGGTACTCCTTCTCAATCGAGGCAAGCTCACGCTGGAGCATATCATATTCGCTGTCCTCTATCTCGGGGTCGTCCTCGACATAATATTTGTGGCTGTGATAGTTTAACTGCGCTCTGAGCTCCTCGGCTCTGCGCTTTGCCGACTCAAACTGCATAAGCGTTACTTCCTTTGGTTTTGTTACGGTAATATTATATCAACTCCGCGCCGCAAAATCAACGGTTTTATTTGGTCACGGAGACATTCGGCACGCTGCCGACTATGACGGTCTGGGCGATGCAGAGCGAGGTCTGCACCTGCTCGGTCATCTGCCTGCCCGCAAGCGAAAGCACGACGGTCGTTTCGATATTGAGCATCACGCTGTGCTGGGTCTGATTGACCCCCGCTGAGGCAAAGACATTCTCAAAATCCGACGCAGTAGAAGCCGAGCAGCCGACCTTGACCTTGATTTGAGGGCCTATCCCTGAGAAAAGCGACACGCCCGTGGCCGTGCCGAGCGGCACTCTGACCTCGGTGCGCTCCTTATCCTCAAAGGCGGCGTCTATAGCCTCAGTCACCCTCGCCTTAAAGAGATTCAGCTTCACTGCGTCGGTGCTCACTCCCGTTATCGAGTTATCTGCGCCGTAGCTGACCTTAACAAGCTCCGAATACTCGGGTGCGCCCTGTGACAGCACGCTCACAACGGCGGCATTTATCCTCTCGGTCGCAAGCCTATGGGCTTCGAGCGCCGCAAGCTCCGTCACCGCCGGGCGTAATTGCGCATCAGCAAGCAAAACAGCGATGAGCAGCACCAGCGCCAAGCACACCGCCCTGAAAATAACGGTCTTTCTCCCGTAATATAGCCGCCTGTATCTCAAAACCGCACCCCCGCCGTAATTTATACCATTATATATTATATGCAGCTTCGGCACGGCAGACATAAAAAGGCTGCGGTTGGGCGGACTCAGATAAAGATAAGTCGGTTTTGAGAGGCTATTTTCCGCCCATACTTCATAAAAAATCTCGGTAATACACAAAGTATTGCCGAGATTTTGTTATTTTGTCTGAACGAAAAATATCTCGCTCAAAACTGCTATGCACCCTGTAAAATTGGATTTTGTTCTGTGGCAAGGCAAAAAGCGCAGGAATAATGGAGATATATTGCGAGCATTTTTAACGAAGCCACAGGGCAAAAGACTTTTTACAGGGCGGCTTATCTTTATCTGAGTCCGCCCTTTGCCCGCAGCCTTAAAATCAGTCTTCAATTGCAGCCTTGCGTGAATTTATCCTTCTGAACAGCTCGGGGTCGAACTTCGGGGAGCGGTCGTAGTAGTAAAGGCCGTTCTGCTCCTGCTCGATATCATAGAGCTGAGTGTAGCAGAAGCCGAACATACGCTCATTGTCAAGCAGTGCGTCGGTGAGGCCCTTGTAGCGGTCGATGAACTCCTGCTCGCTCTTGGGGGCGTTGCCATAGCCCCATGCGTCTCCCCTGCTGCCGAGCGACCACTGGATACCGCCGTATTCGCTGACGAACGCGGGCTTTTTACCGTCATACTCCTGCCTGTCGGGGAAGTGCTCGAAGAGCACGCCCTCGGTCATCAGGCGGTCATAGTTGCCCTTGAATATCTCGACCTTCTGCTCATAGTCGTGGACGTCGAATATATCGGTCTCGACGTGGAAGTTGCCGCTCGTGTCGATGCAGGGTCTGGTCTCGTCAAGCTGCTTTGTGACGCGGTAGATTATCCTGAGCAGCTCGTCATTCTGCTTTCTGCCGTCTCTGTCCCAAGTCTCGTTGAACGGGCACCAGCCGACGATGGCGGGGTGATTGAAATCCCTCGCAACGCTCTCGCACCACTGGGGCAGCATTGCTTCGAGAGCACCGTCCCTTGAGTAATCGAGACCCCAGTTGCCGAATTCGCCCCACACGATATAGCCGAGGCGGTCGCAATGATAGAGGAATCTCGGCTCAAAGACCTTCTGATGCAGCCTTGCGCCGTTGAAGCCGACCGCAAGCGAAAGTCTTATATCCTTTTCGAGCGCTTCATCGCTCGGTGCGGTGTAAATACCGTCGGCGTAGAAGCCCTGGTCGAGCACAAGGCGCTGGAACACGGACTTGCCGTTGATAAGCACCTTATAGCCGTCGATGCGGATATCTCTCAGGCCGAAATAGCTGCTTATCTCGTCGCCGCCGAAGGTAATTTTAAGGTCATAAAGCCTGCCGCAGCCGACCTCCCAAAGATGAGCCTCGCTGAGCTTGATATCGCCGCTGACAAAGCCCGCAGCCGTCTTTTCAAAGCTGCCGACAAGTCTGCCGTCGTAGAACGCCTCCGCTTTGAACGCGCCCTCACCCTCGACAACGGCGGAAACGCCGAGCGTCGCATTGACCGTATCGGGGAAGAGCTTGAAGCTCTTGACATACGCTTTCGGTACGAATTCAAGCCAAACGGTCTGCCAAATACCGGTAGTCCTCGTGTAATCGCAGCCGTGGGAATTGTAAAGCTCGCTCTGCTTGCCTCTGGGAACGAGCGGATCTCTGACGTCATCCCTTGCGTTGACGGCAATGACATTCTCGCCCGCAGTCAGGAATTCGGTGATATCAAAGGTGAACGAGGTGTAGCCGCCCTTGTGGTAGCCCGCCTCCTCGCCGTTGACATAGAGGTAGGTCTCATAATCGACTGCACCGAAGTGGATGAGCACCCTGCCCTCAAGCTGAGCCTCGGTCACGGTCACACTTTTTCTGTACCACACGGCGGCAATAAAATCGGTGTATTCAATGCCGGAGAGCTTGCTCTCGGGGCAGAACGGGACGTTTATCTTCCTGCTCCATTCGTCCTTTTCAAGCACACCTGCCCTCAGGCCGCTGTTGCCGAAATCGAATTCAAAATCCCATTCTCCGTTGAGATTAAGCCAATCTTTTCTTTGGAATTGAGGATCGGGATGCTCGCTTCTGGGGATGGTCATAAAATTTTCTCCTTATATTTCAAAATATTTATCTTCGATCATCGCCGCAAGGCAATGATAAACGGGCAATGTAAGCTCCTGCACCTTAAATGTCTCGGTCTCCGGCAGGCGGATGCACACGTCGGCAAGGCGGCTCGACTCGCTCTCACGCTCGCCGGTGACGGCCACGCTCCCAACCCCCGCAGCCTTTGCCGCTTTGAGGGCATAGACCACGTTTGCGGAGTTACCAGAGGTGGTGAACGCTATGAGCAAATCATTTTTTGCCGCATAGGCGCACACCTGCTGGGCAAAGACGAGGGCGGGCACTGCGTCATTCTCAAACGCCGTCATAAGAGCCGAATGGGCACAGAGTGAAATTGCGGGCAGACCCTTTTGCAGATTCTCCGCCATCTCACTGTCACCGAAGCGCTCCTTTTCTTCCGGCGAAAACGGCCTTTTTTTAAGGAAGCCTTTCATCAGCTCGCCCACAAGATGGTCGCAGTCGGCAGCGCTGCCGCCGTTGCCGCAGCAGAGCAGCTTGCCGCCGTTATCATAGCAATCGCTCATAAGCTCAAAGGCTTTATATATATCGCCCCTGCACGCCTCAAGGCGGGGGTATCGCTCAAAAAGCTCTTCAAATATCCTGTCAGTCATTTTTGCCCTCCGCATAGTCCTTTGCAACGCCGAGCGCCGCATAATCGCCTATCTCGTCGCCGAGCATTGCGGGCACCACCGTGCAGCAGGCCGCTGAAGCGGGCAGCGCCTCTTTCTTTATCGTTTCGTTCATGCTGTCAACGAGCAGATGGCTTGAGCGGGCAAAAATGCTGCCTATCACTATCCGCTCGGGGTTCAATATATCAATGAGTATCGAGAGCCCCAACCCCAGCTTCTCGCCGCAGCGGCGGTATATCGCCTGAGCAAGCCTGTCGCCGCCCGTAGCCGCCTGAGCGACCGCCTTGGCGGAGACATCGTCGGGGGTGAGGACGGTCTCTCCGTTATAAAGCGGCAGCATCTTGCGGGTGGTCGAGGCTATGCCCGCGCCCGAGCAATAGCCCTCAAAGGAGCCTGCCTTGCCGTAGCCGACGGGGCCGTCCGCGTCGATACGCATATGCCCCACCTCGCCCGCCATGCCGAGCGTGCCGCTGTAAAGCCTGCCGTCGAGGATCAGGCCCGCACCCATGCCGGTGCCGAAGGTGAGAAATATCATATTTCTGCATCCTCTGCCCGCCCCGAACTGCCACTCGGCGAGCGCGCAGGCGTCGGCGTCGTTACGCACCTTGCAGGGAAAACCGAATTCATCGGTTATCATCTGCGCCAAAGGCACATTATCCCAATCGGGCAGATTCGGCGGGCACATTATAACTCCCGTCTCGCTGTTCAGAGGGCCTCCGCAGCTGACGCCGCAGGCAATGACATCCTCGCAGGATATCCCGTTTCGCCCAAGCAGCTCATGCGCCGAGGAGATAAGCTCGCCGACGACGGTGCGCCAGCCGCGCTCGCTGCGGGTATCAAAGCGTATTTTATCCTTGACGGAGGACGAGCCTTTTTCGCCGAGGACGACGGCGCATTTCGTGCCACCGATATCCATGCCGAGATAATACTTCATTGCAGTCACCTCTTAATACTGTAATTATATACTGAAAAGCCCTGCCCGTCAAGAAAATTAATGTAATATAAGGCGCAGCAATGTCAAAAATATACTTATATAATTCCGAAAGGGGCGACAGGCTTGGCGGTCACATTAGTCAGGGCAACGGTGCTCTACGCCGTTGTAATTTTTCTCATCAGGGTGATGGGCAAGCGTCAGATAGGCGAATTGCAGCCCGCCGAATTCGTCGTGACGATGCTGGTGTCGGAGATAGCCTCCATACCTATGCAGGATAACACGATACCGATATTAAACTCGATAAGCGCTCTCTTTGTGCTCGTGGCGTATGAGGTCATCACCTCGGCAGTGAGCCTCAAGAGCTATAAATTCCGTGCGTTCATGCAGGGGCACCCGATAATCGTCATCCGCGACGGAGTTATCGACATCAAAGCGCTCAAAAAAATGCGAATGAGCGTCAACGACCTGATGGGCGCGCTGCGGCAAAAGGACGTGTTTGAGATTTCGCAGGTATCCTATGCGATATTCGAGACAAACGGGCAGATAAGCGTGCTGCTGAAGCCCGAAAATATGAACGCCACCGCCGGCGACCTTAACCTGAGGCCGCAGGACGAGGGGATGCCGTTCGCCGTTATCTGCGACGGCACAGTGATTGAGGACGCCGTGGAGCAATCGGGCATTGAGCGCAGCAAGATAAAGAGCGCCGTCAGCTCGGCGGGGATGGAGATAAGTGAGGTGCTGATAATGACCGTCACTCCGCACGGCAAGACCTATATAGTCAGAAAGGGCGATGAGAATTGAAAAAGCTCGCAATAGCCGTTGCAATGCTGATAACGGCGATAGGCATAGCCGTGTGGTCGGGCATTTTATTCAAAAATGAAATGGCGGCGCTCTCCTCCTCGCTTGAGGGGCTGCTCGATATCTCTGAGAGCTGCGACGACGATACTCTCGCCGAGGAGACGGAGAAAACCATTGCCGTTTGGAATGACGCCTCAAAAATGCTGCACGCTCTGGTCATGCACGACGCAATGAACGAGGTCGAGCAGAGCATAACGGCGCTGCCCGACCTGCTGCGCCACGGCGGGCGTGAGGAATTCCGCACAAAGTGTATAGAGGCGCTAAGCCAGATACAAAACCTTGTCAGCGCCGAGCGGCTGAGCTGGGAAAACGTGCTCGCAATTGTGTATGAACTGTAAAATCGGCAAATTCCCTTGTTTTTTATTTTATAACATGATACAATTATAGTGAGCACAGAGAGGAGGAGGTTACAGGATATGGATCTGTTTATGCTCATTTTCTGGATAGTCCTGCTCGTTGTTCTTATCATCGTGGAGGCCGCCACAGTCCAGCTCGTGACGATTTGGTTTGCAATAGGCGCCGCGGCGGCGCTGATAGCGAGGATATGCGGAGCTGCGCTATGGCTGCAATGGGTGCTGTTTGTGGTTGTATCGGCAGTCACTCTTGCGGCGACGAGACCCCTCGTGAGGAAGATAACGAAGCAAAAAACACAGCCCACCAACGCCGACCGCTGCATTGGCGAGACAGCAATGGTGACCGAGGATATCGACAACATAGCCGGCAAGGGCAGGGTCGAGGTCAACGGTATAAGCTGGACCGCCCGCTCGTCGGACGGAGCGAATTTCCGTAAAGGCGAGCTTGTCACCGTGGAGCGCATTGAGGGCGTGAAGCTCATAGTCAAGGCGCAGAACTGATTAATTTTGAGGAGGAAAAACAATGGATCTGATAGTAGGCATCATTCTGATATTCCTTGCAGTTTTTCTCATTGCAATAGTTGTGATGAACGTCAAGATAGTCCCGCAGTCAAAGGCGTATGTCATCGAGCGCCTCGGCGCATACAGCGCCACTTGGCAGACGGGCATACATGTTAAGATCCCCTTCATTGAGCGCATTGCAAAGCAGGTCTCGCTCAAGGAGCAGATAGTCGATTTCCCGCCCCAGCCCGTTATCACCAAGGATAACGTCACCATGCAGATAGACACGGTCGTTTTCTTCCAGATAACCGACCCGAAGCTCTTTGCATACGGCGTTGAGCGCCCGCTCGCCGCTATCGAGAATCTGACGGCGACCACGCTCAGAAACATCATCGGCGAAATGGAGCTTGACCACACCCTCACCTCCCGCGACGTCATCAACGCCAAGATCAGAGGCGTGCTCGACGAAGCGACCGACCCGTGGGGCATCAAGGTCAACAGAGTTGAGCTTAAAAACATCCTGCCGCCCAGAGAGATTCAGGACGCGATGGAGAAACAGATGAAGGCGGAGCGTCAGCGCCGCGAAGCGATACTCACCGCAGAGGGCGAAAAAGCAAGTAAGATCCTTGTTGCAGAAGGTCAAAAGGAGAGCAAGATCCTTGCCGCAGAGGCGGATAAGCAGAGCGCCATCCTCGCCGCAGAGGCGATAAAGGAGGCCAAGATCAGAGAGGCGGAGGGTGAAGCCGAAGCCATCATCAAGGTCGAGCAGGCAAGGGCGAAGGCTATCGAGCTTATCAACTCCGCAGCGCCCGGCGACGGCTACCTGACCATCAAGAGCCTTGAGGCATTTGAAGCGGCCGCGGACGGCAAAGCAACGAAGCTCATTATCCCCAGCAATCTCCAGGGCCTTGCGGGTCTCGCCGCAGGCGTCAAAGAAATCGTCTCTGAATAAAATAAGCTATACAAAAAGGCTGCACGGCGATGAACCGCGCAGCCTTGATTTTATATCACATCAGTTTTGTCTTTTTGAACGTCATTACGACAGGCGGGACGAGCAGGATATGGCAGATTATCGCGGGCACCGCTTGGGTAAACGCCCCTGCGACGAACATCGCCATGCTGAATTCCGAGCCGCCGAGCCCCGCCATTATGAAGCGGGCTATTCCCCATACCGCTCTGCCGCCGAGCATGGAGATTATGAGCGCGGGGTAGATATAAACATTCTTCTTCGGGAACGCTTTATAAAGCAGTCCGCAGAGCAGGCCATAAGCCGCAAGCTCAAACGCCATTGAGACCGCAATAGGATACATCGTTGGCATTGAGAAAAGCAGGCTGCGCATCAGCGGAGCGATAAAGCCGACCGCCGCGCCGTATTGCCAGCCGCAGACAAAGCCGCAGATGAGCACGGGGATATGCATGGGCGATATGGCGTTGCCTATCCTCGGCACACCGCCGGTTATAAAGGGCAATATCATGCAAAGGGCGAGAAACATTGCGGAAAGGGTGAGATTTTTAACGGTCTTTTTCATAACTGCTCCTCTAGGCAAAAATATAAGGCATCTGTCCCCTGCTCGGAGACGGATGCCTTCATGGTCTTTTATGTTCTGTTGGAAATTACGGCTTCGGCCGTTACCGCCGCTTCATGCGACTCAGATATTATATAACACCTTCAGCCGTTTGTCAACATCCCGTTCCGATGTTTTTGATGGTCTCAACGGCTTGATCTATCAGCTCGCTGACGGTGAAGCCACCCGTGCCGACTATCAGGTTATCGCATTTATTGACGGGCAGCAGCACCCTGACGGCGCTGCTCTGAGCCACAGCCTTGGCCATGGACGGCGATATCTCGCCGAGCAGTGCGTCCGCAATAACAATGCCGACGGGGCCGACTATCACATCCGCCCGCCTGCAGGCGACTATCAAGGCATTTTCGCCCGTCGCAGCTCTTGAAGCCCCGCCCTTGAGCATTGCTTCGCAAGCGGTGCTGTTGGTGCCCACGGCGGTTATCTCCGCCTCGGGGCACGCAGGTATCAGCCGCTCCACGAGCTGCCTGCCGAGCTTGCCGCCCTGACCGTCAACGACGAGTATTTTCATCTACGACCTCACCTTTCGCTTATTTAATACCGAAAATCAGTTTGAGAATACCGCTGAGCACCTTCGGGCTGTTCAATACAACGACCTTCACCGTATCTCCCCCTTTGTCAATATCTGCAAAGGCCCAAGCCCGCCAGCACTATCACGCCGGCGATTATGAATATCGCAGCCGTGCAGGGAAAGATCGCGGCGACTATCATGCCCGCCGCAAAAGCGATGCAAACGGCGCCCCGCCTGTCACATATTCTCATTTTATCACCGCCGTTACACTGACTTGAGCATTGCTCAATACAGTATAATCAGCTTCTTGCATTTTCGTTACGCTTACGCAGCTCCCAGTCCTTGATATTTTTCGCCTGCTCCATCATGGCGCAGTAGCTCTCGTGGCGGCTCTTCGGGATATCGCCCCGCTCGACCGCCTCGATGATGCCGCAGCCCTTATCCTTGACGTGCAGGCAGGTGGAGAATTTGCATTTGCCGATATACGGCTCAAATTCGGGGAACGCAAAGGGCAGATCGTCCTTTGTGATCAGCTCCGTCTCCTCAAGGTCAAATGATGAGAAGCCGGGGGTATCCGCCACATAGCCGCCCTCGACCTTAAAAAGCTCGCTCTGGCGGGTGGTGTGCCTGCCCCTGCCGAGCTTGTCGCTTATCTCGCCCGTCTTGAGCGAAAGCGACGGGTCAACGGCGTTTAGCAGCGTCGATTTACCAACGCCCGTGTTGCCGCAGAAGGCGCTTATATGACCGCTCAGCTCACGGCGCACCCGCTCGACGCCCTCGCCCGTTTCGGCGCAGACGGCAAAGCTCAGTATGCCCGCCTTGCGGTATATCTCAACGTATTCCTCAGCCGAGCCGAGATCGCATTTCGTGAAGAGCACGAGCGGCTCAACGCCCTTATTCACCGCGATAGCCGTGAGCCTGTCTATGACAAGCAGTACGGGCTTCGGCTCGCAGACCGAGGCGACGATAAAGAGCCTGTCGACATTGGCGACCGGCGGACGGACGAATTCACCCGAGCGCTCGTGTATCTGCTCAATGGTATTCTCCGCCCTGTCGTTGACGCTTATCTCGACCCTGTCGCCCGCAAGCGGCTTTATCCCCGTCTTGCGAAAAAGCCCTCTTGCCTTGCATTCATACACTTCACCGGCGGCCTCTACATAATAGAAGCCGCCGATACCTTTAAGAATTATGCCTTCGAGTTTCTCCATTTATCAGACTCCGTCCTTCTGACCGACGGTGAGAATTATCTCGGTGTCGGTGAAATAGGTGGACGCAGTGCCGAAAATGCCCGTGGAGGCGGGCGAGGGCGACTGATTCTTGACCATGCCGTTCTCAGCGTCGGTGTAGACCGTAACGCCCTCTATCTTGATATTGTTGAAGCCCTCGGCGTTCAGCCGCTGCTTCGCCTGCTCGAGAGGCAGACCTCTGACATCGGGGATCGGCTTTTTGCTCAGCACGGAATTGCTGTTTGAATAAGCTCCGCCGCTGACGACCGCTGGGTTCTTGGTGAAGTCGACTCTGCAGGAGTAATATTCCTTATTATCAATATAAATCTTGACGGGGGCGTCGTTGCCGCTGCCCTCTATCTTGACCTCATAAGAGCTGCCGTCGAGCAGGAGGGTCTTATTGACATAGGATTCGTTGCTGACGAATATCTCGAATGTTCCCCTTGTGCCTGTGGAGGGCAGGACTATGCTGAATGACGCGCTCGAAATTGCGGGCACGCCGTTGCTGACGGTCAGGGTGACCTTGCTGCCGGATATGACCTTTTCGTAATTCGCGGGCGACTGGTCTATGACCTGACCTGCGGGCTTGTCGCTGTTCTCGCTCTTGACATTTTCATCGACCACGAGATTTGCGGATTCGATAAGAGCCTTCGCCATCTCAAGATCCATGCCGACAACGGAGGGAACGGGTATCAGATCCTTGTCGCTGGCATAATAAATGATTATCTTTGAGCCGCTCTCAGCCTCGGTGTTCCTCTCGGGGTCGGTCCTGATAACTGTGCCGAACGCCTCGGACATGCTGACGATGGGCTGACCATCCACGACGAAGCCCTGGCTCTCAAGCATCTTTCTCGCCTGCTCATACATCATGCCGTAAACATCGTTGACGACCTTTTTCTCATAAGTCGTGGCGACAGAGATCGTTATCTCGTTCTTGTCGGGCGTGACCTTGGTGCCCGAGGTGGGGCGCTGATTGCATATAATGCCGTCGCTGTAGGAGCTGTTGGCGACCTTCTCGACGGTTATCTTGAAGTCCTTATACTTTGCGTTGTCAACGACCTCGTTAACATTGAGGCCGGTAAGCTGAGGCACGGTGAGCGTGTCGCCCTTGAATACATCCGTGAAGAAGAAGAGAGAAGCAAACACTATAAGCGCCACAACGGCAAGACCTATCGCCGTGCCGATAACTATCAGCTTCGTGCGGGAATTGCCCGCGGAATTATCCTGATCATAATCGTCGGGGACTGACGGCTCGGGCTGAGTCAACCGCTCGGTGCGCTGCGAAGTCCTGTTGACTGCGGGCGGTATCTTGGCGTTTGCGAGATCCTGCTTCCTGCCGACATACTTTGTGGGGTCGTTATCGACGAAATAATTCTGCTGAAAGCGAATTGCGGGGTTTCTCTTGAATTCCTCGATATCGAGCAGCATCTCCGCGGCGCTCTGATATCTGTCGTTGGCATTCTTCTGCATAGCGTGCATCACTATCTGCTCAAGGCCGATGGGGATGCTGCTGTTAAGCTCTCTGGGGCGCTTGGGGTCGCTCTGGAGCTGCATGAGCGCGACGGAGACGGAATTCTCCGACTGGAACGGGAGCTGACCCGTAAGCATCTCATACATAACGACGCCTACGGAATAGATATCAGCTCTGTCGTCGGTGGCGTCTCCCCTCGCCTGCTCGGGGCTTATATAATGGACGGTGCCTATGGCACTGTCGGTCATGGTCTTGGTATCGCTGTAGCTGAAGCGGGCGATGCCGAAATCCGTCACCTTGATGTTGCCGTTTGAGAGCAGCATTATATTCTGCGGCTTGATGTCGCGGTGGACTATGCCTTTATCGTGGGCGTGCTGAAGGGCGCGGAGGATCTGCATGGTGAAATGCACCGTCTCCTTGATGCCGAGCCTGCCCTGCTGCTCGATATACTCCTTGAGGGTGATGCCCTCGACATACTCCATGACGATATATTGGAGCTTGTCGCCGTAGTTGACGTTGAGCACCTTGACTATGTTGGGATGCGAAAGCACGGCGATGGCCTTTGACTCATTTTTGAATCTGCGCCTGAACTCCTCATTTGCGAGATATTCATCCTTTAGTATTTTGATGGCGACTATCCTGTCGTCAATGCTGTCATACGCTTTATAAACGACCGCCATGCCGCCGACGCCTATGACCTCCTGTATCTCGTAGCGGCCGTCGATCCTTTTACCCGTGTAATTATCCATAAATCAACATTCCTTTCAATTCAACGATTCGATTCAATTGCTGACGGCGACTACCGTTACGTTATCTGCGCCGTCAATTTTGTTGGCATAGTCAACAAGGCTGTTCGCCGCATCATAAAACCGAACCGAACCGCTCAGGTTGAAAATATCGTCCTCTTTGACGCTGTTTGTCAGGCCGTCGGTGCAAAGTATCAGCAGGCTGCCGTCGTCAAACGGCTCCTGACAGAAGTCGACCCTGACCTCGCTGTCGACCCCGAGCGCTCGCGTGATTATATGCCTGCTCGGGTGATCCTTTGCCTCCTGAGGAGTAATCTCGCCGTTCTCGATCATTCGCTGGATGACCGAGTGATCCCTCGTCAGCTGGGTTATCTTGCCGCCGCAGGTCATATAAGCCCTGCTGTCGCCGACGTGGGCTATATAAACGAAGCCCCCCGAGACTATGGCCGCCACAGCCGTGGTGCCCATTCCCTCATATTCCTCTTTTGTCAGGGAAAGCTCGTAAATATACTTGTTTGCGTTCTCGAGGGCGGATATGAGCAGACTTTTAACCGCAATGTCGCTCATCCCCTCGCTGAAGCCCGAGGACAGCTTCTCCCGTATCACCTTGACGGCGCTTCGGCTAGCCAGCGCTCCCTCCGCAGCGCCACCCATACCGTCGCATACGACGGCAAAGGCTGTGCCCTCGCAAAGCTCGCCGGCCGTGTAGGAATCCTGGTTATTCTCCCTCACAAGGCCTATGTCCGTCCTTGCTGCGATCCTCATTTGCTTTTATCCCCCTTTTTGTTCATTTTGCGCCTCAATTGCCCGCATGAGGCCTCGATATCCGAGCCGAGCTTGCGGCGCACGGTAGCGGTTATCCCGCTGCCCGCCAAAATCTCGGTGAATCTCTCTATCCGCTCGGGCGAGCTCGGCTTAAACGGGCTCTCCTCGACCTCATTGACCGGTATCAGATTAACATGGCACAGCATCCCCCGCAGCTTCGACGCCAGCAGGCGGGCGCACTCATCGGAGTCGTTGACCCCCGCAAGCATCGAATATTCAAAGGATATGCGCCTCGACGTTTCGGCGGCGTATCGCCTGCAAACGGCAAGCAGCTCGTCGACGTCGTATTTTTTATTGATAGGCATTATTTTGCTTCTCAGCCCGCTGTCCGCCGCATGGAGCGAAATGGAAAGCGTTAGCTGGAGCTTCTTTTTCATCAGCTCCTCGATCTTCGGCACAACGCCGCAGGTGGAGAGCGATATATTACGCATTGAAAGGTTAAGACCCTTTTCGTCCGTCACAAGCTCGATGAAGCGCATGACGTTGTCAAAATTATCGAGCGGCTCGCCCATTCCCATGAGCACGATATGCGACACTCTCTCCCCCAGCTCGCGCTGAGCGGTGTAGACCTGCGAGAGTATCTCGCCCGCGGTAAGGCTCCTCTTGAAGCCGCCGAGGGTCGAGGCGCAGAAGGCGCAGCCCATCTTACAGCCGACCTGCGAAGAGACGCAGACCGTGTAGCCGTATTTATATTTCATCACGACGCTCTCGATATAGTCGCCGTCATGGAGAGCGTAAAGGAATTTCACAGTCCCGTCCGCTGCCGACACCTGCTTTTTTGCCACGGTGCAGATATTCAGCGGATACTCCTCGGCAAACTGCTCCCGCAGAGCCTTGGGCAGGTCGGTCATCTCATCGTAGCTCGCCGCAAGGCGGCAATGGAGCCACTGATAGACCTGCTTTGCCCTGAAGCCCGGCAATCCCTTGCCGGAGAATACCTCGGCAAGCTCGCCGTAGGTCATGGACATGATATCCTTGCTCATTTTTTGCCTCCGTCTTTTTGAAATACCGCTATGAAGAAGCCGTCGGTGGAATGAATATGCGGCATGAGGGTAAGATATTTATCGCCCTCGCCGTATCTCGGCATATCCGGGAATACCCTGACCGCCGAGAATTCGGGGTGCTCGGACAGGAATCTGTCGCACACGCCGGAATTTTCTTTGGGGTTGAGCGTGCAGGTCGAGTAGACGAGCCTGCCGCCGTCCCTGAGATATCTGACCGCATTGCAGATTATGCGATATTGCAGCTCAGGCAATGAGTCGATATCGGAATATTTTTTGAAGCGTATCTCGGGCTTGCGGCGGATAATGCCGAGACCCGAGCACGGCACGTCGCACAGGACTCTGTCCGCAAGGCCGTAATTCTCGTTGAATATCGAAGCGTCCGAAAGATATGTATAGACATTGCCGAGACCGAGCCTTTCGGCGCCGTGTTTTATAAGCTCGACCCTCGACTGATAGATATCGAAGGCGCGGACCGCGCCGCTGCCGCCCATTTTCTCCGCAATGGTGAACGCCTTGCCGCCGGGGGCGGAGCAGAGGTCAAAGACCGTCTCGCCCTTTTGCGGGTCGAGCGCCTCGCAGCAGAGCTGGGAAGCGATATCCTGGGCGTGGAAAAGCCCCTCTTTATAAGCTATAAGCTCGTCGACCGAGCCGGTGTTGCTGATTATAAGCGCATCGGGCAGAATTTCGCTGCGCTGAGAGACTACGCCCTCCTCGGCAAGCCTCCAAATAAGCTCGTCGGCGGTTATCTTGGTTGTATTTGCTCTGATGACAACCGGCGGCGCTTCAAGCGCTTTCTCCGCGAGGGCAACGGCGTTCTCACGCCCGTAAGCCTCGGTCCAAAGTGAGATAAGCCACTCTGGGCAGGAATATTTGATCGCAAGGTACTCGGGGTCGTCCTCCGAGCACTCGGGCAGGCGCAGCCCGTTATCCGCCACCCTGCGGAGCACCGCATTCACAAGCGACGCCGCAAAGGCGGATTTGTTGACCTTGGCGAGATTGACGCTCTCATTCACCGCCGCCCTTGACGGCACTTTATCCATAAACAGGAGCTGATATGTACCGAGCCTGAGCACTGTGTGCAGCTCGGGCTTCAGCTTCCTGACGGGCTGATTGAGATACAGCCCGAGGTTATAGTCAATGAGTATCATTCTGTCGAGAGTGCCGTAGACGAGGTTGCACATAAACGCCTTGTCGCGCTCGTCGAGGTCGGGATTCTCTTTGAGAGCGGCATCAACGACGAGGTTTGAGTATGCGCCGTCCTTATTTATTTTAAGAAGTGCTTCAAAAGCAAGCTGCCGTGCGCTTTTCATTATATATATCCTTTCGGGATCAGTCTCGCCTGTTGTTGCTGAAGCGCAGCAGAAGGCGGAGAAGGTTTGCGAGAGACACCATCATCGAGGCGACGTAGGTCATTGCCGCGGCGGCGAGCACTTTCTTTGCCCCGCCTATCTCATCGTCACGCAGGAGCTGCGTTTCGTCAATGACCTTGATGGCTCTGCGGCTGGCGTTGAACTCAACGGGCAGCGTCGCCACCTGAAAGATGAATACTGCGGCATAAAGCCCCAAGCCGACATAGATAAGAATGGAGAAACTGAATATCCAGCCTATCAGCGCAAGCGGTATGCCTATCGTCGAGCCGATATTGCACACGGGGATTATGGCGTTCCTTATCTTGATGGGGGCGTAATTCTCGGCGTGCTGGGCGGCGTGACCCGCCTCGTGGCAGGCTATGCCTATCGCGGCAACGGTGCTGCTGTTATAAACACCGTCCGACAAGCGAATGACCTTTGACCTCGGGTCATAGTGGTCGGTCAAATTGCCGCTGACCCGCTCGATACGAACATCGGTTATCCCGTAGAAATTCAGCACCGCCTGTGCGGCGTATGCGCCGGTCATCCCTCTGGAATTCGGCACACGCGAATACTTCCTGTAGGTCGTCTTGACCTGCACCTGCGCCCAAATGGCAAGCAGCAGCGCCGGGACGACGAGTATCAAATAGTAATAATCAAAGTAAAAATACGGCATATCTATCCCTTTCCGTTTTATTCAAACATACTGCCCGTTTCCACATGATTGCCCCGCAGGTAATCGGCGGCGGGCATCGCTTTTTTGTTCTCCGCCTGCAATTGAAGTATCTCAATGCAGCGCAGGTCTCCGCAGGCAACGAGCAGGCGCTTGTCGGCCCTGACTATCTCGCCGGGCTTTGTGCCGCGCTCCTCGGTGAGCACGCTGCGAAGGAGCTTCACGGTCTTGCCGCCGAGCTTCGCCGTCGCCGACGGCCACGGGGAAAGACCTCTTATCTTATTATGCACTTCCCGGGCGCTGAGACTCCAATCAACGGGAGACAGCTCCTTGGAAAGCATGGGAGCGTAGGTAAATTCTGCGTCATTCTGCTTGACGGGCTTCAGCTCGCCTTTTTTGAGGGCTTCCAGAGTCTCCTCAAGCACATCCGCTCCGAGGGCGGAGAGCCTGTCGTGCAGCTCGCCGGCGGTCTCATTCTCGCCGATCTCAATCTCACGGCTGATGAGCATATCGCCCGTGTCAAGCCCCTCATCCATCTGCATCGAGGTAACGCCCGTCACCTTGCAGCCGTTTATGACCGACCACTGAATGGGCGCCGCGCCCCTGAGCTTCGGCAGCAGTGAGGCGTGGATATTAATGCAGCCGTACTTGGGATAATCGAGGATCTCTTTCGGCAGGATCTTGCCGTAGGCGACGACGATAACAAGCTCGGGCTGAACGCTTTTAAGCATTTCGAGCGCCGTGCCGTCCCTCATCTTGGTCGGCTGAAAAACGGGAACGCCCATTTTGAGCGCAAGCTCCTTGACGGGCGGGGCGGTGAGCACGCCGTGCCTGCCCTTGGGCTTATCGGGCTGAGTGAATACTCCGCAGACCTCGCAGCCGCAGTCAAAAAGCCGCTGAAGGCAGGGCACCGCAAAATCGGGGGTGCCCATAAATACCGTTCTCATCAGACATTCTCCTTATTGAAAACTCTCTGGGTGAAGAGGATACCGTCAAGGTGGTCTATCTCGTGGCAGAAGCAGCGCGCCTTGAGGGCTTCGCCCTTATAAATGCACCATTTGCCGTTTCTGTCCTGTGCCTTGACTCTGACCGTCATCGGGCGGCAGGTAACGCCGACCTGACCCGGGAGCGAGAGGCAGCCTTCCTCTTCAAACTGCTCACCCTCGCTGCTGATGATCTCGGGATTCACCAGCTCTATATATCCGTCGCCGCAGTCAATGACTATGGCGCGCCTTAAGATGCCCACCTGCACGGCAGCAAGCCCGACTCCGTTCGCCTGATACATGGTCTCCCTCATATCGTCGAGAAGCTGCGCCAAGCGGTCGTCAAATTTTTCAACTTTGCGTGAAGTTTTAGCAAGTATCGGGTCGCCGACCTTGACTATATTTCTGATTGCCATATTACATCCGCCTTTGAGTATATCCGAACGGATATACTAATGTTTTATTATATGTTAACCCTGAAAAATTAAGTTTTTTAAACAAAATATCGTAATTTATATGAAAATTATACCGTTGAATCGGGGTTTATATCCGCATAAGCGGTGACTTTGGAGAATCTTGAATCCTCACCCGTCTCAATGAGCAGCCGCGATATCAGCCGCCTCATGCCGCCAGTATTGCGGCACTTAATTATGAGCCTGTATCTGAATTTGCCGCTGACTTTGGCAACTCTCGCAGGCATCGGGCCGAGGATTATCGCTTTCTCGCCCTTGAATTCGCCCGCAAGATGTCTTTTGAGCAGTTCAAGCGCATTCCTCGCCGCCGTTTTGACCACCGTCTCATCCGTGCCCGTGAAGCCGACGACGCAAAGGTCGCAGTACGGCGGATAGACGAGCGCCCTTCTCAGGCGTATCTCGGTGTCAAAGAATGCGTCGTAATCCTGCCTTGCGGCAAGTCGTATGACCTCATTCTCGGGTGTAAGCGTCTGGATTATCGCCTTGCCTTTCAGCTCGCCGCGGCCCGAACGGCCGACGACCTGTGTGAGCAGCGAAAAGGTCTTCTCAAGGCTGCGGAAATCGTCGTTATAGAGCTGCTGATCGACCGACACCACGCCAACGAGCGTGACATTGGGGAAATTCAGCCCCTTTGCGACCATCTGAGTGCCTATCATTATGTCGTATTCGCCGTTTGCGAAGCTGTCGAGCAGCTTTTCGTGCGAATTCTTGCCCGCGGTGGAGTCGGTATCCATCCTGACCACCCTCGCCTGCGGGAGCAGAGCGGCAAGCTCGCTCTCGATCTTTTGGGTGCCGAAGCCGGAATACCTGACCGCATCCTCGCCGCACTCGGGGCAAACGCTTGAGAACGGCACGGAGTGACCGCAGTAATGGCACATCAGGCGGTTATTCGCCGAATGATAGGTCATTGAAATACTGCAATACGGGCAGCTCACGACTGCGCCGCAGTGATTGCAGGCCGCAAAGGTGTGGAAACCTCTGCGGTTGATGAGCAGTATTGACTGCCTGCCCTCTTTTAAATTCTCCTCCAGCGCTTCATAGAGCACACGGCTTATCGCGCGGCTGCCGGGAGCTTTCTCGGCGGAACGCATATCGACCGTAATGACCTCGGGCAGCACTGCGCTGCCGTAGCGCTTAGTAAGAGTGCATAGCTCGTATTTGCCGCTCTTTGCGGCGGCGTAGCTCTCGACACTCGGGGTTGCGGAGGCAAGCAGCAGCAGGCATTTATTATATGCTGCCCTGTACTTTGCAACGTCAATCGCGTCATATCTGGGGGTCTGCTCGGATTTATAGGTGTGCTCCTGCTCCTCATCGACGATTATCAGACCGATATTCTCGAGCGGAGCGAAAACAGCGCTGCGTGTGCCGATAACTATATCGGCCTTGCCGCTTTTGACCCGCTTCCACTCGTCGAGGCGTTCCCTGACGGAAAGGGCGCTGTGAAACACCGCCACTCTGCCGCCGTAGCGCCTGCAAAAGAGCGAAAGGGTCTGCGGCGTGAGGCCTATCTCGGGCACCATGACTATGACGGTCCTGCCCGAATCGACCACCTCGTCGATAACGCTCATATAGACCGAGGTCTTGCCGCTGCCGGTCACGCCGTAGAGGAGCGAGACCGAAGCTTTGCCCGAATTTGCGAGCGACAGCAGCTTATCGTGCGCCGCCTGCTGCTCGTCGGTCAGGGCAATTACATCACGGTGCGGCTCGGCGGAAACAAAATCCGGCAAGGTTATGACCTCGCGGTCATAGAATTCGGCCGCTCCGTTGCGGACAAGGGCATTCGCCACGGCGGGGGTCAGCCCCGTGAAGTAGCAAAGCTCCTTGACACTGGCAGTGCCGACATCCTCAAGCACATCCGCCATCTCACGCTGCTTCTTGGTCAGCTTCATCTCGGAGGCTTCGGTAGTGAGGCGCATCATACGCACGCTAAGGTCGCCGAGGTTACGCACGGCGTCCCTGCCCGTGATGAGCAGCCCTCGCTTGACGAGCGCCTCGGGCACGGAATCGTCGCGCTTCATACCGAGCGCCTTAAAGGCGTTCTCCGCCTTGACGAAGGTGCCGCGCTTGCGGATATATTCGAGGAACTCCAGCTCGCGGGAGTCAAGCCCGTCGAGCCTGCCCGCGTCCGCATTCGCCGACGGGGCGTATGAGCTGACCATGCGGTGATTGATGCCGGTCGGGAGCATGGCCTTCGCAGCCTCATAGAGGGTGCAGAAGGTCCTGTCCTTTATCCACTCGGCAAGCGAAAGCATTTCGCCGTCGAGCAGAGGCTCGGAATCGAGCACGGAAATGATTTTTTTAGGGCGTTTACTCTCGGTAGAATCGCACAATTCAAAAATTATGCCTATGCGCTGCCTGTTGCCGTTGCCGAAAGGGACGGTCACTCGGCAGCCCGGGAGCGCAGCCGCCTCAAGCTCCGGGGGAACGATATAATCAAATGCTTTATCGAAGGTGAACGCCGCTGATTCCACGGCGACCTTTGCATATTTCATTTGACCTTTCATCCCCTTTGCTTTGATTCGGACACGATCAGATGTATCTGATCTCCTCAGGCTCGACTATGGTGTATTCGCCGTCAAGTATCTGCTCGAGAGCCATGCTCACGGGCTTCTCGGTGATTATCTCCTTGTTCTCCTCCGCTTCGTCGGCTATCTCACGGGCTCTTTTTGCGGTAGCCACGACGAGTGAATAGCGGCTGAGATGATTTTTGAGCACGCCCTGAAGATCGGGATTAAACATTGTCTATTACCTCACTTATAAGATTTTTATTCCTTGCGGTTTTTTTACTTTCCGCTTCAATAACGGTTTCAATACCTTTGACGGCGCTCTCAACGGTGTCGTTGATGACCACATAGTCGTAGTCATATGCGCGCCGCAGCTCCTCACGGGCAATTACAAGGCGGTGATGAAGCGTTTCCTCATCCTCGCTGCCCCTGCCTCTGAGCCGCTCCTCAAGCACCCGCATTGACGGCGGGAGCAGGAAGATGCTGGTGACGTCGGGGAATATCCTGCGTATCTTCTCGGCACCCTGCACCTCTATCTTGAGGATAACGGACTTGCCTGCACGCAGCATCTCCTCGACCGGCTCGCGCGGAGTGCCGTAATAATTATGTGCGTATTCGGCGTATTCAAGCATTTTGCCCTCGGCTATCTTCTTCTCGAAGTATTCGCGGTTGACAAAATAGTAATGCTTGCCGTCGATCTCACCGTCGCGCTTCGCGCGGGTGGTCATTGAGACGGAGACGCGCACGTCGTCACGCCCGCCAACGAGCTTGTTGAGCACGGTATCTTTGCCGGAGCCTGAGGGACCCGAGAGAATTATCAAAACTCCTCTGTCACTCATTCCTCATCCTCCTCATCCTCAAGATCGTCCGAATCATCGTTGAGCCTGTTGGCGACGGTCTCACTCTGAAGATAAGTCAGGATCACATGGTCGCTGTCGGTGATGATGACAGCTCTCGTGCGTCTGCCGTGGGTGGCGTCGATCAGGGTACCCTTCTCCTTGCACTCCTGGATGATTCGCTTTATCGGGGCGGATTCGGGGCTGACTATCGCAACCATTCGGGAGGCGTTGACCATATTGCCGAAGCCTATATTTATCAGCTTCATAGTAATTCCTCCGTTATTCTATATTCTGTATCTGCTCGCGGATCTTCTCTATCTCCGCCTTGACGGCGACGACCCTGCGAGCTATTTCGACATCCTGAGCCTTTGAGCCTATGGTGTTTGCCTCGCGGTTAAGCTCCTGAACGAGGAAGTCCATCTTCTTGCCGACCGCCTCATCGGAGTCAAGGAACGAGCGGAACTGCGAGACGTGGCTGCGGAGCCTGACCGTTTCCTCGGCGACGGCTATCTTATCGGCGAATATCGCCGCCTCGGTGAGGATGCGCTGCTCGTCGATATGGGTGTCGGCAAGCAATTCACGCAGGCGGGCAAGAAGCTTTTCATTATATTCTCTGACCGTCTCGGGCGAACGCTCCTCGATGAAAGTGACATTGTCGAGGATGATATCGAGCCTTGAGAGCACATCTGCGCGCAGGCGCTCGCCCTCACGCTCCCTCATGGCGACGAAGCCGTCAAGGGCAGCCTGAGCGACAACCGAAACGGCAGCCCAGATCCTATCCTCATCGGCAGCCTCCTTGCGGAGCGAAAACACGTCGCTGACTCTCGCAATATCGGAGACCTTTATATCGTTCTCAATGCCGTAGGTATCCGCAAGCTCTTTATAGGCGGCAAGGTAGCTCTTGACGAGCGGATGATTGACCGACACGACGGTGTCAGGCTCCTCAAGCGCCTCGATAGCCACATAGCACTCCATCTTGCCCCTTGCGAGCTTGCCCATGAAGAAATTCTTCAGCTTCTCGTCAAGGAAGCCGTAATTTCTCGGCAGCCTTGAGGTGAATTCAAAATATCTGTGGTTAACGCTTTTTATCTCGACGGTGATATTCATCCCGTCAACGGGCATCTGCGCTCTGCCGTAGCCCGTCATACTCTTTATCATTTTTTACATCTCCGTTTTCTTTTGATGGCAGGTGCAGCCGGAGGTCAGCGCCTGCGGTATCTCGACGCTGAGAATATCGCCGCCGGCAAAGCCGAGGCGCTCAAACGCCGGGGAGGACAGACTGCTGCTTATCTTTGCGATATAGCCGCCTCTGTTTGCGGCGCAGCCCATTGCCGAGCGAGCAAGCCCCTCGGTGATGATATCGTCGCCACAGTCCATACGGGTAAAGGTCCTGAAGAACGAGTATCTCAACGGCGTTGCCGTCTCCGCAGGAAACAACAAGGCGTTTGCCGCTTTCAATTATCTCTCCCGGCTTTCCGCTGCACGCACCCGCAAGACGCGACGAATGTATCTTTATGACCTTGCCGTCGAGTTCGCCCGACGCACCCGGCCATGAATACAGTCCTCTTATCTTATCATGTATATGCTGTGCGGTATCATTCCAATCTATTTTTGAAAGCTCCTTGGTAAGTATAGGAGCATATGTGCTCTTTTCGTTATCCTGCTTCACAGGATGGAGATTTCCCGCCTGAAGCGCGGCTATAGTCTCGCGCATAACTTCCGAGCCGAGTGATGACAGTCTGTCATGTAGCTCTTCGGCAGTCTCGTTTTCGCCTATTTCAACGCTCTTTGAGATAAGCATATCTCCGGTATCAAGTCCCTCGTCCATCTGCATGGATGTGACTCCGGTGCGCTTTTCTCCGGTGATTATAGACCACTGGATGGGTGCCGCGCCGCGCAGTTTCGGGAGCAGAGAAGCGTGCATATTGATGCAGCCGTACTTCGGCGCATGGATAAACTCGCCGGGAAGTATCTTTCCGTAGGCGACGACTATCGCAAGGTCTGCATTGAGCGACTTAAAAAGCTCTTTTGCTTCGTCTGTTTTCAGTGTTTTCGGCTGATATACGGGGATATCATATTTGAGTGCAAGCTCTTTGACGGGCGGCGGAGTCAGAACGCCGTGGCGTCCTTTTGGCTTGTCCGGCTGAGTGAACACGGCGCAGACATCGTGTCCGTCGTCTATAAGTGTCTGAAGGCACGGAACGGAAAAATCCGGAGTGCCCATAAAAACTATTCTCATAAATTCTCCTTATGCTCCATCGGGTCTGCGAGTCTCTGGGTGAACAGGATTCCGTCGAGGTGATCTATCTCATGGCAGAAGCATCTCGCCTTGAGTCCCTCGCCCTTTAGAACCTGCCACTTGCCGTTTCTGTCCTGAGCCTTGACTTTCACCACTGCCGGGCGAATGGTCGTGCCGTACTCTCCGGGGATTGAAAGGCAGCCCTCGGCTTCGCGCTGTTCGCCGTCACGAAAGATTATCTCGGGATTCACAAGTTCAATGCAGCCGTCGCCGACGTCGAGGACAACTACCCTCTTGAGAATACCGACCTGCACCGCAGCAAGACCGCAGCCGTCGTTTGCATACATTGTCTCCTTCATATCGTCAATGAGCTGAGCCAAGCGGTCATCAAACTTTTCGACCGTCCTGCTGTGCTTTTTAAGCGTCGGATCGCCGAGCTTAACTATGTTTCTCATCGCCATTTTATTGTCCTCCTTCGATCATACGGTTATTTCGGGGTTCATGTCGGCATAGACGAAGACATCTGAAAATTTGCTGTCGCCGTAAAAATCTTTTAGTATCTCCGATATCATGCTGCGGAATCCCTTGGTGTTTCTGCATTTTATTATGAGTCTGTATCTGTATTTTTTATTGACGCGCGGCACTCGCGCAGGCAGAGGTCCGAGAACAATAAGCTTTTCGTTTTTATATTCCCCTGCTGTCAGTTCTTTTATTTTGTCAAGCGTGCGCTGGGAAGCAACGCGGGTCTTGACTTCGTCCGCGCCGGAAAATCCGACAACGCATATATCGCAAAACGGCGGATATATCATCAAGCGTCTCATGCGTATTTCCGTATCATAGAACGCATCATAGTCCTGTTTTGCCGCAAGCCTTATTATTTCATTCTCAGGCGTTAGTGTCTGAATAATAGCTTTTCCGGGGTGCTCTCCGCGTCCAGAGCGGCCTACGACCTGAGTGAGCAGCGAAAAAGTGCGTTCGAGACTTCTGAAATCGTCGTTATAAAGCTGTTGATCGACCGAAACGACAGCCGCAAGCGTAACATTTTCAAAGTTCAAGCCCTTTGCGACCATTTGGGTGCCGACGAGTATATCATAATCGCCTTTCGCAAAGGCGTTTAGGCACTCCTCATGAGCAAATCTCGACGAAGCGGTATCGGTATCCATACGCATGATACGCGCTCCTGGCACGGCCTTTTCAAGCTCGTCTTCTATTCTCTGAGTCCCGAATCCGGCATATCTCAGCGCGGGCTTGTGGCAGGACGGACACTCCTGCGTAAAGCGCATGGAATATCCGCAGTAATGGCACATCAATCTGCCGTTTGCCGCATGATAGGTCATGGAAATACTGCAATTCGGACAGGTCACAACCTCGCCGCACGCAGTGCACGAGACAAATGTATTATATCCGCGGCGGTTTATCAGCACTATTGACTGCTTGCCGTCCGCACGATTTTTGTTCAGCTCCTCTATAAGCTCGCGGCTCAGCTCGCGGTTTTCCGTCTGCTGCTCGTTGCGCATATCGACGGTAACGACCTGTGGAAGAACCGCTTTGCCGTATCTGTTCTTCAGCTCATAGAAAGAATACTTGCCGCTCTTCGCCGCGGCGAAAGATTCGACACTCGGCGTAGCAGACGCGAGCAGAGTCAAGCCTTTATGCCATGCGGCACGGTATCTCGCCACGCTTTTGGCATTGTAGCGCGGAGTCTGCTCTGATTTATATGTATGCTCCTGCTCTTCGTCGATTATTATAAGTCCGATATTTTCAAGCGGCGCAAAAACCGCAGAACGGGTGCCTATAACTATTTTTGCATCGCCGTTCTTGACGCGCTTCCACTCATCAGCTCTTTCTCCGGCGGACAGTGCGCTGTGAAAAACCGCAACGCCGTCATTGTATCTCGAATGAAACACCGAAAGCGTCTGCGGGGTCAGCGATATTTCCGGCACCATAACTATAACCGTTTTATTATCTGCAAGAACCGCATCTATAAGCTTCAAATAAACTGACGTTTTGCCGCTTCCGGTAACGCCGTAAAGAAGCGCTGTCTTACCAGTACCGCTTTTGTAATCTTCGAGCAGACCGTCATAGGCTTTCTGCTGTTCGTCGGTGAGATGAATCTCGCCGCTGTCATATGCGCTTTGCACGGCATATCTGCTCACGAAGCTACGAAGCTCTTCGCGCTCAAAGCATTCGACAACGCCTTTCTTTTCGAGCGCGGATATGACTGACGGCGTATAGCCCGTGAAATAGCACAGCTCTTTAACACTCACAGAGCCGACATCCTTCAGAACATTGACAACTTCGCTCTGCTTCTTTGTCATTGATACATCGTCCGAGCCCTCGCATAGGCGCACCATGCGGATGTTATTATCCCCGATGTTGCGCACCGCATCGTCATTTGCGGCGAGAAGTCCGGCTTTAAGAAGGCGTTCCGGTATATCCGACGAAACATCAAAGCCGAGAGTTTTCAAAAAATTCTCGGGCTTGACATAGCCCGAACGCGAGAGCAGATAGTCATAGACCTGTTTCTCATCGGAATCGAGCGAAGCGACAATACTCTCATCAACACCCGGAACGGCGCAGAATGAGCGTATTATTTTATGATTTATCCCGGCAGGCAGCATAGCTTTGACCGCTTCATAGTATGTACAAAAAGTCTGTTCGGATATCCACCTGGCAAGCGACATCATCTCATTACTAAGAAGCGGCGCTTCATCGAGCACCGCTGAGATAGACTTTATTCTTTTTCCTTGAGTCGAATCGGTCAGCCGCGTGATAATTCCTATGCGCTTTCTGTTGCCGACGCCGAACGGTACGGCAACGCGGCAGCCGACGAGAGCTTTGCCCTCAAGCTGCTGCGGTATGCTGTAATCATAGTCCTTATCGAACGTACAGTTGACGTTCTCGACGGCGACCTGTGCGTACATTTGAGTCACACTCCGTGAAAAAGCGTCAGATGTTGCGAATCTCTTCCGGCTCAATAATGATATATTTGCCGCTGAGGATCTCATCGATAGCCATGGAAACGGGCTTCTCGGTAAGGATTATCTGCTTCTCCTCGGCATCTTCGGAGATAGCGCGTGCTCTCTTTGCGGTTGCCGTAACAAGAGAATAACGGCTCAGGTGGTTTTTAAGAACGCCTCTGAGATCAGGATTAAACATTGTTGATTACCTCACTTATAATGTTTTTGCAGCGGAAAGTTTTCTGCTTTTCCGCATCAAGAATAGTGCATATATCACTCACGGCATATGAAACTATGTCGTTGATGACTATGTAGTCATATTCAACGGCGCGCTTTATCTCGTCAACTGCGATGGTAAGGCGGCGCTGGATATCCTCCTCGTCCTCACTCTCGCGGCAGCGAAGTCTCTCTTCGAGCGCTGCCATTGACGGAGGCATAAGGAAGATGCTGACGGCTTCGGGATAGAGCTTACGGATTTTCTCCGCACCCTGAACCTCGATTTTGAGGAACACGGTTCTGCCCTGGGCAAGAAGTTCGTCAACGGGAGCTTTGGGAGTTCCGTAATAATTTATGCCGTACTGCGCATATTCAAGAACCTGTCCCTCATCTATCTTGCGCATGAAATAATCCTTGTCAACGAAATAATAATGTATTCCGTCAACCTCCCACTCGCGTTTTTTGCGCGTCGTCATGGAAGTGGACACTTTGATATTCATGTCGCGCTTGGTAAGCTCGGTCAGAATGGTATCCTTGCCGGAACCCGACGGGCCGGAAAGAATGACCAGAAGACCGTTGTTGTTATTATTCATCGCTTTCTTCCTCCTCAATATCAAGCTCATCGCCGTCATTGTTGAGGCGGTTTGCTACTGTCTCGCTCTGCAGATAAGTAAGAATAACATGGTCGCTGTCGGTTATTATGACAGCGCGTGTGCGTCTGCCGTGGGTCGCATCGATAAGTGTTCCCCTCTCCTTGCAGTCCTGAATTATCCTCTTTATCGGGGCTGATTCGGGGCTGACTATAGCCACAAGACGATTAGCGTTGACCATATTGCCAAAGCCAATGTTTATCAGCTTCATTATGATAATACCTCCGCAGTTATTCGATATTCTGTATCTGTTCTCTGATCTTCTCAATCTCGGCCTTGACATCGACAACGCAGCGCGCTATCTCGATATCCTGAGCCTTTGAACCGATAGTGTTTATCTCTCTGTTTATCTCCTGAACGAGGAAATCCATCTTTCTGCCGATGGCGCCGCCATCCTCTTCAAAGAGCTTTTTAAACTGATCAATATGACTGCGCAGGCGAACCGTCTCCTCCGCCACAGCAACCTTGTCGGCATATATCGCTGCCTCGGTCAGCAGGCGCTGCTCGTCCACATGGACATCGCCGAGAACCTCGCGCATTCTCGTGAGGAGCTTTTCGTTATATTCTTTTACGGTCTGCGGAGAACGCTCTTCGATAAACGCGACCTTGTCGATTATGAAATCAAGGCGCGAAGTAACATCATCCTTGAGCTTTCCGCCCTCGACTGCGCGCATAGCGATAAATCTTTCGAGTGCTTCTGCCGCAACGCTGAGAACATCGGCACAAATCTTTTCTTCATCTTCGGGCTCTTTCGAGACAGTGAAGATATCATTCACTCTTGCAAGGTCTGATACTTTTATATCATTCTCAATCCCGCAGGTCTCGGAAAGTTCTTTGTAAGCCGCAAGATAGCCTTTTGCGAGCGCATTGTTGAGCTTGACGACAGCCGATTCTTCGCCCGCCGTATCTATCTGAACATAGCACTCGACCTTGCCTCTTGATATTTTTCCCTGGAAAAAGCTCTTGAGCTTTTCATCAAGGAAGCCGAAATTTCTGGGTACACGCGATGAAAATTCAAAGTATCTGTGATTTACGCTCTTGAGCTCAAGAGTTATATCCATTCCGTCGAACGAGCCTGTTGCCCGTCCGTATCCGGTCATGCTTTTTATCATCGGAAGGACTCCTTTTCGTCGGTCTTTTAAATCATTTTATTTTATCAGTTTAAGCATACATTTGTCAATATGTGAGGCGCATAAAAAGGGTTATTTAGCGCAGTGACCGCAGCTTCCCGTAAGAGCTGACGGTATATCGGACTCATAAAAGCCGTTTTTCTCTTCAAAACCGAGAGTTATAAACGGTTCTTTTTCAACTCTGCCGACATTCGCTCGCGCCATATAAGCATTGCGATTTGCGGCAAAATTCAGCGCGCTGCGTACAAGCCCCTCTGCAACGAGCCTGTCCCCGTCACGGGTTTTCACGCTCAGGATTTCAGCATAGGTTCCGCCGAGCGAGAATATGCATTCGCCGATATTCTCCCCGTTTTCCTCTGCGCGGTATCCGTGAGTTTTGTCATCTATATCAAACGGCTTGAATTCAAGCATTTTATCTTCTTTTCTCCTTTTTGTTCGACTTTGCGCCGGCAGCCGAAAGTATATGCGAAACCTCCTGCGGGGTCAGCTCGCGCCACTTGCCCTGGGGAAGCATGCCGAGCTTGACACCGGCTATCGCGGTTCTCTTGAGGCGTGCGACCTCGATTCCGAGCTCCTCGCACATTCTTCTTATCTGCCTGTTTCTGCCCTCGAAAAGCACTATTTCTATAACCGCTCTGTCGTCGCGCTTTTCGAGCACCGTCACCTGCGCCGGAGCGGTCATTCTGCCGTCGATCATCATTCCGTCGCTCATAGCAGCTATCTGCTCGTCGGATATGTCCGGTCTTATGGTAACTCTGTAGACTTTCGCGACGTGCTTTGACGGGTGCATTACGGCGTTTGCAAATTCTCCGTCATTAGTCAGCAAAAGCAAGCCCTCGGAGTTCCTGTCGAGCCTGCCTATCGGATAAACTCTCTCGCCTACATCTTCGACAAGCGACGCCACACATCTGCGCCCGAGCTCATCGCTCATAGTTGTGACAAAGCCGCGAGGCTTGTGAAGCATAATATATTTTGCAACCGTTTTATTTTCTATTTTTTTGCCGTTGAGCGTTATTATATCGCGCTTCGGATCTACAGAGTCACCTATCTTTGCAACAACGCCGTTGACTTTAACAGCGCCTTTTTCGATAAGCTCCTCCGATTTTCTTCGCGACGCAACGCCGCATTCGGACATATATTTCTGAAGTCTTATTCTGTCATCTGACAAATGATTCACATCCAATTTCTGAGAATGTTCTTTATTTTTTCAATAAACTTTTTTATTCGGCTTTTTTCTTTTTGAGGCTCTTTCGGAACAATCTTTTGCACCTGAACCGCACCAGCCGTCAGAATCTCCGCCCGGTCAACTACATTGCCGTCTATTATAAGTTCGACCGAGCCAACTACCGTATTTTCTTCTATCGGTGCATATTCAAATTTTTTCAGGCTTATTTTCTGCTCTGTCCGCGCAGTTTTGCCTTTTCGCGAGATATACTGGAGCGGTCTTGATAGCTTCAGCGGCACGCTTTCGCTTTCCCCGCCCGCGATTTTTAATAAAACTGCGGACATATCCGTATCCGCTTCATGCCGTTCAACAACCGAAAAGCCGTATTCAAGCATTTTTGAATGGTCGTTCCAGTCGTCGGGCGCATTGAGTGTCACGGCAACAAGCGTAACGCCGTCACGCCGCGCCGCAGAAACAAGACACCGTCCGCTCTTTTTTGTAAAACCGGTTTTTATTCCGACTGCGTCATCGTATATACGTAATAGACGGTTGTGGTTAGTGAGCGTGCGACGATACGGCGGATTGCCGTAGCACACGACGGCACTTTTTTGCGAACAAACAGCGGCAAATTCCGGATTTTTGATAGCGGTGCATCCGAGCAGAGCCATATCATATGCCGTCGAATAGTGTTCCTTTGAATCAAGCCCGGATGGAGTCTCAAAATGCGTATCATTCATGCCGATTTCCGCGGCGCGCTTGTTCATCATCGAGACAAAACTTTCAACATTGCCACCGAGCGTTATTGCAGTAACATTCGCGGCATCGTTGCCGGATTGCAGGAGCATTCCGTAGACAAGCCCCTCAAGGGTAACTGTGTCTCCCGAAAGAAGTCCCATCGAAGTGCCCTCGACGTTTAGCATATCAGCGCTGACAGTTATCTTCCTCTGCGGGGTCAGCGCTTCTATTGCGAGAAGTGAAGTCATTATCTTCGTTGTGCTCGCCATGGAGCGCCTGTCATGCTCATTCTTGCCGTAGATAAGCTCGCCCGTCTCGGCGACCATAAGAGCCGCGCACGAAGCCGAAACATCCGGCTGAGCAAATACAGTCAGCCCGGACAATACAAAACAGGCCACCATAAAAACAGCAGTCACAAAAGCAACCGGTCTTAAATTCACCAAACACACCGCCATTCATCATCCGTTACTGATAATGAATATGCGGTGTGCAGGAAAAAAATCAATATAATCCTTCGAGGTTCTCCTCGGTCTTCTTGCCCTTGCCGTCAACAAACTTGTTGACAACATCTGTGACACTGTTGACAACATCGGGAATCATGCCGATGGTTCTCTCGATAGAGCCTTCCTCGGTCGAGATATGTTTGATGCTGACCTCGCCGTTGTTGACAACGATGAATGCGATAGGAGTGATGGTGATGCCTGCTCCGCCGCCG
>FR888204.1:66934-74221 GCA_000431775.1 Clostridium sp. CAG:413 | reverse complement strand
TAAGCCTCATCGCCGAGATACCAGCCTGCGAAGGTGTAGCCTTCCTTGGTAGGAGCCGCGGGAGCCTCGGTCTGAGCGCCGTAGGCATAAATCCTGCTCTCAACATCGGTGCCGCCGTCGGAATTGAAGCTCATGGTGTATTCGTTAATAGTCCAGTGAGCAACAAGGGCAACATCATTTGCGGGCATGGTGCCGAAGATGTAAGCCTCATCGCCGAGATACCAGCCGGCGAAGGTGTAACCGGTCTTGGTGGGCTCTGCGGGAGCCTCGGTCTTGGCGCCGAAATCATAAGTCTTGCTCTCAACTGCGGTGCCGCCGTCGGAGTTAAAGCTCATGGTGTACTTGTTAACAGTCCACTTTGCGGTGATGATAAGGCCGCCGTCGGGAGTTACAGGCATCTTTGCGGGAACCTCGGTATCCCAACCTGCGAAGGTGTAGCCTGTCTTGGCGGGATCGTCGGGAGCCGTGATATCGGTGTCGTAATCCTGGTCGATCTGCTTATAAACAGTGCCGTCGGCATCCTTAAATATAATTGTATAGGAGTTTGCAGTCCATCTCGCCTCAAGGACAAGGGTCTTGTCCTCGGTGGTGATGTCGGGCATCGTTGCGGGGATGGTATATGCGGTATCGGTGCCTGCCACATACCAGCCGGCGAAGGTGTAGCCCGTTCTGACGGGATCTGCGGGAGCGGTGATGCTTGCGCCGTAGACGCCGGTGATATCCTTGACTGTCGAGTCACCGGTGTTGGTGAACTTGATGGTGTAGGTGTTCTGAGTCCACTGCGCTATGACGTTGGTGTTCCTTGCGGGCATGGTTTCGGGCTTACCTGACCAGCCTGCGAAGGTGTAGCCGATCCTTACGGGATCCTCGGGAGTCGGCATATCTGCCGCTGCAGTGCCGTAAGATACGGAGTAGGTGATGTTATCCCCACCGTTCATGGGTCTGTAGACGAGGTCATAGGAATTGACGCGCCAAATGCCGACAAATTCGTTATCGCCTATCTTGACCTTGATGGGATTTGCGTCGTCGTCGAAGTTCAGAACCTCGGTAGTTCCCTTATATGCCCAACCGACGAAGGTGTAGCCTGTCTTGGTGGTCGATGCGGGAACAACTGCGCTGTCGTAATCAGCCTCATATGAGCTGAAAGCGTCGGTCGCGTCAGCGTCTCTGTAGAACTTGACGGTGTACTTATTGACGGTGAAGTTCGCGGTAAGAACGTAGTCATTGCCGCTTGCGGGGATGGGCATAGTCGCGGGAACCGCGGGAGTCCATCCAGCGAAGGTGTAGCCGTCCTTGGAAGCGTCGGCGGGGGCGGTCACGGGAGCCTCGTAATAATACTCGGTTCTCGAAGTCTCAGTGCCGTCAACAACGGTAACAAGGTTATACTTATTACGGGTGTATTTAACGGTAAGTCTGAGTGCGCCTGCCTCTGCGGTGGTAACGGTGCCGCTCAGTACGCTGTTTGCCTTGTCGGCGGTGAAGCCGGCGATATCGGCAGGAGCGTATTCATCGGTCACAGTGCCGACCTTGCCGCTGAGAGTAATCGTCTCATCGGGGGTGGCGGGGTAATTGCCGTTGACATCCTGCTTATAGATATCAACATAATAATCTGCTATGTCTGCCTCCCAAACTGCATAGTAAGGAGCGGGAGCGGTGGTGGTGAGCGTGCCGAAATCGGTGATGATGTCAGCCTCGGTCGCCGTGGAGGTCGCTGCCCAGCCCTTGAAGATGTAGCCGTTTCTGGTGGGGGCCGCAGGAGCGGTTATCGCGCTGTCAAATGCAACGGAAACCTTAGTGCTTGCGTCAGTGCCGTCATTGTTGTAGAAAACAACATCATACTTGTTGGCGACGAAGCTGCCGGTGAGGGTAACATTTGCCGTTTCAACTGTAATGCTTTCTACCTTTACACCGTTGAGATACCAACCATCGAAAGTGTAACCTTCCTTTGATTCTGCGCCTCTTACAGTTATGACGTCGCCGATATGAACGGGGCCGTCGGTGTAAAGGGTTTCACCATTCACCGTATAAATTACATTATAATCTATAGCGGTGTAAACAGCGTAGTACGGAGTGGGCGAAACGGTCTGAAGAGTGCCCAGTGAGGTGCTGCCCTCGGTGGCATTCTTATCAAGTGACCAACCCTTGAAGGTGTAGCCCGGTCTGGTAGGAGCTGCCGGTACGATGATGTTTGCATTGTATCTGATGCTTTTCGTCATCTGGGTCGCGCCGGTTGAGAATGTACCGCCGTTTGCGTCGAATATGACGTCAATTGCGATAGGATCAAATCTTGCATTGAAGGTTCTGTCTGCGGTGGCGGCAGTGTTATCGTTAACGCCGTTCCATCTGGTGAAGGAATAGCCTTCCTTCGCGATGACTTCGGGAGCGATATTCTTAATGAGCGTGCCGTAAGGAGCTTCAACTACCTTAGGCTCGGTCGTGCCGTCTGCAAAAGTACCGTTATCACCGACATTGAAGGTGATCTTGAAGTTTGCAAGCTTGTAGTAAAGAGTTATCTCGGTAGTTCCGTCTGCAAGCACCTCAACATTCGTGGGCAGCGGATAGTTTCTGGTATCCTCAGCGTCGAATGCATACTTTATGTTCGCTCTGGGAAGGCTGCTGACGAGAATGTAGTTGTGATTGTCAACCGGAGTCTCGGGAGCAGTTTCAACAACATCGAGGTAGCTGCCGGTGAGCGCCTTCATCGGGAAAGCCGTGGTAGCGGTGAGATAGCTCTCCGCAACCTCGCCTGTGTCGGCGTCGGTGTAGACTGCCTTGATCTTGTAATTGACCATTGCGGGCTCCCACTTGGCGTAGAAGTTAACGCCGTCGAGCGGGCAAAGCATACCGGGGATCTCTGCGTCGATCTTATTGCCGGAAGCATCAATGTAATACCAACCGGCGAAGGTGTAGCCAAGCTCTCTGACAGTGCCTGACGGAGCGGAGATCGCAGTGTTGTACGGAACTTCGGCAGTTGAGAACGCGGTTTCGTCGCCCTCATGCTTATAGAAGTTAACGGTGTAGTTCTTCGGGGCCCACTGAGCAACATAAGTCGTCTCGGTGGCGCCTTCGGGCAGATAATAGCCCTCGATCCAAGTCTGAGTGGCGTCATTCTCGCCGACCCAGCCGGTCAGATCGTAACCTGCACAGACGGGAGAGGTGTAATCCTGAATCTCCTGACCTGCACGGCCGGTGAAGGTCTTCTCAACATCGCCGTCCGCGAATGCGGCGCCGGGGAATGCGGTGCTGTTGGTCTTGACGGTAACGGTGGTCATCACGGGATCGGTCTCGTCCAGAGTGACGGTAGCCGTTGCTTCCTCAAGATTCGGGATAACGACGTTGTTGTAGGTCTCGAATACGTTGGTAGCGTTCTTGGTCCAGCCGTAGAACATGGTGCCCATGATGTTATCGGGGGTTCTCGTCCACGCATTGTCCATATAGACCTTGCCCGAGCCGGTTGCGGAATCCTTGATGACGAGCTTGAACTCAAGCATCCAGGTCTTGCCGTTCATCGGCGCAGTGGTGTGGGAGACCGAAACATCGGGGTCAATGGCGATCATCATTGCATTGTAGTTCGCACTGTCGAGACCCGAGGGCCATTTGGAGGCGAGCGACGCATTGTTGGTGACGCCGTAATGAGTAGCGCTGATGCCCTTGATATAGTCGTTATCGGAGTTGAGAACGAAAGCATCGGAGCCGCTCTTATAAGGCTCAAAGAATCTGTTATCATACATGAATACGAAAACAGATGAGCCGGTGTAGAAGTTGGTCTGTGAGGTCATTCTGAAGGTGACGATGTCGCCGCGCTTTGCGGTGGTCACTTCAACATCCTGACCGAGGAGCTTCTGATAAGCCGTGACATCAATGAACGCCGAATAATCGGTGGCGCTCCAGTTAGCTCTGAGCTCGATATCCCTGGTCGGGAATTTGTCGAACTTGAACTCATGCCATTTACCGTCAGTATTTTTGTATGACCAGTACTGGAACTCGTAGCCGAGTCTCCTGGGAACAGGATACTGATAGCCATCAGCGAATGCGCTGTCGGCAAGGCCGGTCTCGGCAGGGATGCTGCCGGCGATGGTGTTGAAATTACTGGTCTCACTTGCGGGAATGTTGACATTGAAGCTGACGGAGACTTCCTGAGCTTCCCAGCCTGCATAGGCTACGAAGCCGGTCATGGTGTTTCTCGTCAGGCTCTTGCCGTATTTCCAGATCTCGCCGTCGTCAGCCGCAACGCCCTGGGTGCATTCCGCATCGTAGAACCAGCCGGTGAAAGCGTAGCCTTCTCTGGTGGGATCCTGAGGAGCGGGGACTGCATTGCCGGAGGTGTAGTTGATGGTGTCGACCGGGGTACCGCCGTTGGAGTCAAAGGTGATCTTGCCGTTGACGTTCTCAAGACGGGCATACACCGTGGTGTTCTCGGTTACCGAGAGAGGCCATGTGACCTTGGTGGTGTAGGTAGCGTCGGTGTAGTAGTCGACGAATACATAACCCTCGATGTCGGTGAAAGCCGGCTTTGCAAAGTTGACTGCACCGCCGAATTCAAGCGGAGTTGCTTCCGCCACTTTGACGGGGTCGAGACCCGCAGCGGAGAGGTCAACGGAGAGGGTGATGGGAGCGAGATCCCATTTTGCATAGATGAAAACATTGGAGGCAGGCATCGTAAAGGTAGCGGGAACCGGCTGTGCCCATGTGCCGGAATCGTAATACCAACCGCCGAAGGTGTAGCCGGCCTTTGTGCCGATATCACCGTCAATGGTCGAGAGTGCGAATTCGCTACCGTAGGTTACCTGGTAAGTGGGGACGACGTAGCCGTCCTGGGTGCTGGCGTCGTTATTGGCGGTGACTCTGACTGTGTAGCTCTTGGGGGAATAGCTGTAAGTCACGGTCTCCTTAGCGTTCTGACCGGAGAGGGCGGTGGTGCCGGCGCTCTGGCCGACTACGGTGTAGCCCTCGATGGTCGCCGCTGCGTGGCTCATTACCGTGCCGGCAGGCTTTGTGGTCTCGCCGGTAGCGGGGTCGCTGGTCTGCGACGGGATGAGCTCGGTGTTGGTGCCGTCGATAACGTGTCTTATCTCAAACTGGACGTTGGGGTTGAAGCCCGCCAGCGCGTTGTAAGCGTTGATAAGAGCTCTCGTTGCCGCATTGATCGCCGTCTGGTTGGTATCGGGAGTTGCGAGGAGGATACCGGCGTTGTTGTAGGCGGTGTTGAATGCGTTCCAGGTGGCAGCCGTATAGTTGCCCGCCTGAGGATTGACACCCTTATTGTAAGTGACCGATACGTTAGCGCTCTTGTTGGAGTCGCTGTTGTAGCCGAGCTTCGTGGTGGTGTAGGATGAACCGTCGCCGTTGCGAACGCCGTTGTAAACGTTCCAAAGATCGGTGGTATCATAAACCTTGTAGGTCACGTTGATGAGAGATGATGTCTCAACAAAGTGTCCTGTGTCGTAGTCCTTACCGCCCTTTACATGGAAGCCGGTCGACCACTCGAATGTATCGGAAGTGGTTGAGCTGTACGCGGGGCCTGTGCCGCCGAACGGGATAAGGTTGTAGTTGCCGTTCCAGCTGTCTGCAGAGCCGACGTCCTCGGCGTTAAGGTTCTTAACGGTAGAAGTATCTACTGTCCACTGCGGTATCGTGGTGGCAGCGATGTGCTGATCACCCATACTGATCTCGCTGTCATAAGTACCCATGGCTATAAGCTCTGCAATACCGAAGTCCGCTTTCTCTGCAACCGACATCGTCATCCTCATGTTGAGGTTCTTGATAGTGTCGGTGCCGGAGCCGCTGCGTTTATCCATGTAAACGGTGGATTCGGTTCTGTTGAAGTCGTTCGCAACACCGAAGCTTATATTTGCCGTTTTGCTGTCCTCGTAGAACTTGCGGACGGTACCGGCGTCGTTATCAGCCTTACCGAATGCGTCGACCGCACTGCTCATGCCGTTCTCACATCCAAGACCCTTAAGAGATTGGCCCTGGAAAGGAGCGGAGGTCGAGAAGTCGATGTAGCCTCTGTCGGTCTTTTGGCTGTTATCCTGCCAACCGGAGTACATATTCACACCCTGGATGAGGAAAAGTACAGCCATACGACCTGCGGAGTGGTTCCAAGTCTTTCTGCGTCTGGTAACATCGACACCGTTCTGTCTGAGGAAGTTCTCGGCGTGGGCATAAGCCGTAGCAGTATAAGTGACGCCGCCAACCTTGTAGGTGATGGTGTATGTCACGTTATCGCCGGCGTTAAGCGTGCCGCCCGAAACATTCACAGTGTAGGTGTAGGAATCACCATTCTGGACAGGCATGTCCATCGAACCGAACTGAATGGAGCTCGCCTTATCCGAGGTGACCGTCGGGGCTTCGTCGAGCGCCGCGCCCGTGATCGTAAAGACGACCTTCGGATAGGACGGCGTTTCGCCTGCATAAGCAAGGGCAGAATATCTGCCGGTGTGAGCAGGGACACCCGAGGGTGTTGCCGAGATAATGTCGGTACCGTACTGGAAAGTACCGGCCTTAGCAACACGGATCACTTTCGTAGTTGCCGAGGTGTCGACTGTAAAGTTGACCTTGGAGAAGGTCAGCTTGCCATGCGTATAATTGCTTTCGTATGCCGAAGCAATCATTGACGCAGGCGCAACAGTGAGAACCATAGCAACTACGAGAAGCATGCTGATGATCTTCTTTGCTTTGCTCAAAAATAATCCCTCCAATTTAAAAATTTGAACATGGAATAGATGGGCACTATTACACATTGTTATTATAACATCCGCGGTCAAGCCTGTCAATCTTTATTAAAATAATTATATATATAATATTATATAAAAATCGGCACGGTTTTTTTATAACCTTGCCGATATGCACAAATGCTTTTTGCCGTTTTTGTGAGTTTTGACAAACATCATTTTTTCTTGCGCTTTTCCCCCTTTTTCGTGCTGAATCAAGGCTCTCGGAGTGTCGATCGCCGCACTCCCCCGCCCCGCCGACGGGCAGATTTTTGTAGGTAAATCGTACAAGCCCAAAGTGAATTTTTAACTGTATATTCACCGAATATTTACATACTGCCGACAGCGCAGAATTTGCGCTTTTCGGATTTTTATCCCCTTTGTGTGTCTTTCCATGCCGCCATCCGTGCCCTCCTCAAGCAACACTTCACTGTAATATCAAGGACTTTTTGCATTTTGGCTTCCGCAAGCTGTGTTGCCGCACGGATACGCGCCAGACGAGACGCAGCCGCAGCTCGATGCGGTGCATTAAATAATTATGCATATTATACATTAACTTTCAGACAGAAAAAGG
>FR888204.1:37218-66920 GCA_000431775.1 Clostridium sp. CAG:413 | reverse complement strand
GACAGAAAAATGCCGCAGGAGCAAGCCCCTGCGGCCCGGAATTATTCAGTTACAGACTGAGGCGAACCGTTGATCAGGCAACGGTAACATCTGCGCCGGCAACAGCGGATGACCAAGCATTGCCGCGAGCCTGAGCAGTTACCGTGGCGGTGCCAGCGGTAGCGAATCTGTACTTAACGACCCAAGTGGTGGTGCCGTCGCCGTTATCGGTAACGGAAACGGTGTTCTGCGAGGTCTTGAGATAGGTGCTGGACCTGCCGGCAACTGTCAGACGGATCCTCGAAGCATCACTGGTGGTCACGACGGTAACCTCTGCGAAGCTGCCCTTAGCAATAGCGTCGGTGGGAGTCGCAACGGAGATTACGCTGAAGGGATCCTTACCCTCAACGGGGGATACGGTCTCAGCATACTTCGTGATCTTGATGTCGTAGTTATACTCGCTGTCGAGCCACTTATTGCCGTTAACCTTGCGGTACTGAAGCTTCCAATTCTGGATCTGATAATCGTCGTTGCCGACATAGGAGAATCTGATCCTGATGTTCCAGGTTCTGACGCCGTCAGCGTCAGTGATGGTAAGGTTGTCGGGATTCTTAGCGGTGGTCGAGAAAGCGACGGTGGCAAGAGTGCCATCGGCCTCGGTCTTAGCGATCCTTACTCTGTTGACGTTGGTCGAGGTAACGACGGTCAGATAGACATAGTCGCCACGCTTAACGGTAGTCTTGGAGATGGTAGCGGAGGTGAGATCGTTGGGATCGATAGGCTCAACGTCATAGGTGTTGACGAAGTCGTAAGCGATATCCTTAGGCTCCCAAGAATCATCACTGTGAGCGACCTTAGCGCGGACCTTATAAGTGCCCTCGGTGTAGATAGCTCTGATGCTCCAAACCTCGTAATCGGTGTCAGCGGAGCCAAGTGCAACTTCTTCGCCGGCTGCATTGTAAGCCTTGATGAGGAAGAGACCGGTAGCCTCGACATCGTTGAGGTCGATGATGGGATCGTGTCTGTCATACTGCCAGTAGACCTCGGAGCCGCCGGTGTAAGCAAACTCGATCTTGATCGGGCTGCCCTTAACGGTGACTTCGTAATCAGCAACCTGTCTGCCATAGACGTTAGGAGTAACTCTGGTAACGTTCTGGATGCGGCAGATGCTGAGATCCTGCTTCCACTGAGCGGTGAAGGTGATGCCCTCAGAGGTCATGTTGCCGACTGCGGGTGACCAACCGTTGAAGGTGTAGCCATACCTGGTGGGCTCTTCGGTGGGAGCAACGATAGCAGTGTCAAATACGGTGGGAACGGTAACGCTGGTCTTGCCGTCGGCGAAAGCACCGCCGTTAGCGTCGAAGATAGCGTCATAGGTGTTAGCCTTGAACTGAGCGGTGTAGGTAACATCCTCAGTGCCCATTGCTACAAGCTCCTTATCCCAACCGGTGAAGGTGTAGCCGAGCTTGGAGGCCGGAGGAGCAACGGGAACCTGACCGAACTCGGTGGGAACGATAGTCTCAACGCCGTCAATTACGAAGATAGCGTTGTGGCTGTCGGTGGACCACTTAGCGGTAAGGGTGATGTCCTCAGCGGGCATGGTGGTGAAGGTGTAAGCAACACCGTCCTTATACCAGCCTGCGAAGGAGTAACCGGCCTTGGTGGGAGCTGCGGGAGCAGCAACTGCGGTGCCGTAATCCTGAGTGATAGGAGCGACATCGGAGCCACCGTCGGTATTGAAGGTGATGGTGTACTGGTTAACAGTCCACTTAGCGGTTATGGTCATGTCCTCAGCGGGGATGGTCTCGGGGATAGCCTTATCCCAGCCTGCAAAGGTGTAACCGACCTTAGTGGGAGCTGCGGGAGCAGTAACTGCGGTGCCGTAATCCTGAGTAATGGGAGCAACAGCAGTGCCGCCATCGGTAACGAAGGTGATGGTGTACTGGTTGATCTTGAATACTGCGGTAACGGTGACGTCTCTTGCGGGCATCGTTGCGGGGATGGTAGCATCCCACTTAACGAAGGTGTAGCCTTCCTTGACGGGAGCCGCAGGAGCCTCGATATCAGCGCCGTAGTAGTAGGTTACGGGAGCCTCAACGCCGTCAACGACGGTCTTGAAGGTGTACTGATTGCGTGAATAGTAAACAGAGAGGACGAGCGAGCCGTCGGGAGCAACGGTGCCGGAAAGGACGCTGTTGTCTGCGATGGTGAAGCCGGTCTTTTCTGCTGCGGGGTAAGTGACGGAGCTGTCGGCAGTAGCGGTGTAGCTCAGAACCTCGGGCTCGCCATAGTTGCCGTCAAGACCCATGGTGTAAACATTGACCTTGTAATCAACGTTCTGGGCAACATACATTGCGTCGTATCTTGCGCCGTCAACGCCGATAGCGGTAAGGGCGGGATTCCAACCGGTGAAGGTGTAGCCGACCTTTTCAAGGCCCTCAGTGGGAGCAACGGGAACCTGACCGAAGTCGGTGGGAACGGTTGCGAAAAGTACGCCATCCTTATAGAAGGTTGCGTCATACTTATTGGGGGTGAAGCTACCGCTGATAGTGATATCCTCAGCGGGCATGGTTGCGGGAGTTTCCCTATCCCAGCCTGAGAAGGTGTGGCCTTCCTTGGTGGGAGTGTCGGCTGCGGGAAGCGCTGCGCCGAAATCGTAGGTATTGCGGCTGTAAACTTCGCCGTCAACGATGTAGGTAAGGATGTAGCCGTTGGTGGTGAACTTGGGAACGAAGGTGGTGTCGCCCTTTACGGTGTAGGGGAAGGTGACATCAACGCCGTTAACGGTCCAACCGACGAAACGGGAGCCTTCCTTGGTAACTTCGGGAGTCTGGTCGGCGGTGATGGTATCACCATAGTAGCCGATCCAATCGGAAACGATAGTGCCGTCTGCGCCTTCGAACTCGATGGCGTACTCTTCCTTAGCCATGTTGGCGTAGATGTTGAGAGCCTGTGCGGGCATGGTAGCCGTGCCGAGATTCTCATAATCCCAATCCTGGAACTGATAGCCGGGAACTGCGGGTTCGTCGGGAACGGGGATCACGTCGCCGTAAGAAACGGTGAACTCTGCGTAAGGCTCGGTGTCGCCCTCAAAGAGGTAATACTTAACGAAGTAAGAGTTCTTGGTGAGAGTTGCGTCAAGGGTGATGTTCTCTGCGGGCATGGTCTCGGGAAGATTCCAGCCGGTGAAGCTGTAGCCCTCGGGAACCGTATACGCAGGAGCGGTAACGGTCGCGCCGTAAGCAAAGGAGAGCTTCGTGTACTCCTTGCCGTTGACGTTGAAGGTCACGGTGTAGGTGTTGGTTTCGGTGGTGCCGTAAATGTTAACGTCATTGGCGGGCATGGTCTCGGGGATTGTGGTAGTCCAACCGCCGAAAGATTCGCCTGCTTCCGGAGTATAGGTATAAGCGGTGACCTTATCGCCGTACTTATACTCGTCGACATTAACGATTACGTTATCAACATAGTAAGTGATCTTATAGGTGTTGACCTCGAATATAGCAACATAGGTGACGCCGCCGACGGGAACCGTGGTGTTGTCGTCAAATGTAACTATATCGGTAGTGCCTTCAACAGCCCAGCCCTTGAAGGTATTGCCGACCTTGGAGGGAGCGTCGGGAGGAACGATGGTGCTTCCGAAGAGAGCTTCTCCGGATCTAACGGTCTCGCCGTCAGCCTTGAAGGTGACGTTGTAGGAAGCCGCCTCATACTTGGTGTAGTACTTTGCTTCAGCAGCGGGGACGGTTGCGGGCATTGCATTGCCGTTCGCGTCGACCCAGCCCACGAAGTTGTAGCCGGCCTTGACGGGAGCCTCGGGAGCCACGATAGCTTCGCCGCAATTCTGCTCGCCGCCGCTAATGAAGTTTGCGCCGTCATAGAACTCGATGAATATCGGGTTCGCAGTCCACTTAGCGTAAACGCTGATGGGGTCAAGGCCAAGGGTTACGGGGAAGATAACGTCAGCGCCGCTTGCGTCAACCCAACCTGCGAAGGTATAGCCTGCCTTGGTGGGATTGTCGATAGCGTTGATCTTATCGCCGAAGTTGCCGGTCTTGGTTTCGAGAACCGTGTCGCCGTCATAGAAGGTCACGCCGGAGCTGAGAGCCTCAAATACAGCGATGAAGTCCTTACCCTCGGTATCCATGGTGCCGAGATCAGCGAGGACGGTGGAGCCGTCAAGCGACCAGCCCTTGAAGGTGTAACCGGTCTTTGAGGGTGCTGCGGGAGCGGTGATAGCTGCGCCGAACTCAACACTCTTAGTGTCGTAGAGATCGGTCTTAGCAGCGTCAAGATAGAATTTAGCGTCGAAAGCGGAGGTGACCCACTTAGCATAGAAGGTCACGTCGCCGTCGGTGGTGTGGGTTGCGGGCATTGCGTTGCCTTCTGCGTCAACCCAGCCTGCGAAGGTGTAACCGTCCTTAGTCGGTGCTGCGGGAAGGGTGTAAGCGCCGTCATACTTAACGGTGTTTGCATCGTGCTGAACTTCGCCGTTCATGAACTTAACATTGTAAGTCTTAGCTTCAAACTTTGCGTTGAAGGTCATGTCAGCGTTGCCCATGGTGCCTACTGCGGGATCCCAACCGGTGAAGGTGTAGCCGGTCTTGGAAGGATCTGCAGGTGCGACGATCTGCTCGCCCTCTGCATAGGAATTAACGTCGCCGTAGGCTGCGCCGTCAACAAGGAATGTTGCCTTATACTTCGCATTCTCAACGAATACTGCGGTGTAAGTTACATCGGCAGTACCCATGGTCTGCGGGAAGGTAATAACGTTAGTGCCGTCAAGTGACCAACCAGCGAAGGTGTAGCCATCCTTGGTGGGAGGGGTTGCGGGGGCAGCGATCTCTGCGCCCTCGGCGTAAGTTGCGCTGCTGTAAACAGCGTCGTTAGCCATGAAGGTTGCGGTGTGCTCCTGAACGGGAGTGCTGCCGCCGTCGTCAATGTAGAAGATCTGATCAAGGCCTTCATTATCAAACATATCAGCGGTGAAGAGCGGGCTCTTCTCAAACGACTTGGAATCCGCAGTCTTACCTGAATCGGTATCGCAAACGCAGACATAGCCGTTTGCAGCAGAGTTGTTGAGCTTAACATCTCTGTCATGCTGGAAAATCTTGCCGGAAGTGCCGGGGGTAAGATTGTCTCTGACGGTAAGAGTGGTTTCGCATATATACATATCGTCGGTCATCTTATAACCGAGCTTGCTATCGCCGTAGAAACCGCTCAGCTTGTAGAAGTCGAGACCCTTAGCGGCTTCGATTTCTTCCGCAGTCTCAAATATCTTACTGGTGTATCCGGTCCTTGCATTATAAACCAGGTACTTACTACCAACGGTAGCGAACTGTGCTACAAGTGAAACATAGGGGCCGTTGCCGGTCTCTTCGTTATAATTGGGATTGACATCCGAAAGAAGAGCCTTGGGGATGGGCGTGGGGTAGTTATTGGTAGGATAGCACTTGCCCTCCACAAGGTCGGGGCCTCTGTTTGCAATCCAGCCGTTAGCCTGGCCGTTAGTGATATCAAAGAAGTTTCTGTCAAGGTTGAACTGCATAACCTGTGCAGTCAGATAGAAGCTGGATTTGATATAGAATCTAACGGTAAGAGTATCGCCGGGTGAGACGATATGGTCAGTCGGCTGACCATCCGCTTCAATGAACTCAACACCAAAATAATAGAAGCCGTTGGGGTGCTCTTCTTCGAGCTCGGCATATGTCTTGATGTGAGTGGTATACGGCGTAGCAGCCGCAGATGCGTCAACGGCAAAGACGCCGCCGAGCATCGAGAACATTCCGAGCACCATTGCAAGAGCAAGGAATGAACTCAAGAAACGCTTAAATTTTGACATTAGCTCATTTTCCTCCTTTATTATGATCACAATTTCACAATTGTGCTTCATCCTAATCATTATGGATAATTAAGAGCTGATCTTGCAGTGCCGGTGCCGAATTTGACATCGGCACTGCGCTTTTGATAAGTTGCGAATGATTATTCGATGAATGAACCGCCGGCGTCGATAGCGCCGCCCTGCTCAATCTGGCTGATATCAATATCGTATGAGAAATACTGGTCAAGATACATGGTATCTATCGAGTCTGCCTCAAAGTCATAGTTGACATCGGCTGCAAAGTACTTGTACTTAAGAGTTTCGTCGCCTGTCCAGTCCTCTTCATAGCTGAGGAACGGGTCAAGTTCCATCTGGTCGATTGCGCTGATCTCGCCGTCGCAGTTGATATCGCCGCGGAGGATCACCATATAGATGCCGATTATCTCCCCGGTCCCTGCGTTGCGGATGATGATGAGCGAGCCTGTACCGTAAATGCCGCCGGCATTCTCTGTGATCTCAACGGTTACATTCTCAAGAGAACTCTCGTTGATGATCTCGCCGACTGCGGAAACGCCGCCTTCGGGGATACCGAAGATAAGACCGGTAAGGTCTGCGCCGCCATATTCCTCAAGATAAACGCTGCCGATATAGTCGAGCAGCGCTCTGCTCTCCTCGATCCAAGGCGAGTAAGGCTCTGAATATGCGTTGTAAGTGGTATATCCTGCATCGGCAAGAAGTGCCCATACGGGGTCTGTTCCGCCGCCCTGACCTACTTCCTTAATGTTAGCTATTGCGTCAACAAGGTTCTGAGCTATCTCAGCGATCTTCTTGTTGTTTTCGACAGTATCAGCAAGGTTTCTGTCGATTTTCTTTGCAGCGGTATAAGCCGCATAGAAAGCGTCATAGCTGTCCTTGGTGAATACCTTGTAGGTGTTGTTCTCCTCGGGGGTAGCCGCCTGGTTAAGGATGCTCTGCGAAGCAGTAACAGCATTATCAAGAGCGGTGTAGTCGCAGCCCTTAACAAGTCTCTTCCAGCTCGAGATCAGGTTGACCATAGCAACGTTGACCTTGGAGGGGGTAAGATCGGCGGGATTCTCCGCAGTGCCGGTGGCCTCTGCAGCAACCTTCAATGCGAAGGTCTTAGCATGCTGATAGTTATTCCAGGATTCTGAGGTGTAGTAGGAAGCGCCGCCTGCGTTGATATCTGCGTTGGTGATGCACATATCAATGACCTTTTCAAGCTTGGACTTGTTGGCAACAAGTCTGATCAGACGTTCGCCGGTAAGTTCAAGCATATGGATCGCATAAGCCGATTCGATCGAGCTGACTGCGCTCTTATTCGCGGTATTTTTGTCATAAGCCTTGATAGATTCATTGAACGCCGCAAGCTCTTCATCGGTATAGTCGCCCTCAAGCGGAGTATTGATGTAGAATACCTGAGAATTAATGATCTTGTTAGCTCTGTCTCTTGCAGTCCTGAACTGATTGTAAGTATGAGGAACATAGTCACGCATACCGAAGAACGGGAAGCCGTCCTCATAGTAGTTCATGGGCTCGCGATAATTATAGGTCTTGCCGTTTGCGGTATAGGTCTTGGTGACAAAGTCATGACCCTTGTTGATTGCAGCGAGAGCCTGCTCGATACCGCTGACACCGGCGTCTATAGCATGCGCTTCAAGAGCTTCAATAGCGTTGGTAAGAGCCTCTGCATACTGCTGATAAAGGTTCTCAAACTTGCCGTCGGTTGCTCTGATGTCACTCTCAAAGGTGCTGCCGGTCTTCGGCTTAAGAGCAAGTGTAGCAGCATTATTCAGCGCGGTGGTGTAGTCTGACCACAGAGTCTGAGTAACGGTGTCGCTGTTATAGTCGCCCTGCTGGCGGTTAGCCGCAACAGCGTTTGCAAAGATGGAACCAAGGTTATAATCGTTATAGATGTGGACATTAATGGGGACGTTGACATTGGTGCCGCCGACATTGACAGCTGCGGTAATGGTATACTTACCGACCGGAACGCCGCCGTTGTTGCCGATGACGATAGGATCGCCATTGTCGTCATATACAGTGTTGCCGTTTTGATCCAGCTGATAAGTGGGCTCTATTCTCTCGTAATTCTTGCCGTCAGCCTTCTTGGCTATCTCGAACGGGCTGAGGAAGTAAGTACCCTCTTCACCGGTCATGCTGACACTCAGAGCGTTAGCATCACTGTTGATAACTGCGAACGGATAGGAGCTGTTGCCGTTGGTAACGCCGGTAACGGTTGCCGTGGCAGCACTGCTAACGTTTCCCGGGGCAGCACTGCCGCCGTTTTTATCCTTAATACGGATACCGTGGCTGCCGATGCTCGAGAGAGCCTTGCCGCTCTTGATATAGATTTCAGACTCGTACTTGACGGAGCGGCTGTTGCCGGCGTCAATCGACTTCTCAATGGAGTCGTCATCCTTATCTGCACCTGCGGGAGCAACATAAGAATAGGTGGTGTTTACAAGCTTGGTTCCCTCACCGCCGAGGTAAGTACCGTCTTCGAGCCTAACTTTATACTCGATAGTGAATTCAAGAAGCTGACCATCCTGGAGGTTGGAGAGCTTAACCTTCTTCTTCTCGCCGCCGGCAAGGGTGTTACCGGAGCCAATGCCCGCAATTGAAACGGACTGCGAAACACCGCCGTTCTTATAGGCCTTAACGGTTGCGCTGACTATTTCATAAGTATAAAGGCTATCCTGGGTGAAGGTGCCGTCCTTATCTGTATAGCCGGTATTAACGCCGCTGGAGCCGTTGTAGACGAGGAAGCCCTCATCGTCGGAAGCAGAAATAACCGAAGGCATGTAGTTCTCAAGCTCTTTGAACGACTGAGCGTCGCTGAGGCCAAGGATCATGCAGACAACGGGAAGAGCGACATTAGCTATCTGAACGCCTCTACCGTTAATGGTAGTACCGTTGGTAGCGCCGCTGAAGGAGCTGGTGCCGAGGGACTTAAGAATGTCAGCGACCATGGAGCCGAGAAGGTTATTCTCAAGAATACCGTCGATGGTCGTTACGCCCTGCTTAAATACGTTGGGGAAGAGAAGATCAAAAACATTATTAATTATGTTGATGATAACAGGAATACCGGTCATCGTTGCAAATGCGCCGTTGGGATTCCTCTTGAAGATTTCTGCGAAGCCGCTTGCATCAAGGTTGGTGAGCGGGTAAACAATGTTGTCAAAGATAAAGGACTTTGCAACATATTCGTTACCGGCAATTTCTTCAGAGATCCAAGGATTGTTACCTGACTTGATGGGGATTATCGCATCAATAAGGGTATCAAAGTCGGACCAAACATCATTAGCGGTAAGTCTGCCGACACTGCCGTTGTAATCGTCGCTCTTGAAGTCAAGGGCTAAGATCGAGCCGTAAGTGCTGACTGCCCAAGCCGCTATCTGAACGAAGTTATTCTCATAGGAGCCGGTGTCGCCCTGATACTTAAGAAGGCCGTTTGCCGTGATGGGGTTCGAGGAGGTCTTGCCGGGAACCATATCAAGGCCCTGATTGAGGTTGTAAACCGCAACATCAAAGAGGATGTCAAGGCACTTGTTGACTATTGCAGTGTTATATTCGCCGTCGGTGCCGTAGGCAGACCTATTAGGCTTCGTGTAGGTGATCTCGGGAATATCCTGCCATGCAAGCTGCTCAACTGCACTGTAGCAAACATCAGCGATGGTCTGGCAGCTCTCATCAATGTAGATCCACTTGACCGAGCCGTTGAAGATAGCTCTGAGGACGTAAGAAACGACCTGCTGATCATTCATGGTTGCGATTTCCGAAGCGGGAACCGTCTTGAAGTATGAGGGGAAGAAGAGATCGCCGCTGATCTGGAGCACGAATTTTGCAACAGAGCAAACATTCTGGAAGAGATACTGGTTGCCGCCCTGAATCCAAGTCCAGCTATAGTTCTGATCGCCGATCTGGACGTTGTTCTTCAGGATCGCATTAGCGAACTCGCCTGCGATATCGTTTAACTTATCAACGAAAGTATCATTCGCACCGAATGTGCTGAAATCGACCTTGGGAACTACGGCATTAAGGTTGAAGAGCTTTGCTAGGGTGTTTGTCTTCATAAGCTCAGCTTCATCAAAAGCTTCACCGTCGTAGTTGGGGTCATAGGTGGGGTTGTTTTCCCAAAGCTGAGTATTCTGGTTGTATACGGTCTTATTTTTCTTTTCGGCGAGATACTCAACGCCGCAAAGCTGACGGAGCCAAGGTCTCGTAAGTCTGTTGAGAACAGGAACAGCAACATAATTGTATGCCTGACGCATAATAGCCTCGATAAAGTCGTAGGCCTTTACATTGCCGGTTATGTCGACAAGTGAATAATCCGGATTATGGCCGGTGGTTTCACCTTCATTAACTCTCACGCATCCGCCGAGGCCGAAGGTGACCCACTGATTGGGATGAACCCAGCCGTAGTAATCATATTTTGTAGTGTCGGGAGCAGTCTCGCCATACTTCTCGGAGAAAGCATATTCCTTGTAAAGAACATATGAATACTTGTCCTTTGAATTCGCTATGTCACCGAACTTGTCATCAAGCTTCTCCCAAGTACCGAGAACGTAGTAGTTGAGAAGATCCTGAAGAAGGGTGAGCGTTGCGTTATCGGTCTTATACTTAGCGGGGAGCTCGTCCTTGAGGGCATTGAACTTAGCGGTCTTGCCTTCCGGAGTGAGACCGTAGAGCAAACCGATAAGAAGCTCACGGACATTGAACATATAGTCCTTGACGAAGCCGTTGGCAATACCGAGGTCAAGCGTCTGGGCTGCATACTTCTGAACGATAGGTGAAAGATCGCCGAGAAGGTTAAGCAGCGCATAAACGATTTCGAGATCGGTCTTGGTGCCTCTGGTATAGCCTTTCAGTTTAAGGATGGGGGGCTGAAGCTCCTTGGCATCCTTAAGCAAGGAAAGAAGCGTTGAGGGAAGGCTTTCGACCAGAGAAACGGCACTGGTGAGTGTGCTGTCCACGCTGCGGAGATCAAGAGAACCGACATATACATTAAGAAACAGGTTCTCCTCCGCAAGCATACGGTCAAGCTCATCAAGGCCCATAGACGCATACTGCTCCGTAGTAAAAGTAGGAGTATCAATGTCGTTGTATGAGTCCTTGATTGCTTCGCCCTTATAAGCCTGATAAGCGCTGCCGACGACCGAGAATGAGCCGATAAGCATCGCAAAAGCCATAAGGACCGCGAGGATTCGGGTTGACTTTTTCAAATCTGTGCACCTCCATAAAGATTTTCACATTGAAGCCTTAAAACGAGATAACAGCCCCATGCGCCTTTCCTGATTTAGGCCGCCGCTCGGCTTACACCATCGCCGTAAAACAGCGGACGCCGCACGGGATATTATCGTAACGGCATGGCCGAGGCGCACAATGTCATTTAAAATGGCGACACTACGCCCACGGACACACCATATGGTCATATTAACTATACCTAATTTGCAGGTCAATGTCAACGATTTTCAAAATCTCATTAACATTTTGTTAGAAATCAACAAGCAAATTCGCGATTTTTTGTTCATATTTACAACGCTTATTTTTCCTTCGTTGAACTAAAATCAAAAGTTTTCCTATAAAGCTCTTTTGCTTTACATACGGAGGTAAAACCGTTATGTGTTCGCCGACGGTTTGCCTGTCGCCGAAAGGGTATATATTTAAAATGTATAGATAAATTCTCATAAAATTCGAATTATTATTCATATCAAGAATTAAAAGCCCACATGTAAAGCTTATAAGCCTTACGGATTTCATTATCTGTAGTTTATTCTCACGACCTTAGAGCTGCCGAAATTCTTGCAAAATCAAAGAAAAACCGCCCATGCCGGTCAATAAATGACCTGCATGAGCGGTTTGTAAAGTCTAAGCCTTTTACAGTATTCTGCGCATCTTATTCTTCACTGCGGCCGATGTCGGCGAACGTGCGATACAGCCAAGCCGCGGAACCGGTGTAATTTGTCCACCTCGCTCTCCCGTTGATACCGTTGCCGCAGGGAATACTCTTCCGTTGATACCGTTGCCGCAGGAAATATCGCCTGCAAGCAGGTAGGGTTCAGCTCTGTAGGCTGCTGCTGTTTCGGGATTATCATATCTTCCGATAGGCACAATTCCGTCAAGCACCTTCATCCCCTTTTCTCTTTCACCGATTTTCAAAAGCGCCCTTGCCAGCCACACCGCAGCATGAGTGTATTGACCCGAATTCTCTCTTATACCCTCGGGGTACTCGGCAATATAGCCGACCTTTTGCGCTTCCGATTCGTCGAAGGCGGGCGCAAGTAGCCTTGTGACGCCGCTTTCGGGGCAAAACAGTCTTTCATAGGCCGTATTTACGGCGATTTTTGCTTTTTCGCTATCGCCGATATTGAAAAGTACGGCAAAAGCCTGCGGAAGGATATCTATAAAATCCTTCTCCTCGCCGAGAGCACTGCCATCTGCAAAAATCGCTCTCGCGTAGCGGTCTCCCCTCCATGCAACGGCTTCAATTTGCCTTTCGAGTTCCTCGGCTGTTGAAATATACGCCTTTTGCTTATCTTTCATATCAAATTTGCCGCAGATATCGGCCATTCGGTGCAAAACTCCTACCTGAAACATGGCGAGCCAAACACTTTCGCAATCATTATTTCTGCCGAGTCGACTGAATCCATCGTTCCAATCGCATGAGCCGATCAGCGGCAGCCCGTGAACACCGAAATTCAGCGAAAGATCGACCGCCTTAATACAGTGCTCAAGCATTGTACCTTTATATGCGGTGCGAGAGGGTGTCATATAAAGCTCGCTTACCCCGTCGGGCAGCGCTGCGCCACAGATATACGGCACTTTTTCGTCAAAGATGTCATAATCACCCGTCTCTGCGGCATACTCAGCGCAGGCATACGGCAGCCAAAGCATGTCGTCGCTGCATCTGGTGCGGACACCGCGGATCTTTTGCCCACCGTTTACAATAACGTGCCACCAATGCAGTACGTCGCCCTGCTCGAATTGCACGGCGGCGCAGCGCAGCAAGTGAGTGCGGGCAAGCTGCGGCTCGGTTTTGAGGAACGCGAGGCAATCCTGAAGCTGATCGCGGAAACCGTAAGCGCCGGAGCATTGATAAAAGCCCGTACGCCCAAAAAATCGGCAGACCTTGATCTGCGAATAAAGGAACGAATTTGCAAATAAATCAAATTTTTTATAGCCGCTGTGCAGCCTCGGAGGTCTGTATCCGTTTGTGAAACAGGCGATCTCGGGCAATTTCAGCGCCGAATCGGCATTTGCACCCCATGAAAGCGTAAAATCAAGCTTTATTCTGCCTCCTGCGGCGAGGGAGAATCTCTTTCCGACGGCAGCGCAGCAGTCTGCGGGCACATTTTCGTTTGAATTGAGCTTACCCTCAAAAAAATCTCGGCGTGAGAAGGTGACATATTCGGGCACGGCGGAACATTGAAGATACATTGAGCCCGGAAATTCGGCAAGCGCATTGCGAAGCAGCGCACCGTGATCGGTTCGTCGCGCAAAAAACACGCTCGGCGAATTCAAACCGACACCGAGAACAGGTAAAACATAATAAAACAGGTCAAAACTGCGAATCGAACCTGAGCGATTGACAGCCTCGACCGAACAGCGCTTCGCGCAGCCTCTGTCAGCTGTCTCAACGACGGCTTCAATATCTACGCCGCCGACAGTGACCCGCCAAACCGCTTTATTGGGAGTAAATGTCACCGTGCCGAGGGCTGCAATGTCGTATAAAGCGCCCTCATATTTCATTATCAGCATTTCGCCGCAGTTGTCGGAGAGGGTATCATTGTACCAAGGGGTCAATTTGTTCTCTCTCGAATTTAACGCCCATGTAAAGCCTAAAGACTTGTCAGACGGCATTGTTCCGCAGCTTTTGTTTGCTAAGACAATATTCCAAGGTATATCAACGGTTGCAGGTTCTTTTTCTATGGTTATTTCACTATCTGTAAAGCTATACCGCTTTACATCTCTAATTGATATTTCTGAATTCTTTTTATCGGTAATGCGATGCAATGGCAGAGGTTTAAACGGCTTTTGCGGCTCTTTTTCGGTGTTTTCGGCACCGTGCGGAACGCAAATGCTCATATGCTCGAGGGCGAGCCTCTGTCGGTAGCTGTGACGGGCAATATCAACGAGATGAATGCCGCCTTTTATGCCGATCATCAGCTCGCAGCCCTCCTCGGCGGCGAGGCTTCTCAGCTTTGCGGCGGGTGAAGCGCCGTACTCACCCGTGCCGCTATATGCAATCACCAGATCGGAGCGCAGACCACAGCTTCTGAGTAATCGGTTGGCAACTATATACGGCCGCAGTGCCGCTTGATCTGCGTCATCGGCAAAATTCATGAGTAGGATTGGCAAGTCGCCGGATATACCGAAGCTCCATATATCCTCACGAGTGAACTCCGCAGCGTCGCCGATAACCGTCCCCTTGCGAAACAGGCACGGATAGAGCACCGCGGGCAGCATTTCTCCGAGCACAGCCTCAGCGGCTCTGTCACCGAGAAGCAGCGATTTGGATAACCTCTTGCTCCCGCTCATTGATTTTGCCGCAGCAAAAGTGCCGACCGCCTGCTCGGCTGTTTCATCTACGGCTATCAGGAGCGTAAACTCCCCTTTGCCGCCCGCCGCAAGCTCAATATGCCGCTCAAAAGCGCAGCAAGCGTCTGGATTGCCCCTTCCGAATGCAAATACGTCCCTTTCGCCGAGTGAAAATACTCCTCTTGGTGTTGACAGCACCCTTTCGCGTGCTCCTTCAAAGGCAAAGCCGTCCTCGATAAACCCCGCCGCAGCTGCACAGGCAGAGCCGTCACGCCTGCCGAAAACCGCGCAACCGTTCTCTCGGTCAAATTCGTCGACCAAAAACAGCTTTGAATACATCGGATGCGCCGCAAAGCGCTCTTTTTTGTCAAGACAAGGCTCAAAATACACAGTAAGCCTGCCGCTGAGCTGCTCGCGCCTGCTTTGATTCTCAACGGTAAAGCGCCGCACCTCGCAGTTACGTCCGCTCATCACTCCGCTTTGCATCGTCAGCCTCATACCCTTGACGGCTGCGGTATGGATTGCCCTGTCACCGACAAATTCGCACGAAAATTTGGCCGCTCCGTCGGTGTCGATCGCCCTTATAAAAGGCATTCTTCGCCCGTCGTCACCTGTAAACACGGCAAAAACGCCCTGTGGCCGCCCAATCGGGTCGCCGTCGGCTGCGTTAACGTCATATCCGTCAAATGTGCCGAGACTCGTGCCGATATCGCTGATACAGCAGGTCAGCCTGCCGTTGGTATATAGCGCCGTCCTCGGGCGGGTCGGATCGGGGCAAGGCGAAATAACGCTTCTCTCCCTTACACGCTCCCTTGGTTTCGACACCTCGGCGCTGCGGATATCCTTGAATGCCCTGACATCGGCGGGTATCTTCTCCTCGAGCAGCCCCGAAGCGCCGCTCATAAAGCCGTCGGACATAAAACGCCGCTGCATTTTTTGCCCCGTGAGCAGATTATCCGCCGCAAGCAGGCTCATCCCCACATGGTGCGCCATATATGACCTTACCGCCGCAAATCCTGCACCGCCGCACCTTGAGGGAGTGAAATCCGCCGCCTCGCAAAGGCCGTATTTGCCGCCGAGGCCCATATTCTCAAGCCTTTTGAGGTTTGCCATGGCGGCTTTCGGCGCTGCGGATAGAACGAGGAACGACGAATACGGCGACACGACATACTCGTTGTCAAGCCCGCGCCTCAACCCAAGCCGCTGAACGCCGTGAGCCTTATATTGATAATTCAAGTCGCCGTCAAAGGCGTAAAACCCGCTCTCCGAGACGCCGAACGGCCGCCTGCCCGCTCTTTTTCGCTGGCAATAAAGACAGAAATGCAGCGATTCGTAGCTGAGGCTGCCGGGCGGCGAGGGCAAAAAGATATCGGGCATAAAATACTCAAACATCGTGCCCGTCCAGGAGACCGCGCCCGCATATCGTCCGCTCGACACAAGCAGGCGGCTCATGCTGCCCCAATATTCGGGCGGCACTATTCGCCGAGCGACGGCATAATAGACCGCCGTGCGAGCCTCGGTCATAAAGAAATCGTAGCAGCTGCCGCTCCTCTCGCCCGTTGCGGGGTCAACGCCGACGGCGAAGAGCTTCTTGCGCTCGTTGCGGAATATTTGCAGCTCGGTCGCATTCTCAAGCCGCTCCATGCGGGATATCAGCCCACCGAGACTCGGGCATTCGCCCGCATATTCACGCAGCCCCTGTCTGAGAGCCACAAGGCAGCAGAGGAAGTTGCCGCTGTCGACAAATGAGACGAAACGAGGCTCGAGCGGCTCCAAAGTCACGGTATTATACCAATTCAGAAGATTGCCGTGGTATTTTTCGAGCTTCTCGACTGTGCCGAGGCTGAGATTCAGCCGCATATGCAGCTCAGCAGAGGTGATAAAGCCGAGATCCCTTGCGGCGAGAAACGACAGCAGCATAAGACCTATATTTGTCGGCGAAGTGCGGCGCGCCGTCGCCCTCACGGGGGCAAATTGAATGTTATCGGGCGGCAGGAAGTTATTCTCACGCCCGCACTGCTCGTCAAAGAAGCCCCACATAGCCGCACAGTGATCCAAAAGCCGCTCACGCTGCTCGGGCGAGAGCTGCTTTTCACTGCGGCTCGGCCGCCTTCCTGCAAAGAGGGTCAGCGGGATATCCGCAAGCAGTATAAGCCCGTAAAGACGGTGTATCGGCAGCCCCGCGATGAGCATCACCGCCGACGCTGCCGCCGACGGGATACAGGATATCAGCAGCCCCACCGTGCTCCCCGCCCGCTCGGAATTCGACGCCGTGACCCATTCAAGCATATTTTTGCCGCTGACGAAGCGCCGCCAGACGGCCTTGACTATCGCATTCAGGGCGGTATACGCCCGCTTTGCACTGAGAGCAAAGTCAATAAAAGCCCTTGACAGCCCGCCGAGCGCTTCGGGAAGCGAGCGCGAGAAAAACAGGCGTGACATCGACGGGAGGCCGCCGCTTATCAGCGCACTCAAGCCCGCATATATATCCCCCGCCGCAAGGGCAAGCAGCGATATCACCGCCACCGTCACGCCCGCATCGCCCTGAATCACAACGCTTGCGAGGATCAGTGCAAGGCAGACGACGGGGGTAACGCTGCGGCGCAGATTATCAAACAGCTTATATCTCGACAGCGCCGAAAGAGAATTCCGACCAAAGATGAAGCCGAGATTTTGCCAATCTCCTCTTATCCAGCGGTGCTCCCGCGCAAAATATGAGCCGACGCTCTGCGGGAAGGCGTCGGTTATCTGCACCTCGGGCATGAACGCCGTTCGGAGCAGGCAGCCCTCCAGAATGTCATGGCTCAACACGGTCTCCTCGGGGAACACATCCGGGATCAGAGCGTGATAGGCCTCGACGGATATCAGACCCTTGCCGCAGAATATTCCCTCGCCGAAAAGATCCTGATATCTCTCGCTTCTGGCGGAGTCATAGGACGAGAATCCGCTCTGACCCGTCATAACGCGGGCAAAGGCGCTGCTGCCGCCGTCGAGCCTGTTCTCAGCGGCGGGGGCGATTATGCCGTAGCCCCTCACCACCCTGCCGCCGTCAATGACGGGGCGGTTTGCGGGGTGCTCCGCCGCCGAAATGAGCACTCTTGCGCCGTCAAAGGCGAGACGGGTGTCGCTGTCAAGGGCAATCAAATATTTGACCTTATGCAAAGAAGTCCTGTCGCCGTGCAGGCAGACAAACGCCCTGCCGTCGCCCTTTATAGCCGCAACAAGGTCGGTTATCGCCCCTCTTTTACGCTCCTTGCCCGTAAATTCATTCTGAGTTTTGGAATAGGTGCGCCGCCTGACGGCGAGAATGAACCCGCCGCCGTATTTGGAATTCAGCCTGTCAAATGCCTTTATCGCCGCTTTCAACGCCGCCTTATCCTCGGGCATGCTCGGTCTCGGTGCGCCGTGATGATCGGCAAGACAGCAGATCTTGATGTTGCTGGCGCAGTTGCCGAGATAGAGCTGCTCAAGGTGCTTTTCAAGCTCGCCTATCTTCTCGGGCGGCGGCAAAAGGGTGGAAACGGTTATCAATGCATGAGTGTCGAGCACTCTCGGGTCATCGGGCTTCAGCCTGAGCAGTCTGCCGGGTGCTACGCCCTTCAACGATATTTTTTCAATGCTGCGGCGCATTATCTCCCAAAGCGGCAGCCACAGCAGCAGTCCGAGCGTTATATTACGCATCAGCATACCCGCCGCAAATGCGGCTGCAAGAGGCATGACCGCCTCCATTATAAGGAAAAACCTGCCCCTTGAAGCAAGGCGTTTCGGGTGGCTTTTGGGCGAATTCAGCCTGCCGATAAGCTCCTCTGCGGCCTGCTCCTCGCTCTTGCCGCTTCTCCTTGCCGCCGAAGCGACCACCCTGCGATAGAATGCCTTTGAGCGCTCGTCCAACACAGGGTATATTCCCGACGGATCTGCCGCTAACGCAGGCTCGGAACGCAGTAAAGTTGCGGATATCTTTTCAAAGTCCATCTCACCGAGCCTCCTCAGCGACGTCACTGAATTGCCAAGCAGCTTTTGATTATCGCCCGTCACGCCCTCGCAGGCATAGGATATCAGCGCCGCCGTCAGCGCGATCGGCAGCAGCTCCGCCTCAAAGCCGCCCAAACTGCGCGGGAACGCCTTGATCATCTCCTCCTCATCGGGCAAGACCCCGCCGCCGCATATTTCGCGGCAGGTTAAAAAAAGGCTCGGAAGGAGCTCCGAGCCGATCTTTGTTTTCAGAACGCTGCGGCAGTCGGCAGCCGACTGCTTCGCTGTGCGCTCAAGAATATAGAAATTATCCGCCAGCCACTCGGAGGAATGCTCGCGCTTGCCCTCGGCGCTGCGCCTGAAGGTCACGGCGGCGCCCCTCATTTCGGCGGCAAGCCTGCACCTTTTCGCCATACCTTTCATCTCCTGACCCACAGCCGCACAGCAAATATAAGGCAGAGCGCCCCTGCGGCGAGTGCCGACAGCTTCTTGAGAATATCAAGCATTTTACACGCCGAAGCGGTCAGCCTTACGGTCTTTATAATTCTGTATATCTCATCCATGAGAAGTCCCCCTTATTCGCCGCGGAGCAAAACTCCGTGCGCTATGGACGGTATCGACTCGCTCTGAAGCGACGAAACGCTTGACATGAGCGCCCCCGTGCCCACAAAGAGCACTCGTTTAAGCTCTCCGCCCGAAATCTTATTCAAAATCTCGCTGCAGACCACCGAGGCGCTGCAGCCGCAGCCCGAAGCGCCCGCCTCGGTATCCTTTTGTCTGCGCGGGTCGTATATCATCAGCCCGCAGTCCGCATGAACGGCACCGATATCAATATTTGACTGCTTTATCATCAATTCGCAGAGCAGCTCCGAGCCTATCGCTCCGAGGTCGCCCGTGAGTATCATGTCATAATCCTCGGGCTTCGTCGCCGTGTCGTTCAGGAAATCCGCTATCGTCGCGGCGGCGGCGGGAGCCATTGCAGCACCCATATTGTTGGCGTCCTTGACCCCGTAATCGCATATCCTGCCGATTATCACCTTGTCTATCTTCGCCTTGGAATCGGCTCTCGAAATGACGGCGGCTCCCGCGGCGGTGGCCGTCCACTGCGCCGTCGGGGTGCGCTGACCGCCGTATTCAAGCGGCATTCTGAACTGCTTCTCGGCGGAGCAAAAATGCGACGAGGTGGAGGCAACGGCGATATCCGCTATCCTCGCGTCCACGCAGACCGCAGCCGCCGCAAGCGAAAGCGCCATTGTGGAGCAGGCGCCGTAAAGCCCGACGAACGGCATTCCGCTGTCCCTGAGCGCAAAGGACGAGCCGATGCATTGGTCGAGCAGGTCGCCCGCAAAGGCAACGTCCACCTCGTCGGCGGTGACGCCTGCCTTGGTCAGCGCCCTGTTGACTGCGTCGCCGTGCATTGTGCTCTCGGCCTTTTCCCATGATTTCTGACCCGCCGCGGCATCGTCATAGACATAGTCGAAGCCCGCGCCGAGAGGACCCTCGCCCTCCTTTTTGCCGACCACCGCCGCATAGCCCACGACCGACGGCGCTGAGGGCAGCGACAGCGTATATTTACCCTGCTTTACAGGCATAAACTCACCTCATAAAAAAATAATAGAGCAATCCGTATATGACCGCGGCCGCAGAGCCGTAGGCAAGCACAGGGCCTGCAATGCGGAACATCTGGGCGCCCGTGCCAAGAATTCTGCCCTCGCTTCTGAATTCCATTGCGGGCGACACTATCGAATTTGCAAAGCCCGTGATGGGCACTATCGTACCTGCACCCGCATAGGAGGCGATCTTATCAAAAACGCCTATGGGGGTCAGCACGGCGGCGGCAACGATGAGCGTCACCGGCACAAGGAGCTTCACATCGTCAGCGCCCAGCCCGAGCTTCTCATAGAGCATGGACAGCCCCTCGCCGATGGCGCAGATAAGCCCGCCTATAAGAAATGCGAAGCAGCCGTTCCTGACCTTTTTGCTCGGCGGCGACGCCTTTTTGGTCATTTTTTCATATTCTCCGCCCGTGATATCCATTGAATTTCCCCTTTCTCCGTTTATTCACATGACTATTCTTTCCTGCGGCGACGGATTTATGCAGCAAAAAGCGGAGTGAACGATCAAAGCCGCTCACTCCGCCGGGAAACTTTTCAATTATTCAAAATTACAGATGACCTTGTCGCCGTCGGTGGTGATATTGACCGCCTTGAACGGCTTATCCGCACCGTTCACTATCCTTGTGGTTATGACGTCCTCCACGTTGCGGCGAATGACGTTTCTGAGGTCTCTTGCGCCCCTCGTGCCGTCCACGGACAGGCGTGCAATGGCCTCGGTCGCCTTATCGTCCCACGCAAGAGCGATACCCTTGTCGGCAAGCGGCGAAACAAGCTCGCCGAGCATGAGGGCGGCGATGCGCTCGTAATCATGCTGCGTCAGGTCGTTGAACACGACGACCTCGTCCACTCTGCCGATGAATTCGGGCCTGAGGAATTCGGAGAGCGCCTTGAGCGCCTTCTCTTTTGAAGCCTCGTTCTTGCTCTTGGCGAAGCCGAGCGCCCCTGCGCTGCGGTTGCTGCCCGCATTTGAGGTCATGATGATAACGGTATTCTCAAAGCTGACGTTTCTGCCCTGAGCGTCGGTGATCTTGCCCTCGTCGAGGATCTGGAGCAGGATATTCATCACGTCGGGGTGAGCCTTCTCTATCTCGTCAAAGAGAACGACGGAATAGGGCTTGCGGCGCACCTTCTCGGTGAGCTGACCCGCCTCGTCATAGCCGACATAGCCCGGTGGCGAGCCGATGATCCTTGAGACGGAGTGTTTCTCCATGAATTCGCTCATATCAAGGCGTATCAAGGTCTCCGGCGTCTCAAACAGCTCGTTTGCAAGCAGCTTTACAAGCTCCGTTTTGCCGACGCCCGTGGGGCCGACGAATATGAATGAAGCGGGGCGGCGGCGGGGATTTATCTGCACCCTGCCCCTGCGTATTGCGGCGCAGACAAGCTCTATGGCTTCGTCCTGACCGATGAGCTTCGCTTTAAGGTTATCCTCAAGGCTTGCAAGGCGGCGAAGGTCGCTCTCGATGACCTTGCTCGCGGGTATGCCCGTCCAGAGCTGGATAACTCTGCCGAGGTCGTCCTCGGTGACGCGGTTGTCGGCGGCAAGGGTCTCAAGCTCCTTAACGTCCTGCTGCTTCTTGAGTATCTCCGCCTTTATCTTGGCTATCTCCTCGTAATCGGATTCGCTCGGGGAGTCGACCTCCATAAGCTCCGACTCATGCTCCTCAAGCTGTGAAAGCTCGTCAAGGGCAGTCTCATAGTTGCTTATATTCTTATTTCTCAGATTGGCGCAGGTGCACGCCTCGTCGAGCAGGTCTATCGCCTTATCGGGCAGGAACCTGTCATTGATATATCTCTCCGAGAGCACAACGGCGCGCTCTATCAGCGAGTCGCTGACGGTTACGCGGTGGAAATCCTCATAATAATCCTTGACGCCCTTGAGCATCTCGACCGTCTGAGCTATCGACGGCTCCTCGACCCTGATGGGCTGGAGCCTGCGCTCCAGCGCGGCGTCCTTCTCGATATACTTCCTGTACTCGGTGAAGGTCGTGGCGCCGATTATCTGTATCTCGCCTCTTGAAAGTGAGGGCTTGAGGATATTTGCGGCGTTCATCGAGCCCTCAGCGTCACCCGTGCCGACAAGGGAATGCACCTCGTCGATGAAGAGGATGATATTGCCCTCGCTCTTGACCTCGTCGATAAGGCCTTTGATCCTGCTCTCGAACTGACCTCTGAACTGAGTGCCCGCCACAAGAGCGGTGAGGTCAAGCAGGTGTATCTCCTTATCCTTCAGCTTCGCCGGCACATCGCCCGCGGCTATACGCAGGGCAAGCCCCTCGGCAATGGCAGTCTTGCCGACGCCCGGCTCACCGATAAGGCACGGGTTGTTTTTTGTGCGCCTGCAAAGGATCTGTATCGCACGATAGATCTCGTTATCCCTGCCGATTATCCTGTCTATCCTGCCCGCTCTCGCCTTGGCAGTGAGGTCGGTACAGTATTGGTCGAGGAACTTGCGCTTACGCTCGCCCTCGCCCTTATTCTTTTTGCCCCACCTTTTCTTCTTTTCGGGTGCGGCTTCCTCCTCCGAAGTCTGGGGGGCGGAGTTGTCGCCGTTCATTGCGGCGAAATTCTGGAGGAACGGCATTGTGCCCGCTCCGCCCGGCTCAAAGCCTCCGTCCTCGCCGAACATTGCCTCGAACTGCTCGCTGACATCGTCCAGCTCATCCTCGGATATCCCCATGCTCTGCATTATCTGCTTGACGGGGCCGATATTCATTTCAAGCGCGCACTTGATGCAAAGACCCTCCTGCGTGGTTTTATCGCCCTCCACCTTGGTGACGAAAAACATTGCGGGGCGCTTTTTGCATCTGGCACATAAGACCTGTTTCATATTTTTTCCCTTTTATAATTATTTTTTTGCTTTTTTCTCTTTAAGCTGTCGACAAACGTCGGGCATATAGCTCACAAAGGCAACTATCGTCAGCAGCACGCTCACGCACACCAATGCTATCATTACCGCCGAGGGGAGGGTAAATACGCTGCCGAGTATGCCGATATCGGGGCCGAACGCGATTATCGTTATCATAACGAGATAGAACACAAAGGTGGCAACCTTGCCGGGCATCTCCGCCGCGCCGGGCTTAAGGCCGAGGGCTATCATCGCCGCTCCGCCGACTACCATGACCGCCTCCTTGATGAGGAATACAAGGAACACCCAGCTGAACGCCTTGACGGTCGCATCCGAGCTGCCTCTGAAGGTCAGGTAAAACATAATGGCTATCGTTATCTGAGTGAGCTTGTCGGCAACGGGGTCAAGCATCTTGCCGAGGTTGCTTATCTGATTGAAGCGGCGGGCTATCTTGCCGTCAAAGAAGTCGCTGAGACCCGAGAGGGCAAGCACAAAAACCGCCCAACCGTATCTGCCCTGATGAAAGAGCACGGCGAATATCGGCACCATGACTATGCGGAGAAATGAGAGCAAATTCGGCACCGTGAGGCAGCCGGTGAAGTATTCTTTAAGTATCTTTTTCATAAAATGACCTCCTGATTATCATTTAAAAAGTATTAATAAAACTGTCTGAGCAATGCGCTGCACCATAAATGTATCGTTGACCGCTTTGCCGAATTCGGTGTCGCCCGCAACGCCCGCGACGGTGTAGAGCACCACACTGACTATGACGACGGCTATCAAGCCCTTAAGAGCGCCGCCGACCGCGCCTATCGCTTTGTCGATATGCCTGATAACGGGCAGCTTTGCCGCAAGGCCTATGACTCTCGCGCCTATGCCGAGCAGCGCCTTGCCGACGGCAAAGATAACGAGGAACGCGACCACATTCAGCAGCGGCAGTATCACCGATTTCTCCGCCGCAGCGGTTATCTCCTCGGCGACCTTTGCAACGGACGCGTCCGAAGCGAGCTGACCGATGAGGCTTTCGACCGAAACGCCCATCTCCCGTGCGGCGTTGACTATGTAGGACGGCAGAGCGCCTATGACGGTCTCCGTGCCGCTGCCGAGATTTGAGCTGATTATATCGGTGAGCTTGTTGACTATGCTTTCGTGGACAAAAGAGTTGTTTGCCCACTGTGCAAGCGGCTCCGAATATTCCTTTGCCGCTATTATGCTTATTACGGATGCGATGAACGAGAGCGCCGTCACAGCGAAGCCCCTGCGCCTGCCCTCAAGCACGGCGGAGACAAAGACCAGCACGAGCACCGCATCAAAAACCAAAGCTAAATAATCCATATGTCCTCCCGGGTCACGCCAGTCGGCTGACCCTATGATAAAACAAAATTTCGCCCGTGTCAATATTTGCACAGCTGCGAATTCTCAAGCGTATAAACGCAGCTTGACGCAAGCATGACAAGCGAAGCATTCTCCGCTGTCTCAAATCTCCTCCTTTCCTGACCGGCTGAGCCGTATTCGACCGCCGTTTTGCCGCTCACGAGCACGAATCTGCCCGCCCTGACGGCGACGCAGTCCGGCTGAGCCTCGGCGGTAACGGTGCAGGTCAATTTACCCGCAGCCGATATCCTCGCCGCATTGATCTTTGAGCCGCCGCTGTCCTTATAGCAAACAAGGGTGTTGCCCTTATCGTCGCTGACGGCGGATACGAGATTGCCGTCGCCGTAGGCAAGCTCAAGGAGCTGCCCGCCGCTCTTGTCATAGACGAGCGTGCGATTGTCGCAAACGGCGATGACCTTGCCGGAGGAGCCGCAGACGAGGCGAAGTATCATCGCTCCGTCGACCTTGATATCGACCCTCGGCTCTGACTTCTTGACGTCAAAAATCAAAAAGCGTGAATATATCTGAGCATTTTCCGCCCCCACTGCGGAGACGGCGACCGTCCTTCCGCTGCGAGAGAGGTCAACGGCCGAGATGTATTCTTTTGAGCAATTCCAGCGGAATATCTCCTTACTCCGCTTGTTGTAGACGGCAAGCACGCTCTGCGCCTGCTCCGAGGAGAAGGCGGCGGCGACGCTGCCGTTTGAGGCGAGAGCGGCGACGGTGACTGGCGAATCGACCGTCAGGCTGCCGAGGCTCTCTGTCTTACCGCTGAGATTTAATGTATTCGATGTATTGCTGTAAAGCAGCGCTCTGCCGTTCTTTGATACGATTTTGGAGTCGGCGGAGCTGAGCTGCGTTTCATTCATTTTCCTTGCCGATGAAGAATATACGGTGAGCGAGCCGGAGCCGAGCACGGCGGGGGAATCCCCGATAAGCTCCGCTCTGATATTGCCCGCAGCGTCCACGCTGCACGGGTAGCCCGAGCCGTGGGAGAATATGTAGGGTATCTGCCTGAAAGCGTCGCTGATGTTGGACACCGCCACCTCGCCGAGCATCCTTGCGCTGAGGAACACGGCAAAGACGACCGCAAGCACGGCAAGCGGTATTCGCACTATGCGATATATCTTTTTGGCGAGTTTTTTATTTCTCTTCCTGCTGAATTTGATTATTTTTTTATCTGCCAAGCCGTATCGCCCCCATTCGGTCAATATTCTACTCTGTTCAGATACAGGCCGTGCGGCGGTGCGGTGAAGCCCGCCCTGCCGCGGTCCTTTGCGGCGATGATATCGCCTATCGAGCCGCGCTCGAGCTTGCCGCTCGAGATATCAATAAGCGTGCCGACCATTATACGCACCATGTTATAGAGGAAGCCGTCCGCCTCCACGGTGAGAACGACCATGTCGCCGCTTCGCTCGATTCTCGCATTCTTAACGCACCTTACGGTGGTGCTCACGCTGCTGCCGGCGGCGCAGAATGACGAGAAATCGTGGCTGCCGATATAGTCCCTCGCCTGAGCGTCGAGCATCTCGGCGTCAAGCGGGTATTTATAATGTAATGAATAATTATATAAGAACGGATTTTTGTTCGGGGAGTTCCATATTTTATAGATATACTCTTTTGACCTGCAATCATACCTCGCGTGGAATTCAAACGGCACCTCACGGCAGCCCGTGACGGCGATATCCCGCGGCAAAACGGCGTTCATAGCCGTGACGAGCTTGCCGCAGTCTATCGGATTCTCCGTCCTGATATTGCAGCAATACATATTCGCATGGACCCCCGAATCCGTCCTCGAGCAGCCGACGACGTTATCCCTCGTCGAGCAGATGCGTTCAAAGGCGTCCTGAAGGGTCTGCTGAACGGTGCAGGCATTCTCCTGCACCTGCCAGCCGTGGTATGCCGACCCGTCAAACGACAGGGTCAAAAGAAGATTTCTCATATAAATTCCTCAAATAACTGCGTCAAAGAAGTGATTGAGCACTATGATGCCCGCCGTCACGGCAACGCATATGACCGCTGCCGCAATGTCACGGAGGCCGAGCTTCATCTGCTTCATCCTCGTCCTGCCCTCGCCGCCGGTGTAGCAGCGGCAGGTCATTGCAAACGCCAATTCATAGGCGCGGCGGAATGACGAGACCATCAGGGGCACAAATATGGGCACGAGCGCCTTCGCCCGCTGGAATACGCCGCCCGTCTCAAGGTCGGCGCCCCTTGCCTTTTGGGCGTTCATTATCCTGTCTATCTCCTCGATGAGGGTCGGGATAAAGCGCAGAGCAAGGGTCATCATCATGGCGAGTGTATGCACCTTTATCTTGAATATCTTGAGGGGCGAGAGCACCCGCTCAAGGGCATCGGTCAGCATGGTGGGGGTCGTGGTATAGGTCAGCAGCGAGCTGATGACCACGAGCACGATTATCCTGACCATGGTGAATATGGCGGTATTGACGCCTTTCTCGGTGACGGATATCTTCCACCACTCAAAATAAGTCCTGCCGCCCTGGGTATAGAGTATATTGAGCGCCGCTGTGAATATCAGGATTATCACAATGGGCTTGAGACTCTTTAATATCATCTTGGCGGGCACCTTTGAGGCTATCGCCGCCGCAATAGTGAAGAGCGCTATCAGCGCAAGCGAAAGGAAGCTCTTGCAAAGGAAGATAACAACTATCATCGCAAAGGTCAGCACGAGCTTCATCCTCGGGTCGAGCCTGTGGAGCACGGACTCGCCGGGGTAATACTGGCCTATGGTCATATCTTTAATCATTTGCCGCGCCTCCCCGAAGCGAGAGCCTTGAGTATCGCCGCTCCCTGCTCAACAGTATAGACATTTGCGGACACGTCAAAGCCCCTCGCGCGCAGGCGCAGGAATATCTCGGTTATCTCGGGGATATTCAGCCCTATGCGGCGCAGCTCCTCGCCCCGTGAATACACCTCGTCAACTGTGCCCTGCATCTCTATCCTTGAATTATTCATAACAATCACCTTGTCGGCAAGGCTCGCTATATCCTCCATGCTGTGGGAGACTATCACGACGGTGCTGCCGGTCTGCTCACGGTAATCCTTGATGAGCTTTATAAGCTCACGCCTGCCCTGAGGATCAAGACCCGCCGCAGGCTCGTCAAATATCAGCACCTCCGGCTCCATGGACATAACGCCCGCTATGGCTACGCGCCTTTTTTCTCCGCCTGAAAGGTCAAACGGGGATTTGTCAAGATGCTCGGGCTTCACGCCGACGAATTCGGCGGCTCTAAGCACTCTCTCCTTGACCTCGGCCTCGCTGAGCTTCATATTTTTAGGGCCGAAAGCTATATCCTTGAAAACTGTCTCCTCAAAGAGCTGATACTCCGGGTATTGGAAGCAAAGGCCGACCTTGAAGCGTGTGTTTCGCAGAGTCTCCTTATCTTTCCAGATATCTGTGCCGTCAACGAGTACCTTGCCCGCGTCGGGCTTCAAAAGGCCGTTGAAATGGGATATCAGGGTGCTTTTGCCTGAGCCTGTGTGGCCGATAACACCCACAAGCTCGCCCTTCTCTATAGTCAGGTTGACGTCATTGATCGCGGCGACCTGCTGCACGGTGCCCTTTGAATAATAGTGCGTCAGCCCTATTGTCTCAATTGCGTGGGTCATACCTTACCTCCGAGCATTGCGGCTATGCGCTCAACGCATTCGTCCACGCTGAGCACCGCATTGCCTAAGCCTAACAGGCGGCAAAGCTCCGTCGGCTGCGGGATATCAAGCCCGCATTCACGCACCTTATCCGCCTGAGAGAATACCTCGGCGGGTGTGCCGTCCATGACGATCCTGCCGCTGTCCATAACTACTATCCTGTCTGCGCCGACTGCCTCCTCCATGAAATGGGTGACGAGCACGACGGTGATGCCGAGCTCCTTATTGAGGCGGTGGACGGTGCTCATAACCTCGGCTCTGCCCATCGGGTCGAGCATGGCGGTAGGCTCATCAAGCACTATGCACTCGGTCTGCATGGCGAGCACGCCCGCTATGGCGACCCGCTGCTTCTGACCGCCGGAGAGCTTATGCGGCTCCCTGTGGCGCAGCTCATACATATTGACGCTCTTTAATGCGTCGTCAACTCTTTTTCTTATCTCCTTCGGCTCGATGCCGAGATTCTCCGGGCCGAACGCCACGTCGTCCTCAACTATCGTTGCGACTATCTGGTTGTCGGGGTTCTGAAAGACCATGCCGACTACGCGGCGTATCTTATCGTCGTTCTCCTCGCTGCCGGAGACTATGCCTTTGACCGTGACGGTGCCCTCGGTCGGCTCATATACGGCGTTGCACAGCTTCGCAAGGGTGCTCTTGCCCGAGCCGTTATGCCCGAGCACCGCCACGAATTCGCCTTTATTTATCGTGAGGTCGATGTCGGTGAGAGCACTTTGACGCTTCTCCTCCTCATCGTCGCCGTCATAGGTAAAGGTGACGTTTTTAAGTTCAATAAGTTTCTCGCTCATACGGATTTCCTTTTGTTACGGTAATTTTCTGCCGAGTTTAACGCACTAAATGCTCTTTCCCCATCAAGGATCATTTTGTCCACACTGCGCTTGCGCCGCAGGGCAGCACTCTGCCGGGCTTTGAGGAGACGGGTATGCCTATCTCATCGCTCGTCACCTTGCCGCCGAGCTTGCGCTGCACGGTCTCGCCGAGGATATATTCCATCACGCTCGGTGACAGACCGGTGGTGTATGAATTTATCAGCACCATGAGCGAATCCTCGTAAAGCAGCTCGGAGCACAGCTCCACGAAGCCGTAGACCTCGTTCTCGAGCTTCCAGACCTCGCCGCCCGGGCCTCTGCCGTATGAGGGCGGATCCATGATGATGATATCGTATTTATTGCCTCTGCGTATTTCACGCTGCACGAATTTGATGCAGTCGTCTACCAGCCAGCGTACGGGAGCGTCGGCAAGCCCGCTCGCGGCGGCATTCTCTTTAGCCCAAAGGGTCATGCCCTTGGAGGCGTCCACATGGGTGACACTTGCGCCCGCTTTAAGCGCCGCAACGGTCGCTCCGCCGGTGTAGGCGAAGAGGTTGAGCACCTTGACGGGTCTGCGGGCTGCCCTGATGATATCGGCGGTCATATTCCAATTGACCGCCTGCTCGGGGAACAGACCCGTATGTTTGAACCCCATGGTCTTTATATTGAATTTCAGATCCTCAAAGCCTATCTGCCACACGGGCGGCATCTTTGAATACACGCTCCAGCTGCCGCCGCCCGAGCTTGAGCGGTTATAGACGGCGTGCGGAGTTGCCCAAAGCGGATGCTCCTTCGGAGTTTTCCATATCACTTGCGGGTCGGGGCGCACAAGGACGATATCTCCCCAGCGCTCAAGCCTCTCGCCGTCCGAGCAGTCGATAAGCTCGTAATCCTTCCAATCTTTGTATGCTCTCATATCAGACCTCCAGCCTTTGCTGCCCAGGCATGGTCAAGCCGAGGTGGGCGTAAGCGGCGGGCGTGACCGTCCTGCCCCTCGGGGTGCGGCTGAGGAAGCCTATCTGCATAAGATACGGCTCGTATAC
>FR888204.1:14546-37204 GCA_000431775.1 Clostridium sp. CAG:413 | reverse complement strand
GCTCGTATACATCCTCAATGGTCACCGCCTCCTCGCCGATGGCTGCGGCTATCGTCTCAAGCCCCACGGGGCCGCCGTTATAATTCCTTATCATAGTTTTGAGTATCAGCCTGTCTATCGAGTCAAGCCCCAGCTCGTCTATCTCCATGCGGTCAAGCGCAATGGACGACGCTTCCTTAGTGATCTCGCCGTCGCAGACTATCTGAGCGAAGTCCCTCGACCTCTTGAGCAGCCTGTTAGCGATCCTCGGGGTGCCTCTCGAGCGCGAAGCTATCTCCAAAGCGCCCGCGGGGTCTATCTCGATGCCGAGTATATCGGCGCTCCTCGTAACTATCTGAGCAAGCTGCTCGGGGGTGTAAAGCTCAAGGCGGAGCACAACGCCGAAACGGTCGCGCAGCGGGGCGCTGAGCTGACCCGCCCTCGTGGTGGCACCCACAAGCGTGAAGCGTTGCAGGTCGAGCCTTATCGAGCGTGCGGAGGGTCCTTTACCGATGATGATATCGAGCACGTTATCCTCCATCGCGGGGTAAAGCACTTCCTCGACCGCTCTGGAAAGTCGGTGGATCTCGTCAATGAAGAGCACGTCGCCGTCGTTGAGGTTAGTCAGCAATGCGGCGAGGTCGCCCGGCTTCTCTATCGCGGGGCCGCTCGTCACTCGGAAGTTGACGCCCATTTCGTTGGCGATAATGCCCGCGAGGGTGGTCTTGCCGAGACCCGGAGGACCGTAGAGCAGCACATGGTCGAGCGGCTCGCCCCTCTGGCGGGCTGCTTCTATATAAACCGAAAGGTTTTCTTTAACCTTATCCTGCCCGATATACTCGCCGAGCACCTTCGGGCGCAGGGAAAGCTCCAGCTCATTATCCTGAGCCGAGGAGAACTCGGGGGCTACTATTCTGTTTTCAAAATCAAAATCCAAATCGGCTCTCCCCTTTTATATATTCCTTGCAAGCATTTTAAGCGCCTGCTTTATCATTTCTTCGGTTGAAAGGTTGCCGTCCAGCTTGCCGACAGCTATGCTTGCCTCGGAGCGGGTGTAGCCGAGCATGACGAGAGCGTTGACCGCATCCTCTCCCGCGTAGCTGACCGTCGCCTTTTGAGCCGCCGCTATATTGCCGAGGCTCTCGGAGCTTGAAGCAAAGGAATCCAGCTTACCTTTAAGCTCAAGGACTATCCTCTGGGCGAGCTTCGGACCGACGCCCTGAGCCGCCGTTATCGCCTTGACGTCGCCGCCCGCAACGCTCACCGCCAGCATATCGGGAGTGAGGCACGAGAGGATGGCGAGACCCGCCTTGGGGCCGACACCCGTGACGCCGGTAAGCATCTTGAAGCAATCAAGCTCGCTCTTCTCCGCGAAACCGAAAAGGTCGAGAGCGTCCTCGCGCACATTCAGATGAGTGTAGAGGGTCTGCACCTCGCCGACGGGGGCGCACTGCCTGAGAGTATTGCCCGTTGTAAATAGCCTGAACGCAACGCCGCCGCAGTCGAGAGCCACGCTGCTCTCATCCGCAAAGACGACCGTGCCGGTAAGACTGTAAAACATTTTGATTCCTCCGAGTGGTTACTTATCTGCTGAGTCTGCCTATCAGCGAGCCGGCGCTGTGGCAGTGGCATATCGCCATGGCAAGCGCATCCGCCGCATCGTCGGGCTTCGGTATCTTCTCGAGATTGAGCATGATGCGGGTCATCTCCTGCACCTGCTTTTTCTCCGCTCTGCCGTAGCCGACGACGCTCTGTTTGACCTGAAGCGGGGTATACTCAAATATCGGTATCTTGTTCTTCTGAGCGGCGAGCACGAGCGCCCCCCTCGCCTGGGCAACGTCGATAGCCGTCTTTTGGTTGGTGTTGAAGAACAGCTTCTCTATCGCCATTGCCTCCGGGTGAAAACGCTTCATAAGCTCGTCCGCCTCGTCGTATATTTTCTCTATCCGCTCATTAAAGGGCGTGTGAGCCTCGGTGATTATTGCGCCGTAGGTCAGGAGCCTGAAGCGGTTGCTCTGATACTCGACGACCCCGCAGCCGACTATCGCATAGCCCGGGTCTATACCTAAAACTATCATTTCTTGTTTGACTCTCTTTCACGCACTACCATCCTCGTGGGCGTTCCTTCGAGGCCGAACACCTCCCTTATCTGATTGTCAAGATAACGCCTGTAGCTGTAGTGAAAAAGCTCAGCGTCGTTGACGAAGCAGACGAATGTCGGCGGCCTTGTGGAGGCCTGAGTCATGTAGTATATCTTGAGCCGCCTGCCCTTATCGGTCGGGGGCTGCACCCTCGCCGTTGCGTCGGCGAGAACGTCGTTCAGCTTGCCCGTCGAGATACGCATGGCGTTCTGAGTATCGACGAATTTAATAAGCTCAAACAGACGGTCGAGCCTTATTTTTTCCTTCGCCGAGATAAATATTATCGGGGCGTAGGACATGAACGCAAAATCCTTCATCAGCTTCTTGCGCTGCTGATCCATGGTCTTGCCGTCCTTCTCGACGGCATCCCACTTGTTGACCGCAATTATGCAGCCCTTGCCCATCTCGTGAGCGATGCCCGCGACCTTTGAATCCTGCTCGGTGAAGCCCTCGGTCGCGTCTATCATGATAACGCAGACCTGCGCTCTCTCCACAGCCATCCTTGCGCGGATGGTCGAATACTTCTCTATCTGGTCATAGACCCTGCTCTTGCGGCGCAGACCCGCCGTATCAATGAAGATGAATTTACCGAATTCATTCTCGACCAGCGAATCCGTGGCGTCACGGGTCGTGCCCGCGATATCGGAGACTATCATTCTGTCCTCGCCGAGCACGGCGTTGACAAGCGAGGATTTGCCGACATTGGGCTTGCCGATAACAGCGACCTTGATGCACTCGTCCTCGTCCTCCTCGGACTCCTCCGCTGCGGGCAGATACTTGAGCACCTCGTCGAGCAGGTCGCCTGTACCGTGACCGTGGACGGACGAAACGGCTATCGGGTCGCCGAGACCGAGGTTGTAGAATTCATAGAAATCAGCGGGAAGCTCGCCGACGGTGTCGCACTTGTTGACGCAGAGCACAACGGGCTTGCCGCTCTTGCGGAGCATTGCCGCCACCTCGCTGTCCGTTGCTACGACGCCGCTGCGGATATCGGTGACAAAGATTATAACCTCGGCGCTGTCAATGGCGAGCTGAGCCTGACGCCTCATCTGCTTTAAGATGATATCGTCCGAGCTCGGCTCAATGCCTCCGGTGTCGATGAGCATAAAGTGCCTGTTGAGCCACTCGCAGTCGCCGTATATCCTGTCGCGGGTAACGCCCGGCGTATCGTCGACTATCGAGAGGCGGGATCCTATGAGTTTATTAAAAAGAGTGGATTTGCCGACATTCGGTCTGCCGACTATCGCCACAACATTTCCTGCCATTTAATTACCTCCTAACATAGAGGACAGCAGCTCGTCCCCGCTGCCGCCGGTTTGGGTTATCTTCACCCCGAGCCGCTGTGAAAGCTGCTCCGGGGTCATATCGTCAAGGAACATATCGCCCTCGCTGCGAAGGCAGTTCGGCGGGATCATAAGCTCCTCGCCCAGCTCGCCCGCATTCTCGGCGGCATAAGCGATATCCTCGCCGCACAGCAGCCCCGAGACCGTTATCATGCTGCCGAAGAGCCTGTTCTCCGCCATAATGACCTTGACATTCAACCCTTTTATCTTCTTCATCGCCGCCTCGGCAAGCTCCTTGATGAGCGGGTAGGCAGCCTTGCCAGTCACAAGCGAAACGCTGCGATCCCTCTCGGTAACGGTGCATTCGTCGAGCGCCTGCATGAATTCCTCGCGCAGCAGCGCCCACATGCCAACTCCGTTCTCAAGCTGCGGGAAGCCGTTGTAGTACTCCGTCGGCGGTATCGGCCGCTCCGCTTTGATATAGAATTCGTCGGCGGCGTAGGCAATCGTCTCGCCGTGCTCCGCTTTGAATTCGGCATTGCAGCGATCGATTATATCTATCACTTCGCCCGCGGTCTCGGGCGTGTAGGGCTTCAGCGGATACAGCCCCTTGCGGTGGTCGGTCAGCCCGACGGGCACGGCAGCTATGCTCATCACCGATGGGTAGAGCTTAAAAAGCTCCCTCAGGCTGAATTCCAGCTCCTTGCCGTCGTTTAAGCCGGGGCAAAGCACGAGCTGAGTATTTATCGCAACGCCCGCCTCGGCGAGGTGATACAGATGCCGCAGGGATTCGCCTGCATGGGGATTCAGCATCATCTTGACCCGCAGCTCGGGGTTCATCGTGTGAACCGATATATTCACAGGGCTGATGTGCATATCTATTATCCTCTGCACCTCGGCGTCGGAGAGATTGGTCAGCGTGATATAATTGCCGAAAAGGAAGGAGAGCCTCGCGTCGTCATCCTTGAAATAGAGGCTGTCCCTCAGCCCCTTCGGGAGCTGGTCGATAAAACAAAAGACACATTTATTTTTGCAGCTGTGCTGCTTATCCATGAGGTAGGTCTCGAATTCAAGCCCGATATCATCGCTCTCATCCTTATGGATGATGACCAGCTTCGAGCCGCCTTTCGGGTGCTTCAAAACAAGCCGCAGCTTGCGGTCGTTGAGATAGAAGCGGTAGTCGAGCACGTCATTTATCTCTTTGCCGTTGATGCTTATAACCTCTTCGCCCGCCGATATTCTCTTTTTGTGCGCGATGCTGTCGGGAGCGACCCCCGATATCTTAACTGACATGCTCTCACCTGCCGATACTACTCGATTTTATTATTTCAGTGTATTATAGCATATCTTATCACAAAATAACAATAAAATATTTATTAACAATTAAAATATTTTAAATTATAAGACTTTTTTATATAAAATCAGCCCCCGACGGGCGAAAAACGACCCGACGGGAGCGTATAATTCAGTGTTTTAATTCAAAATCGGCATCTTGGTCGGAATACGGATTATTGCTGCCGACGGTGTTGAGCAGCATATCGGTCAAGTCGACCTGCCTGCCGCCCTTTGAGAGCTTCGGCTCGACCTTGTGCAGGATGAAGCCGAGACGACTCAGCGCCTTGGCGAGCGCGTCATAAAGCGGAGTGCCGGGCACATAGGGGCGGTCGCCCTCAAATATCGCAAGCCCGACATCGCCCGCAACGTCATATAATCTCTGCTTTTTCAGCGACTTATCTATCCTTATCCAAAGCAGGCGCGCAACCGTGCCGAGTTTGACGGAATGAAAGATTTTTTTGCCCGCCTTTTTGCCGAATTTTGCGAAGCCCTTGCCGCCGCTGAGGGCATGGTCGACCTTGCCGAGGATGCCGTCCCTGCCGCGTTTGTCAAAGTATTCCTTGCCGGTCAGGCCGCCCGTATCCCAGCCGAAATCGGGCACATCAAGGCTGCGAATGCTGAGCTCTCCGTGCTCGCCGATGCTGATTTTTCTGTATTTCGCAGGGCTTCCGACGAGAGTGCTCGTGCAGACATCTATCAGGCGGTTGCCCTTTTCGCTGCGGAATTCATTGATGCTCTGGATATGCATATGCCCCGTGAAGGCAAGCTCCACGCCGTTATCCGCAAGGAACGAAGCAACGGTGCGCCAATCCCTGACCTTGGCGTCGCCCACGAGGTCAAAAACGGGCACGGGTGGGATAATCGGGTAATGGCAGATCGCAAAAACAAAGGCGTTCGCGGACCTTGCGTCGTCAAGCTGAGCCTGAGCCCACTCGGTCAGGCGCTCGTCGATACGACCCCTATCGTTTGCAGGGCTGTCACAGCACAGAGCCAGCATCCTGACGCCCGGTGATATCTCCGCCATGTAGGAATTCGTCGCTTCATCGACGGCGAGAGCGTCGGCAAGCCCGAATTCATAATAGATATCGTGCAGCTCCTCAAATTTCGTGCCCTCAACGGGCACACGCTCGCCTCCCCTGTAGGCGCAGGGGCTGTCATTATAGTCGTGACCCGCCGTGATGACAAAGACCTTTTTACCGCTGTCCTTGAGCCTTTGCAGCTCCTTGACAAAGCTCCTGTGGCTCTCCTTCTCGCCGTTTTTGGTGAGATCGCCCGGGATTATGACTATATCCGTCTCTTTATCCTCGGCAATGCGGTCAAATACGGCTTTGACTATTGCGCTGCTCTCTTTTACGAAGTAAAGCTCGCTCCGCATATAGTCGTCAAAGGCTTTGCCCTCGGCGCCGAGCGACGGCTCAAAATAATGAGTATCGGTCACAAGATAAAAACTCACGGGCTTCATTCTCATCATCCTTTCGCGGCGAAATCAAATATATCTCGATTATATGATTATTTTCCGTTCAATACAATTGATTTTGTTAAAGACACTTACCGTATTTACAATTCCTTTTGCATTTGATCCTCGGAGAGAAAAATATATCCGTGTTTCGGGTAAAACGTCCTTGATTCGCTGTAGGTCGCAGCGTCCCCGAGGTGGAGCTTCATCACCGTTCTGCCGTTTTCGGCGGCAAAATTCTCGGCTGTCTTGAGGAGTGCTCCGCCTATCCCCTGCCTTTTGAATTTCGGCTTCACATAAAGCCTGTGCAGCACGGCAGCCCCGTCGGGCAATAAATTGCACCCTATCGAGCCGACGACCCTGCCGCCGTCGACAGCAAGCCAAAACATATCGCCTTTGTCAAGATAAAAGCCCTCTATATCGAGCAGATCGGCGTTAAGAGTCGGCACCCGCCCGATAGCGTCCTTTGCCGCAAGCACCATGAAGATAAGGTCGTCGCGGTACTTCGGCTCATATCTGATTATTTCCATTGCTCTCTCCGTATTCGTAATATGAATGCAGGCAGCGGACGCTTGCAAGTTCGGCTTCCATACTCTTTAATTTCTCAAAGCCGACCCATTTAGATGCCGCCGTCTCGCCCGTCTGGAGCCGTACGGAATTCTTATCGTGATCGGTAACACACAGGAATTCGGCATAAATGCTCCTGTGCCCGTCGTGCACAACCGTGCCGATACGGGTAAATTCGCCGCTCAGCCCCGTTTCCTCAAGCAATTCTCTGCGGGCGCAGTCAAGCGGAGATTCTCCGCATAGAGCCGAGCCGCCCGCCGTCGCCTCCCACATACCGCCGAAATGCTTCGTAGGCGCTCGCTGCATGAGCAGGAATTCGCCGTCGGTGTGTTTGACTATAACCTCGCTGACAAGATGATACATCCCGTCGGGCACTTCTTCGCCCCTGACAAGGGTCACGCCGAGCTTATTCAATTCACGGTCGTATGCGTCCCAAAGCTCCATAAATTCTCCGTCAATAAATACACTTCTCTATCCCGGGCAGCAGCGAATAGACCGAGCAGCCCGCCTTCGCCTCGAAATATTCCTTGTATTCAAAGGTTTTATTCCATCTGTCCACCGTGAACGGGCAAATGCCGTATCGGCGGGTCGTATCCACAAAGCGCTTCTCGAGAATGCAGAAGCCCTTGGCGTCTGCCAGCGCGTCGCAGAGGATTATCAAGCGGTCAAGATCGTCGTATTCAATCGAGTCGAGGAAGCTCTTAATGAAATCATACTGCTCGGCGGTGATATCCTTCTTTGCAATGTCGGCTTCAATATCCTTGACGGGGAAGGAGTGGGTCAGGCAGACTCTCGCCGCCTCATCCCAGCCCTTGGCAGCGGTGTAATCGTAGCCGTCGATGACATGGCGGGTCGCCGAAATGCCCGTCCTTCGGCCGATATCGTGCAGCAAGCCGCAGATAAAGGCGCACTCGGGGTCAATATCTCCGCAACCATCGGCTATCAGCCTTGCGGCCCGAGCCACATTGAGCGAATGCTCCGTCCACGGCCCCGGGTTCATCTCGCCCGCAAGGCGCAGTTCATTTAACGCAGCTTCTCTGTCAGGCAGCATAACTATCTCCTCTCGCCTGTTATGGATCCATTTTAACACACAGCCGCCCCGTATGCAAGCTCAAAAAAGCGCAGCCCGTTATGAGCTGCGCCCTTATCATTGCGTTATATCAATATGCATCAAAGAAGCGGTCAAATACGCTGTAGCCGAGCGCAAAATATTTGAACACCCAGATAAGCGGATTGAATTTGAAGAAGAGCCAGTCCATAATGGTGGAGAAGGTGCGCAGACGGGTCGAGATATCGTGAGTCTCGGGCACCTCGACAGGCTCAAGCCCCTCGCCCTCAACATTGAGCACGAACGGCTGAGAGTAGCAAATGCCGTTCTCGCCGGTGATATAGAAGCGGACATAAAGGTTAGGCTCATTCATCAGGTCGGAGGCATGGAGGTCAAGGACAGCCTTGCCGTTTGTGATGTTCTCCGTGCGCTTTATGACGTTGCAGTCGGAGACCCAAACAATTCTGTCGAAGTTCGTGCCCTCGACAGAAATAGTGTCCTTCTCCTGATCGACCGTCACTCTCGTGACCATCGGGGTGTTATCGAGCAGATAAAGCTCCTCGTCATAGACCTTATCCTCATCGAATCCCGGCATTTCGGGCTCGCCGTCAAGCTCATAGCCGTTTGAATAATGCGAAACCGCGAAGCAAAGGCCGTTCTCCATGCTGCTGCGGAAATTATCAAGGTCAAAATCCTTCATCAGCATCATTGTATAAGCGTCGTTTATGCTCCTGAGATTGTGAGAATCCGAAAAGCAGAACGCCCACGGCACAACGCCGTTGGGGATAGTTTTCCGGAGGATCTGGTCATAGAGAATACGGTCGCAGCGTGTATGCGCGTCGGTGGCGCTGTTGATCCCCATGCCGACACTCGAGCCTTGGTTATCAAGAAAAATGCGGGCAAACTTATTGACATAGTAATCGTCAACCTTCTGACCGACGTGATCGGCGCTGTCCTTGTCGGTATAGACATATTCGCCGACGTGGGAAAGCATTGATATTCCGCCGTTTTTCTTTACGCCCGCCGAGGGAGTCTCATAATCGCCGTAAACGCCGGCGAGACCCTGACCGTATTCGGCAAAGTAGCCGGTCAGGTGGCAGTCCGCTATAGGCGTAGCCATATTCAGCTCTATGCCCTTGGGCACGTCGAGCATACCGTTCTTGTGCGTTCTCTTCTCAGAGGCGGCGGTGCCGCTGATATATGCCTGATATTCCGCGTCGGTGAGGGGGATTATCGGAGCCATGTGGGTGCGATCCCTCTTGACGAATCTGACAAGCGGAATAGTCTGCGGAACCTTGTTCCAGCCTCTGTTTATGGTACCGTGATCGGTAAGAGCAACAATGTCGTAATCAAGGTCATAGTGCTCCTTAACGAATTCGGCAACTGTAAGGAAGCCGTCGCTGGCGTTGGTGTGGCAATGGGGCTGGAATTTGTAAGCGCCCCACTCATCCCAATCGACAGCCTCGTAGGGGTCGGTAATTATGTAGTTTTTTTCACTGTCTGCGAATGCCGAAAAGCCGAAAAGCTGAAGCAGCATGAGCGCGCTCATAAACGCAGCGATCGACCTTTTGAACATTTTAGACATAATTGCACATCTCCTTTTTCGGATTTTTATTCATTATACACCATAGCAAGAAAATAATCAATCTTTATTTTTGCCTGAAAAGAAATGTTTTATTTTTCCCGATCCTTTCGGCGCTCTTTTATTTTATCAATCAGCAATTCTATTGAAATTCTGATTATCCAATATAATATAAAGCCGAAGAAAATCACAGCTCCGCCCACCGTTACGATCGTGCCTAATATATTATCCGAGCGGCCTCTCCACGCACCGGTATAAGGATCATACTCACCCTCATTAGCATCATCTTCTTTCTCATATTCCTCGTACCCCTCATCCTTCCCGTCATAGAATCCGTCTTCGTAGCCATCCTCACGGCCTTCCTCATAGGCGCTCGACTTCACTTCGTCAACATACTCCCGGATTTCCGGGGGCAGGTCTTCATACTCGACAGCAAAAGCAGGGTATGAGACGAGCAAAAGCGCAATTATCATTGCCGCCGCAAAGCATACCGCTCGTTTTAACATCAAAACTCCTCCGTTCACATTTGTCCGGTATAAAAATAAGGCCGACAACATACCGTACGCAGTCGGAATCCAATATTCCGAGGGTACGGCAATCATCAACCTTACAAACACAACTTACCATATTTCAAAGTCGGTGTCAAGATATATTTTGTAAAAAATCGAGTTGAGATTCACATTTATAGTGTAATTTCAATGATTTTCGCCTGCGGCGTACCTTATCCGTCTTGCGGTGCTCGACACCTTCTACTCAAGGAGAAGACGAATCAAGCTGCCCGCTATGAAGTCCAAGCATATTGCGATTTGAAAATTTATTTTCAAATATTCTTCTATAGCGGCAGGTAAAACCGCCGCTTCTCTTTTATCGGAGATCCGTCGAATAAATCTGCTTTTTGTGACAAACAATAACAGGGCAAAAAGAAAATTCAACCGTCGGCGGGTATCCTGCCGTTTGGATTTGAAAGAGGAGAATGGTAAAAATGAAAGCAACAGGCATCGTCAGGAGGATCGACGACCTCGGCAGAGTAGTCATCCCCAAGGAGATCCGCCGCACCATGCGTATCCGCGAGGGCGACCCGCTGGAGATATACACAGACGCCGACGGCGAGGTCATATTCAAGAAGTATTCACCGATAGGCGAGCTGTCCTCGATCACGGGGCAGTATGCCGACGTGCTCTACAGGGGCACGGGGCTTGCGGTCATAGTCACCGACCGTGACTGCGTTATCGCCTGCGCCGGGATATCAAAAAAAGAGGTCATCGACCGCAGGGTCAGCCAAAGCCTTGAGACGGTCATGGAGAAGAGGGAGAATTACGTCTGCGCCGTTGACAGCGAACGGCTAAAACCCATCGAGGGCGTCGACCGCGACGCTGCCGTGGCGTTCCCGATAATCGGCGGCGGCGATGTCTCCGGCTCGCTGATACTGCTCATGCATGAGAACGGCTCCTGCCCCACCCAGACCGAGACCAAGCTCGCCCAGATAGCGGCTTCATTTCTCGGCAAGCAGATGGAGGAGTAACACAATACCGCAGTCATCGGCTGCGGTATTTCTATATTATTTTCCTCGCCGCCCGCATATAAATATAGAAAAAACATAGGAGCGGTAAAATGAAGAATAACAGAGCAAGCGAAAAATCACACGAGCTTGTCAGCGTGCTGATATGTGCGCTGGTAGTCGCCGCCGTTATAATCAGCGGCTGCTCGGCTAAGCTCTCGCTCGCCTCAGCCGAGATAATGTTCCACGCCCCGCCCGAGAGAACGGCCGCGCCGTCAAAGGCCAAAAAGGCGACCAAGCCTGCCGAGGAGCCGACGAGCGCCGCGCCGAAGCCCGAACTGCCCGCCGACATAACCGAAACGCCGAAGGACATCCTCGATATTATCAAGAAATACACCGAGCTTTACGCCGACGACAAGCGGGACGCCGACATCAGGGCGACTACATACGGCAAGACAGGCGCAACTCATATATTTGAGAACGTCAAGGTCAAAAACACTACGGACACAAAGCCGCTCGATATCGAGAAGGTGCTCGCCGAGCCGCTGGAGCTGTCAATAGACCGCAGCAAGCCCGCAATTCTTATATTCCACAGCCACACCTCGGAGGGCTATGAGCTGATAGAGCGGGATTGGTACGCCGAGGGCAGCACCTCACGCAGCAACGACGAGAATCTGAACGTAGTGCGCGTCGGCACGGAGATAGAGAATTATCTGACCGGAAAGGGGTATACTGTTATCCATGATAAAATAATCCACGACGACGATTACACCGGCTCATATCCGCATTCGCGCAAAACTCTCGAAGAGATACTCGCCGAGAATCCGCAGATACAGATAGTCCTCGACATCCACCGCGACTCGATAACCCTCGACGACGGCACCAAGATGAAGCCGATAGCCGAGATTGGCGGCAGGAAGGCCGCGCAGCTCATGATAATCACGGGTGCCGAGGAGGGCAAGGTCAAGGATTTCCCCGACTGGGAATACAACCTGCGGTTCGCCCTGAGGCTGCAAAAGCGGTGCGAAGATATGTTCCCCGGGCTGATGCGCCCCGTGCTCTTTTCGCAGCGCAAATACAATATGGATATCACGCACTTCAGCCTGCTCATCGAGATGGGCAGCGAAGCGAATACGCTTGAGGAGGCGTGCTACTCGGGCAGGCTGCTCGCCTGCGCCCTTGCGTCGCTGATGGATGAATATGCAAAGGACGGATAATTATGAAGCTGCTCAGGAATTATGCGATCGTTGCGGTGCTCTGCCTTGCGGTAACGCTGAGCGCCGTTTTCGCATTGATAGCCGACGAGAATTCGCAAAAGGTGATCCTTGACTGCGACCGTGCCGTGCTCGTGCTCGGCAGCAGCGACCCGACGGTAACTCAGCCCGCAACGGATATCTCGGGCTTCGTGGATAAATTCACTCGGGCAGCAGAAACGGCGGCAGGCTTTGCGCCGCCGCCGATCAATAACGTATATTGGCTCTGTGTTAATCTAAAAAAGCTGTTGAGTCAAACAGATATATAGTCCCGTTGTCGAGCTTTATCTCGTCGGTGACGAGGGCGTCAAACAGTGCCCAATCATCAGTTGCCCTCAGGGTCTCGACCTCCCTGTCCGAGAGCAGGACAAAGTATCGGTCAACGCCCTCCTGATCCTCGAACCACTTCATATTCGCCTGGTATCTGCATGGGGCGATACCCTTCTCGTTAACGTCGATATTCGCCGCCCTGACCTCGGAATCCGAGAGCACGGTGATGACCTGCGAATTCCAGAAGGTCGCGTAGCCGTAATCCAGCCCGTAGGCCTCGAGCACGCTGATAAGCTGATACTTCTCGTTATTCACTATGCCGTTGCTGTCCATCTTGGCAATCGTCACGGTCGAAACAAGGCTCAGCAGCGCCAGCAGACAAGCGGTTATCGCCTCAAATCTCACCGAAACTCTGCTCCTGCGAAGCCCCGTGAAGGTCGCGGCGCTCGCAAAAATGCCGGTGCATATCATCGGGCTCAGGCGCCAGTTCGCCGCCGAAAGTATGCCGAATATATAGCCGAACATTATGACCGCGCTCAGGCCGAAATGGGCAAACACCGCGTATCTCTGCCGCCTGTCGAGCCTGCCCATGAAGATAAGCCCGAATATCGGCACGATGAGGATGATAACGCTCACGCCGAGGCGGATGATATTGACTATCGACTCGGGCGTGAATATGCCCATGCCGTAGTGCGCGTCAACGCCGAAGAGGGCGAACCACTCCTGCGGGAATTTGCCGAGGTTTGAGAGCCACTCATCCATATTGGCGTATGACGAATAGGCGTTTGCGTACCCGATGCCCGCTCCGTTTGAGAGCGTGGCGAACAGCAGCATCCCCACCGCCGTGCCGACTGCCGCGGCGGCGATAACGATACCCGCGTTGCGGTTGCCCGCAGAGAATATCTTTTTATCCTTATCTAGAATTATATCGGCAACGACCGCGAAGATAACGGGCAGAATTCCCGTCGCCACTATCTGCATACCGTCAAGTGCGCTGCAAGCGGCAAAGACCGCTGCGAGAGCCGCAAGAACAGTGGCTTTTTTCTTATTCCCCTGCGAAAGGGCGTCCTCAAACCTGATAACGAGCGAGAGCAGCACCGCGATTATCACAACGCAAATGCTGTAATATATGACGTGCTCATAGAATATCTCGCGCAGCTTCTCCGAGGCGCAGAGGGTGAGCCCCGTCACGCCGACGGTGAAGAGCGACGACGGCACGCTCATGCCGATACTGCGGCAGAGCAGAAAGAAAGAAGCGAGCATCAGCAGCGCGAAGAGCACCATGCCGATATGCTGCGTGGTCATAGAGACGCCGAAGATGCCGATAAACGGCACCATCAGCATCGTGCCGCCGAACGGCAATGTCGCGGCGTAGCCGAAGTCGGGGTTAAACAGGCTCTTTGAGTCATAGCTCGCCTGCGCCCAGAGTATCGTATCCGAGCAATCCGCATGGAAGAACGCCTCTGACGGCCAAATGATATAATAGATTATCATTCCGACCGCAAAGGTCAGGAATGCCACCGCCGCTCCGAAAACGAGCGGCTTTTTCATTTTCTTTAATGTATCCATTGTTTCACCTCGCAAGCACCCCCGCCTACTTCCAGAATTCAAAGAAGCGGCAAAGAGCTGAATAGACCTCAGGCGGGTATTTGACGAAGTTGCCGCCGACGGTGAACGAAACGGCAAGAGAGGCAACAACAGTCACCACGCAAAGAGCGGCTCCGCCGTATTTCAGCACCTTTTGCAGATTTACATCGGAATCTTCCGCCGCCGTGCCGATAAGCAGGAGCAGCATGAACGCCGAGAGCAGCGCCGCCGAGGGCGCTATATCGCCGATGTAGCGGTAGATCACGCCGCCGAGGCAGAAATCCGAAAACGCCGTGGCAAATATCGCCGCAGCACCCACAGCGACGGCGGCCTTTTTGCCTGCCGAGATTTTTTTATTCGTTAGCACGGGTATCGCCGCAAAGAGCAGCAGGTTGAACGGCATTGTGAATACGCCGAGATTCTGATCGATATAGAGGATTCGGTCATAGCCGTCTATGCACCGCCATGTGGGCACGGCAAACGGGAAATCGCCCGAAAATTCAAGCGGCTGGAAGAAATAATAGTATATCGTCGGCACTATCCCGCCGAGATTCAGCGAATAGAGCGACGTATCCGCCACGGTGAGCTGATAATGGGTGCCGAATTCGAGAATGCTGCCGAAGCGGGCATAGTTATAGGCAAACGACAGAGCGATAGCCGCCGCAACAGGCACGCCGAGAGCCGCAGCCCCCGCAAAGAATCCGCCGATCTTCTTCTCTTTAATGCTCCTGATGAAATACACGATAACGAGCGTGACCGCGACCGCCGCCGCGGGGAGCATCGTATTGATGCGGGCATGGAACCCAAGCCCGAATGCCAGCCCCGCGCCCGCAAGCAGGGCGAGCTTCGCCGACATTTTTGAGGTGTTCAGCGCCCGCGCCGCAAGGAACAAGAACAGGCAGAGGAAGGCGTTCGCCGCAAGCACAGCAATATAATAAAACTCCGCATTGCCCCGCTGTATAAGGAAAGTGAGGCTTGCGAACATTGCGCCGACTGCCGCCACCGCCGTCGTCCACGGCGGTATCCTTTTGCCTGTGAGCTTCGCAAGCTCAAACACCGCAAGCGGCAGGAACAGCGCCGTCATCAGCGAATATATCATCTTGACCGTCGTTTCGCTCGGCAGCGAATGCATTGCCAAATAAAACGGATAATAGACCGTCAATATCGGCGTTACCCCGAAATAGGAATAATATTTGCCATTGTAAAGCGCCCTGTCCCAAAGGTAATATATCCCCTGCCGCTGAGCGGGGTCGTAGGGATTCGCAAGCTCCAGCAGCTCCGGCTCCGGCTCAACGTCAATGTGGAGCTGCCCCTTTTGGAAGGCATCAAACTGCTGAACATACGGGTTATAATTTTCAATGTAGCCCTCAAGCGGATAGGCGACCGACGAGCCGTCTGCGCCCGCAACGCTAAGGCACGAGAACACGGCGCACGCCGCAACACAGACCGCGAGCGCAAGCGACTTCGCCTGCTCCTCGGTCATCTCGGCTCTGATGTGCCTGCCTCTGCCGCCCTTTATGAGGGCAAAGATCAGCGCCGCCGCAAGGGCAATGACGATAAATCTGACGGCGTTGAAACGCAGCGAATAGGTCGGGTTGACTACCGTGTTGCTCAGATAGAATTCGCCCTCGGAGTTGCCGAAGGTGAGCACAATGACATCGGCATTCTGCATTTTGAAGTGCAAAGTCTCCGTCCCGCCGACGGCGATCCTCTTTGAAACTGCCTCGACGAATTCGCCGTCGCCGCTGCGGACATACACCCCGACGGAGGTGAAAAACGAGCGGCTCGGGTCATCCTTGGCTCGGGTCTGAAACGAAACGCCGTTTGCCTCAAAGCCGAGATCGCCGAGCGAGAACTGCGTATCGGTCCGCTCGACCAAATAATAATTATCAACGTCGGGCACAAAATTTCTGACCGCGGCGTTGCCGCCGTATAATACGAACGCAAAATTCGCAAGCAACAGCTCGGCCGCCGCAGCCGATAGGATTATCAGCAGCAGCGGCAGTATTGATTTAAGCCTTCTTTTCATCGGCAGCTTCCTCGTGATACTCGGCCTCGGTGTTCACGCCCCAAATATTCTCCTTGGTCTTTTTGCCGCTGAGGATATTTGAGACGGCTTCAAACGAAGTGGCCATGGAGTGATCCATATTGTTGTATCTGTGCTGGCCGTTTCTGCCGACGCAGTAGAGATTCTCAAATGTATCGAGGTATTTAACCAGCTCGTCCATCCTGTCATAGGTGTCGAAATAAGCGGGGTAAGCCTTCTGCACCCGCTCACGGTGGCTGTCGAGGATCTTGGTATTCTTATTGATAACGCCCATGCTGATAAGCTCGGAGACCGCCTTATCGACGCAGGTTTTTTCGTCCATGCTCCAAAAGTCGTCGCCCTCGTTGCAGAAATACTCAAGGCCGACCCACACGGTATGCTGCGGATCCTTGACAAGGTAGGGCGACCAGTTGTTGAATATCTGGATCCTTCCGAGCTTCACGCCGACGTCCTGCACATATATCCAGCAATCGGGCACGATATTGTTGAGGGTTTTGATGCCAGTCTCATTCTTGAGGTCGAGCTTGTCGACGAGCAGGCCGACGGTCACGAAATCCCTGTAGGGCAGCCCCGCCGCTATCTCAGCCGGGGCAGCCGGCACGGCGCTGCCCATGCCCGCGACGAGATCCTTGACGGGCATGGAGGAGAAGAATATGTCGCCGTCAAATATCTCCTCTTTGTCGCCGCAAACGCTCTTGACGCTTGTAACCCTGCCGTCGGCGGTGTTTATCTCGGTGACCTTATGGCCGTAGAGGATCTTGCCGCCCATCTTCTCGAATTCCTCGCCGACGGTCTCCCAGAACTGACCGGGGCCGAGTTTCGGATAGACAAATTCTTCTATAAGAGAAGTTTCGACCTTGCGGTTCTTATTCGGCACGAGCTTTGAGAACATATCCTTGATAACGGCGAGGATAGAGAGCCCCTTGACCCTCTGAGCGCCCCAATCGGCGGATATTTCGCTCGGGTGCCTGCCCCAGAGCTTCTCGGTGTAGCCCTCGAAGAACATGGAATAGAGCACCTTGCCGAAGCGGTTTATATAGAAATTCTCAAGCGAGGTCTCTTCCTTCTTTGACACGGTGGATTTGAGGTAGCTGCACCCTGCCTTGACCGTGCGTGTAAAGCCCATATTGATAAAGGTCTGCGGCTTCATCGTGATGGGGTAGTCAAAGAATTTGTGAAGGTAATATATCCTCGATATGCGGCGGCGGATGAGCATGACCCTATCCTCTTTTTCGGGGTCGGGGCCGCCGGGGACAAGAGCCTTCTCCCTGCCGAGAATTTTATCGTCGATGGAGGGTGCGCCCTGGGTGGGCATAAGCTCGCTCCAAAAATCGGTCACCTGCTTATCCTTTGAGAAGAAGCGGTGGCCGCCGATATCCATGCGGTTGCCGTTATACTTGACCGTGCGTGAGATGCCGCCGAGGGTGTCGCTCTGCTCAAGAATAACGACCTCATAATCCTTTGAATTTTTAAGCAGCTCGTAGCCCGCAGTCAGACCCGCAGGGCCGCCGCCGATTATAACGCATTTCTTCATTGCATATTCCCCGTTTCTTTTTATTTTCCGAACGGCAATATTATCTGCCGTATTCCCATTTTTATAAATTATACCATTATGCAGATTAAAAAGCAATTGAAAAATAGTTACGAAAAAGTTAATAAAGACAGACTATTTGTGATTTTACACCAAATATTTCGCTTTCCTCTTGTGCAGTATGCCGACACGGGCAGCAAAAATCCCTCCGACAGCTCATCGGAGGGAGCTGATGTTATCTGAAGTTTTTGAGCCTTTCCGTCGCCTCAAGGGTGTTCTCGTGAGTGGAGAACGCGGTCAGGCGGAAGAAGCCCTCGCCGTTCCTGCCGAAGCCTGCGCCCGGGGTGCCGACAACGGCGGAGCGCTCGAGCAGGCGGTCAAAGAACTGCCACGAATCCAAGCCGCCGGGACATTTCATCCACACATAGGGTGAATTTTTGCCGCCGGTGTAATAGATTCCCATTTCGTCGAGAGCGGCGGTGATGACACGGGCGTTCTCGCGGTAATAGGCGATATTCGCCGCCGTCTGAGCCTGACCCTCGGGGGTAAAGACCGCCTGAGCGCCTCTCTGGACGATATAGGAAACGCCGTTGAATTTGGTGGTCTGGCGGCGCAGCCAGAGCTTATTCAGCCGCACCCCGCCGAATTCAAGGCTGTCGGGCACGACGGTATAGCCGCAGCGGGTGCCCGTGAAGCCCGCCGTCTTTGAGAGCGAGCAGAATTCTATGGCGCAGCCCTTTGCGCCGGGTATCTCATAGATACTGTGCGGCACCGAGGGGTCAACTATAAACGACTCATAGGCGGAGTCAAAGAGTATCACCGAGCCGTTCTCAAGCGCAAATTCGACCCAAGCCTTGAGCTGCTCGCGGCTGTATGCCGCGCCGGTCGGGTTATTGGGCGAGCAGATATAGATGATATCCGCCTTCTCGCCGTCGGGCATCGGCAGGAAGCCGTTGCTCTCGTCCGCGTCGGCATAGATTATGCGCCTGCCGTCCATGACGTTGGTGTCGACATAGACGGGGTAAACGGGGTCAGGTATAAGCACGGAATTATCCCTCGAAAAGATATCGAGGATGTTGCCGAGGTCGCTCTTTGCGCCGTCGGAGACAAAAATCTCATTCTCCGAAAGGCTAACCCCGAAGCCCTCATAATAGCTGCGGAGCCTGTCGCGCAGGAAGTCGTAGCCCTGCTCGGGGCCGTAGCCCCTGAAGGTCTCGGCGCAGCCCATCTCGGCGGCAGCCGACCTCATTGCCTCCACAACGGCGGGGCAAAGCGGCCTTGTAACGTCGCCGATACCCATTTTGATTATCTTTTTATCGGGATTTTTCTCCGAAAAAGCCGCCACTCGGTGCGCTATCTCGGAGAAAAGGTAGCTCTCGCTCAATTTGCAATAATTATCGTTTATCTTTACCATGAAACTCACCTCATATCTCGACCGAGCCTTCAAATGCGATCTCAGCGCCGCCGGTCATAAATATCGAGCCGTCCTCGGTGTAGCGGATGACAAGCTCGCCGCCGACAAGGATCACCCTGACCGCTTCGCCGCGCTTGCAATAGCCGTTCAGCACCGCCGCCGTGACCGCAGCGCAGGAGCCTGTGCCGCAGGCGAGGGTCTCGCCGCTGCCGCGCTCCCACACACGCATTTTGAGCGTATGGTCGTCAATGACCTCGATGAACTCGGTATTGACCCTCTCGGGGAAGAGCGGGTCGCTCTCGAATGTCGGCCCTATTGCGGGCAGGTCAAGCTCGGCCGGGTCGCCGCCGAACACAACGCAGTGCGGGTTGCCCGTTGAAACGCAGGTTATCCTGTATTCACCGCCGCCTATCTTAACAGGGCGGTCGATCACCGTTTCGCCGTCAAGCGCAACGGGTATCTTCTTCGGGTCAAGCTCCGCCTTGCCCATATCGACCTCGGCACCGATCGCGACGCCGTCCTTAATGATGAGCTTCAGGGTCTTGATGCCGCTGAGGGTCTCGACGGTGACAACGTCCTTGTCAAGCCCTCGCACATCATGCATATATTTGCCGACGCAGCGTATTGCGTTGCCGCACATCTTGCCCTCGCTGCCGTCGATATTGAACATACGCATCTTAACATCTGCGAGCTTTGACGGGCAGATGAGCACCACTCCGTCGCCGCCTACCCCGAAATGCCTGTCGGAGAGCTTCACGGCAAGCGCCTCGGGGTCGTCTATCTGCTGCTCAAAGCAGTCAAAATAGATATAATCGTTCCCGCAGCCCTGCATTTTAACGAATTTCAGCTTTTTCGGCATAGTATCACCCCGCAGAATTATTTTATGCTTGATTTATCTCTCGATATACTCGTCTCTGCCTGCGCCGACGGAAACATACTTTATCGGGCAGCCGACAGCAGCTTCTATCGCCTTGACATATTCCTGAGCCTTGACAGGCAGGTCTGAGAATTTGCGGCAGCCGGAGATATCGCAGTTCCAGCCGTCAACATATTCATAAACGGGCTTCGCCTCGTTGAGCTCGTCGCCCATCGGGAAGAAGTCTATCTCCTTGCCCTCGACCTCGTATCTGACGCAGACGGGTATCTTCTTGCAGTAGGAGAGAACATCGAGCTTGGTCAGGGCTATCTCGGTAGCGCCCTGCATCTTTGCACCGTAGCGTGAAGCGACCACGTCAAAGCCGCCGACGCGCCTCGGTCTGCCTGTTGCAGCGCCGTATTCGCCGCCCGCCTCTCTGAGAGCGTCGCCCTCCTCACCGAAGAGCTCGCAGGTGAACGGGCCTGCGCCGACGCAGCTTGAGTAAGCCTTCATAATGCCGATGACGTTATCCAGCTTCTCTGCGGGGATGCCCGAGCCTATCGGAGCATATGCGGCGATAGTGGACGAGGACGAAGTGTAGGGATAGATGCCGAAATCTATATCACGCAGAGCGCCGAGCTGAGCCTCAAACATGATGGATTTGCCTTCCTTGACCGCGTTGCCGAGGAATTCGGTGGTATTCTTGACATAATCGACGAACGGGAAGCCGTATTTCTCGAGCCATGCATACATCTCATCAGCCGAAACAGGCTCATGCTTATAGCCGCCCTCGACGGTCAGATTCTTCCACTCAACGAGGTCGTTCAGATGCTCTCTGAGTGATTCTGGGTGGAGCAGGTCGCCCATACGGACGGTCTTTTTCATATATTTATCGGCATAGACGGGGGCGATACCGCGTCTGGTGGAGCCGAATTTCTTGCCTGCAAGTCTGTCCTCCTCGAGGATATCCATCATCTTGTGGTAGGGCATACATACGGTCGCTCTGTCGCTGATGACAAGGTGCTCGGGGGTTATCTCAATGCCCTTTTCACGCAGCCTGCCGACCTCGCCCGCAAGATGCTCAAGGTCAATGACCATGCCGGGGCCCATCACGTTGACAGTCTCGCTGCGAAGGATGCCCGAGGGCAGCAGGTTAAGGATAAACTTGCCCCTATCGTTGACAACGGTGTGGCCTGCGTTATTGCCGCCCTGATAGCGGACGACTATATCGTATTTCTCGCTGAGCAGGTCAACCATTCTGCCCTTACCCTCGTCTCCCCAGTTGGTGCCGACTATTGCTGTTAACATTTTGAATTTCTCCTCACACATTTATTTCGGAATTAGTTCCGAGAAGTTCTTTATTTGCTTCAATCACAGGCTTAACGCACTCGGCGAGGAATTCCTCCGTCTGCTCGGGCGCGCAGCCTACGAATTTGCGGATATCGAGCACTTTTGCAAGGCTCTCATCCGTAAGGCCGAATTTGGGGTCTGCTTTAAGCAGGTCAAGCAGATTATTGTCAAGCCCCTCGGACTTGACCCTGTAGGCAGCCTGCTGCGAATACTGTCTGATAAGCTCGTGCAGCTCCTGCCTGTCGCCGCCCCTGCCGACGGCGTCCATAAGAATATTTTCGCTGGCGATGAACGGCAGCTCCTCACGCAGATGCTTCTCCATGACCTTGGGGTAGACCGTGCCGCCGCTGATGACGTTTATCACGATAGTGAGAATGCTGTCCGCCGCGAGGAATGCCTCGGGGATGGCTATGCGGCGATTCGCAGAGTCATCGAGGGTGCGCTCAAGCCACTGCGCCGCCGCCGTATCGGCAGCGTTGCCTGCGTCGTTGATAATGTAACGGGCGAGGGAAACTATCCTCTCGCAGCGCATGGGGTTGCGCTTATATGCCATTGCCGACGAGCCTATCTGCTTTGACTCAAACGGCTCGTCAAACTCCTTGAGGTGAGCGAGCAGGCGGATATCCGTCGCCATTTTGGCGGCGCTCTGAGCTATGCCCGCAAGCACATTCAATACGAATGAATCGGTCTTTCTCGAATACGTCTGACCGGAGACAGGCTCGCACGCCTTGAAGCCGACCTTATCGGCTATCTTCTTCTCAAGCAGCTTGACCTTTTCGCGGTCGCCGTCAAAAAGCTCAAGGAAGCTCGCGCCCGTGCCGGTGGTGCCCTTGCAGCCGAGCAGCTTGAGCTGCGACAGCTCGTGCTCAAGGCGGTCGAGATCCATCAGCAGGTCTCTCGTCCAGAGGGTCGCTCTCTTGCCGACGGTGGTGGGCTGAGCCGCCTGGAAATGCGTGTAAGCGAGGGTCGGCATATCCTTATATTTCTCCGCAAAATCCGCAAGAGCGGCTATTGCGTTGATGAGCTGCTTCTTTATCCTCAGCAGCCCCTCACGCATCTGAATCACATCGGTGTTGTCGCCGACATAGCAGCTTGTGGCGCCGAGGTGGATTATCGGCTTCGCCTCGGGGCAGCATTCGCCGTAGGTGTGGACATGAGCCATCACGTCGTGGCGCAGCTTATGCTCGTATTCGGCTGCCTTGGCATAATCTATATCATAGATATGCTCTTTCATCTGCGCTATCTGAGCCTGCGTTATCGGCAGGCCCAGCTCCTTTTCGCTCTCGGCGAGAGCGCACCAGAGCTTGCGCCATGTGGAAAACTTAAAATCGGGTGAGAAGATATACTGCATCTCCTTTGAGGCGTATCGGCTGCACAGGGGATTCTCGTATATATCTTTCATCATTATTTGCCCTCCGCTTTCTTGAGCGCTGCGCCCACAAGGCCGAGGAAGAGCGGATG
>FR888204.1:0-14536 GCA_000431775.1 Clostridium sp. CAG:413 | reverse complement strand
GAGCGGATGCGCCTTATTCGGGCGGCTCTTGAACTCGGGGTGGAACTGCACTCCGATATAAAAATCATTTTCGGGTATTTCTACGGTCTCAACGATGTAATCGTCGGGCGAAGTGCCGCTGACGACAAGGCCTGCGTCGGTCAGAGCCTTGCGGTAATCGTTGTTGAATTCATAACGGTGACGGTGGCGCTCCGATATTTCCTCTTTGCCGTAGGCACGGTACATCTGAGTGCCGGGCTTCACCTTGCAGGGATAAGCTCCGAGGCGCAGCGTGCCGCCCTTTGCGACCTCGTCGCTCTGGTCGGGCAGGAAGTCGATGACCTTGTGGGTCGAGTCGACGTCGAATTCGCCGGAGTTGGCGTCGCTCATGCCCGCGACATAGCGGGCGAAGGCGATGACCGCCGTCTGCATACCGAGGCAGATGCCGAGATAAGGCAGATTATTGACGCGGCAGTAATTCGCCGTGATGACCTTGCCCTCGATGCCTCTGTTGCCGAAGCCGCCGGGGACTATAACGCCGCTGCAATCCGAGAGGATCTCGCCGACATTCTCCTCGGTGACGGTCTCGGAATCTATCCACTTGATGCTGACCCTCGTGCCGTGGACGTAGCCTGCGTGGCGCAGAGCCTCGGCAACGGAGAGATAAGCGTCGTGAAGCTGCACATATTTGCCGACAAGGCCGATGGTGACGGTCTTTGAGCGGTTATGTATGCGCTCGAGCATTTCATTCCACTCGGTCATGTCTATCTCGGGGGCGTCTATGCCCAGCTCGCGGCAGACTATCGAGGAGAAGTTGCTCTTCTCAAGCATTATCGGCGCTTCGTAAAGAATCGGGAGAGTTATATTCTCGATAACGCAGTCGGGCTTGACGTTGCAGAACATCGAGATCTTCTTAAATATCGACTCCTCAAGCGGCTCGTCGCAGCGCAAGATGATGATATCGGGCTTAACGCCCATGCCCTGAAGCTCCTTGACGGAGTGCTGAGTGGGCTTCGACTTATGCTCGTCTGAGCCTCTGAGGAAGGGAACGAGAGTAACGTGGATGAAAAGGCTGTTTTCTTTACCGACCTCGAGGGATATCTGTCTGACCGCCTCAAGGAAGGGCTGCGACTCGATATCGCCTATCGTGCCGCCTATCTCGGTGATAACGACGTCGGCGTCGGTCTTTTTGGCTACGGAATAGACGAAATCCTTTATCTCGTTGGTGACGTGCGGAATGACCTGCACGGTGGAGCCGAGATATTCGCCTCTGCGCTCTTTATTGAGCACGTTCCAATAAACTTTACCGGTGGTGAGGTTTGAGTATTTGTTGAGGTTTTCGTCGATGAAGCGCTCGTAATGGCCGAGGTCAAGGTCGGTCTCGGCACCGTCCTCGGTGACATAGACCTCACCGTGCTGATAGGGGCTCATGGTGCCGGGGTCAACATTGATATAGGGGTCGAGCTTCTGAGCCGCGACCTTCAGCCCCCTTGCCTTGAGCAGCCTGCCCAGCGAGGCGGCGGTGATGCCCTTGCCGAGGCCGGATACAACGCCGCCCGTTACAAAGATGTATTTCGTCCTTTTCATATATTATTACTCCCTTCTGAACCGGGCAATCGAATAGTGGTTCAGGTTGATTTATTTACTTATCATAGGTGCGGATTATGTTCTCCGCCACCTCGTGGCGCGAGAGCCGCATATTCATAGCCTGCTTCTCAATATAATAATGGGCGTCCCTCTCGGTCATGTTGAGATTCTCGATAAGCAGCCATTTGGCACGGTTGACCGTGCGGATATCCGCCATTTTTTCCTGGAGCGTTTTATTTTTGCGCTCCATTTTGGCGAGCCTTGCGCTCATTGCGGCGGCGAGCTTGACCGCGCCGTAAAGAGTCTGCTTCGAGCTCGGCTTGCCGACGGTGAGCACTCCCTCGCGCTCGACCTTGTAGCACACCTGGTCGAAATAATCGTTCTTCACAAGGAGCAGCACACCCGCCGTGCCCCCGGAGAGGTCGAGGGCAAGCTCCGTGCCGAATTCATCGGGCAGCGGCGTATTTATTATTACTATATCTGCTTCGTCGGAAACAAGCATACGCTTTGCCTCGCCTGCGCTGGCGGCTCGCAGTATCGGTGAAAATTCGCCGGGAGGCAGGATCTCGGTGATATACTCGTATATTTTCTCGACGGCAGAAACGATAAGAACACGGTATTGCGTTCTCCCGCTCGTCATAACCGTCACCCCCGTCAAATGCCGAGAAAATCGGTGATATTCATACCGATAACGCCGCGAACGAAGTCGCTGCCCTCGGCAACGGCTACCGCTTCGTCGAGCGACGCGGGCAATCTGTCGAGCGGCTCGGTGACGCTGCTGTCAGCCTTATAAAGATTGACGTTGACGGCCTCGGGGTCGGTAAGCTCACGTTCGATGCCGTCAAGCCCCGCCATGATGAGCAGAGCATATGCGATGTAGGGGTTCGCCGTCGGGTCGGGCGAGCGAAGCTCTATGCGCCTGTATTCGCCCTTGGCGGCGGGAATGCGTATGAGCTGCGAGCGGTTTTCGGGCGACCATGTGATATATTTCGGGGCTTTCTTCTCGCCGAGGCGCTTATATGAATCCTCGGTCGGGTTGAGAAAAGCGGTCATTTCTTTGATATGGGCAAGTATGCCCGCCATGAATGCGTTGGTGTGATCCTCGCCGTCGGCGGTCTTGACCGACATATTTATATGTAGGCCGTTGCCGCTCTCACCGGGCAGAGGCTTCGGAGAGAAATCGGCGTAGATGCCGTTCCTCTGAGCGGCAGCCTTGACGACGGTCATAAAATTCATCGCATTGTCGGCGGCAGTCATGGCATCGCTGTAGCGGAAGTCTATCTCGTTCTGACCCGGGCCCTCCTCATGGTGGGAGCTTTCGGGCTTTATGCCCATCTCAAGCAGGGTCAGGCAAATCTCTCTGCGGGCGTTCTCGCCCCTATCCTCGGGGGCGACGTCCATATAACCCGCGCGGTCAAAAGGCTCGTCGGTGGGCATACCCTTCTCATCGGTATTAAAGAGATAGAATTCAAACTCCGCACCGAACTGAACGCTCACGCCCTTTGCGGCGGCCGCGTCGACGGCTCTTTGGAGTATCATCCTCGAATCCTTCTCAAACTGAGTGCCGTCGGGGTATTTCATCGAGCAAAACATTCTTATTACATTGCCGTGCGAAGACCGCCACGGGAGAATATTGAGGGTCGAGGGCACGGGGAAGAGCAGCAGATCCGAGCCAACCTCGTCGCCGAAGCCCTTGATAGCGGAGGCGTCAAACGAAATGCCGTCGGAAAAGGCTCTGGGCAATTCGTCGGGCGTTATGGATATATTTTTCTGCTTGCCGTTCACGTCGCAGAAAGCGAGGCGGATGAATTTGACATCCTCCTGCCGGACAAAATCGTATACTTCTCTCGCCGTGTATATCATACTCTCACCTCATAAAAATCGTTGAGAATTCATTGCTTGGCACAAAAAAAGAGGACGCTGCCGCCCTGGCTCCTCGCCAGACCAGCAAACGTCCTTGTTTACTGCATAATTATACTCATATCCTCGTGCATTGTCAACGGCATTTTCGCCAAAAAGGTGAAAAAATTTCAGAAACCTATTGACAAACCGATTTCATGGTGGTAAAATGCCTAGCATAAAAGCGACAAGGACGCCGCAGACAGCAACGATGCTGTCTGCGGATTTTCATTTTCATGGCAATATTACAAAATTCAGCGACAAGGGCGTCGTTATGGCAGCACCATAAATCCCCTTGTCGCTTTTCTCATTTAAATGATGTAAAGGAGTAAGAAAAATGAGCAGTGTAACGGAAATCTTCGGCTCAATGGTTTTTGACGACAGCACTATGGAAGCAAGGCTCCCAAAGGAAACCTACAAGGCGCTTCAAAAAACGATAAAGAACGGCAAGCACCTTGACCTCGGCGTTGCGAACGTCGTTGCAAACGCTATGAAGGACTGGGCTATCGAGAAAGGCGCCACCCACTTCACGCATTGGTTCCAGCCGATGACGGGCATCACCGCAGAAAAGCACGACAGCTTCATCTCCCCCAAGGGCGGCAAGGTCATAATGGAATTCTCCGGCAAGGAGCTTATCAAGGGCGAGCCGGACGCCTCCTCGTTCCCCTCCGGCGGCCTTAGAGCCACTTTTGAGGCGCGGGGCTACACCGCATGGGACGCCACCTCCTATACATTTATTAAAGACGGCGTGCTCTGCATACCCACCGTGTTCTGCTCCTACGGCGGCGAGGCGCTCGATCAGAAGACAGCGCTGCTCCGCTCAATGGAAGCCATCAACCGTCAGGCGATGAGAGTGCTGAAGCTCTTCGGCAATGAGGATGTCTCCTCGGTCAAGACCACCGTCGGCCCCGAGCAGGAATACTTCCTTGTTGACAAGAAGCTCTATGATCAGAGAAAAGACCTTATATATACCGGCAGAACCCTTTTCGGCGCAAGACCTCCCAAGGGTCAGGAGCTTGACGACCATTACTTCGGCGCTATCAAGCCGAGAGTCGCCGCATTTATGAAGGAGCTGAACGACGAGCTTTGGAAGGTCGGCGTGCTTGCCAAGACCGAGCATAATGAGGTCGCCCCCGCTCAGCACGAAATGGCGCCCATCTTCACCACCACCAATATTGCCGCAGATCACAACCAGCTCACCATGGAGATAATGCAGAAGGTCGCAAAGAAACACGACATGGTCTGCCTGCTCCACGAGAAGCCCTTTGCCGGGGTCAACGGCAGCGGCAAACACAATAACTGGTCGATATCGACCGACACCGGCGTAAACCTGCTTGAGCCGGGCGAAACCCCCTATGAGAACGCTCAGTTCCTGCTCTTCCTGTGCGCCGTTATCAAGGCGGTCGATGAATATCAGGATATGCTGCGTATCTCCGTCGCCTCCGCAGGCAACGACCACCGTCTCGGCGCGAACGAAGCGCCGCCCGCAATCGTCTCGATGTTCCTCGGCTCCGATCTTTCGGATATCCTTGAAACGATAGAGGACGACCGTGAATACGACGCCAAAGAGAGAGACATCATGCGTATCGGCGTCCACACCCTTCCGAAATTCCCGAAGGACACCACCGACAGGAACAGGACCTCGCCCTTCGCTTTCACGGGCAACAAGTTTGAATTCCGTATGCTCGGCTCCGCCTCCTCCATCTCCTGCGCCAACACCGTGCTGAACACGACCGTTGCCGAGGAGCTGAAGCAGTTTGCCGACGAGCTTGAGGGCGCCGAGGACTTTGAGGGCGCTCTGCACGATCTCATCAAAAAGACGATAAAAGAACACAAGCGCATAATCTTTAACGGCGACGGCTACGACGAATCCTGGGTAGCCGAGGCGGAGAAGAGAGGGCTTTCAAACCTCAAGACCACCCCCGACGCGCTTGCACATATGCTTGACAAAAAGAATGTTGACCTCTTCACCTCCCACAAGGTATTTACCCTTGAGGAATTCACCGCCCGTCACGAGGTGCGCCTTGAGAACTACTGCAAGATCATAAACATTGAGGCGCTCACCATGCTCGACATGGTACGCAAGGATATCCTGCCCGCAATGAGCGGCTACTCGGCTCAGCTCGGCGACGCTGTCGCGAAGAAGATCGCCGTGCTCCCCGACGCCGACTGCTCCTACGAGAAGGACAGCCTCAAGATGCTCACCGCCCTCATCGGCGCAGCCCACAGAACGGTGAAGAAGCTCGAGCAGGATCTGCTCACCTCCAAGTCGGTCGACGACATGGTGGAGCTCGCGGAATTCTATAAATCAACCATTCTCGACGACATGAGAGAGCTTCGCATAGCGGTCGACGAGATGGAGACCGTCTCCTCCGCCGAGGCATGGCCGTATCCCTCATACGGCGAGCTGCTTTTCGGCGTAAGGTAAGATAATTATTTTTCCGCTTTCCGCTTGCAAAGTTTGACGAAGAGTAATATTATTAGTATAAAACTTGCTATTTTCGGAGGTAAAAATGATCTCACAACAGGAAAAAGTAATCGTCCTTGACTTCGGCGGTCAATATAATCAGCTTATCGCAAGGCGCGTGCGCGAATGCAGCGTGTATTGCGAGATAAAGCCGTACTCCACTCCGCTCGAGGAGATAAAAGCGGAGAAGCCTATCGGCATAATCTTCACCGGCGGCCCCAACAGCGTGTATGAGGAGTCCTCCCCCAAGGTCGACCCCGAGATATTCAAGCTCGGCATACCCATCCTCGGCATCTGCTACGGCTGCCAGCTCATAGCTTACACCCTCGGCGGCAAGGTCTCGCCCGCCCAGAGCGATTCCGCAAGGGAATACGGCAAGACCGAGACTTATTTTGACACCTCCTGCCCGCTCTTTAAGGGCCTGCCCGAGCAGAGCATAAGCTGGATGAGCCACGGCGATTATATGTCCGACCTGCCGACGGAATTCGCCCTTGTCGCCCACAGCGACGCCTGCCCCAACGTGGCGATAGCCGACGTCGAGCGAGGCTTCTACGGCGTGCAGTTCCACCCCGAGGTCAACCATACCCGGTACGGCAAGCAGATGATAAAGAACTTCCTGTTTGAGATCTGCGGCGCAAAGGGCGACTGGACTATGGGCGACTTCTGCAAGACGACCGTTGAGCACCTGAGAGCCGAGATAGGCGACGGCAGAGTGCTGCTCGCTCTCTCCGGCGGCGTGGATTCATCGGTGCTTGCGGCGCTGCTCGGCAACGCCATAGGCAGCCGCCTGACCTGCGTATTCGTCGATCACGGCCTTATGCGTAAGAACGAGGGCGACGAGATCGAAGCCGCCTTCGCCAAGTGGGATATCAACTTCGTGCGAGTCAATGCCGAGGAGAGATTCCTCTCAAAGCTCGCGGGGGTGACCGACCCGCAGGAGAAAAGGCACATAATCGGCGCCGAATTCGGCTATGTATTCCGCGACGAGGCGGATAAATTCGGCATAACCAACCGTGACTTCCTCGCTCAGGGCACTATTTACCCCGACGTTATAGAATCAGGCAAAGGTGACGCGGACGTCATCAAGAGCCACCACAACCGCCTGCTCCCGCCCGAGGTCATCGCAAGATTCAAGGGCATCATCGAGCCGCTCGACCACCTCTTTAAGGACGAGGTCAGGGCGCTCGGCAGGGAGCTTGGCCTCTCTGAATCCGTTGTAATGCGCCAGCCGTTCCCCGGCCCCGGTCTCGCAGTGCGTATAATCGGCGACATCACCAAGGAGAAAGCCGATATCCTGCGTGAAGCGGACTACATAATGAGGAGCGAGATAGCCGCAAGCGGAGAAGACAAAAACATGAATCAATATTTTGCAGTGCTCACCGATCTGCGCTCCGTCGGCGTTATGGGCGACGGCAGGACCTATGACAGAGTTCTTGCCCTCAGAGCCGTTAAGACCGACGACTTCATGACCGCAGAGTGGGTACGGATCCCCTATGAGCTGCTCGACCGCATATCCACAAGGATAGTCAACGAGGTAAGGGGGATCAACCGTATAGTTTACGATATAACTTCCAAACCCCCTGCGACGGTGGAATGGGAATAAAAGCGAATACATGAGGGCAAGAGCATGATACACATTGCGACAATACAGGACGCAGAGCAATTAGAGATTTTGAATAACGAATTTAACGGTGCGGGTGAAACGACCTTGGAGCATATCAGAAGCTCCCTTGCCGACAACAAGCAAGAGGTGATCGTCGTCGATGATTTGAACGGTGAGCTGACTGGATTCGTATGTGTTCAGCTCAAAAAGTCTTTCTGCTATGATGACTATATGCCGGAGATCACCGAGGTTTATGTAAAACCGCAGCACAGGAGGAAAGGCATTGCCAGCGCCATGATCGTCTTCGCCGAGGAATACTGTAAAAGCCATTATCCACTGCACAAATTTGAACTGCTTACTGGCACCGAAAACGATGGCGCTCAAAGTGTATATGCAAAGCTGGGTTACAGCGAAGACGGCGAATTGCACTTGGCGAAAAGGTTACGAGTAAATAAAATATGATTCCGGAATCGATGTACGGCTATGATAATATGGGCAATCAAAATAATCAGAATAGCAGGCACAGCATCTTATAAACAAAAATGTTTAAGATATAAGCTCCTGCAACCAATGGGAATAACGGAGGAATCCTAATGTGTTCGATAATGGGGTACTGCGGTACCGGCATATCAAAAGATAAATTCAAGGAGGGGCTTAACAAAACAAAATCAAGAGGCCCCGATATGACGAGAGTGACAGATACGGGCAAGGGTCTGCTCGGCTTTCACCGCCTCTCCATAATGGGGCTTGACGAGAGCGGAATGCAGCCCTTCTACCGCGACGGCAGCTACGCCGTGTGCAACGGCGAGCTTTACGGCTTCCGCAAGCTGAAAAAAGAGCTGGAGGCCAAGGGCTACAGCTTCGTGAGCGGCTCGGACTGCGAGCTGATACTCCCCCTTTATGAGGAGTACGGGGTCGGGATGTTTAAACTGCTCGACGCCGAATTCGCGATGATAATTTACGACGGCAATACGGGCGAATATATCGCCGCAAGGGATCCTATCGGCATAAGGCCGCTCTTCTACGGCTACTCCGATGAAGGCTCAATAGTCTTTGCCAGCGAAGCAAAAAACCTTGTGGGCATCTGCGGCAAAATTATGCCGTTCCCGCCGGGGCACTACTATAAGAACGGCGAATTCGTCTGCTACGACGATATCAGCCGCGCCGAGACCGTCTGTCACGACGATGTCGAGACCGCCTGCGCCAAGATAAAAGAGAAGCTGGTAGCGGGCATTGAGAAAAGGCTTGACGCCGACGCACCCGTCGGTTTCCTGCTCTCCGGCGGACTTGATTCGTCTCTGGTATGCGCCGTCGCCGCAAGGCTCTCCGACAAGCCCATCAAGACCTTTGCCATAGGCATGAGCACCGACGCCATCGACCTCAAATATGCCAAGGAGGTCGCCGACTATATCGGCGCAGACCACACCGAGGTCATCATCACCGAGGACGACGTCATCAAGGCTCTGCCCGAGGTGGTCGCCCTGCTCGGCACCTATGATATCACGACGATAAGGGCTTCGATAGGCATGTATCTTGTCTGCAAGTACATCCATGAGAACACAGACCTCAGAGTTATCCTCACGGGCGAAATTTCCGATGAGCTTTTCGGCTATAAATACACCGACTTTGCTCCCTCACCCGCCGAATTCCAGAAGGAAGCGGAGAAGCGCATCAGAGAGCTTTATATGTACGACGTATTGCGCGCCGACCGCTGCATCTCGGTCAACTCGCTCGAGGCGAGAGTGCCGTTCGGCGATCTGGATTTCGTGCGCTACGTTATGAGCCTTGACCCTGCCATCAAGATGAATGTCTACGGCAAGGGCAAATATCTGCTGCGCCACGCCTTCGAGGGCGATTATCTGCCCCGCGACATACTCATGCGTGAGAAGGCCGCCTTCAGCGACGCCGTCGGTCACTCAATGGTCGACGACCTCAAGGCATACGCCGAGGAGCAATACACCGACGAGAAATTCGCCGAAAAATGCAAGAAATACACCTTCGCCGCCCCGTTCACCAAGGAGTCGCTTCTCTACAGAGAGCTGTTTGAGAAGTATTACCCCGGTCAGGCGGAAATGGTCGCCGACTTTTGGATGCCCAACAAGGAGTGGGAGGGCTGCAACGTCAACGACCCCTCAGCTCGCGTGCTCTCAAACTACGGCGACAGCGGCAAATAAAATTAACGCTCAAATACAAAATACCGCCCGGTTCACTGCGAACCGAGCGGTAAATTTTTATTTTTGATACGCCGCGATTATCTCGCCGACATACATCTTGTGGTAGTCCTTCTTCGCGTAGTTATTCTCTATCGTCTTATCGAGGAAGCCCGAGGGGTCGAGCGCTTGCTCGGCGATCTTGCGGCAGACGACGGTATATTCCGCCTCGGCAAAGGTCACTCCGCCGCTTGCTTCAACGGGGGTCAGCCCCGCTGCTGCGGGCTTGTCGATATCCCTGCCGCTCTTTGCGCCGCAGAGCCTGAGAGCGTCCTTGTATTCGCTGCCGTAGAACGACAGGGTGAAGATATCGCTCTGCTCGATGAATTCAAAGGTGTATCTCTGCGGGCGGACAAAGACAAAGGCGGCGTCCCTGCCCCACATCTCGCCGAGAGCGCCCCAGCTGACGGTCATTGTGTTGAATTTGTCGGGCGTGCCCGCTGTGAGCAGCGCCCAATCATCGCCGATAAGCTCGACAGGGCTTGTTTTAATGTCTCTTACATTTATCTTTTTCACGGTTTTATTCTCCTTTACAAATTTTACTTATTTTCCGTTTGTTCAAAGTTTCGCTACAATTCTATGATATAATTATAACATACTTATGGGCAAAAGTACAGAAGCGGGAAAGAAAATTTGTGCAAAAATAAAAGGAGATGACAGGATGGAAGAGAAAATAATGCCCCATGTCAAGGGCTATTTGCGTGACTTCATGCTCACCGTGCCCAAAGAGATCTATGCCTGCTCGGGCATAGGCATCCTCGGCAGGCGCATCAAATCGCTGCTGTTCTCGACCGACGCAAGCATAATCCGTAACACCAACTCGGACGCCGTGATAGCGGTCTATCCGTTCACGCCGCAGCCGATAATCACTCAGGCGGTGATGACGGCGGCCGATGTGCCCGTATTCGTGGGCGTGGGCGGAGGCCTGACCCAGGGGCAGAGGGTCATCAACCTCGCCCTGCACGCGGAGTATCAGGGCGCCCTCGGCGTTGTCGTAAACGCCCCGACGCAAAATGAAGTCGTCAGGGAATTAAAGAAGGCGATAGACATACCCGTGGTCGTCACCGTAGTCTCAGACACGGACGATATCGAGGCGAGGATAGAGGCGGGCGCCGATATCTTCAACGTCTCCGCCGCCGCCAAAACTCCGCAGCTTGTGGCAAAGATAAGGGCGAATCACCCCGATTTTCCGATAATCGCAACGGGCGGTCAGACGGGCGAGAGCATAATGAGGACGATAGAGGCAGGCGCAAACGCTATAACCTGGACTCCGCCCTCAAACGGCGAAGTATTTAAGGACATTATGGAGGCTTACCGAAAAAATCTGCCACATCCCTGATAAAATTATATTATTTTAGTATTGATAATTTCTCCGTATCAAAGTATAATATCTTCGGATGTTTATTTTGGCGAAAATGGAGATAATTTATGTTAAAACTCGAAAACATTTCATTTAAGGTCGGGGTCGACGGCTCCGATCTTGAGATCATCGACAATATCAGCCTTGAGATACCCGACGGCTCGTTCACCGTTATCACCGGCCCGAACGGCGGCGGCAAATCCACCCTCGCAAGGCTCATAATGGGTATCGAGAAGCCCACCGAGGGCAGGATACTCTTCAACGGCGAGGATATCACCTCGCTCTCCGTGACCGAGAGGGCAAAGAAGGGCATCGGCTACGCCTTCCAGCAGCCGCCCAGATTCAAGGGCCTTACCGTGCGCCGCCTGCTTTCGCTTGCGGCCGGCTCCGAGCTGCCCGAGGATGAATGCTGCAGCTACCTCACAAGCGTCGGTCTGTGCTCCAAGGATTACCTCAACCGCGAGATGGACACCTCCCTCTCGGGCGGCGAGGCAAAGAGGATCGAGATCGCCACTCTTATGGCACGCAAGCTCAATCTCGCAATATTTGACGAGCCCGAGGCGGGCATAGACCTTTGGAGCTTCTCAATGCTTGTCGAGAGCTTCAAGGCGATGTGCTCAGGCAGCCACGAGAGCGTTATCGTCATCTCGCATCAGGAGAGGATAATGCAGCTTGCCGACACGATGATAGTCATCGCCGACGGCAAGGTCAAGAGCGTCGGCACCAAGGAAGAAATTCTCCCGAAGCTCATGGGCGAATTTGACAGCGAGTGTGATTTCAGAGGAAAGGCGGGCAACGAATAATGGAAAAAGTAGATCTTTCATTGCTTGAGACCATCGCCGACCTCCACGGCGTGCCCGCAGGCGCATACAATATCCGAAAAAACGGCGGCGGCATCGCGAGGCAGTCCACTGCCAATATCGAGATAGTCCCCAAGACGGACAAGCCCGGCATCGACATCATCGTAGCCCCCGGCACAAAGAATGAGAGCGTTCATATCCCCGTCATTTTGACCGAAACGGGTCTTGACGACGTGGTCTACAACGACTTCTATATCGGCGAGGGCGCGGACGTGCTGATAGTCGCAGGCTGCGGAATCCACAACGACGGCGGCCAAAATTCCCGGCACGACGGCATCCATACCTTCCATATCGGCAAGAATGCCAAGATAAAATATGTTGAGAAGCATTACGGCGAGGGCGATGGCAAGGGTGAGAGGATACTCAACCCCGTCACCATAGTCGAGCAGGACGAGAACTCCGTGTGCGAGATGGAAATGGTGCAGATAAAGGGCGTTGACTCCACCGTAAGAGACACCAAAGCCTCCCTCGGCGCAGGCGCAAAGCTCATCGTGACCGAAAGACTGCTCACCCACGGCAGCCAGCACGCCCGCTCTGATATCGAGGTCTGCCTCAACGGCGACGGCGCCTCCTCCCGCATAATCTCCCGCTCCGTCGCAAAGGAGAATTCAAAGCAGATATTCCACCCGAACGCCGTGGGCAACGCAAGGTGCCGCGCCCATGTGCAGTGCGACTCCATCATAATGGATAACGCAACGGTCAGCTCGATACCCGCCATTACGGCGAACTGCGCCGACGCTCAGATAGTCCATGAGGCGGCGATAGGCAGGATCAACAACGACCAGCTCATCAAGCTGATGACCTTCGGCATGACGGAGGAAGAGGCGGAGAACGTCATCATCAACGGTTTCCTTAAATAATAATGTAATATAGCAAACGGGATCGCTGCGTTACTGCGGCGGTCCCGCTTCGTTTTGCCCCTGCTCTATCTCCATCGGCTCGCTTGCGCCGATATTCTCAAGGCAGGTGAAGCTGCCCTCGACCGAGCAGCCGCCACCGTCGGAGCGCATATTTGTTTCGGCGGATTCGGCGTAGATATATCTGAATTCATCGGCGCAGCGCTCAAGGAAGCCGAGCTGAGCCACAAGCTGCGCCCTGCTTTCGCTAAGACTTATATCGGCGGGCGCTTTCTCCTGAACGGTGCTCACCGTAACGCCGACAGGCATCGTCACGCCGTTCAGGCGCAGGCGCTTTTGCTCGGCATACGCCCCCTCCCCCGCGGGCGGAGTCAACGGCACCGAGAGAGTCAGGAAATTCAGCCGAAAGCTGCGCTTCGCCTTGGTGACACGCTCTGCGGAGAATTCTGCGGGGCATGATGCGGAGAAGCTCTTTGCTGTGCGCGCGACCACATAGCCGTCCGCCCTGCAAAAGGACACGGTCAAATCTTTATTTTCCTCCATACCGCTTATAAGCAGCTCTCCCTTGAGCACGCTGTTGCCTATCTTTTGCTCCTGAGTGCCGTTGAACGGGCGCAGGATAACTATCTGCCCGTCCTCGGCTGCGACGATATTGCCCGGCTCATCACTCTCAAGAGTCGGCTGCTCCGTTGTCTCCCTGACCTCGATGAACGCCGAGCTGCCCCGAACATTGATATTTATCCAGAGGATGCCGCTCAGGTGCTTCATCGCTTCCTCCTCGGCGGCGTCCTCGTCTATCTTTTCGCACGCCGTGCCGAGGTGCACCCCCGCCTGCTCAAACGCGGCGATTATCTCCTCGCTCGGCACTCGGTCGTTGCCCGTGACCTCGATGCTCCAAAGGCGGGTCGACAGTATCAGCAGCGACGAGACGCAAATACACATTCCGATGATTATCCCGACCCTGCGGCTGTGCCTGTTCAGGAAGAACGGCAGCCCGCATTTCTTTTTTATCCGCAGCCTCATGCCCGAGCGGCGGGCGGCGCAGCGCATCCGTTTATAGCCGCTGCGGTCGGTGCAGGCGGTGATCACGCCGTCCCTGCTACGCACATCCCAGAGCAGAATTCGGTTGTGCTCGCACAGATTTATAAATCGCTCGGGGAAGCCGCCCCATGCGGCAAAGCGGACATAGCCTAAGAGATATCTAAACAGCCTCAGTATCAGCATAGCGCCCCAAATATCCTCCTAATTACCGTATTCAAGGGAGCTGATCATCCCTTTGATGACCGCCTGACCGTTCTGCATGGAGAGAATGGTCAGATCGCAGCCCCTGAACCGTACGGTCAGTCTGCCCGTATTCAGGGCAATGGCGTCGTCGCAGTATTCCAGCACCCCGCAGCAGCCGTCAACTATCGCCTCACGGTTGCCCCGCAGCTCGATATGGGCGCAGCCGCCGAAGGTATCCTGCGGGATATCAAGGCTGCGGCCTATGGATTCCATGAGCCTCCCCCTGCGTTCGTCTCTCCGACGGTTTCTGTCCTTCATTCAAGTCACCCCGTATATAAAATTATGACGGGCGACCGATAAAAAGAACAGCGCCCGCATAGAATGAACGGAGGGCGAGGTGACGGCAATGAAAAAAAGCGGATATATTTTAAACGCCGCGGGGCTGCTGCTCTTTGCGGCGGTCGCAGCCTCACCCGCCGACTTTGCCAAA
>FR888203.1 GCA_000431775.1 Clostridium sp. CAG:413 | reverse complement strand
TGCGCTTCCCTCAAAAACATAGTCGCTCTGCTCGCTTGGAGCGCTTCGCATTGCTCCTTGTTTTTTTACCTCAGAGCTTCGCCTGTTTCGTCCGCAGGACGCGGCGAATCTCTTCGCCCATCTGCGCTACACCCCGAAGTATTTAATTGCGGCAGAGAAATCCGCTGACTAAAGCATTATAGTATATTACGAGAGAAAAATCAAGTGTTTTTTTAACTTTGTTTATATTTTTTGCCTGAGGTTCGGTTATGCCGTACAGAGCAGCGGGCGGTGCGATTTACGCATATCAATTCCTCTTGAAAAAACGTCGTCGATGGGATATAATTATAATGTAAAACGTTCGCGGAAGGGGGTAAAACAGTGATTTTATATTTCACCGGCACGGGCAACAGTCGCTATGTTGCCGAGAGGGTGGCCGAGGTCATCGGCGATGAGCTGCTGGATATGACCGAGCGGGTCAAGCGTTCTGATACCTCCGCCGTCAAGGCCGAGAGACTTGTCTTTGTCACGCCGACATATGCATGGAGGATTCCGAAAATTGCCGAGAAATGGATCGGCGATACCGAATTTACCGGTGGAAAGCAGGCTTGGTTCATCATGGACTGCGGCGGCGAGATAGGCGACGCGGCGAAGTATAACAAGCTGCTTTGCGAGAGAAAGGGCTTTGAATACATGGGCACGGCTCAGGTTGTCATGCCCGAGAATTACATCGCCATGTTCTCCGTGCCCTCCAAAGAGAAGGCGAGTCAGATAATCAAAAGCGCAGAGCCGATAATAGCCGAAGCGGCGCAGAGGATTGCCGAGGGCGAGGCATTCCCCGCTCCGCGCAGGAATCTTTACGACCGTCTGATGAGCGACACTGTGAATCCGATTTTTTACCGGGCGTGCGTTCATGC
>FR888202.1 GCA_000431775.1 Clostridium sp. CAG:413 | reverse complement strand
GATTACACCGAGCAGAAAAAGTTAGCTGCCGCTGTCAGCAGGATTGCCTCGAACATCAACCAGATTTGCCGCCGCATCAACAGTACCGGGCATTTCTACGATGCCGATGTTGCTGAACTAAAAGAGCGAATGGCTGACGTATGGGAATTGTTGAAAACGCGGCAGAGGGAAGAACTTTGACCACAACGGGATTTTCCATGTGTGGGTTTTCCGGCACTGGTTTTCCGGACGGTGGATAAGCTGACGCTCCGGAGCGTTCCACAACCGGATTTTTGGAGCATGGATTTCCAAACTGTCACAGGGGATGAAATTCATAACCAAATCAATAAGAAATAAATCAACGCTCAATATAGTCATCCATCAATCCTATCAATACTGGTTTTGATGGATGGGATAGGAGGATTATGTCACAGAAGTTTACAAGCGAGAGCTTGTCGGCATCCTACATACCGTTTCCACGGTTTTTGATGGAGGATAGTCTTGCCGGGCTGTCCAACGATGCAAAAGTGCTGTATGCCTTGATGCTGGATCGGGCGAGCATTTCAAAAGTCAACGGTTTTCTTGAAACTGACGGCACCATCCGAATTTACTTCACCGTGGAACAGGCGCAGAAGAAGCTGCACCGCAGCCGACAATGTGCGACGCGGATATTTCATGAGCTTGAGTTCAGCGGTTTGATCTGCCGAAAGAAACAGGGGCTTGGAAAACCCGCATTGATTACGCTGAATTATCCCTCTAATGCGAAGCTGATTCAGCCGAAGAAAGGCAGCTCAATATTGTCCGGATAAAGGTCGAAAACGTGGCATTTTTCGCCCCACAATCGGCGCGAAAACACAGGGGAATATCTTTTCTTATGATCGTCCACGAATGCGCCTAAATGTTCTACAGAAGCGATAAAGAAGGTACTATGTGAACGCAGAAAAAGCGAATATTCAAAACAGCATGGATGCAGCCGAAATCCCTGAATACGTCTTCGAATCGCTGGCACGGAGTCTGCTTCCGGTAATTCAGAAGTACTACGAAAGTGAAGACGGTAAAAAGGTATTTGCCGAATGGAAAGCAAAGAAAGAGAATACGGACTTTGTATCTGCATAAAGAAGCCGGGAGGATTGCCATGATCGGCAGTCCTCCCGATTTTTTCATTACCAGTCTTCAATTTCTTCCAAAAAAACAACAAATCCGAACCCCTCGCC
>FR888201.1:339-1075 GCA_000431775.1 Clostridium sp. CAG:413 | reverse complement strand
TTCGGCAAAAGACACCTGTTCGCTTCTCACACAAATCCAAAAATTCATTTTCTATATCTATAAATTCTTTTGGAAGATATGCTGTCGCCTGAGTTTTGATTTGCTGCATATCGCTGTCAAGCCTATTTGTAACCCAGTCCATATACCCCGCATAATAGATCCAAGCAATCGATCCAGTTATCGCTCCGGTCGTGTCGCAATCCCCGCCAATCGAAATGATATTTCGGATAGCATCTTCAAAATTCTCAGATTCCAGAAACGCAACAATTGCCTGCGGGACAGATCCCTGGCAAGAACCATCAAATTGATAACTGTCTCTTATCGAGTCCAAAGTGAAATTCAGATTATAATAATGCTCACTGATATATCGTCGGATTTCTTCCTTTGATTCGTGGGTCTTTGCCATAAAAATTGCTGCACTGACCGCTTCGGCACCCTTAATGCCCTCCGGATGATTATGGCTAACGCAGGCACTTGCACGAGCTAAAGCTAATGCTTCCTCCATTGTAACCGCTATCAATCCACAGGGAGAAACGCGCATTGCGGAACCGTTGCCATAACTTTCATAAGGCTTCGGATTCGGTTGACGGAGCCATTTTGCAAAGTTCCCGCCATATGCACCGGTTGGATGAGGATATCTCCTTCCAAAATCTTGCATTACCTCCACAAGAAACTCTTGAAAGCCTTTTCCATTTCCGTTTTTCTTGCGTTGCTCACTTCGACTTAACATAATCGC
>FR888201.1:0-140 GCA_000431775.1 Clostridium sp. CAG:413 | reverse complement strand
ATACAGTTTTATTTTGCGAATCAGAACCCGCTTAATTCCTTGGATTTTTGCAATTCTAAGCTTTTGCAAAGATGGTTTTGTTAGGAAGATTTTTCTGCTAATTTACCAGGTAGGTTAACGTAGCGGGCAGACATTCTGAG
>FR888200.1:17185-46136 GCA_000431775.1 Clostridium sp. CAG:413 | reverse complement strand
ATAATATATAATAATAAATTTATTATATTATATTACTTTCAGACATAATATGCAAGTTTTAATCGGAATAAAGTACCGAAAATATGTGATTTTTACTGCCTAAAGACGCAAAAATGCCGCCGACTCCTCAAAAGCCGACGGCAGAATTCAAAGAATTATGCAGATAAGCCCGCTGCATCCCTCATTAATTATCCTCTCAAGCGTCTCCTGTATCTTAGCTCTGGCGTCCGAGGGCATACGATAGAGCTTATTGTGAAGCCCCTCATTGACGAGCTCGTGCAGCGAAGTGCCGAAAATATTTGACTCCCAGATCATCGCCGGATTCTCTTCAAACTCCTTGAGCAAATATTTTATCAGCTCCTCGGACTGTGACTCCGAGCCGACTATCGGCGCGACCTCCGTCTGAATATTCGCTTTCATTATGTGCAGCGACGGCGCGCTCGCCCTGAGTCGAACTCCGTATCGTCCGCCCTGCTTCACTATCTCCGGCTCCTCAAGCGTCAGGTCGTCGATATCAGGCAGGACAATGCCGTAGCCTGTCGCCTCCACCTCATCGAGGGCGTCACGGATGCGTTTATAGCCGCTCTGCGCCTGCGAAAGCTCCTTCATACGCTGCATAAGCTCCTGCTCATTGCAGACCGCTACTCCCGTTTCCTCCTCAAGAATTTTAAAGAACAGATACGGATGCAGGTTGACGATTATTTTCGCGCTGCCCGTCGCAAGATCCATGCTGCCGACTGACGACGAGCCGACGTACTCACATTCGGACACACCGTCGGTGAATATTTTGATATCGCGCACTCTGCGGAGCTTTGCCGCCCTGGCGCTTATCTCGCCGAATACGCTGCTGCGAAGCCAGTGAGTCTTATCAAGACCCGTTATCCAGCCGGGCAGATCTACCTTTATCTCTTTAAGCGGAAATTCGCACAGCACCTGCGAGAGTATATCAACTATCTCATTCTGAGCCAGTTCAAGGCAGTTCACCGCCATGACGGGCACGGAGTATTTATCCGTCAGCTTTGCGGCAAGCTCCTGCGCCGCCTGCGACTTCGGCTCCTTACAGTTGAGCAGCACGACGAACGGCTTATTGAGCTCGTTCAATTCGTTTATCACTCTTGCCTCGGCCTCGGCATATTCGCCTCTCGGGATATCACTTATCGAGCCGTCGGTTGTAACGACAAGCCCGATCGTTGAATGCTCGGTGATCACCTTTTGAGTGCCTATCTCCGCCGCCATATTGAACGGTATCTCGTTGTCAAACCAAGGCGTTTTGACCATGCGCGGGCTTTCATCCTCAATGTAGCCGAGAGCCGACGGCACGATATAACCGACGCAGTCGATCATGCGCACCTTCATTTTTGCATTTGAGGGCAGCGCTATCTCAACGGCGTCCTCGGGTATAAATTTCGGCTCGGTGGTCATTATCGTTTTGCCGCCGGAGGATTGCGGCAGCTCGTCATTCGCTCTCTCACGGCGCTGGGGATCCTCAATATTCGGCAGCACCATCGTCTCCATGAATTTTTTGATAAATGTTGATTTGCCGGTCCGCACGGGGCCGACAACACCGATATAGATATCACCGCCCGTCCTTGCTGCTATATCACGGTAAATATTGTTGCTCGCCATCGCTCATCCTCCGAATTACATTGAAATTTTCGCTTTGCTATAGCGTATGCAAAAGCGGGACAATGTATGACCGAGGATGAGCTAATTTATTACAGCTTGACTGTCACGATATAATTACCGCAGTTGTCGGGCGATATCACGGCGCTGCCGAATTCTTTCGGCATCTGCAATTCAGCGCCGCTTTGCTTTGAAATAACATAGCCGTCATACGAATAGAATTCGCCGATTTTAAAGCTATCCAAATACTCCTCAAGAGTCAGGCTGTTATCGCTTATCAGCGCCGAATGCGGCTGACCCACATATCGGATATGCCACGGCTCATAGTCGTAGCCGGTGATACTTTTCCTGTGCTTTGGATAGCGGATTATAAAGCCGTAATCGCCGCAATGCTTATTGATAAATTTGCCCTCATCGGATTTAAGGAAGCCCTTGCCGGCATAATATTTTACATAGACATCAATGCCGAGGCCTGTTTCGTGCTCGCTTGTACCCGGCTTTGCGGCAACGCCGTCGTTATCGGCGTCATATATCTCCTTTTGATGCTCCGAGTCGCGGTAAGCGCTCATTATAAGCAGCTTTTGACCGAATTTATCGTTGACCGTCTCACGCAGCACCGAGAAGCTCTGCAAAACGCATTTGTCAAGATATGCCTCGGTATTCTCGAATTTAACGACCGTCGGAGCGAAGCCCACCGGCAGCGAATGCTCGCCGTTCACAAGCATCAGCGACCTGTCAAACGTAACACGGCCGTCGTTTTTCAATTCATCAACCGATATCGCCGTAAAGTTCCTTGCGCTGTATCTGTCGAGCTTAAACTGTCTGTTTGTAATAAATAATGTCACTCCCGAAACGAGGATCGCCGCCGCGCCGAGAAGGAGCAAAAAGTATTTAACGCCCTTTTTCATAATATAAAAACACCGCCTTTACTATCAACAGTATAAGGCGGCATTTCTTCAAAGGACTTACGGAAATATTAAGAAAAAATAACAAAAACGGCGCCTCCGAGAGACGCCGAACGGAATTTACAGGCTGTATACGCCGGACTGCATGACCGCATATTCAACATCGCCGACACGGAAATATTTATAAACCGGCTCATTAAAAACGCAGTAATCGGCATCGGTATAATTATCAAGACCGATAGTCCTTATCTTATATGAATTCGCATTGCAGATAAAGAGCTTATTATCATATACAGAGATATGGGTCGGGTGGCAAAAAGCCTTTGCGCTCGGGCTGCCTATACGGAATTCGGTGCGGTTATGCTTGACAGAATAATTGATTATGGCGTTTGAATCGGGTACGGCGAGCCACAGATCGGTGCCGACCACGGCGGGCGAGCAAGCGGGGTTATCGAGATACTCCACGCTGCATTCGGAGACTATTTCTCCCCCGTTGCCGATAACGAGGAGCCTGCCGTCCTGATATGAAACGACTCGCGAATTGCTCATAACGGCAACGGTGCAGGTGACAAAGTCACCGAGCTCACGGGCGATCACCGCAGCATTATCGCCGAATTTATACTTTATATATGAAATTATCGGTATCTTTTCAAACAGGTCGATCTCCTGATTGTAGAGATAAAACATCACCGCGTCGCCGCCCTCGGGCAGCGTCTCTCTGCAAGCATAAGTAAAGCCCCGCTCAAGCGGAACTATATCAAGCAGATCGGCATTAAATAACTTCTGCACTTCTTGCATCCTCCGATAATCAAACATCGCCCCGCCAAGCCGTATACGGCCGAAAGTAACCTGCGGTTAAGCAGGTGGGTGCCTCCCGAAGCTCTCACGCTCCCTTCGTCCGCCCGAGGGCGGGAGGTCTGCAATCCATCATCGGAGAGCGGCTCCCTAATTAAAGTGTGTTGGGTTACATATTGACCGTAAATCTATCGCACAAGGCAGGGCGCTGCCATAGAACTATTTATTCTTCCTCTTCAAAATCAAACATCTCAGCAAGTCTCTCTTCAAACGCGGAGCCGACCTCGTTGAATTCCTCGTCATCCTCAATGGGGCAGAGATATGTTTCGCCGTTCTCCTCCTCGACCTTGAGAATGATAAGCTCGTCATCGCCCTCGGTTATTTTGTCGGGCGACTCAGGCAGCGGCAGGAGCGCCACATAGCGGCCGTCGTCGGTCTCTATCCTGTCAAGCTCCTCAAAAATATGCTCTTTGCCGTCCTCGTCAACGATGCTGACGATATCGGGAGTGTATTCTTCGTTCATCGCAATTTATCCTTTCATTTCACTGGTTATATTTTAACCTTTTCTCGCTATTTAGTCAATAGCAAATAATGATAAGCACGGATTTTATAAATATTTTCAACATTAATCAAAAATACTATTGACATTGCACAAACAATGTGATATAGTAAAGGCGAGGAAAGGAAGATGAGATACTTCCCGAAACCTCTTAACCATAGATTTGTCCGTCACAGGTCAAAAAGATGGTAACCGAATAAAGGAAAGGCGGCGATACCCGATGTACCAACCGGCATCACAGCTCGCAGCCGAAGCCGACAGCTAAAAAGCGGTGTTACTCGCGGCAGCTTCAGTAATAAAGAAAACTGCAAGAGCCGAAAACCGCAGATCATGGCGATATGAGCCAAAAATGGCGGCGGCTGCGAGCAAAATAAAATTGAATATTGAAATAAATATACGGCTGTTGCTTATCGGCAACAGCCTTTTTTATGCGTGAAAGCCGTAAAGTTAATTGTCTGTTTGCAAATATTAACATTTACTGTATTGACTTTAATGTCAATCTCTGCTATAATCCCCGAAGATTAATGTCATTTTATGAAATTAATTCGAGGAGATTGTGTATGTTAAAATCAAATAATATTACCCGCAAGCGTTGCTTCGTCTTCGCTTTAATTGCCTTTGCCGTTTTCGCCTTGCTCGTATTCCTATTCCCATACTCAGGCGATGATTGGGCGTGGGGCAGCGAGATCGGAATCGAGCGGCTGAAAAATCATTTTGACAACTACAACGGCAGATATGCAGGCAACCTGCTTGTCATGGCGCTCACCCGCAGCAAGCTACTTGATATCATTGTCACAGCCTTTTCGCTTGTGTGCGTTTGTGTCTTCCCGAAGCTCTACTCGGGCTCGGACAGATTTGCCACTCTGCCGCTTGCCTTTACTCTGTTTCTGCTGACTCCCAAAACCATCTGGGCGCAGTCGGTTGTATGGACTGCAGGCTTCTCAAATTATATCCCGCCCATTCTGCTCCTTGTGCTTTATCTGATAATCGTAAGGAATATTTTTGAGGACGGGGCACCGCAATACAACAAATTTCTGCCGATCGTAACAGCTGTTACGGGCTTCACCGCCTCGCTGTTTATGGAGAATGTGACTATCTACGGTCTGGCTCTCTCCGCTGCGGTAATAATTTTTTCTTTCGTCAAATTCAGGCGATTCTTTGCTGTGCAGCTTACCCACCTTGCGGGCTGCATAGCGGGGACGGCTTTGATGTTTTCAAACTCTGTATACGTTGAAATTGTAGGCGCAAAGGACGGCTACCGCTCAACTGCAATTAGCGAAGGTCTGCTCAACACATTGATAACCCATGTGAACACAATAGTAACGCACTACTTTGTCAATAACATTCCGATGATCCTTGCCGTGACCGTTTTGTGCTCGGCACTTGCATTTATATTAATCAAGGGCAGCAATTACGGCAAAAAACAAAAAGCGGCAAAGGTATCAATAATTATAAGTATTGTTTCATTTGCGTTGATCCTCCTGAAGAGACCTCTCATGCTGCTTGCGGGCGGCAGAGGCACAGCTGTATTCAATCTCATTGCGCTTTTAGCGGTGCTTGCGCATTTTTGCACCGTTTTTGCCCTCGTTATCATTTGCATTGAGGACAGAAACAAGATGCTCAAGAGCCTGTTTATGCTTCTGAGCATTCCCGTGCTCATCGCTCCCCTGCTCATTGTCAATCCCATCGGGCCGAGGTGCTTCTTCCCGCCGTATTTCATCGGCATCATCTTCTGCGTATGCTTATTCGATTATATAACGGACATCGTTTCGCTGAGTGAACGGCAAGTTTTCACAATGAATACGGCGTTCTCCGCGGCGGGAGCGACAATGCTTATATTCATGCTCGTCATATATGTACCCATTCATTCTTATGATGTAAAGAGAAATGAATACGCCGTAAAGCAGGCGGAGGCGGGCTACGAGACCGTGACCCTCTGCAAACTGCCGCACAAGGCGTATGTCTGGACGGGCGACCCTGATAAAAAGCCCTGGAACACAAGATACAAGCTCTTTTACGGGCTAGATCAAAACATCACCTTTGAATTCCTTGACTGCAAGGAATTCGACAAATGGGCAAGTGAATTCGATAAGGAGATGTCAGAGAAATGAGATTATCTTTAATTATTCCGTGCTATAACGAAGAGGGCAACGTCGAGAAATTCTTCAGCGAAGTAAAGCGGGTCTTTGACGGCAAGGTGGAGGATTGCGAATTTGTATTTGTCAACGACGGCAGCAAGGACAAGACTTATCAAAGGCTCAAGAAGCTCTATAACGACGAAAAGGATAACAGCAATATACAAGTTATCAGCTTCAGCCGCAATTTCGGCAAAGAGGCCGCTATTTACGCAGGACTAACTAAATCGACGGGCGACCTTGTGTGTCTTATTGACGCCGACCTCCAGCAGCGCCCCGAGGTAGTGCTAGAAATGCTCGACGTGATGAATTCGGATGCGGATATCGACTGCGTCACTGCTTATCAGGATAAACGCAAGGAGAGCGCCGCGATCTCATTCCTGAAATCGTCGTTTTACAAGCTCATCAACAAGATCTCCGCCGTTGAATTTGTCAACGGCGCCTCAGACTTTCGCCTGATGAAGCGCACAATGGTGGATGCCGTGCTGCAAATGACGGAATTTCACAGATTCTCTAAAGGAATTTTCAGCTATGTGGGCTTCAACACGAAGTACATCCCCTACACAGTCGCCGAACGTGAAAGCGGCGAGTCAAAATGGAGCGTTAAAAAGCTGACAAAATATGCTTTCGAGGGCATTTTCGCTTTCTCTACAACGCCGCTGAAAATATCGACCTTTGTCGGGCTGTTATCGGCGCTCGGCTCGCTCGTTTATTTGATAGTGATCTTGGTCATGAAATACGGGTCAAACGCCGCTATCCCCTCTTATTCGGCGGTGATAGTGCTGCTGCTCCTTGTCGGCGGACTTATCTTATTCTGCCTCGGTATAGTCGGCGAATACCTCTCAAAGATGTATGTGCAGGTCAAAAACCGCCCGGTCTATATAGTTAAAGAGCACTTAAACAGCAGCAAAAAATAAAACACTTTGCTAAACGGCGTGGCTACGGTCACGCCGTTTTATATTGCCGTATAAAAGTAACCTCTCCGCAGAGAGGTTATAATAGAATCACAGCGTTATCCAAAACCTTTTCAGATCTATGTCCTCATCAGGTTCGTGTATTGTGCATTCATAAACGCCGCCGTTTGCAAGGATAGTCTTTTCGCTTCCGATATTTCCGTCAACACAAGAGATCAGCACTTTATCAATTCCGATCTCACGGCAAAACGGTAGAGCCATTCCGAGCATTTCCTTGGCGTAGCCTTTGCGGCGTTCGCACGGTCTTACCGAATAACCGATATGACCTCCGTATTTTTCAAGATAGTCATCAAAGCAATGCCTTACCTGGATCATCCCGACCAGCTTGTTATCAGCCTTACGGATGCACAGGAATTGCGTAGCGGGAACCAAATGAGGCGGAACATTTTTCGGGTCTTCATAATCTATGCAGACTTTTATATATTCTTCGGTATCCTCTGTCCGCCTGAGAGGGCCCGTTCCGTCCATAGAATCGCCCGCGTCAAGAAACTCTTGTCTGTATTCGGCGATCTGGCCCGCGTATTCGCTTGCAGGCCGCGTCAAAATCAATTCTTCCATAACAAAATATCCTTTGATTACTTTTCTTGCCGCTTCATTTGAATAAATCAAACATCTTCTTTGCATATGCAATATTTTTGTGTCAGCCCTCGGTGCGTTCTTAGCAAAACACCTTATAATTCAAGCACGGAATTGAGGCAAAGCGTGAGCGCATACTCGTATGCGTCACCGCCCCAATTCCTCGCGTCATATTTATCGACATCGGCAAGGCTGTCCGCTGTATAAAGGATCATCCCAAAAGACGTGTTTCTGAAAGCGGCACACGCAGCAAGCGCAGAGCACTCCATCTCCACCACAGAGCATCCCTCGCTTCTGCGATATGCTACCATATCTCTTGTCTCTCGGTAGAAACCGTCGGTAGACCATGTAACGACTTCTTGATACTTCATGCCGTGCTCAAGAATGGTCTTTTCGATTGCTTTTCTAACCGCTTCATCAATTTCAATAAAGCGAGACGGGGGTGCATAGTGGTATGAAGCTCCCTCGTCACGAAGCACCTTGCACGGCACAAGGAAAGTGCTCTCCTCAAATTTCTCAAGAGCGCCGCAACTGCCCGCAGAAATTATCTCACGCACGCCGTAGCCGATAAGCCAATCAAGTAATTGCACGGCGGCGGCAGCCCCGACAGGAGCTTGGCAGAGCACGATCTCCTCATTTTTATATTTTGTTACATAGATAGGATAATTCTTTGTCGCGCTGATATAGCACGATACTTGTCGGGTATCGGTCATGTCGGCATACACATCTATGTATTCACCAAGGAAAGCAAACACACATTTCTTCGGCAGCTTCAAATCCAGCCCTTCATGCATGGGGCTGATGACTGCGGTTCGATCTGTATCAAACTCAAGAATGGGTATCTCATTTTTTATAATACTCATACTGTTTCCTCTTACTTTGCAGCTCCGTCAGCCTATGACCCGAATACCGTTTTTGTGCGCCTTTTAGACAATCTCACTTGCATTTATCGGGGCATAGTCATTCCAAATGGTTATTTTATTCATGCCGAGACTTCTCATATTTTTGAGAAATCCCCTGTAATCATAAATAACATGACCCCAAGTCCAAATTCCGCTTTCGCTTATCATATCAGTCCATGACCCGCTTTCAGTTTAGTTTCTCCCACTCGGCAAGGCGGTCGATATCCGCAAGGCGAAGGCGTTTGGAGACGACATAGGTCTTGAGCCCGCTGTCGGCGTTGCGTTCGCCGAAGGCACCGTAGGTCGAGGTGACTATAGTGTCGTCGGGCAAAACGACATTGCCGCAATAGCCGGTGTCGTCGCCCGCCACCTCCTGCGGCTCAAGGTGCTCCTCGGTGCAGACATGGGCGAGCTTTATCCTGTATTGACCCTCGCCGCCGTGCAGATCCTCATATCTGCCGACCCAGGCGACCCAGCCCTCGCTGAACCAACCCCTTTCTGCTTTATCGGGGGCGTATTTCATCAGCTTCTCGGGACTGCGTTCAATTGAGCGGATGGTTATAAAAAGTCGGCCGTCCGAGGTGTAATCCGCCTTGTGGCGCTCGCCGTTCAGGGCGCTCGGAGCAAAGACGGGAGCAGACCAAGTCTCGCCCTCGTCGGTCGAAAACGACAGGAGCGAATTATAATTTTTATCGTTACTGCGTGCAATCAGGCAAAGCTCGTCGCCCTTGCCACAGTCGGAGCGTATGACCTCAACCTCGCACATATTCGCCGCTTTCTCTATCTCGCGATGCTCGGCGAAATACGGAACAGGCACGCTCCAAACAGGCTTGCCGCCCTCAAAGGACAGAATAGTCTTGTAATTCACAAAATTGCGGTCGTGAAAAAAGCCCATCCATTTATCGACAAATCTGCCGCCCTCCTTGAGCCTCGTGAGCGAAGCCATGGCAACGATCGGCAGGTAATCATAGCCGTCCTTTTTGCCGAAGCAAAGCTCAAATTCGCTCCAATGCTCGCCCTCATCATCCGAAAGCGAAAAATTGAAGCCGCCGACCGAGCCTAAGCCGTCGTTCCAATCGGGATTTGCAGAGACCAAAAGGAGCTTATCGGGCGTGCCGTCGGAGAATTCAAGGCGGTAGACCGTCGGCGTTTCGCGTGAGGTCTGCCAAGAGGCGGGCTGATTCTTTAAGCTGTCGGTATAGCTCTTCCCGTCGTCGTGGCTGAGCCTGCTTCTGACAGCGCCCTTGCCGTGACCCGAGGGATAGACGGTCAAAATATCGCCGTTTTTAAGCAGCACGGAATCCGGGTGACCGATATAGTCGAGCCCATCGTCGACCGTTACAAGGTCAAAAAGATAGCCAAGCTCCTCGGGCAGGCCCTCGGGGCGCAGGTCAAGTCTTATATTCGGGAGAGAATAATCCCCCGCTCCGTTTAATTTTGCGTTGTGATTCATATCATTTAGCCCTCACTCTGAATACTCTGACGCCATGTGCGGGCACGGCCGCCTCGAGCTTATCGGTAATCTCAAACTCCTTGCCGCTCCAAAGGTCTCTCGCCGTATATACCTCGGCAAACGGGGTGTCAACAAAAGTCCTGCAAATTATATCCCTGACAGGCTGCTTCATTCGAGTTGGAGAACCTGCCTTATTAAGGAAGCAAACTGCAAATTCGCCGCCGGCAAGCGGCTTGACAAGCACATCCTCGGCGCCGTTGGTCTTTATCCTGCGGCACTGCACGCCGAGAGCATCCTGATCTACCGCTATCATCTCGCGATTGGCGACTATGGAATAGACGGGATTCGCCGTGTCCGGAGTGCCGTCCTGCTTCACAAAATGCCTGATATCATTGCCGAGAATAAGCGGCGCGGCCATCATGCACCAAAGGCTGAAATGCGCCTTGTTCTCCTCGTAACTGAGCTCGCCGTTGCCGACCTCAAGCATATCGGGGTCGTTCCACGCTCCGATACCCGCGTATTTATAGAGCAGCACATTTATCTCATATATGCCGATAACCGACGCCCACATCGGCTTGATATCGGCTGTTGTGCGCCAAAGATTGCCCGCCTTTGCGCCCCAGCGCCACGGGAAATTGAAGCCCCATTCGCATATGGAGAACACTATCGGCTTCTCGGGCGTGCCGTGCTTCTCGGCGTACTGCCGTGTGGCTCTTTTAAGCTCCGCACCCATATCCGTATACTGAATTGCGGCGCTGTCCTGCTTCGAGGCAACGGGATTATAAATCGAGACAGTGTTCACACCGTCGCGCAGTCTTATCCGCACCTGATGCCTGCCGTCGGGGGTGAAACTCTTAGTGGCGGGCAAGGTGGTCTTGTATCTCTCTTCGCCGTTGACGATTATCTCGAGATACTTATTGCAATTATTCTTTTTCCTTATGCACAAAGTGAGTATGTACTCGCCGTCACCGTCGGCAACAACATTATTGAAATCACATCTACCTGCATTTGCAGACAGACCCGTGATACAGCATCCGCTTGCGAGCTTCGGGTCGTCAACAATGCGGGCTTCACCGCTGAGAACGGCTTCGCGTGCCGAATACGCCCTCTCCTCCGAGCTGCCGATCTTTGATACGGTTATTTTCTCGATATCGGGAGCTTTGGACGGGATGGGCACATTGTGGCAGAAATCATATTTGAAGTATTCCACTCCCCACTCGGCAAAGGTATCTGCGTCGACAGCCTCGTTACCGAGGCTTGCCGGCAGATCCTCACAGGTGAGAGTGCCGTTTGAGGTATATATGCCGAGCTTTGCGCCGAGAGCGTTTACGCGCTCGACAAGTGCCTTTATGCCGCTCGGGAATTTGACAAAATCACCTTGCAGCCTGCCGTCGGCATCGCGCATCGAGGACTGCCAGCAGTCGTCGATATTTATATAGCGATAGCCGCAGTCGAGCAGACCGCTGTTTTTCATAGCGAGAGCCGTTTCATATATCAGATCTTCATCTATTTTATTTCTGAAGGTATTCCAGCTCGACCAACCCATCGGCGGGGTGAGTGCCGCGCCGTTATCATAGGGCTTATCGGCTCTGTAGGTCAGTCTCATTGAATTCACCGCTCTTTTTGCGGCGGAGGTCGAGGCGGCTACACCCTTATCTTTTATCGCTTTAACTGCGGCGGTGATGCCTTCAAGAGAAAACAGCTTTGCCATTATATTCATCCTTTCGGTCGGTTATTTTAACACGGGAAGCGCATATTCAAACCCGTCGTAGTCGAAGCTATCGCCAAACGAGGCAGGGTCGATAGTGTCGGTATTATAGATAGTCACAAGTTGCAGCTGATAGAGCGGGAATTCGACCGCCTGCTCCATGACCTGATCGAGAAGATTTGAGACCATGGACGCCCTCGCGGAAAGACCTATAGCCGAGCGGATGCCCGTAGTCAGCTCGTTTATCTTGGTATCGTTTACGGCAGTTTTGTTGAGAGTGCCCGCCGAATTATAGTAATCGAATTTATCGCTCGTTGCGCCGTCGGGGACGAAATCAATCCAAATATCAGCCTTACCCGATGTTATGGCGGCGTCAAGCCCTGCCGCATCTGCAACAACGATATTCAGCGTTATCCCCTTCTTTGAAAGCAGGGTCTTATATTCGTTGAGCGCCGCAACGGTCAATTCATCCGCACCGCTGAGGTAATATGCGGTGAACGCTTTGTTAGGGGTGCCGTTGACTATCTCATAAGCCGAATAAGAGCTTTCGGTGTAATACGGCTGAGTGAGGTTAGCGGGATATTCGTCAAAGCGTACGCTTAGCGGACGATACGGGACGGTATAATAAGTCCCGACCGCACTCTCCACCGAGCTTTTAACGCCGCTTGCAAGGCCGCAGAGGGCTTTTCTGAGGAAATTGTCAACTGTCCTTGTATTAAAGAAGAGCGTAGTATAGCTGTCGTTATCGGAGACATAGTATTTGACCTTGTCGGCGGTGAGCTTATTTATCAGCTCAGCGGTCGCCGTCGTGGTAACGACATCCACCTTACCGTTGAGAACGCTCAGACCCGGATCCTCCTCCTTGGCGGCGAGGTCAATGAATTTCAGAGAACCAAAAGCGGGTTTACCGTCAAAATAATAATCGTTGGCTGTCAGCGAAACCTCGTTATTGCTGTGGTCGATAACGGTATAAGGCCCTGAGCCGACGGCAAAGCCGGTCATCTGCTTGACCTTATCCGCCTGCCCCTTGACATAATCGACCGAATAATACGCCTTCGACACTACAAGGGCATTCAGACGGGAGACGGCATTGATATTGCGTGAATTAAACTGCACCGTGCAGGTGTAGTCGTTGACCTTTTTGATGCCCGAAATTTCGGTTACATCTATGCCGTTCTCGTAATTTTTATTGATATATTCTTTATAGAGCTTATCTCTGTACCATGTTTCAGGGTCATACGAAAGCGGATTTGTCTCCGCCTCAACTCTCGCAATAAGGCGCATGACCTGTGACTCCGACGGTGACGCACCGAGATCGCTCAGCGCCTCGGAATAACCGAGCTTTGAGACATAATCACGCCATGAAGCGCCCGTCGGCGAGGCTGAGTTCAGGTCGCCGTTGAAGCGCCTCTCGATGCCGGTTGCAACGAGATATTCGATATAATCGGCGGTTTCAATAGTTTTGACCGTGTAATTTGCCGCCACACGCTCCTCGATATTTTCAATGGAGCTTTGGTAATTCTTATCGTCGAAGTAATATTCCTTTAATCCGACGATATCATTGAGATACCAGTCGCTGTAAACACCGTCATAAGTGGCGTCCGCGATGAAATAATAGAAGAATATCACGTCGTCGATAGTCACGGGCTTACCGTCGGAGAAAAACATATCGTCCCTTATCGTGACGGTGTATTTAACGCCCGTGGTGCCCGAATACTCATACGATATGCCTCCGCAGAGGTTTACAAGGCGGTTGTCACCCGTCCTGCGCTGTATCGGCAGAAATATCTGAGAATTTATCTGCTTGTCGGCCTCGCTCTCGGCATAAAACGGGTTAAACACACCCTCTATGCCCTCGACGCCGACTTTAAGCTGCTTTGTTTTGATGGATTTTACCGCCCTGCACCCGCTTGTGAGCACTACGGCGAGGCAAAGTAAAATAACCGCAGCGGTTCTCAATATCCGTCTCATAACATTCCTCCGTATACATGATCCTTGTCATTAAATTATAGCATAATAATCATAAGTATACAATAATAAAAGTAAAAAAACAGCGGGAAGCACAACACTTCCCGCTGAAGATATTTAATTAGTCTTTGAAGCCCTCAAAGCCCTTGAATATAGCCTCGGTGTAGACATTGTGCTCATCCTTGCTGTGGTGTGAATACCAAACCTGAGCAAAGAAGGGGTTGACGCTGGCTTCGGTATCGTAATCCCAACGGAACTTCTTGCCTTCGCAATCGGTGGGAACTTCCTTCGGGCACCAGTGGCCGCCTCTGAGGACAAGGTTGGGGGACATCATGAACTCGTGGCCGTGAGCGCACTTCCACTTGATGGGAGTGTAGAAATCAACATAATCGCTCTCGGTTGCAAGGCACTCGCCGCCTCTGAAAGCAGCAGCCTTCTTGAAGTCCTCGATGGTGAGCTCGGAGAGAGGCTTGCTCTCGTCATAGCCGTGATCAAGGTTGGTGACGGTCTTGGTGGGACGCTCTGCGGCAGGATTATAATCCTTCCATGTGCCTATCTTCTTATACTCATCAAGTGAGCCCCAATAAGCGGAGATCCTGTCCTGCTTATTGTTTTTGAGCCACCAGTTGGTGCCGTAAGTCTCTTTGTTGGTAAGGGACTTCATAAAGATCTTGACCGCCCAGGGAGCGAGCTTGGCAGCGGGGGCGAGCTTCATGTAAGCAGGGGCGCTGTCCCTAAGACCCTTGAAGTACTTCTTAACGGGTATGTTTGCACGGAAGTGGCAGTATTCCTCGAGCTTATCGCCGTCGGCATACCACTGGCCGTGGAAGTTCTTGGTAACGAACCAGTTGCGGTCAAAGAGCTTCTCGGGTCTGCCGACTCCGAGAGCGTCAAGCAGGAGGACCTCAAACTCATAGTTAGTGAGTCTGTATTCGTCGCCGCTGCCGATATTGTAGAAGCTTCTCCAGAACTCCTCGGGGAGATCCATGGTGCAGATGTTGGTCATAAGTCTGCCGGAATCCTCGACGGTAGCCCACTCAAGCACGCCGTTAAGAGGAACGTGATACATGATGGGATCCATGTTCTTGATGATGTCGGCATAGAGAATGCCGGACTGACGGAGAGATACCCAATATTTAAGACCTGACTCTGCAAAAATGCTCTCAGCAATGACCTTGCTGCATGCATAGTGGTCGTAAACGCTGATCTGGATGGGGTCGCCGGTACGTCCCCAATGGGTAGGAGCGTTCCTGTCGCCGGTCTCGGCAACGGTGCCGATGTAAACTACCTTGATGGCATCGGGATCGGGCTGAGCCTTAACTGCATCAACGATGTTTCTCGCAGCAGTGGTGTTGGTGACGACGGTCTTGGTCGGATAGTAGTCAGCGCTGGGTGAAACCATGCCGCCGACATGAAGAACGTAGTCAGCGCCGGTAACGCACTTGAGAACATCCTCATACTTGCAAAGGTCGCCCCAAACGATCTTGACCGAGGGGTCATTCTCATAAGCCTTGAAGAGCTCCTTATTCTTCTGGCTGCCTCTTAGCAGGAGAACGATATTCAGCTCATTCTTCTTTGCGTAGAGCTGCTTAAAGCTCTCATGACCCATATTACCGGAAGCGCCGGTAAGGAATACGGTCTTTTTCTGTGCCATAATAAATTCCTCCAAAAAATTTTTTGCGCCAAAAACTTACTTTATAATGGTAACATAATCTGATTTATAAATCAACAATTTTTGAAAACAAATGGTTGAATTTTGTAACATTCAGGCGATATTAAAGGCTTTTTTGAACATCGTCTCAACGGTCAGCATTTGCTCGATCTCTTTTTTATTACTCTCGCTGAACATTGACGCGTCCTTTGACCTTGCGCTGTAGCCGATATCAAGACCGCAGAGACCGAGATGATATTTCGCATTGACGGGGTACATCTGGCACTCTGCGAGCGAAGCAAACGCAAGGAAAGCCTGCACCTGCTTTGCCTTCTCGGGCTCGGTTTTGTAGTTTTTGCAGAGCCATGAATATATCTCGGGGTGGAAGTTGCCCATAACGCCCGAATAGCCAGCGCAGCCCGCCTCGAGTGATTCAAGGAGCGTGGCGGAGTTGGCGTTATATATTTTGAGGCCGAGGCTGTCGACGGCTTCGAGCTTGGCTTTTATTTCACCGATGCGGCAGCAGGTATCCTTGAGGAATTTGAGTCTGCCGCCGAGGGCGCATTCGCGCAGAGTCTCGGGCTTCATAAGGCGCTTGTAGGGATAGGGGCATTCATATATGCCGAGGCCTATCTCCGGTATTGAAGACACGGCTTTGTCGAAGTTACGCAGGAAAACGCTGTCGTCCTCATCCTGAGCGGCAAACCTGTTGGCAATGAAAACATATGCGTCAATGCCCTCGTCGATGAAAGCGTTCGCCTCGTATATCTGGCGGTCAAGGTCGCCGGCGGTGTGACCGGAGGCGACGACACTCATTCCCTTGGGCAGATTTTTCATTATGAATTTGAGCAGCTCAAGTCTCTCCTCAAACGAAAGGAAAAATATCTCGCTTGACTGGCAGATGGCAAAAATGCCGTCAACGCCCTTTTCGGAGTACCAATTCAGCAGCTCGAGCACGCCGTTGTAATCGACCTTGTTATCCTCGGTAAACGGAGTTACCATGGTCGGGTATACGCCGTCGGGAATATTCTTAACCATAACAAAACCTCACAATAACAAAATAAGGCGGCAATTACGCCGCCTATTAGTTTAATACTTGCAAAAGTCTTTGTCAATGCCGTTAATTCAGTTTTTTTCGCAGGAGCTGCAAAACCGCCTTCTCCCTGCGGGAGACCTGCACCTGGGTCATCCCGAGCACGGCGGCCACCGCTGACTGAGTCATGCCGTCATAATACCGCATCTCAATCATATGCTTGTCACGCTCATCGAGAGAATCGACAGCCTGCCGCAGAGCGATAAGATCGGATATTTCGTCCTCGGGCGAAGCGACGGGCACGTCAAGCTGCTCGCCCGCATCCTCGCCGACTGTCAGAGACATCACGGGCATGGAGGCGTTTATCAGCATTGCCGCCTCGGCAGCCTCTATACCGAGGCTTTGAGCAAGCTCGCCGACCGTCGGCTCACGGCCGAGAGACAGAGTTATCTCCTCTCTGCGCTTGAGCGCCGCCCTCGAACGCTCCTTCAGCGCCCTGCCGACCTTGACGGAGCCTGAGTCACGGAATATGCGCTTTATTTCGCCGAGAATGACTGGCACGGCATAGGTCGAGAATGAGAAGCCCCTCGACGGGTCGAAATTATCCGCCGCCTTTATTATACCGACGCACCCCGCCTGAAACAGATCGTCATACTCCACTCCCCTGCCTCTGAAGCGATTGGCGCAGGCATGGACAAGCCCGAGGTTATTCTCGACAAGCTCATTTCTGCCGCTTTTTTGCTCAATCATCGCCGCCGTTACGCCCCTTGATATACTTTGTCAGAGTTACCGTGGTGCCCTTGCCCGGTGCGGAGCGCACGCCCAGCCTGTCGCAGAAGCTCTCCATGACGGCGAAGCCGAGACCCGCCCGCTCCTCGCCGAGGGTCGTGTAAAGCGGCTCCATGGCTTTTTTGACGTCCTCAATGCCGCAGCCGGTGTCGCGGATCTTTATCCTAACGCCGCCGTCCTCATATAGCCCCGCCCATATGTATATCTGACCGACGGAGTCGGCATAAGCGTGGACGATGCAATTTGTCACCGCCTCGCTGACCGCGGTCTTAATATCCGATATTTCCTCAAGTGTCGGGTCAAGCTGCGAAACGAACGCCGCTACCGCCGCCCTCGCAAACGCTTCGTTAACGGAGCGGCTCTCTATCCTCAGTCTCATTTCATTTATCGGTTTCATTGTCCTTCTTCCTTTCCCGTTCTTTTGTTTTAAGCGTTACGAGCTTCTCAAGCCCCGCTAGCTTCATCATCGAATACAGCCTGCGCGAGAGATTGACCACCTCCACATTGCCGCCGTAGCTCTGAACCACTCGGTATCTGCCGAGCACGAAGCCAATACCGGAGCTGTCCATGAATGTGACATCGCCGAAATCGAGCCGTACATTAGGCGCAAGGCTCGCTCGGATAGCGTCGTCCGCCTCATATCTCATTGCGGCGGCATTGTGATGATCTATCTCGCCGCTTATCGCAACCGTCACGCGCAGCGGCGTGGATGTAATTTTGACTGCCATTGCTTTCGCCTCCGTAAATAAAAAAATCCCTTATCACAAGGATAAGGGATTGACAGTGTAAATTTTGTTGAAAAACAGCGCTGATTTAATTATTATGATCAAGCATTTGATCACGGATCTCGCCCGCAAGATAAAATGAGCCGCAGACTATCAGCGCTTCTCCGTTTTTCACCCTACTTCGGGCATAATCAAGAGCTTCGGCAGGCGAAGATATTGCTCGGCAATCGGCGCAATACTCAGCGGCTGCCTCTTTGAGCGCCTCGGCATCCATTGCGCGGGGCACGTCGGCTCTGGTGGCAATGAATTCCGCGGCAAACGGCGCAACACGGCGCAGATAGCCGTCAACATCTTTATCCGCCATGAGTGATGATAGCATCACGATACGCCTACCCGCGACATGCCTGCCTATGAAATCGGCGACCGCCTCGGCGCAGCCCTCGTTATGACCGCCGTCAAGCAGGATCACAGGCTCACGGCTTATCAGCTCGAGCCTTGCCGGCATCACAGCCGCCGCTATGCCCTCGGCTATCGCCGCGTCACTGATATCGGCGTGCAGCGCTCTGACAGCTTCTATCGCCGTGCAGGCGTTATAAACCATATGCTTACCCGCAAGGTGAAGCTCGAATCGCAGCCCGTCATATTCCGCCTCTGTACCGTAAAGCGACTCGGATATGACGGAAATTTTGCCTATATCCGGCACGGTGAACCTGTCGCCCGCCTCGGCACAAGCCTTGCGTATAATGTCAAAGGCTTTTTCGTCCTGAAACGGATAAGCGACTATCTCGGAGCCGGGCTTTATGATGCCGCACTTCTCAAAAGCGATCTTTTCCACAGTGTCGCCGAGGACCGCCATATGGTCGAGCGAAATGCTCGTGAGCACGCCGACGCATGGGGCGTCAATGATATTGGTGGAGTCAAATCTGCCGCCGAGGCCAACCTCAAGGACGGCATAATCGCAGCCTTTGCGCTTAAAATACACAAACGCCGCAGCGGTTATCGCCTCAAACTCCGTGGGCTGAATGCCTCTCGGCGCAAGGTCGTTTTCAACAGCGTTTTTGACCGCCGAAACACAGTCGGCAAGCTCCTCGGGAGCTATCATTCCGCCGTTATACTGGATTCTCTCTCTGAAATTCGAGACATACGGCGATATAAAAAGCCCTGTATTGAATCCCGATTTTTGCAGAATGCAGGATATTATCGTTGACGTGGAGCCCTTGCCGTTTGTGCCCGCCACATGGATTATTTTAAGCCCCTTCTGCGGCTCGCCGAGCGCACGGCAAAGCTCGCCGATACGCTCAAGCCCCGGGCGCATACCGAATTTCTCAAGCGAGTGGATATATTCTATTGCTTCGTTGCAATTCATAATGTCACCTGTGCAATGCGCCACCGCAGCTCAGCCGCAGTGGCGCAGGAATAGTATTATCAGCCTAATTTCGCTATGCTCTCTTTGAGCATGGCGATTTTCTCCTCATATCTCGTCTTTTGCTCACGCTGGGCCTCAACAACGGCGGCGGGAGCCTTGGCGACGAAATTCTCGTTGGAGAGCTTGCCGTTGACAAAGGCAAGATCCTTCTCAACGGCGGCAAGCTCCTTATTGAGCCTTGCCTTCTCGGCCGCAAGATCGACAAGCTCGCCCATCGGGATATATATTTTTGCGTCGGCGGTAACTATGCAGACCGCACCGTCAAGCTCAAAGCTGTCGGCAACCTCGACTTCGGAGGCGCTCGCGAGCCTCTGCATGAATACCGAGCCGTGCTCAAAGGCGGGCTTATATGCCGTAGCGATATAAACTTTGGCCTTTCTTGACGGCGGGACATTCATCTCGGCTCTGCGGTTACGGATAGCGCGCACGGCGGTCATTATCCTCTCCATCTCCGCTTCCTCAGCCTCGAAGCTATGAGCGGGGTCGTACTCCGGCCATGCGGAGATCATTATGGATTCGCCGTCGTGGGGCAGTGTCTGCCATATCTCCTCGGTGATGAACGGCATAAAGGGATGCAGGAGCTTGAGCGTGTTGCTCATGACCCAAACGAGCACCTGCTTTGCGTCCTTAGCTTCGGAGCCGCCCTTCTGAAGTCTTATCTTGGCTATCTCGATATACCAGTCGCAGAAAACATCCCAGATGAAATCATAGAGCTTCGCGACAGCCATGCCCAGCTCGAATTTCTCAAGGTTATCGGTAACTTCCTTAACAAGGTCGTTGTAAAGGCTGATGACCCACTTATCCTCGAGAGCGAGGTTTGCGGGCAGCTCGCACTTGATATCCTCGTCGCCGATATTCATCAGAATGAATCTCGAAGCGTTCCACAGCTTGTTGGCAAAGTTGCGGCTCGCGCCGACCTTCTCGTCGGAGAATCTCATATCGTTGCCGGGGCTGTTGCCCGTGGCAAGAGTGAGCCTAAGTGCATCCGCACCGTATTGGTCGATTATCTCGAGCGGATCAATACCGTTGCCGAGCGACTTTGACATCTTCCTGCCGAGGGCGTCTCTGACAAGGCCGTGGATAAGCACGGTATCAAACGGCACCTGACCTGTATACTCAAGAGCCGAGAATATCATACGGCTTACCCAGAAGCCTATGATATCGTAGCCGGTAACAAGAGTGTTGGTCGGGTAATAATGCTTAAGGTCGCTCGTCTCGTCGGGCCAGCCGAGAGTTGAGAACGGCCAAAGAGCCGAGGAGAACCATGTATCAAGCGTGTCGCTGTCCTGCTCTATATTCTTGCTCGAGCAGTAGGGGCAGCAGTCGATATCGGTCTTTGAAACGGTGGTCTTGCCGCAATCGGCGCAATACCATGCGGGGATGCGGTGACCCCACCAAAGCTGACGGGAGATACACCAGTCGCGGGTGCCTCTCATCCAGTTCATATAGTTCTTGGTGAAGCGCTCGGGCACGAACACGGTCTCGCCCCTCTCGACCGCCTCGATAGCGGGCTTTGCAAGAGGCTCCATGCGGACGAACCACTGCTTTGAGACCATCGGCTCAATGCTCGTATGGCAGCGGTAGCAGGTGCCGACCTCGTGCTTGAGAGGCTCGATATACTTGATATATCCGCCTTCTTCAAGGTCTGCAAGTATCGCCTTGCGAGCCTCCATGGTGGTCATGCCTGCATATTTGCCGCAGTCGAGCACCTCAGGCTCGTCGGGGGCAGCCTTGCCGCTTGCAACAAGCTCATCATAAACAGCCTTATCCGCCGCGCCGGTCATATGGCCGTCGTAGGTGAAAGTGCGCACCATGGGCAGATTGTGACGTCTGCCAACCTCAAAGTCGTTGGGGTCATGGGCAGGTGTAATCTTAACAACGCCCGTACCCTTTGTCATGTCGGCGTGCTCGTCGCAGACAATGGGGATCTCTTTGTTGAGAAGCGGGAGAATGACATGGCAACCGTGGAGATGAGCGTAGCGCTCGTCCTCGGCGTTGATGGCAACGGCGGTATCGCCGAGCATCGTCTCGGGTCTGGTGGTGGCAAGCTCAAGCTGCTCGCCCGTCTCCTTTACGGTGTAAAGAAGATGCCAGAAGTTGCTGTCTTTCTCGTCATATTCGACCTCCGCGTCGGAAATAGAGGTCTTGCAGCAGGGGCACCAGTTGACCATCCTGTTGCCTCTGTAGATAAGGTCTTTTTCATAAAGGCGCACAAAGACTTCGCGCACGGCCTTGCTGCAGCCCTCGTCGAGGGTGAAGCGTTCTCTGTCCCAATCGCAGGAGGAGCCGAGCTTCTTGAGCTGCTCGATGATGCGTCCGCCGTAAGCGGCTTTCCACTCCCATGCTCTTTTGAGGAAACCGTCGCGGCCGATATCGTCCTTGTTGATACCCTCTTTCTTCATCGCCTCGACTATCTTTGCCTCGGTGGCTATCGAAGCGTGGTCGGTGCCGGGCACCCAAAGGGTATCGTAGCCCTGCATTCTCTTCCAGCGGATAAGGATATCCTGGAGAGTGTTATCAAGAGCGTGACCCATGTGAAGCTGGCCGGTGATATTCGGCGGCGGGATAACGATCGTGTAGGTCTTTTTGCCCTCTTCGGTCTTTGCGTGGAAGTATTTGCCCTTGAGCCAAAAATCATAAATACGATCTTCGACATTCTTAGGGTCATACTGCTTTGCAAGATCCTTTGCCATAAGAATCAATCCTTTCTTCCTTCGCGAGACAGAAAAAACCCGCCTCACAGATCAAATAATCAATGAGACGAGTAATAATTACATACCCGCGGTACCACTCAAATTGCGCTGTTAAGCGCCTCTCTCAGGCTCTGACAAGCCCTTTGCATTAACGCAGCGTAACGGGAGGATTCTACTCACGCACAGGCGCTTTCTTTCCCCCGGCTCTGAGGCTACAGCAGGACGACCCTCGCTGCCGGCTCGCACCAACCGCCGGTTCTCTTGAAACTAATGCCGAACGCACTCCTCGTCAAAGCCTTTATATGAAATTATCAGTATTTTATCATATCAAATAAAAATTGTCAATATACTAAATCATCTTGTAGAGCAAAAAGGTGAATCAACTTGAAAAAACCGTCTCCGCTGCTGCGCAACACGATTATTATGCCCGCCGTCAATATGATAATGCGCTCAGTCTCGGTCGGCTTCAACGCTTATCTGACTTCAAGGATAGGCTCGCAGGGAATCGGGCTTTTTCAGCTTGTAATGACGGTCTATTCGCTTGCGGTCACCTTCTCCTGCGCCGGAATGCGGCTTGCAAGCATGAGAATGACGGTGGAATCCGCTTCGGAGCGCTCGACCGACCGCTTTATGCTCTGCGCCATGGGCTGCGGCTGCACGGTGGGGGTAATTCTTTACACATTTGCCGATATTATAAGCCTGAAGAGGCTCGGAAACGCCTGCACCGCACCGATGCTGCGGATACTTGCGTTTGCGTTGCCGTTCACAGCGACGAGCAGCGTGCTCGGAGGATATTTTACGGCCAAAGGTATGATACTGCCCTACTCCTGTATTCAGCTTATCGAGCAAGGAATAAAAACGCTTGCGGCAATGCTGCTGATAAGGGGCGCGCACACGCCGCAAAGTGCCTGTACGGCGGTCATCACGGCAATGGTCGTCTCCGAGGCTCTGTCGTTTTTGCTTTCGTTCGCTCTCAAAAAATCAGTCGTTAAAAAAGGCGCAGCCGACAAATCGGTGCGCCTTAAATCGTTTTTTCGTATTGCTTTGCCCGACGCCGCGGGCACCTGCGTGAGGAGCATACTGCTGACCGTCGAGCACTTGCTGATACCGAAGGGCTTTGAGCGTTCGGGCGAGGGAAGCTCGGCGGCGCTGGCGGCCTACGGCAACATTCACGGCATGGCTCTGCCGCTGCTGCTCTATCCGAGCGCCGCGCTGTCTTCGCTCTCCGCACTGCTGATTCCTGAGCTTGCCCGCAGGCGTGAAGCCTGTGACAAAAGCGGCATAAGCCTCTGCGTTGAGCGGAATTTGAGGCGCACACTGATATTTGCCTGCGTCTGTGCGGGTGTGTTTGCCATCGGTGCCCCCGCTGTCTCAAACGCGGTCTATCATTCGGATGAAGCAGTGCTTTATATCCGCATACTCTCCCCTCTCGTGCCGATAATGTATACCGACATGGTGACGGACGGTATGCTGAAGGGGCTGGATCAACAGGTACACTCGATGAATTACAATATGATAGACTCCGCGCTCTGCGTGATACTTGTCGCGGCGCTACTGCCGAAATACTCGGTAAAGGGATATATATTTATCCTGTATTTCAGCGAGATACTGAATTTTTATCTCAGCCTGCGTCGGCTGCTGATAGTGTGTGAGATCAGAGTCTTTCGAGGGTCCTTACAAGGAAATCCCAAGTCCTTGCTGCCGAAGAAATGCTCAATCTCTCCTCGGGAGAATGGATCCCGTTCATATCGGGGCCTATCGAAACGCAGTCGAGGTCTTTCATCTTGCCGCTGAAAACGGCGCATTCAAGCCCGGCGTGGACGGCGGTAACTACCAGCTCTTTATCGAAAAGCTCTCTGAAAACTTCGACCATGGTGTCTCTCATGGTGGAGGTCTTTTTGAATTCCCAAGCGGGATATTCGCCGTGGGTGGTGGCTGTGGCGCCGAACGCCTTGCCGAGGTTTATTATCCGCTCGCAAAGCTCGTCACGCTCGTTATTCTTATTGCTTCTTACCGCGAAGCCGAACTCGATGCAGTCACCCTTTCTGCGCAGGATGCCGAGGTTGAGCGAGGTCTGGACAAGGCCTTTTATCTCACCGCTCATCTTGACAATACCCGCAGGGAAGGACGAAAGCAGCCCCGCAAGGGCGGCGGTGCTCTCATCATCAAAGCACTCAGCGGACTTGTCGCATTCTTTGATCGAAATACGGATGCCGTCGTCAATGCCCGCATATTTTACTTTAAGCTCCGCAAGGAAGCTGTCGGCACAGGCGATGAGAGGAGCTATATCGTCGGCACAGATACGGCAGACGGATTCGCGGGTTATCGCGTTATCCATCGAGCCGCCGACTATCGAAGCGACATTGTACGAGCCTGCTTTCAGTATTCTTGCAAGCAGCTCTCCCATGAGATTGCTTGAATTCGCATAGCCATGGTGGATCTCCTCGCCCGAGTGACCGCCGTGGAGACCGTCGATAACGATTTCATAGGTCGGTGCGGAATTTGCCGTCATTTTGAAGGGCAGAAGGATATCCACACGCTTGCCTCCGGCGCAGCTCGCCCAGAGATAGCCCTCGGCCTCGGAGTCGATATTTATCATGCGCTTACCGCTGAGCACGCTTGTGTCGATGCCGACCGCGCCGTCCATACCGACCTCCTCATCGACAGTGAGCACCACTTCGAGCGGAGGATGCCTCAGGTCGTTGCTGTCGATAAGAGCCAGAGCCATTGCAACGGCAATGCCGTCGTCGCCGCCGAGGGTGGTGCCGTCCGCGTGGACGAAATCGCCGTCAACGATCAGCTTTAATCCGTCTTTTTTGAAGTCGTGGGTGCTGCCGTGAACCTTTTCGCACACCATGTCGAGATGACCCTGTATAATGACCGGCTCGGAGCTCTCCATGCCCTTTGAGGCGGGTTTAAAGATAACTACGTTGCCAAGCCCGTCTTTAATATATTTCAGCCCTTTACTTGCCGCAAGAGCGGCGCAGTAGGAACTTATCTGCTCGGTGTTGCCCGAGCCTCTCGGAATTGCCGAGATATTCTCAAAATACTCAAATACCTTTTCGGGTTTTAAACCCGCAAGAACTCTTTCTGACATATTTACACCCCGTAAATTATTTTGCGCCCATATAACGCCTCTGTAATTCTATCACACGGTTCAACTTTTTTCAACAGAATATTTCATCGTTTTTCAATCATTGACTTTATGCGATGCCGAGGATATAATATTAACATAACAATCATGATCGGCAGGTTGATTAAATGGCGAAGCTATACTTCAAATACGGCGCAATGGGCAGCTCAAAATCCGCTCAGGCGCTTATAGCGAAATTCAACTATGAGGAGCGGGGCATGAGGGTCTGGCTGATAAAGCCCGCCATCGACTCCCGCTACGGCGAGGACACGGTCAAATCAAGGATCGGCATCTCAAGCCCGGCGCAATCCATCAAAAAGGGTGATGATATCCTCGCAATGCTTGAAAATGCGGGCAAGGTCGACGTCATAATCTCGGACGAGAGCCAATTCTTTGAGCCGGAGCAGATAGATCAGCTCCGCTATATAGTAGATATTCTCGACATCCCCGTAATGTGCTTCGGGCTTCGCACGGATTTCCTGACCCACCTCTTCCCGGGCAGTCGGCGGCTCTTTGAGCTTGCGGACTCGATAACGGAGATAAAGACCATATGCCAATGCGGCGCAAAGGCGACGGTGAACGCCAGGATAGATGAGAACGGCAACACGGTCACAAGCGGCGAGCAGGTGCTGCTCGGCGCAAACGACTGCTACATCGCCATGTGCCACAAATGCTGGCAAAAGAGCATAAACAGATAAAAATTTAAGGAGCTGTAATTAGCAGCTCCTTTTTGATTAGTCAATTCAGTTTTTTTCATATAGTTCTTCAAGGCTTCTAAATTCGTTGCAAATAATACTTTTCCTGATATATTCTCCGTTTTTCCAATAGCATTTTTCCGCAACAGAGTTTTCGCCGGTAGTCAAGACTCGATAAGTATCATCGACAACTTCTAAAGCGGAATTATCGAGCTGAACTGCCGGAATTTTATAGGTGCGCTTCATCATTTGTCTAACAGATTCGGCTCTGCCGGATTCTTTTATCAAGTGAGGCGCAAACAAGATATGAATTAATCCAAGCCCTGCAACCCTTATCATTTCGCTTGAGTTTGAAGAAATAGTCCGCGAGTCGGAATTGCCGTAATCACACCAGCAAATAGCGCCCGCACTGACTCCGCACAAGACCTTATCGTCATTATATGCTTCCGCAAGCATTTCATCAATACCGTAGAGCTTAAATAACCGCATAAGCTTATATGTGTTACCGCCGCCGACATAGATTATGTCGGCATCCTTTATTTTGCTGCTTGCTATATTTTTGCTTTTTACTTCTTTGTACCGTAGATAATCGGTTTGACAATTATACATGCCGCCATATATCCCGTCCATAACCTCAAAATAATAGTCGGGATATTTATTAGCTAAACCGATAAACAAGAATTTCGGATTTGTTTTACCTGTAAGCTTTATAATTTCCTTGTCAAACGGCGCTGTTTCATATTTCGTATTATGATGGCCGTTTTCTCCGCCGCCTATTGCAACAATCTTTCCCATTTTGATACTCCAATGTAAAAAACTCCTGAAAGTGAAATACCATAACGATCATTTCTAAAAACATATTGAAACTCTCGTTATGGCATCTCATAAACAACATATAATTCTATATCAGTCAAAGAGATAAACTCTCGTCTCGTAGGGCTTCGTCATAAACGAATTGAGGGAGTTGTCGGTGACATCATAGTTTGAAAGCACAAGCTTACCCTTACTCAGGTCAAAGCCCTGCGGAGCTGAGAAATACACCGGCTGCTCGCAGAAGGAATTAATGACCAGCATTCTCTTGCCCTCATAGTTGCGCTCGTATACAAAGAGCTTCCTGCTGCTTTTATAGTGGAGCTTAAAGTCGCCGTAGATGCAGACCTCGTTTTCCTTACGGAATTTAAGGAGCTTGCGGTAATAATTTAGAATGGAATTCTCGTCCTTCTCCGCCGCCTCAACATTGATATCGGTGTAATTCGGGTTGACATAGAACCAGGGCTTCTCCGCCGTGGTGAAGCCTGCGTTCTTCTCGGCGCTCCACTGGACGGGAGTCCTTGCGTTATCCCTCGAAGCGCGGTTTGCGATCTTCATCGTAACACTGTGCGGGAAAAGCAGCTTTCTAAATAGCTTATAAGTATCCCTCGTCTGGATATCGGCATACATATCTATCTCGGGCAGCTTGATATTGAGCATACCGATCTCCTGACCCTGATAGATGAACGGAGTGCCGCTCTGGCAGATATACATCGTGGCGAGCATTTTGCCGCTCTCAACTCTGTATTTCTCACTGCCGTAACGGCTGATGATCCTCGGCTGGTCGTGGTTCTCGATATAATTTGCGTTCCACGCAATGCCGTAGAGCTTCGTCTGCCAATTATTATAGACTCTCTTTAGTTTCCTGAGATTGAACGGTGCGGGAACCCAGCCAATCATAAAGCAGTCGGCCTCCATATGCTGGAAGTTGAACATCATGTTGAGCTTTTGATTTACGCCCTCTTTGATAAAGCGAAGAGCGAGCTTCGGGGTCATCATCGGTGCCTCGCCGACGGTCATGCAGTCGTAATTATCGGTAACACGTCTGAATTCGCCGAGGTATTCGTCGAGATGCGGTCCGCATTTATAATGCTCCATGCCGCAGGCCGCGGGTATCGGGAAGCCGTTGGGCAGACCCTCTTTTTTAGATATGAATGTGATAACGTCCTCACGGAAGCCGTCAACGCCCATGTCGAGCCAGAAGCGGATGATATCCTTTATTTCCTCGCGCACCTTGGGATTGTCCATATTGAGGTCGGGCTGCTCCTTGCAGAAAAGGTGCAGATACCACTCGTCGAGGTTTTTATCATATTCCCAGCCGGGGCCGGTAAAGGTGGACAGCCAGTTGTTGGGCGGTTTCCTGCCGCCGGGCTTCCTGCCCTCGCGCCAAAAATAGTAGTCGTGATACGGGTTATCACGGCTCTTTTTGCTCTCCTTAAACCACTCGTGTTCATCGGAGGTGTGGTTGATGACAAGATCCATAATAATCTTCAGCCCACGCTCATGGGCGGCGGCAAGCAGCTCCTTGAATTCGTCAAGGGTGCCGTATTCGGGGTTGATATCCCTGTAATCCGCTATATCGTAGCCGTAATCATGCTGCGGCGATTTATAGAGCGGCGAGAACCAAATTGCGTCAACGCCGAGGCTCTTGATATAATCGAGCTTCTCCATAACGCCCTTGAGATCGCCGATACCGTCGCCGTTGCCATCCTTGAAGCTGCGGGGCCAGACCTGGTAGACAGCCATTTCCTTGTACCAATGCTTATTGATATCTGCCATTGTCTTCAGTCCTTTCCTTGTAGAATAAATATTTCAGATCATGCCGATCTTAGTTGCTTTTTACGCTCGGGAAGCTGAGTAATGATAATTGCGATAAACATGACGGCGCAGCCGAAAAGCTCCCTCGAAGAGAGGCGCTGATGAAGTATCAGCCAGCCGAATATCACCGAGAATACCGACTCGAGGCAGAGAAGTATCGACGCCACGGCAGGCTCGGCATATTTTTGACCGAATATTTGCAGCGTGAATGCTCCGCCGCAGCTCATAATGCCTGCATACAGCAGCGGAACTCCCGCGCTGATAATCGCGTCCATTTTCGGCTCCTCAAATATAAACATACAGATAACCGAAATAATACCCGATACGAAGAACTGAGCGCACGAGAGCGCCACATTGTTGACCTTCTTGCAGAAATGGTCGATAACAAGTATATGCACGGCGAACGCCACGGAGCACACAATGGTCACTATCTCGCCCTTGCCGATGGAGAAATCGCCTTTTTTGATGCTGAGGAAATAGAGGCCGACCACGCCGAGCGCAACGCCAACCCATATCCTCGGGCGCACCTTTTGGCCGAGAAACAGCCCGAAAAGCGGCACCAAAAGCATATAAAGAGCGG
>FR888200.1:1320-17149 GCA_000431775.1 Clostridium sp. CAG:413 | reverse complement strand
ATGAAACCAACCTTGCCCGCATCGAGGAAATTAAAGGCATACTGCTGCAAATTTGTGCCGATAAAGAGGGGCAGGCCGCAGCAAACGCCGCCTATAAGCACGTCCTTGAACGGAAATTTTTTCTTCTCGCCGTCGGGAAGTGCGGAATTTTCTTTCTTAAACGACACTATGACAAGCGGCACGAGGACTATTGCGCCGAGCAGAGTCCTAAGCCCATTGAATGTGAAAGTGCCTGTTTTTTCGCCGCCTGCGCTCTGTGCAACGAACGAAAGCCCCCATATCACTGCGGCGAGAATGCAATAAAGAGGCCCTAAAAATTTAGTCTTTTTGATAAGAATCACCCCGGAACGAACCGTAAACTCGCAAAAGCCGCCCACAGCGAACACCATGGGCGGCAAAAGGTCAGAGATTATTCAGCGGACTCCTCGACTGCTTCTTCAGCGGGAGCGGCTTCTTCCTCGGAAGCCTCTTCTGCGGCGGGCTCGATAAGAGCACGGATGGAAAGGCTGACGCGCTTCTTGTCGAAGTCGATAGCGGTGATCTTGCAGGTCACTTTATCGCCTACGGTAAGAACGTCCTGAGGCTTGCTGATATGTCTGTCGGCGATCTGGGAAATATGGATAAGACCGTCGATGCCGGGGATGATCCTTGCAAATGCGCCGAAGGTGGTGAGACCGACGATCTCAGCCTCGATCACGCTGCCTACGGGATAATTCTTCCTGAGGATCTCCCAGGGATTGTCCTCGTCTCTTCTGTAGCCGAGAGAGATCTTCTTATTCTCAGCGTCGAGAGCCTTGATGTAAACGTCAACTTCCTGACCGATGCTGAATACTTCGGCGGGATTCTTGATACGCTTCCAGGACATCTCGGAGATATGTACCATACCGTCAACGCCGCCGATATCGACGAATGCGCCGTAGTTGGTCATTGACTTAACAACGCCGTGATACTTCTGGCCGACCTCAGCCTGTGCCCAGAAAGCCTCGGCGGCTTCTTTTCTCATATCCTTGAGAACGGCACGGATGGAGCCGACGGCTCTCCTGCGCTGCTTGTTGACTTCGATGATACGGAACTTAACGGTCTTCTTGAGCAGATCCTCAAGAGGCTCGTCTTTGCGCTCGGTTGCGAGCGAAGCGGGGATGAAGATCCTGACGCCGCCGCTGACAACGAGGATGCCGCCCTTGATAACTTCGGCGACAGTGCCCTCAAGGACTCTGCCGTCCTCCTCTGCTGCGATGATGTCGGTCCATGCCTTCTGAGCGTCAAAACGTCTCTTGGAAAGCATTACGGTGCCTTCGGCATCATTGGTCTTCATTATGATAAGATCAAGCGTATCGCCGACCTTGAGCTCTTTAGCTGCGTCTGCATTGGGGTCTGCGCTGTATTCGTCCATGGGAACGAAGCCTGCATGCTTCCTGCCGATATCGACCTGGATCTCGGTCGGGGTAATACCCATAACGACGCCCTTAACACGCTGATCGGTACTCATGTTATTGAGTGATTCCTCAAGAGCTGCGGAAAAATCCATATCTTCAGCTGCTGCTACTTCAGAAGGCACCTCCTCTACCTGAATATTTGTGGTTTCGTTAACGATCTCGGACATTGCAAAAAGTACCTCCTTAATTATTGCGGAGGGGGTCGATGCCCCCGCCGTCACGCCTACAGTGGCGCAATGCGAGAAATTTATGGTATTGAGCTCTGCAGCTCTTTCCACCAAATAAGTGTCGCAGTTTTCACTGCACACGGCTTTTAGCTTCGCCGTATTTGAACTGTGACGGTCGCCGATGATTATCATCATGTCGCTCTGTTTGGAAATCAAAGCGGCTTCATCCTGCCGTTCGCGAGTTGCAAAACATATTGTATCAAAAATTTTAGCGTTTGTATAGTATTTTTTTATTTTTTCTTTGCAAATTTTCCAGACTTTTTGCGAAAAAGTCGTCTGAGAGACAGCTATTATTCTTTTATCGTAATTTTTGCCGTCATTTTTGATTATCTCGTCCAGCTCCGCCTCGCTGTTGAAGATATTCACCTCGCCCTTACAGTGACCCTTTATGCCTATGACTTCCGGGTGATTCGGGTCGCCCGCGATGAAAACCTCGGTATCCTCGCCGCTGTTCTCGGCGACGATACGGTGTATCTTCTTAACAAACGGGCAGGTGGCGTCGCATATCTCCGCACCCGTGCCCTTCAGCTCTTCATAAACCTCGGCAGCTACTCCGTGCGCCCTGATTATGACCGTCTCTCCCCGCTGCGCCTCGGCAGGTGAAGAGATTATCCTCACGCCCTTTGCGGCAAGGTCGTCGGTGACAAGCGAATTGTGGATAAGCTGGCCGAGAGTTGCCGCCCGTGCGTCGGAATTCGCAAGCTCATAGGCCATATTGACCGCTCTGTCGACTCCGAAACAGAAGCCTGCGGTCTTGGCAAGTATCACTCGCAATGTCCTTCACTCCAAAGCTCGTTTATCTTGCTCATTATGTAGTCGGCGGCGGCGTGTATCTCCGTCCTGCCGCTGTCCTCATTGAGCTTTAGCTCCTCAAACGGAATGAGCTTGCCGAATCTGATGGTCATCTTTGTATGCTTCTTCATATCGTCCGAATTATATATCGAAACGGGCAGGATATCGGCGTGGGAAGCGAGGGCGATCCTTGCAATGCCGCTCTTGGCCTTGCCGGGCTTATGATCCTTTGAGCGGGTGCCCTCGGGGAAGATACCGAAGATATAGCCCTCGTTGACAAGGCGCACCGCATATTTAAGCGCCTCGGAATCCGCGCCGCCTCTGACAACGGGGAAGCCGTTGAGTTTTGTGAGAACATGTCTGACTAAGGGCTTTGCAAAAAGCTCCTTTTTGCCCATATAGTGAACCTGTCTGCCCTCGATTGCTATTGAAAGATAGACGGGGTCGAGCGCCTGCAAATGGTTTGAGGCGAGAATAAAGCCGCCCTCCTTGGGTATATTCTCAAGTCCCACATAGTGCACGTCGTTCCTTAACCTGCACACGGCTTTACCGAGCGGCCTTAAAACGTCATAGAGTTTGCCTTCGGTTATCGTTGAATAATCAAAGCCTTTCATTATTATATCTTCTCCTTGATGATTTTTGTTATCGCTGCGACGGATTCATCGAGAGCGAGACCCGTGGTGTCAAACAGCACGCTGTCCTCTGCGGGCTTGAGCGGCGCGATCTCCCGATGCGAATCATTATAATCCCTTTTTACGATATCGTCAAGCACGGATTGATAATCGACCTCGCTCCCCTTCTCGATAAGCTCCTTATAGCGTCTCTCGGCTCTTATCTCGGGCGAAGCGGTTAGGAATATCTTGACCTGCGCCTGCGGCAGCACGACGGTGCCGATGTCTCTGCCGTCCATGATGCAGCTGTTTCTCTTGGCTATATCGCGTTGAAGATTAAAGAGGAAGGCTCTGACCTCCGGCACAGCAGAAACATCTGAAGCCGCCATTGAAGCCTCGGGAGTCCTTATCTCGACAGAAACATCCTCGCCGTTGAGCATGACCTTTTGCTCGCCGTTCTCAAACACAAGATTGACCTTAACACCGTCAAGGCTTGCGGCGACCCCCGCTTCAAGGCTTGCGGCGACCGCCGCTTTATCCTTGGTATCAACGCCGTTTCTGAGCGCATTCACGCCTATCGCTCTGTAGAGAGCGCCGGTATCGACATAGATATAACCGAGCTGCTTTGCCGCACCTCTTGCGACGGTGCTCTTACCCGCGCCGGCAGGGCCGTCTATAGCAACATTGATAATATTGTTGTTCATTGTTTATCCCCCTGTTTTATCGGAAATCGACTGCGCTGCACTTATGCCCGCGAGCCTGCCTGTCGAAAAGGCTATCTGTAGGTTATATCCGCCCGTGTAAGCGTCGGCGTCAATGACCTCGCCCGCAAAATAAAGACCCGAAACGAGCTTTGACTCCATAGTTTTAGGGTCGATGGACGAAACCTCCACGCCGCCCGAGGTAACTATAGCCTCGGCTATCGGGCGAAAGCCCGTGACGGTGACGGTGAGCCCTTTAAGCAGCTCGGCAAGCCGCCTGCGCTGCTCTTTTGTGAGCTGATTCACTTTCTCGGACGGGCTGATGCCGCTGAGAGAAACTATAACAGGCACGAGCTTCTTTGGCAGCAGCGAATTCAGCGCATTTATAAAGTTTCTGTTAGTATTCTCAGAAAAGTCGCGCAAAATTCGTGCGTCAAGCTGCTCGGGAGTGAGAGCGGGTTTTAAATCAATAACTATTTTATATCTGCCGCTCTTCATATCACGCATATGGGCCGAGGCGCTGAGCACCATCGGGCCCGAAACGCCGAAATGCGTAAACAGCATCTCGCCGAAATCCTTATATATCTCTTTACCGCCTTTGTCGGTATCGAGCACTTTAAGGGCGACATTGCGAAGCGAAAGCCCCATGAGCCTGCTGCAAAAGCCCTCATGTATCTCAAGCGGCACGAGCGACGGAACCGCGGGCACTACCTTATGCCCCGCCTGCCTTGCAAGCTCATAGCCGTCGCCGGTGGAGCCTGTAGCCGGGTAAGAAAGCCCGCCCGTAGCGATTATCACCTTATCGGCGTAGATTTTATCGCCGCCCTCCGTCTCAACTCCGCTGACCTCGCCGCCGTCAAGCATCAGCTTCACGGCTCTGCCTTTAACTATGGTCGAGTAACGGCCTGCGAACGCCGCAAGGGCATCAACTATGTCGGATGCCTTGTCCGAGACGGGGAAGACTCTGCCCCCTCTCTCGACCTTCAGTTCAACGCCGCGGCTCTCAAAGAATTCCATGACGTCCTCGGGCATGAAGCGCGAGAATGCGCCGTAAAGGAATCTGCCGTTGCGGGGAACATTGGCTATAAGCTCCTGCACGCTGCGGCGGTCATTGGTGACATTGCACCTGCCCTTGCCGGTTATCATAACTTTCCTGCCCGGCCTGTCATTGCGCTCAAGCAGGACGGTATCCGCCCCGCCTGCGCCCGCAAAACCGGCTGCAAGCATACCTGCGGCCCCCGCTCCGACCACGAGCACGGATGTTTTTATTCCTGCTCCTCCTTATCGGTACGGTAAACATGGTATTTATCCCATATTTTCTCAAGCTCGCCGAGATTTTCGCACACATGGCCGTCGTTCTCCTTGGCGCAGGCCGCTATCAGAGCGTTTATAAGACTCAGCGGCGCAACGAGCGAGTCAACGAACGACACCATGCTGCTCTCCGCAACGAGCAGATAGGTCGCATACTGCGCTATCGGCGACATTTCGCCGTCGGTTATGGATATAATGGTCGCTCCCCTTGATTTTGCAAAGGAAAGAGCGTTGATGGTCTGATTTGAATATCTCGGGAAGCTGATGGCGATACAGACATCCTGCTCGCTTATCCTAAACATCTGCTCAAACATCTCACTGGTTGAGGAGGTGTCGATGAGCACGACGTTGTCACAAAGATAATTGAGATAGAATGCGGCAAAGCTCGCAAGCGAAGCGGAGCTTCTTGAGCCGAGTACATAGATCTTGTGCGCCTTGTTTATAGCCGCCACGCTGCCGAAGAAATCCTCCCTCGACACGCCTTCTCTTGTGCGCTTGAGCATCTCGGCGTCGGCGGCAAAGGCGTCGTTGATGATATCGTCGCCCCCCATGCGGTTGGCTGCGACCTCCATGCGCTGAACGCTCGTCAGGTGACTCTTGACAAGCTCCTGAAGATGCTTCTGAAGCTCGGGATATCCGTCAAAACCGACGTGAGAAGCAAAACGCACCACGGTGGATTCGCTTACGCCGACGGTCTTGCCGAGCTTTGCGGCAGTCATAAAGGAAGCCTTTTCATAATTATTTTTAATAAAATCCGCTATTCTTTTGTGTCCCTTTGACAGTCCCGAATAGAATACGCCGATGCGATCCTGAAAGCTGTCTGCCATTTCCCATTACCTCTGTTTCAATTAATGTCACATATAAAAGCAGTTTACACGAATTTCGTCAAAAATGCAAGTAAGTTTTTAAAAATTGCAAAATATCCTTCATTTTTATTCATTGACTGCACGGAAAATATAGTATATAATTGCCTTATAAATAAGGTAAGGAGAATACTTTATATGAACACCACCTCAACATTATGGTATAATTCGCCCGCAAAGGCGTGGACTCAAAGCCTGCCCATAGGCAACGGTACTCTCGGAGCAATGGTATTCGGCTCACCCGCACACGAGCGTTTGGCGCTGAATCACGACGAATTGTGGACGGGCAGACCCAAGGATACAGTCCGCGAGGGCGCACCCGAGGTATTTGTCAAAGCACGCAGTCTCGCCCTTGACGGCAAGCTGCATGAGGCAGAGGAGTTGATCGAGCAGGACTTCCTAAGCGTATGGAGCCAGGCGTATATGCCCCTCGGCGACCTTGAGCTTGAATTCTCACTCAAAGGCAGAGTCAAGGATTACAGGCGCAGCCTCGACCTTGAAAAAGCCGTAGCCGCCGTGGAATTCACCTGCGGTCAAAAGAAATATAAGCGTGAATACTTCGCTTCATACCCCGCAAAAGCCATCGGAGCAAAGCTGACCTGCGAGGGCGGCACGATGGACTTCAGCGTTTCTCTCACCTCAAAGCTGCGCTCAAACAACTCTATCGACGGCGGTATTCTCTATATTGACGGCGAATGCCCCGGTGAAAACAACGTTGACAATCAGTCGAGCAAGCAGGCATATTACGATGAGCCCGAGTGCAGAGGCATCAGATTCAAAGCGGGCGTCAAGGTCGAGACTGACGGCAAAGTTAAGGAATATGAGAATACTCTTGAGATCAAGGAAGCGAGCTATGCTTATCTCTATTTCACAGCCGAGACGAGCTTCAACGGCTTTGACCGCCACCCTTACCTCGATGGCAAGGAATATATTATCCCCTGCATTTCAAGACTTGAGGGATTGACCGATATCAATGAAATGCTGCTTGAGCATATAGAGGATCATTCCTCGCTTTACGGCAGGGTCAGGCTCGATATCGGCGAGGGCAAGGATATGCCGACCGACAAGCGTCTTATCGCATTCAAGCGCTCAAAGGACGACAACGGCCTTATCGCCCTTGTCTACAACTACGGCCGTTATCTTTCGATAGCCTCGTCAAGACCCGGCTCGCAGCCCTCCACTCTACAGGGTATATGGAATGACAAGATATCCCCGCCGTGGCACTCAAACTACACGGTAAACATCAACACGGAGATGAATTATTGGCCGGTGCTCATGTGCCGTATGCCCGAGGTCAACCTGCCTCTTGTTAAGATGGTGCAGGAGCTTTCGGAGGCGGGCAGGAAGACAGCCGAGGAGCAGTACGGCGCAGAGGGTTGGGTATCGCACCACAATGTCGACCTTTGGAGGCTCACGACGCCCGTCAGCGACAGCGCCCAGTGGGCGTTCTGGCACGGCTCGTCGGGCTGGCTCTGCGAGCATCTGTTTGACCATTACGAATACACAGCCGACGTTGAATTCCTGCGTGACACGGCATATCCGATAATGAAAGAAGCCGCAAAATTCTATCTTTCGATAATGACCGAATATAACGGCAAGCTCGTGCTTGCACCGGGCACCTCACCCGAGAACCGCTTCTCATATCAGGGCAAGTCCTGCTGCGTAGCAAGATACTCGACAATGTCGATGTCGATAGCAAGAGAGCTTTTTGAGAATTGCATCAAGAGCTGTGAAATTCTCGGCACGGACGGCGAATTTGCCGCCGAGCTTCGCGATACGCTCTCAAGAATGCAGGGCTTCAAGCTCGGCAGCGAGGGTCAGCTCCTCGAATTCGACGACGATTATGACGAGGAGGAGCTTCACCACCGCCACTGCTCGCATCTCTATGCTCTTCACCCGGCGCACGATATCACGCCCGACGGCACCCCCGAGCTTGCGGCCGCCTGCCGCAAAACTCTCGAGCGCAGGGGCGACAACGGCACGGGCTGGAGCCTCGGATGGAAAATAAACTTCTGGGCAAGGCTCTTTGACGGCGACCATGCGTTAAAGCTCATAGAAATGCAGCTCAGACCCGTCAAGAGCGTAGGTCTCAACTACACAAACGGCGGCGGCACTTACGAGAATCTCTTTGACGCTCATCCCCCGTTCCAGATAGACGGTAACTTCGGTTTCGTGAGCGGCATAACCGAGATGCTCATGCAGAGCCGCGACGGGCGCATCTACCTGCTGCCCGCTCTGCCTTCAAGCTGGAAAGACGGCAGCGTCAAGGGCCTGCTCGCAAGGGGCAATGTCACCGTCGACATCGAGTGGCACGGCGGCAAGCTCACCGAATACAGCCTCGAGGGCAAGGGAGATTTTACTGTCATCGTGAACGGAAAGGAGACCCCCGTTAAGCTCGGCGGCGAGAGGATAACGGTCAGACTTTGATATGAAATATGACCTCTATGATTTTGACAAGACCGTTTATCCCTATGACTCCGAGACGGTATTTCTCTTTCACTGTCTTTTCCGCAAGCCGTGGCTGCTGATACTCTCACCGTGGCTGCTGCTGAATCTCATTCTCTTTTTCCTCGGCTTCGGCGATAAATTCAAGGGCAGGTGCTTCACATTCCTGCGGTTTATCGATGGAGAAAAAGAGGCAAAGAAATTTTGGGAGAAGCAGGAGAAGAAAATTTATCCGTTCTTTCGCCCCGAAAACAGAGAGCGCCCCACGGTCGTTTGCTCCGCTTCGCCCGAATTCCTGCTCAGACCCATATGCGAGAAATACGGCGTTGATACAATGATAGCAACGCGAATGGACCCGCGCACGGGCACGATAATCGGCAGAAACTGTAAGGATAAGCAGAAGCCGCTCCGCATAGCCGAGGCGCTGCCGAATGCCGAATTTGTCAACGTATATTCGGATTCATTAAAGAACGATATCCACATTTTCAGGCTCGGCGAGCGCTGCTTCCACGCTAAAAAAGGCGTTTTGACCGAAACAACGGTCGAAGAGATCGAAAAACACATATAAAGCAAGGCATCCGCATGATATTAACACCGTGCGGATGCCGTTTTGATTTATCAAAACATTCTATAAATTGTAAATTTCTTTCAGCCGCTGTAAGGCTTGAGTTCAATAATCAATAGGATAAATACGGGTCAATGTCACACGCAGTACATATTCATATCCCAACACGGGATATAAGGGTGGCGGCGCAGATGAAACTCGTAATCGGGGTTCAGCTCTTTGACCGCCAAAGGCAAAGTGAATATATCCTCGCTGCGGTGATAAAGAGCGATATTGAGCCTCGGTCTGTCACGTTTAAGTGTTTCTTTCGCACCTTTGAGTGCCTCAAGCTCGCCGCCCTCAACATCCATTTTGATATATGTGAATCTTTGCTCACGGCCGAGGGAGTCAATGCTCGTTGCCTCGGTCGGAATTCCTTTATCGGATATTGCGGACTGCCTGCCCGCCGCCCCGCTGAAGCCGACTACGCCTCCATGCGAGGCTATCGCTTTTTGAAGCAACGTGCAATTCTTCATCCCGTCAAGGTGCGCCGTGAGCTTTGCAAAAGTCTTTTTATCCGGCTCAAGCGCGGTAATGCTGCCGTATGAGCCGCCGGAGTAACGTAGCAATTCATCCACCGTGTCGCCTCTATATGCGCCGAGGTCGAGATAATCCTCGTCACTGCTCGGCCTAAAGAAGCCCTTGAACGCCTCGGATTTCGGCGTTGTGATATTTCTGAGCGTATCAAGCTCGCCGCCGAACATGAAATCGATGCAGCCCGCGAAAATTTTCTTTGAATCCTCTGTGAAAAGAGAATGCGCCTGCTTGAGCAGCTCGGAATTGCGTTCGACGAATTCGCGGTTAAAAATTTCACCGCCGCACACGGGCACGACAGGCACGAGCACACGGTATTTATCACATAGAGAATAAATATGCTCCATGACCTCGGGGATGCAGCTTGCAAAAGCCACGGCAATTATGAAGTCTCCGTTAAACTCCGAGAGCTTTTGCACCGTGAAGCCGCGAAAGCTCTGCCCCCTCACGAAGCTGTCGCTTGCGGTAATGCCGCGAACCTTGATATCAAGGCGGGCAAATTCGTCAAGCACATTATCCGCGCCGTTGCCCATGCCGTAGACAACGACTTCTCTGCCGCTCTGTTTTATCTTCTCCCACGACGAGAGCCGTTCGCTCATAAAGCCGAGCATTGCCGCACCTCCTTTGTTTTATCCGAATAAAACTTTATCATATCGTGCCGCACAAGTCAAATATTTGTTGCAGTCCGTATATAAATATGTTATATTTAATTATCAATAACTCTTTAGGAGGTATTCAATTGCATAAGCTCAGAAAAAGACAGGTTCATCTTGATTTCCACACGAACGGCACCCTGACCGTCGGCACCGAATTCAGCAAGGAGCAGTTTCAGGCGGCGCTGAAGGCGGGGCACGTCGATTCGATAACGGTATTCTCAAAATGCCACCACGGCTACTCATATCACCCCACCGAGGTCAACGAAATGCACCCGGGGCTGAGCTTTGACCTGCTCGGGGCGCAGCTTGAGGCTTGCAAAGAAATAGGCGTGCGCGCGCCCGTATATATTTCGGCGGGTCTTGACGAAAAAGAAATTCCCCGTCACCCCGAATGGCACCATCACTGGTCACCCGACCCCAAGGAGCACGAGAAAGAGCTGCAAGCCGTGCATTTTCATTTTCTCTGCTTCAACACGGACTACCTCGACTTCCTTTGCGCTCAGATCGAGGAGGTCATGCAGAAATATGACCCCTGCGGCATCTTCCTTGATATAGTCTCGCCCCGCGTCTGCTATTGCGACAAGTGCCTTGCCGACATGAAGGCTCTCGGCCTTGACGTCGAAAGCGAAGCGGACAGGAAGAAATTCTCAATGATGACCTTTGAGAAATACACCGCCGCAACGAACGCAGCGGTCAGGAAATACAGCGACACCGCAACGATATTCCACAACGCGGGTCACATCCCCAAGGGCGGCTATTCGCTGATAAACTGCAACACTCATCTTGAGCTTGAGAGCCTACCCACGGGCGGCTGGGGCTACGACCATTTCCCGCTCTCCGCCGCATATGTCCGCACGCTCAAAGATTATGATTTCATCGGCATGACAGGTAAATTCCACAACACCTGGGGCGAATTCGGCGGTTTCAAGCACCCGAACGCTCTGATATATGAGACCTCCCTCAGCGTTGCCAACGGCGGCGGATGCTCGATAGGCGATCAGATGCATCCGCTGGGCGAGATGAATATGGCGACCTATAATCTCATCGGCAAGGCTTATTCGCTCATCGAGCAAAAGGAGCCGTGGCTGAATGACGCTGTCAACATAGCGGATATCGCCGTGCTCAGTGCAGAGGCGGTCACAGGCTCACGCAACCTCGGCGAAAAGAGCGACGTCGGCGCGAACAGAATGCTGCTTGAAACCCATCGCCTGTATAATTTTGTTGACGCCAAGGCGGATCTCTCCTCTTATAAAATGCTCATTCTGCCCGACGTGGGCGACCTTCCCGACGACATTATCAAGAAGGTAAAGAACTTCGCCGCAAACGGCGGCAAGATAATCGCAAGCGGCAAATCGCTTGTGAATGACGGCAGGTTTTATCTCGATATCGGCGCTGAATACAGGGGCGAGAACGAATTCTACCCGACCTATTTCGTCCCCTGCTTCGACACCGTTGACGGCACCACTCAGTATGTAATGAAGTCAAAGTCCTATCTCTTTGACGCAAAGGACTGCGACATAGTCGGCTGCGGGCAGAATCCTTACTTCAACAGGACGTTGGAGCACTTCTGCTCCCATCAGCACGCCCCCAACAATCCCGACAAGCAGTTCCCCGCCGTCGCCGTCAAGGGAAATATCGCATATATCGGCTGGGATATCTTCAACGCATACGCAAACGAAGGTCATTTGATATTCAAGGAGATATTCGCTTACCTTGCGGAAAGGCTGCTCGGCGATGAAGCGAGCGTCAAGGTCTCGCTGCCCGACAGAGGCATTGTCACCCTCACCCGCCAGAGCGGCGAAAATCGCATGATACTCCACCTGCTCTTTGCCCACACGACCGTCAGAGGCAGAAACACTGAGGTCATTGAGGACACTGTGCCGCTTTATGATATCAAATGCTCCGTCAAGGCGGAGAAAGCGCCGACGGCAGTCACCCTCGAGCCGCAGGGCGAGAGCTTGCCGTTCGTATTTGAAAACGGTAACGTCAGCTTCACCGTGCCGAAAGTCTATATTCATCAGATGGTCTGCATAAAAGAATAAGGAGACTGTTATGCTTAAATTTTTTGCTTCAATACTCGCTTTCCTGACTGCGGTCTCCAACTTCTGCTGGGGAGCAATATCCGGCATAGGCTTCGGCATCACGGTCGAGCCATCGGTATTTGAGTGCGGCGACTGCTACGCCGTGATATGGGTCACCTCGGGCAAGGGCAGCGGCTGCGTTAAATACACCTACAACGGCGAAGAAAAGACCGTTTGGGACTCCCGCAGCGGCGCAATAGCCTCAGATGACACCATCCATGTGGTAAAGGTGCCGAAAAACGAGCTTATCGGCAACGAATACAAGGTCGTGTCGCAGAGCGTTACATACAAATTCGGTTATTTTGCCATTAAGTGCAAGACCGTTGAGTCCGATACTTACTTCTTCGGCGGCATACCTAAGGACGACGATATCAAGATACTCTCGATATCCGATATCCATGAGTTGGAAAAAAAGATGATGAAGGCTGTCAGCCATATAGACGTGCAGCCTGACCTCATAGTTTTGCTCGGCGACATTCCGTCAAAGATGACAAGCAAGAAAAACTTCATAACCATCCTTGAGGACGCCAATATGCTCAGCGGCGGCAAAGTTCCCGTGCTCTATGTCAGGGGCAATCACGAAACGAGGGGCGAATTCGCCTCTCAGCTTGCCGATTACTTCCCGACATCAACGGGCGAGCTTTATTTCACCTTTGATTTCGGCGCTCTTTCCGCCGCCGTGCTCGACACAGGCGAGGATAAAAGCGACGACCACAGGGAATACAGCGGTCTTGTTGACTTTGAGAGCTATCGCAGGCAGGAATTCGAGTGGATAAACAGCCTTGACAGCTCCGACCTCGGCGGCAAATACAGAATTGTATTCAGCCATATGCCGAATATCGAGGATCACTTCGGCATGAATTGGATAAAGCCTTTTGCGGAGCTTGACGCTTCACTTTTTGTCACCGGTCATTTACACATGGTCGATTTCATTGACGGCGAACCGCCCATAGTCATTGGCGGCGGCAAGATAGACGGCGGCAACGACTTCGGCGTGACCATGCTGACCCTGCACGACGGCAAAATAGACATTAAAACCGTTAATGTTGACGGCGATATCCTGCTCAGCGAGACCGTCGACGCATAATAAATCTGATTACAGAAAAATCCCCGCTGCGTTCAAACAGCGGGGATAAATTTTTACTCAAAATCTTGAAACTACATCGGCAAAGGCATCTGCAATGGCTTTCTGAGTGCCTATACCCATTGAATTTGTCTCATGGTAATGATTCTTGCCGAATCTGTCCTTATAGCCGTTGAGATACGGCTGAGTGGGGTTGAGGATAAAATCATTCGGCGGCACCACATAGCCGGTCATGTCGTTGGTAACTGCGAATGAGATAAGCTCGCTGTCGCCCGCTATCTCGGCAAGCGGTTTGGGGTTGATCTCGGGGCCTTTGCCCGTTGCTGAGGTCTCGGCAGGGTTATAGCTGCCGTATACGGTGGATACGAAATTCTCACCGGGCAGCAGGAGCACCTTCTGATCGCCGAAAGTCATATAAGTCATCTCGGTCATCATCTCGATACCCGTGTCGCTCTCCTTACAGGGATAAGCCTTGAAGCTCATCACATGACGCATTGCGAGCAGGGTCAGCACATAGTTGCCGACGGGCAGATAGAACGGCTGCTGAAGATACTTTATCCTCGGCTCAAGCTCACGGTCATTGTCGATCTTCTCGGCTGCGTCGGCTATCATCTTGGCCTGCAGCTTAATGCAATTGACTCTGTCATCATCGTCGAGCTGGGCCGCATCCATGCCGCCTATCGCGCCGACGCCAAAGAGGACGTTCGCACCCTTGTCGGCGAGTATCTGCTCACGCATAAAATAAGGGTATTCGCCGCTGAGCATACGGTTGCCTCCGCCGAGCGAATTGGGGTGAGCGCCAAAATTCATTATCCATGTCTCCGCCGAGCCGTCCTCGGGGACAAAGCGCAGGCGGGTGAGCACCTCGTGCTTATCAATGAAATCTCTCTTGCTGAAGAGACCGTCTTTAATTGTTATCCTGCCGGAGTAGAGCTTGCCGCTCTTCTTTGCGGCATAAGCCTCCTCGGATACCTTGACGGCAGTATTCATCAGCATATCCATATACTCTGGGTCTTTACCGTCGGAGGGAATGCTGACAAAATTGGGCTTGCCCCAATAGCCGAGAGTGTCGATGCCCGAATGGCTGTGGGTGCAGCTGACATTGATGCACTTGCAGCCTCTTATCTTATCTGAGGCGAGTATCATTGAGCGGATCTTATTGACCTCTATCCTCGTCATGCCGACCACATCGGCGCTGAGCCAAAGCATCCCTTCGTCTCCGCCGCAGTCGATCCATACGGCACTTATGTAAACGGGCGAAAGGACGCCCTCCATCTTATGACCCGAGCCATGACCGGCTATCCAATAGGTCCTGCCGTCGAGATTCGGCATTATTTCCGCTCTCGAGAAGCCGACTCTGTAAGCGCTGCCCGAGATGACCGAGGGGGCGACCTTCTCGATCACGGGGGCTACGCCCTGCTTAGCGACCTTTTTGCCGTATTTTCTTGTGATAGCGCAGATGCCTTTTGAGGCGAGATCCATAATATCCATTTCTATTCCTCTTTCTTAACAATTTTTACCGAATTTATATATGCTTTGAGACTCGATATCGAAGCTCGGTATCATCACCGGGGGCAGACCCGCATTGACGGTAAGCGACGACACCATCGCCCTCGCATACGGGAAAAGCTCCTTGAAGCTCTCGATATGTATCTTCTCTTTTTTGACCGACGGGTCGTAGCCGAACGAGCCGACTATAACCGCTTTGATACGGAATTTGTCGGGCGCTGACTTATCCTTGACCTCGAGGGTGAATTCGCCTATGCAGTTATTATCCGGTGTGTATTTGACGTTATAAGAATAGGTATTCTCAAACTCGATACGAACGCCGCTGTCGTGGTGGTTAATGAATTCAATATCCGTTGCTCTGAACGCTCTCAAAGTGACGATATTCATCAGAGAAGCACCTCCGCCTTGGCAATTCTTAGCGGCTCTTTGGGCATTGCAAGCTCGCCCATCGAGTTATAAACTCTCTCGACCTTGCAGAAGTCGTCGACCGTCTCCATACCTTCTACTACCTTGCCGAAGGCGGCGTATTTGCCGTCAAGGAAGCTCGCGTCGCCATAGCAGATAAAGAATTGCGAGGAGGCGGAGTTGGGGTCGTTTGTTCTCGCCATCGAGACAACGCCGCGCTGATGCGAAAGGGTATTCTGCGAGAAGCCGTTGGAGGCGAATTCGCCGTAGATGGGCTGCGCCTCGGAGGCTTTGGCGCTATCGCTGCCGTCGCCACCCTGAGCCATGAAGCCATCCACTATTCTGTGGAAAGTGAGGCCGTCATAGAAACCGCTTGCAACGAGCTTTTTGAAGTTGTCGCAGGTGTCGGGGGCGTATTCGGGGTAAAGCTCAATAACGAAGCTGCCGCCGTTCTCCATAGTGAACTTAACGCGGTCCCTCGATGATGTTGACGGGCCGTCGGCAGCCGCAGTCTCGCCCGCCGCTGTAGTGGTCGGGTCGTCACCGCCCGCGCCGCCGGCGGGCGGGGGG
>FR888200.1:0-1299 GCA_000431775.1 Clostridium sp. CAG:413 | reverse complement strand
GCAAAGAGGAGCGCCAGCAAAAGCGCCGTAAGTCTGATAAATCGTTTCATATAAAACACCTCATCACGCAAAGCACTCGGCGATCTTAATATCGCCGCTTGCCGTAAATTTGCCTGCCGCTGCGGCGGGCATCATGAAGTAATCGCCCTTTTTGATATCCCTTGAGTAGCCGTCGCCCGTTATGCGACCCGCACCGTCGAGGGCGACATAAATCGCCGCTCCCCTTCCGAGCGTGAAGCTGCCGCCGCTGAGGGTAACCATTCTCACGGAGAAGCTCGTTGTGATGCTCCCGTCTATCATTGCCTCATAGAGCACGCCGTCGCCGCTCTCAAGGGTCTTTGGGGTCAGCGGAGCGGGATAGCTCTTCGCCATATCGAAGCAGCCGAGGGCATCCTCACGGCTCAGGCCAAGATACATCTCATTATCCGAGAGCCTGTATTCGCCGCACCAACGCTCGGGCTGGATGGTGAAATCCGTCGGCTCCTGCACCTCGAGCAGCAGGCAACCGCTGCCGATGGCGTGGACGAGCTTTGCGGGGATATAAACGACGTCGCCGGGCTTAACGTCGATCGACTTGAGCAGGGATTCCATTTCGTTTGAGCCGCTGTCGCTCTCGTCAATGGCGTGTTCGAATTCCTCAAGGGTCACGCCGTCCTTGAAGCCGTAGAATATCTTTGCACCCGGGCGGGTAGCAAGGATGACCCAGCTCTCCTCCTTGCCGTATTTTGAGTTGAAATACTTGGCGGAGAACGCTTTATCGGGGTGCGCCTGCACGGGCAGCCTGATGGCGCTGTCGAGGATCTTGGTGAGGATACCTATATCCTCACGCTCGCCGAGCAGCTCGCTGCGATATTGCTCAAGCGCCTCGCTGAGATACAGCCCCGTGCCCTCGATTTTGGAGATACCCTCGTGCTCGTCGGTGCTGCCCTCGTTGAGAGCGTGGACGCTTGAAGCGACCCATTCCTCGGGGTAATTGCCGTCTGTGGAGTCGTCGCCGAAGAAATCGGCAAAGAGCTTGCCGCCGGTATAAACTCTGAAAACTCTGTTTTTCTCAAAAAATATGGGTTTATCGTAAAACACTTTTATTCCCCCGTGTATTTTATCTTTGACCTTGCCGAGTCGATATCCGCATTGATGCCGCAGGCAACGCTCGCCGCGAGAGCCGCGCCGAATGCGGCCTCCTCCTCATAACGAGGAATTTTGATCGCCGAGTCAAAAGCCGAAGATATCACTCTTTGAAGAGCGGGATTCCTGCGAACTCCGTTGCCGGAGCAAACTATGCCGTGAGCACCGCTGCCC
>FR888199.1:10075-18861 GCA_000431775.1 Clostridium sp. CAG:413 | reverse complement strand
TTTTACCCAACAATATCTTTAATTAAGGGAGACGGGGCGCACCTCGCCTGACGTGGACGGATACCGCAAGCTGGCAAAGGCTCTGGGCGTTTCGCTTGACTGCCTCGCCGACGGCGGCAACACAACAGTGCCCGTGCTCGGCTATGTGCGGGCAGGCATACCGATGGAAGCTATCGAGAATGTGCTCGGCTTCGAGGAGATAGGCGCCGACATGGCTTCGAGGGGCGAATACTTCGGCCTTAAAGTGAGCGGCGACAGCATGGCTCCCCTCTTTCAGCCGGGCGACACGGTCATAGTGCGCCGCCAGCCCGACGTTGACAGCGGCGAGATCGCGGTAGTGCTCGTCAACGGAGACGACGCCGTCGTGAAAAAGGTAATAAAAAAAGACACAAGCATCGTGCTTGTGTCTGAAAACTCGGCGTATGAGCCTATTATTTTTTCAAGTGAAGAGGTTGCCTCGCTGCCCGTCGTTATCCTCGGCAGGGTAGCCGAGCTGCGGCGGAAGCTTTAAGCCGCGAGCATATTCATCGCGGTGGAGAGCTGATTATCCTGCTCCCCTGTGAGCAGCAGAAGGTTGGAATCGTCGCCCGAGGCAAGGGTGACCTCGACCGTCGGAGTTATGCCGACCTTGTCATAGACCGCCTGCTCGCCGCCCCTCGGCTCGACGAGAGCCACGGTCAGCAGCACCGCACCGCCGTCCTCAAGGGCAAAAAGCTCCTGCATCGTGCCGACTCCCGCGCTGGCAGTGCCGATTATCTGAGCCTGGCTGATATCCCTGAGATCGCAGGCAAACAGCTCCGCGGGGCCCGCCGTGTAAGAATTGATGAGCACGGCAAAGGGCATTGTCACGCTGCTGTTCTCGGCGGTATAGACCTTGTTTTTATAGACGTTGCCGTTCTTATCCTTGGCAACGGCGATATTATCGGATATTGCGGGCACTATCACGTCAATGACCTGAGCCGCATAATCAATGCTGCCCTTAGAGGTATTCCTGACGTCGAAAATAATGCTCTCCGCCCCCTGCTCACGGAGCTTTGCGACAGCCTCCTTGAACTCGGCGGCGGTATTTTTATAGAAGCCCGTGATGCGGACATAGCCGACGTTGCCGCTAAGATTACCGACAACGCTCGGAATGGAGAAGCCGAGCAGCGGCTCGACCACCTTGGTCTCGCCGTCACGCTCATACTCGACCTTGACGGAGGAAAGGCGGCTGCCGTAGAGCTTCTCGCTCAGAGCGGAATAATTACCCCTCGTGACGGTGGTGTTATCTATGGCCGTCACCACGTCGTGAGCCTTAAGCCCCGCTTTCGCGGCGGGCGAGCCTTCATAGACGTGAGTTATAACGAAGCTGCCGCTGCCGTAATCGTAGGCGGTCTCAACTCCGACGCCCGTGATGCCGCCCTCGAGGGTGTCGGTATACTCGGCATATTCCTCGGCGTCAAGATAGACGCTGTTTGGGTCGCCGAGGCCGTTGACATAGCCCTCGACAAGAGCGGAATTCAGATAGCTCCTGTCCTCAACGGTGCCGTAGAAATAGTTTGAGATTATCTTGCTTATCTCGTCGACCGATTCATAGGTCTGCGAGCGCTGCGAAATATTGCTGATAATACCGTTATATATCTGCTTTGAGACCACCATTGTCACGGCAAAGGTCGCCGTGATGGAGACGATGATAAGGGAAAGGCAAAGACCTATGGATATCTTTTTATTCACTGCCGTTCTCCTCCTTTATAAACCGAATCGGGGCTGCCGAGTCCAAACTCAGCAGTCCCTTTGGATTTTTAAATATTACGGTTTTGAAACATAGTTGAGCGGGTTGACTCTGCTGACGGAGCCGTCCTTATTCTTGACCCTGACCTCAAAATGAAGATGCGGGCCTGTGACATTGCCGGTCGCGCCGATAATGCCGAGCTTCTGACCCTTTTTGACCGTCTGACCCTTGGAGACGACAAGGCCGTCCGAGTGGGCATAGAGGGTCATGGTACCGTCGCCGTGGTCGACAACGCAGTAGTTGCCGAAGCCGCTGTTCCAGTTGCCGTCGTTCTTGGCGATGATGACCTCGCCGCCCTGAGCGGCGTAGAAGGGCTGACCTCTTGTGTTGCCGTCCGTCTTGACGATATCAATGCCCCAGTGGGGGCTGCCGTTGCTATAAGCGGGGTAGCCCGCAGTGATACGGGTCTCGCCCTTGACGGGCCACATCATGCCGCTGCCGTCGTTCTCATATTCCTCAGGCGGAGTATCGCCCTGAGACGAGCCGTGCTGCTTAATGTAATCGTCGATCTCTTTTTCGAGAGCTTCACGCTCTTTCTCGAGTTTGGCGTTCGCCGCCTTGTAAGCGGCGCTGTTCTTATCAAGCTGATTGATTATCGACTGCACCTGCTTATATTTATCGGTAGCGGCGCTCTTTTTGTCGTTCTGCTCCTCCATGCTGCTCTCAAGGTCGGTCTGCCTGGTGTTGAGAGTATCCATCTCGGAGTCGAGCTGGGATTTCTTATCCTCAAGCTCCGCCTTGCTGTCGGCGAGCTGCTTCTGGAGCTTCTCAAGCTCGGTTATCTTGCCGGAAAGCTCGTTTATCAGCTTCGTGTCGTTCTCCGACATACGGGTGACAAGCTCTTTCCTCGCAAAGAAAGTGGAGAGATCGTTTGAGGAGAGCAGTATCTCGAGAGTCGAGGACTCGCCCGCGATATAATTCTCCCTGATCCTTGCAAGCAGCAGCTCACGGGTATCCTGCATAAGCTCCTCGGCGGAAGCCATCTGAGAGTTTATCTCGGCTATCTGCTCGTTGATGCTGTCGATGTCGTTCTGAGTCAGATCGATGCTTGACTGTAAGCTGCTGATATCGCCGTTGAGCACGTCGATGCGCTTCTGGAGGAGATCCGCCTGCTTATTGATGGCGTCTATCTGATCATTGAGTTTATCAAGTTTTTTCTCGTTATTGGCTATGCCCTGCTGAGCGTCCTGCAATTTCTGCTCATTCTGCTGTATCTGCTTCTCAATCTTGTCGTATTCATCCTGCAGCTCGTCGAGCGTCTGCTCGGCGGAGGCCACCGGCGAATAGGGCAGCACGGCAGAAAGGGCGCAGATGAGCGCCGCGATTATGCAAAGCGCCTTTTTGAGCATAAAGCGTTTGTTCTTAGTCTTCAAGCTCAACGAACTTCCTTTCTTTCAAGTATTTTCGGATCGAAGTCGCACTTCCGAAAACGCCCGTAAAAATGCCGATACCGACAAATGCCGCAACCAAATAGGGTGCATAATCGAGGAATCTGACTTCTTTGACATCGCCGAAGGATGAGAGCATCGTCGAGAATGAGCCGAGAGCGAATTCATAAATACCCCATACCGCTCCCGTGGCAAGCAAGCCCGCAATGATGCCTATCACAACGCCCTCCACCATGAAGGGCCAGCGAATGAATGAATTGGTGGCGCCGACGCTCTTCATTATGCTTATCTCGAGGCGACGGCTGAACATTGTCACCTTGATGGTATTTGATATAATGAAAAGCGAGACCACAAGCAGCAGAATGATGATGCCGCCGCTTATGTATGTGACCGAATTCCGCAGCCCCGCGAGCTGGCGGGCAAGGACGCTGTTCTCATGCACTCTCGAGACGTTGCGAAGAGTTTTGATCTCGGAGACCACATTCTCAAAGCCGTCCATGTCGGCCACTGTGACCTTGTAAGCGTCCGGTAGAGGGTTCTCGTCGGTGCTCTGGAGATAATTCCTGAGCCCGTCGTCGAGACCCGCAAGGATCTCCGCATAAGCGGCGTCCTTCTCAACCATATCGACGCTTGCAACATTATTTATAGCTCTCAGCTCGTTGCCGAGCCTTATATAATCGTAGCTGTCGGTCTCGTCGTCGACATAGACCATTATGACGTTCTCCGACTCGATACCGGTGATGAAGGTCTCAATATTGACGAGCATCATAAAGGCGATGCCCACCAGCATAAGGCAGCTGAAAAGCACGGTTATCGACGCTACGGTCATCAGCTTGTTGACCCGGAGGTTGCGAAAGCCTTCTTTGGTTAAATATCCTAAATTTCCCATCAGTTGCTCCCTCCGCTCGTTGAAACTTCGTCGCTGCTCGCTTCATCCGCAAAATCGGAGGGGATGGCGCTCACATAGGCGGAATAATCCTCCTCTGGGGGGACAACATAATCGTTGGTGACCTCGCTCACGGCGTTGATATGCGCCGTTGCCGCCTCCCTGCTGAGGCTGCCGCCGTCGGAGACGACCGCGCCATGGTCAAGGATGATGACTCGCTTGTCAAAGCAGCGCACAAGGCTGTGCTCATGGGTGACCATTATGACGGTCGTGCCCGCCTCGTTAAGGCGCATGAGCAAGTCGACTATCTCATAGCTCATCTGCGGGTCGACGTTGCCCGTCGGCTCGTCCGCAATGATGATATCGGCGCTGTTGGCAAGTGCCCTCGCGAGGGCAACTCGCTGCTGCTCGCCGCCCGAAAGCTCCTGAGGATAGTTCCTCGCCTTGCCGTTAAGACCCATGAGGCTCAGCACAAAGGGCACGCGCCTGCGGATCTTTTTCTCCTTGGTGCCGATAACGCGCATGGCGAACGCCACATTGTCAAACACCGTCATATTCGGTATCAGACGGAAATCCTGAAAGACTATGCCGAGCTTGCGGCGGAATTTCGGGATATCCCTTTTCTTTATTGTATTGAGCACCGTGCCGTCCACGGTGATAGTGCCCGAGGACGGGACCTCCTCACGCATCATGAGCTTCAGGAAGGTGCTCTTGCCTGCGCCCGAGGAGCCGACGACGAACACAAACTCGCCCTTCTCAATCTTTATGTTGATATCCTTGAGCGCAGCGGTGCCGTTGTCGTATTTTTTGGAAACATTGTTAAATTCAATCACAGTATCATATCCTTAACAGTTGTGAGAGCAATATGACTTGCGTTGCGCCGAAAATCAATACTTGACCGGCTTTGCGTCAAGATACTTCTTGACCATGAGCGCTACCTTAAACACGATGGCGTCGTCGAATTCCCTCAGGTCGAGGCCGGTGAGCTTCTTTATCTTCTCAAGTCTGTAGACAAGAGTGTTTCTGTGGACAAAGAGCTTCCTCGAGGTCTCGGAGACGTTGAGGTTATTCTCAAAGAAACGCTGGATGGTGAAAAGAGTCTCGTGGTCAAGGCTCTCGATGGAGCCTCTCTTGAACACCTCTCTGAGGAACATATCGCACAGAGTGGTGGGCAGCTGATAGATGAGGCGTGCAATGCCGAGATTGTCATAGCTGACGATGGTCTTCTCGGTGTCGAATACCTTGCCGACCTCAAGGGCTATCTGAGCCTCTTTGAAGGAGCGGGCAAGATCCTTTATCCCCTCGATGGTGGTGCCTATGCCGACAAGCACATGAGTGTAAAGCTCGGTGCTCAGCGAATCCGAGATGGAGCGTGCGAGCTTCTCAAGATCCTTCGGCTCGATATTATTTTTAACTTCCTTAACTATTGCAATGTCATGCTCGTTGATGTTGATAACGAAGTCCTTGGTCTTGTCGGGGAAGAGATTCTGCACGGCGTCGAATACGGCGGCGTCATTGTGGTCGGTTATCCTGATGAGCAGGACTACCCTCGTAGCCTCCGAATTGAAGCGCAGCTCCCTCGACTTGAGATAGATATCGCCGGGAAGGATATTATCAAGGATAACATTCTTTATGAAGTTGCCTCTGTCGAACTTCTCCTCATAATACTGCTTGAGGTTCTCGAGCGAGACGCAGCAGACAGCCGCAAATCTGCCCGCAAGCTCGTCCGTCCCCTCAACGAATACAGCGTACTCGGTCTGGATATGGGAGCCGAAGTTGCAGAAGGTGCAGCCGTTGATATAGTGGAGCTCGTTATCCGAAAACACGTCTGCGGCGGTCGAAATGACCTCACCGATCTTGCTCAGCTCGCTACAGGCAATGATCGTTCCGGTTTCGTCAATCACGCCCAGAGTCCTGCCGACTGCGTCACGCATCTGATGAACAAGACCCTGAAAAATTCTGTTTGACATAGTAATACCCCTCATTCGATTAGTTTTTACTACATTGTGAATTTAGACAAAATGACCATCGGGACATATACATTTTACACAAGAACGCACCATTTTGCAATAGATATCCGCAGTTTTTTTCAAAAATTTTTTGAATTTATTATGAATTTTACGTGGATTTTATTGATTTTTACCAAAAGAGACAAAAGACGGGGCTGTCAAAAGAATATATTGCCGCCGAGCTGAACGGTTCGGTTTTTTGCTCTTTTTATCAAAAAAGCATTCATAAATTTGTGAATTATTACCTCAAAATCAGCCTCGCACCGCCGCAAGTATATATGCCTTTTGTCAAAAGTTACTAAGGCATTTTTGGCGCATTTTCATACTCCCGATCTGGCGCTTATTTCTGTCATATAAAAAAGAATTTACATCATATATGGGCTTCAAAAAAACACATACTATATATGCGGTCAAACGCCCGAAAGCGCAAAAATCCGAAAAAAGAGGAATTTTGACCGCCCGCAGGCAAAAAAATAACATATTTTTTGCGTTTTGCTCTTTTCAAAACGTGAAAACAGTGATATAATGTACTGCGTGTGACGATTATCAGTAACATTTATTATATATATTCTCATCGGAACGAAAGAAGGAAAGCTCTTGGAGAAAATAGTTATCAACGGCGGTACTCCCCTGCACGGCGAGGTCACCATCAGCGGCGCCAAGAACGCCGCCCTCGCAATAATCCCCGCCGCCGTTCTTTCGCAGGATGTCTGCGTAATAGAGAATCTCCCCGTTTCAATCAGCGACGTTAATTATATGATGAAAACTCTGCGTGCCATCGGCGCGGGGGTCAAGCTCATCAGCAAAAATTCTATAGAGATAGACGCCCGCAGGGTCAACTCATATGTCATTTCCCACGATATGACAAAGCACCTCAGGGCTTCGTATTACTTCATCGGCGCTCTGCTCGGCAGATTCGGCAGGGCGAAGGTCGCCATGCCCGGCGGCTGTTACCTCGGCCCGAGGCCCATCGACCAGCATATCAAGGGCTTTGAGCTGCTCGGCGCAACAGTGTCGATAGAGGATAACGCCATTGTTGAGGCGACTGCCGAGAGGCTCACAGGCTCGCCCGTGTATCTCGACATGGTCTCCGTGGGCGCAACGGTCAACATCATGCTCGCCGCCGTCAGAGCAAGCGGGCTGACCGTCATTGAGAACGCCGCAAAGGAGCCGCATATAGTCGACCTTGCAAACTTCCTCAACTCCATGGGCGCCGATGTCAGAGGCGCAGGCACGGACGTTATCAAGATCAGGGGCGTGGACAAGCTCCACGGCTGCACCTATTCGATAATCCCCGATCAGATAGAGGCGGGCACCTATATGGTCGCCGCCGCCGCCACCAAGGGCGACGTGCTGATAAAGAACGTCATTCCGAAGCATCTTGAATCCATATCCACAAAGCTCATAGAGTGCGGCGCAGTCATCGAGGAATTCGACGACGCCGTGCGTGTTTCGCTCGACCACAGACCCGGCAAATGCAATATCAAGACCATGCCGCACCCCGGCTTCCCGACCGATATGCAGCCTCAGATGGCGGTGCTCCTCGCGCTTGCCGACGGCACGAGCATCATCTCCGAGAGCATATGGTCAAACCGCTTCCGCTACGCCGAGCAGCTCAACAGAATGGGCGCCTCGATAAGCGTTGACGGTCAGCTTGCGGTGGTGCAGGGCGTTGAGCAGCTCAAGGGCGCACCTGTCAGGGCGGACGACCTCAGAGCGGGCGCAGCCATGCTGATAGCCGGTCTTTGCGCCAAGGGCACGACCGAGGTCGAGGATATCCTCCACATAGACAGAGGGTACGAGGACGTCGTTGAGAAATTCAGCGGCCTCGGCGCGGACATCAAGCGTGTGCGCTGCCCCGAGCCGGACAGCCTCTCCAGCGCAGGCTGAGATATATAAACTAATGATAATTATTTTTAAGCGCCGCCGAAGCCGTAAAGCAAACGACGGTAAATAAAAAATCCAAAAGGGCTGATTCCTTTACGGAACAGCCCTTATTTACGAGGTACATATGGCAAGATTCTGCTCTCTCTACTCCTCCAGCAGCGGCAACTGCACCTATATAGGCACTCCGCACGGCGGTATCCTGGTTGATATCGGCGTGAGCGCAAAGCGAGCCGAGGCGGCTCTGCGCGATATCGGGGTCGAGCCGTCGTCGATCGAAGCGATATTCGTCACCCACGAGCACACCGACCATATCAGCGGCGTGCGGGTATTCGCTTCACGCTACGGGATAAAGGTCTATGCCTCCGCGGGGACTCTTGAGGGCATGGAAGCCGCAGGCGCACTGAAAGCGGGCATGAATTACGATATCGCCTCGCCCGAGGGAACAGAAGCGGCGGGAATGTATGTCAGGCCGTTCAGGACTCCGCACGACAGCCGTGAAAGCACGGGCTACACCGTGGTAACGCCCGACTCAAAGCGCATTGCCGTTGCGACGGATATCGGCAAAATGACGCCGACGATAATGGACGCCGTCAGCGGCAGCGACCTGATACTGCTCGAGTCAAATCACGACGTCGGTATGCTGCAAAACGGCCCCTATCCTTATATATTGAAGCAGCGCATTCTCTCCGACGTGGGGCATCTGTCCAACGTCTGCTGCGCCGACACGTCGGTGAAGCTCATCGAATCGGGCACCACACGCTTCGTGCTCGGGCATCTCAGCAAGGAGAATAATATACCCTCCCTCGCCTACGAGACCACCCGCTCCGCAATGACCATGTCGGGCG
>FR888199.1:0-10031 GCA_000431775.1 Clostridium sp. CAG:413 | reverse complement strand
CGTTGCAGGCGACCTCAATCCGATGATGACGTTCTGACCGTCGTTATATGCTTCATTTCGTCCGGATACTCGGGCTTGAATATATCATAGACCCGCTCGTATTCGCCGCTCTCTTCGTTTTTGACGACGCTTGAGCGGTTGCCGTTCAGCAGCTCCACAAGCGCATACATATTGAGCCATATCTGATTGTCGCCCTCTTTTTGCGCCTCGTCAAACACAAGCTGCATACCGAGGTGCAGGTGCGGCACGTTCATGCCGTTGACGTTTTCCTTGTCGGAATAACCCGTCATGCCGAGGTAGCCTATGACCTCGCCCGCCTTGACCCTTGAGCCTATCTCAAGCCCGTCTTTATAAGGGCGATTCTTACGCAGATGGGCGTAATAATACGACCTCTTGCCGTCGAAGCTCCTCACCGCTATGCGCCAGCCGCCGTATCTGTTCCAGCCTATCGCCTCCACCGTGCCGCCCTCAACGGCGATTATCGGGGTGCCGATAGAGCCCATCAGATCATTGCCGAGATGCGGGCGCTTGTAGCCGAAGGAGCGCGAAGCCCCGAAATCGTCGTAATGGCTGAACCAAAAGCCCTCGGCTATCGGCGAATACGCCGTCATGCCATAGCCCTCCACGACCTTCACGCCGCCTAAACCGTCGGGGGCAGCCTTGGTATATTCCCCGAGGATGCCGTCCAGCACGGCGGAGTAGGCTTTTTTATAGAATTTATAATATTTATTCTCGCTCATCAGCTCGTCGGGAGTCATGCTCTCACCGAGCATCTCGACCAGCCCGTCAAGCTGCGAGCGCTTGTATCTGCCCCATTCCCCGCCGTTTTTGCAGGCGAGGTAAGAGAGTGTATCTATCCAGCTCAGGTGCCTCGCCGAACCGTAGGTGGAGATATCAAGCTCCATCGCGTCGCTCAGGGCGGTATAAGGAACGGAGAAATCGACCCATTTTATATAATTTGCCGCCGTTTCGCTCGCCGTGGCGGTCTCCTCGGCGGTCTGCACCGTCTCACGCTCCCTCACAAGGTGGGTGCCGACGCAGCAGCATATTATCGCAAAGGCGCAAAACGCCAGCACTATCAGCCTCTCCCGCAATCTTTTCAAAATCATCACCATGAAAGATTATGCGGGATTTCATCCGATAATGACGGAGTGATATTGTTATGATGAATATAAATATCGTCTGCGTAGGCAAGCTCAAGGAGGATTACCTCCGCATGGCCTGCGCCGAATACGAAAAGAGGCTCGGCGCATTCTGCCGCCTCAAAATAACGGAGCTGACCCCCGCCCGCCTGCCCGAGGAGCCGAATCCCGCTCAGATATCCGCCGCTCTCGCGGAGGAGGGCAAGCGGATCCTCGCCTGCGTCAAGCCCGGCGAAGCGGTATTCACCCTCTGCATCGAGGGCAAAGAGCTGCCCTCCGAGGGTCTGGCAAAGGAGATAGAGAAATGCGCCCTCGGCGGCTTCGGCAGCCTTTGCTTCATAATCGGCGGCTCTCACGGGCTTGCGCCCGAGGTCAAGTCGGCGGCGAGATTCAGGCTCTCAATGAGCCCGATGACCTTCCCGCATCAGCTCGCAAGAGTTATGCTTTTAGAGCAAATTTACCGCGCGTTCATGATAACGAACGGCGGCAAATATCATAAATAATTTCACGGCTTATCAGGAGGTAACACCATGGCGAAAATTTTAGGCGCTGCGCTCGGCAACATCCCTTGGCAGGAGAAGCCCGAGGGCTGCAAATACCCGATCTGGCGTTATGACGGCAACCCCATCATAACCCGCGACAATCTTTACATGGCAAACAGCATTTTCAACTCCGCTGTAGTCCCCTACGGCGACGGCTTTGCGGGCGTTTTCAGAGTCGATTATCTCTCAAGGGATCAGAAGCTCGTCACAGGCTTCAGCAAGGACGGTATCAAATGGCAGCTCGACGATAAAGTTATATTTGAGGGCTACGACCCCCGCCTTTGCCTGCTCGACGGCAAATATTATCTCTCATGGGTCAATCTCACGCCCCACGGCACGACCATCGGCATAGCCTACACCGAGGATTTCAAGAGCTGGACTCAGCTTGAGGACGCCTGCTACCCCGTGGCGAGGAACGGCGTGCTCTTTCCCCGCAAGGTGGGCGGCGAATATCTGCTGCTCATCCGCCCCTGTGACAGAGGCCACACGCCCTACGGCGATATTTTTATCAGCCGAAGCAAGGATCTGACCTATTGGGGCAAGCACCGCTTCGTGATGTCCCCCGTCAAGAATTGGGAGATGACCAAGGTCGGCGCAGGCCCGACCCCCATTGAGACGGACGAGGGCTGGCTGATGTTTTATCACGGCGTACTCACAAGCTGCAACGGCTTCACCTACAGCATAGGCGCAGCCCTGCTCGATATCAACGAGCCGTGGAAGGTGCTGCACCGCGCGGACTGCTTCCTGCTCGCCCCGCACGAGATATATGAATGCGTCGGCGACGTGCCGAACGTAGTATTCCCCTGCGCCGCCCTTACCGACGCCGAAACGGGCAGGATCGCCGTCTATTACGGCGCCGCGGACACAAGCGTGGCCCTCGCCTTCACCACCGTCGACGAAACCATCGACTTCATAAAACAAAACGACCTTGTAAAATAACCAAACGGGGCATTCAACCGAATGCCCCGTTTTCGCGCTGCTGTTAGTCTTTTATTTCGTTTTTAGCGCAAAGTAAATATTACCCTTTGGCAAAATCGCCCTTGCCGTCATATACTTCCAGCTTTCCGTTCACTACCCTTGCGTATTTCTCTTCGCGCAGATAATCGTCTATCCCCATTTTAACATCCTCTATGCAAGCCTTCTTGTCAGGATATGCATAATTCTGATAATTGATAAAATAACGATTTATCTTTGCGTTATCAAACGAATAAATCAGCTCGGAATCATATATTTCGTACTGCTCCTGAGCCTCATAATTTCTCGGATTGAGCACTGCCGTTCCGTCTGTCTTTTCGTTAATATAGCTTGCAAGCTCCGCGTTTGCCTTATCAAAATCCTCACGGGAGATATTGAACCTCTTAACAAAAGACACTATTGCGGCTTCGCTGCGCTCCGATTTTGGCGTTTTCTCAAATTCCGCTTTCCACGCTGCGAATTCGGCAGGGTCGGCAAGCTTCACAAACTGCTCGGGCACATCATAGAATCTGTCTCTGTACTTATCTGTCACAACGATATTTCCTATTCCGTTGCCCTCGGAATCCGTGGCTTCGCTGTCCCTCACCACAAGTTTGCCGTCCTCAATGAACACAAATTTTTTTGTCCTTACCTCATACTCACCGGCTGCGACAGCCTCCTTGACATCAATATCAGACCCGTATCTGTAGTTGGTATGGCAAAGATAATATTCGTTTATCAGTTCATCATCAAACGTGAATATGATATCGGGGTTAAACACCTCATAGACCTCTTGTGATGGATAGTCGTGCGGCTCAAGCAAGGGCGTTTCACCCACCTCGTCACGGATTATACGAGCCACTTCCAAATTCGCCTTATCAAATTCTTCCCTTGAAATATTGAAGTGTTTGATAAATGCAACCATCACCATTTGCTCAGGATCATCATAAAGAATTTCGCGGTTTTCGGTCTTCCACGCCAAAAGCTCGTCTCTATCAACAAGATCGGCAAAAGGCTTGGTAATGGAATAATAATGCAGTCGGTATTTTTGGGTCGTAAATTCTCCGCCACCGATGGGGTCTTTTCCTTCTGAAATGCTCTTCTCAGTCTCTGCATTCACCTGCGTGGCACTGATTTCTGTCTTGCTCTGTGATACGTCGGTAATGCTTTCACTTTTGCCGCAGGAGGAAAACAACAGGACTGAAATAATAATTATTAAGCAAAAAAATCTCTTCATTAGTTTTTCTCCGTTTCTTTGCCATACCAATATGGCCGTTTGTATTTCATTGCTTCGCATTCTGAATTTATTGCAATTCCCTTATCCATATAAAAGAATATCGGATTAATCAAGTTGTCATAGTTAAGTGCAGAGTTATACTTCCCCTGCGTTGTTACTGTCGCTATGTTTTTATTGTTGACCTCAAAATGCAGATGGGCTGCTCCTGAATTACCAGTGCTCCCCACTTCGCCTAGTATCCCACCTTTTGGAATATTGTCAAGTTCTTCAAAACTTGGTTCATTTTTTAAATGCATAAAGGCAGCAACATATTTATTGCCTGTTATCGGATCGACCTCATCGGACTGCAGCACTACACAATATCCGCAGGATGCACTCTTATCCATGCAAACTGCCAAAACCCTTCCCTTAAATGGGGATATCACTTCTGTACCTGAAATATCACTCCCTGTAATATCGATACCCTTGTGATACCTCGGCTTGGTTTTTCTCGGACCATACGGTGATGAAACATATTTGAATTCCTCACCTTTAATAGGCCACAGCCAGTTAAGTCCACGGTACTGCGATACGGTTCCTTTCTGTGAAACGGCGTTGATTTTAATATAGCCCCACAGTTCCTTTGAATCAATTACCGTGCTCCCGTAAGCCCAGCCGTTCTTATCCTGAGTGCCCATATCACCACAAATAAAAAACGATATGCCCTTCGGAATTGTAGCTGTTTTCTTGAGACCGTTTGCAGAATTCATATAAAAGTCTCCATCACTTATGAGATTTGTCTGCCAGCTTTGCTTCCAATGATATATGACCCTTACAACACAGGTCAGTGTTTTACCGTTGGCGGTTGCCGATATCGTGGTCACGCCCGGCTTTTTGCCGTAGACTTCTCCGGTAGATTCATTATATTGAACAATGCTTGTATCTGCCACGCTCCATTTGACATTTCCTTTATAATCGGTAGTCAATCTGTATATATCTCTTTTTTCTCCGCAAAAAACATCAAGGCAATTTCTAGATATCTGCTTAAACACCTCATCAGAAGCAATCGAATCCGAAAAATCGTACTGAAGCATAAATCCGTAAACTGTTTGACCGTATCTTTCATAGGAAACATAAAACCAGTTATCATATGTACCTATAATTTTATATGACATAATCTTTGTGAAAAAAGGAATATAAATGTGTACATCCTTTACCCTAAACATAAGTGGAGAATTACAAATGAATGCAAAAAAATGTTTTGGTGATGCAGACACTGAGTTGTCCAACTGTTTAGCACAATAATATGTATGTCTGTACGTTTCTTTCCCTTGCTTTGCAGTTATCACCGCAGAACCATTTGAAATTCCTTTAATTGTGCCATCTTTGTCACAACTTATAACTTTTTCGTTACTTGACGACCATTTTACCTTGCCTGTGCTTCCGCTTGTAAGTACGAGCTTTTTTGATTGCCCGACCAAAATGCCGAAATCGTTTTTAACGTCTTTCTCGCTTATCGCCGAAGCCGGCATTTGAGCAATAAACGCAGCTAACGCAACGCTTACCGCCGCAAGGAAGCTGATGCACAGTAAAACCGCCTTTTTCATTCTCTCTCTTACCAATTTCAGACTCCTTTCACTTTTTAATGAAGGTGCGCCCGTCGCCCGCTCTTCCTCCTTTCACAAGCAAGCATTTTTGACTTTCGCCGCAAAAGGGCTCATCTCCCCTTCTGCCCTTCATGAATACAGTCTTTTCGGAGCCACAAAAATAACACGAGAGAAATATAGAAAATCTGGTCTGTTTTTTGTGTAATGTGACGAATCGGAACTACCGCCGTATTCACTGCATTTCACGCTTGAATGATAGCAAATTGCCGACCAAAAGTAAAGCTATATTTCAATATTGTAACTATATTGTAATCGTTTGTAACATATTCGCTGTGTTTTGTAAGCTGTCTGATATATTTCTCACCATTCCCGGTGATCGCTGACAGGCAAAAGAATAACGGGGCATTCGGTTGAATGCCCCGTAAATTTTTACCACATATTATCCGAATTCTCGCAGAAGGCGACCATATCTTTTATCTCTATCACGGTGCCGTCGTCGAGGGTCATGGTGCCGTTCCATTTGCCGAATACCTGGTGGCATATGTTGCCGATGAACAGCACTCTCATCTGCGTTATATTATCGTAAAACGGCGTCATCGTCATCTCAAATCTGCCGTCGTCGGAGGTGAACACCCACGGCGACATCCAGTCGCCCGCCAGCTTTTTATCCTGGTCAACGAGGGTGATATTGCCTATCTTGTGAGCCTTGCCGTTATAGAATACGGTATTCTCCGTGGCTGCGCTCATGTCGCCGAAGCCCCAGCCTATCTCGAAGCCGCAGATTGAGCCGTCCTCAAGGCGGGTGCTGCCGTTGCCCCACCACCAATTCTCGTGATACGGCCAAACTCCTCTGCCCCAATCGAGCACGCAGAAGGAATCCGACGGGTCAAATTCAACGGTCAGGTCGCCTGCGGTAACGGTGCCCGTGACAGCCATGCAGTTGACCTTCTGATTGAAGTAAAAGTGCTGCTCATCCGCGTCGGCGAAAGGCACCGCCATGACGAGCGACTCGTGATTCGGGAACATCTCCATGCTAAGCTCCGCCTTGAACGGCTCAAGCCCCGCATAGCCGCTGAAGCTGATGGTGCGCTTGGTGTCGGTCACTCTCACGTCGAGGTCAAAGCCGAAAAGATGGCGTGAATAATGCTGCGGGGTCATCGCGTCGCTGTTGAGGCCCATTCTGCCGAAGGTCAGCAGGCTGAGGCTCAGGGCGTCGTAACGCTTGCCTGTCTGCATATCAAAAAGGCCGACCGTGCAGGCGCCGCCGAGCGAGATATCGGCGATAGTGAACTGAATGCAGTACCTGCCGTTTGATATCTGATAAAAATCCCACTCCTTGATCCTTGTGGGGTTCGCCTTGATGGCGCTGCGGTCGTATTCATACATATTATTGAAGCAATATCCGGGCTTTGTGAGCGCCCCGTTCTCGTCGAGAAGCGGAGTTTTCTCGGTGATGAGCACCTGCTCGGCAAAGGCATAAGGCAGCGCCGCCGAGGAGAAGAGCATAACCAAAGTCAGCAGCATTGAAAGGATGCGAACAGCGGATTTTTTCATCTTATTTCCTCACTTTCGTATTTTCGGGATGAGTTTATTATATACTATTCGGCAAAAAAGTCAATCGCCGAGCACAAACTTCGGCGGTCAGAACGCTTTATTTTCGCCACCGGCATTATAAATTCGGCAGAATTGCAAGCCCGCCGCCCGCAGAGAGCATAAATTTGTTTAGTTTACCGAATATTTTAACAATGTGAAAATTTCGGCGAAAAACAGTTGCATAATTCTCTAAAAATGTATAAAATAAATACGGTCAAAAACAAAAAACTTTTTGGAGGTTTTTATCATGGCAGTTAAAGTTGCAATTAACGGATTCGGCCGCATCGGTCGTCTCGCATTCCGCCAGATGTTCGGCGCAGAGGGCTATGAGATAGTCGCTATCAACGACCTTACCAGCCCCAAGATGCTTGCTCATCTTCTCAAGTACGACACCGCTCAGGGCGGCTACGCAGGCAGAATAGGCGACAACGCTCACACCGTTTCTTCCAAGGAGCCCGAATTCGCTGAGGACGGCAAGACCGTCGTTACCCCCGGCTCGATCACCGTTGACGGTAAAGAGATCACCATCTATGCAATGCCCAAGGCTCAGGATCTTCCCTGGGGCAAGCTCGGCGTTGACGTAGTTCTCGAGTGCACCGGCTTCTATTGCTCCAAGGCAAAGAGCCAGGCTCATATCGACGCAGGCGCAAAGAAGGTCGTTATTTCCGCTCCCGCAGGCAATGATCTTCCCACCATCGTTTTCGGCGTTAACGAAGGCACCCTCACCGCTGAGGATACCATCATCTCCGCCGCATCCTGCACCACCAACTGCCTTGCTCCCATGGCAAAGGCTCTTAACGATTACGCTCCCATCCAGAGCGGTATCATGTCCACCATCCACGCTTACACCGGCGATCAGATGATCCTTGACGGTCCTCACAGAAAGGGCGACCTCAGGAGAGCTCGCGCAGGCGCTTCAAACATCGTTCCCAACTCCACCGGCGCCGCAAAGGCTATCGGTCTTGTTATCCCCGAGCTTAACGGCAAACTCATCGGCTCCGCTCAGAGAGTTCCCGTTCCCACCGGCTCCACCACTATCCTCACCGCAGTCGTTAAGGGCGACAACGTCACCAAGGAAGGCATCAACGAGGCTATGAAGGCTGCTGCTTCCGCATCCTACGGCTACAACACCGATCCTATCGTCTCCTCCGATGTTATCGGCATGAAGTACGGCTCACTCTTTGACGCTACCCAGACCATGGTCAGCGACCTCGGCAACGGTCTCTATCAGGTACAGGTCGTTTCTTGGTACGACAACGAGAATTCCTACACCAGCCAGATGGTCAGAACCATCAAGTATTTCGCAGAGCTTGCGTAATCACTGAAATTTCAAGAGAGGTCGGCGACCTGCCGACCTCTTTTTTCATCTCGGGAGGGCTGCCCATGGGGCTGAAACGGCTTGACAAATTGATAGCACTCAACTGCAATGTATCCCGCAAGGAGGCACGCACGCTGATAAAGGACGCCGCCGTGACGGTGAACGGCCGCTGCGTGCTCAGAGCCGAGGAGCTGGTGGACGTTGAGGTCGACGATATAGATGTAAAGGGTTATAACTTTACAGCAAAGGAGCATATTTACATCATGCTCAACAAGCCTCAGGGGGTCATCAGCGCCACCAATGACCCGCGTAAAGAGACGGTCATAGACATCATCCCGCCGGAGCTTAAGCGACGCTCGCTTTTCCCCTGCGGCAGACTCGACCGAGACACCACGGGCCTTTTAATTATAACGGATGACGGCGCTTTGGCTCACCGTATAATGAGCCCGTCGCATCACGTTTACAAGACATATGAAGCGGTCTTAAAGGCGCCGATAAGCAACTCGGATATCGCCCTGCTTGAGAGCGGTATAACCCTTGCCGACGGAACGGAATGTCTGCCTGCAAAGGTTAGAGCCTTTACAGTTGGCGGTGCTCCCGCTGCCGAAATCAAGATCAAAGAGGGCAAGTATCATCAGGTCAAAAGGATGTTCGCCGCCCTCGGGAATCACGTCGAGCACCTGCGCCGCACCCGTATCGGGGCGCTGCACCTCGGCCCTGACTTAGCGGAGGGCGATTGCCGCGAATTGACCGCTGAGGAATTGGCTCTCGTTTTCACCGACGAATAATTTAACGATAGAATTTTACACATTACCGCACCGTACCGCGCATAAGTTACTATTATGCAAGCGAGAGGGGCGGTAGTGTGTTTGTTATTTTAAATCCAGTTGAGACGAGCGGCGGATATTTTGAGCGCAGACGGCAGGCAAAGGCGTTTGCCCGCTCCGAACCGTCGTCTTTTCGTTCCCGCTCGGGTCTGCCGTTCTTCCTTCTGAATGTCCCATGCGGCAAGAACGGCATTGACTGGGAAACGACCGCCGCCAAATGCGGCAGATACGCCTCACGCATCATTGCGCCCCGCGACCTGACCATTCCCGATATCCGCGGACTGCGCCGCTTTATGCCCGCACGCCTGCCCGCCGTGCTGACGCTGAACACTGCCGTCGCAGTGCTTAGGGATGCCGCGCCCCGAAGCGACCGATTCAGCCTGACCCTTTGCGACAGGAACGCTTATCTGCCCGCCGAACTGAGCCGCCTGCTGCCGCTCTCGGCGACGGTCAGAGTCGTCACGAACCGCCCCGAGCGATACGCGAGAGCCTGCGCCGACTCCTTTGAGAATTACGGTGCCAGCGTGCTGCTGCGGCAAAGATATGAGCCGACGGCGGGGCGGGATATCGCCGTCTGCGCCGACGGCTGCACCTCGCCCGACATGGAGAATTCGGCAATCTTTCTCTATTCAAAGCGCTTTGCGAGCCGCCTTTGCTTCACCTGCGGCGGGCTTGAGCTTTTGCCCGAGCATCGGGGCATAATACCCTCGGGGGTCGACCCTGCCGACTTTGCGGGCGCTCTCTCGGAGCTGTGCGGCAGCGGCGAATACTCAAAAGCCGTGTGCCCCGATATCGAGATCGGCGGGCGTGACCGCGCCGAAGCCGACCCCGC
>FR888198.1 GCA_000431775.1 Clostridium sp. CAG:413 | reverse complement strand
CCCCCTCGGTTAATTTCAAAACAGAAATCAGGTCGTTTTTGTAATTATCCCATTCGAAAATCACATAGTAGGCTCTTGCACAAATAATGCATACGGGGATCAGCCAAAGAGCAAGATTGTATATTTGCTCCTTGTTGATGCCGGTTTTTCTGCATCGGCATATCGCCAAAGCAAAGCCAAGCACCATACCGCAGGCGATAATGAGTCCGTACCAAGCGATATTCAGCCCTTCAATTCCGAAAAGAATATCTATTGCATATCGGTTCAAATCCTTGTTTTCTCGCTTTTCTCAGTCTACCCGCAGCATACGGTAACCGACGCCGATATGCGTCTGAATGTATTGCGGACTGTCCTTTTGCGGCTCCAGCTTTTTGCGCAGTGTCGCCATAAACACTCTCAGGGAAGCTATATCGTTTTCCCAGCTGCTTCCCCAAATCTGCTGCGTGATATAGGTGTGTGTCAGCACCTTTCCGACATTATGAGAGAGCAGACACAAAAGCTTGTATTCAATAGGGGTCAGGTGCAATTCCTCCCCGTTTAAATAAGCGCAGCCGGCGGCATAATCGATTTTAAGCTTGCCGTTTTGGAAAACGGGTGAGTCGGTGTCGCTGTTTGCCTGCAAAAGCAACAGTCTTCTTTGCGTGACACGAAGCCGTGCCAAAAGCTCCTCTACGGAAAATGGCTTTGTCAGATAGTCGTCCGCCCCGGCATCCAGCGCCGTGATTTTGTCTTTATCCTCGCTGCGTGCACTGATCACAATAATGGGCATATTTGACCATGAGCGGATGCTTTCGATTACCTGCGTTCCGTCGATATCCGGCAGACCCAGATCCAGCAGAACGATATCCGGGTTATGGGAGGTCGTCTCCATAATCGCACCGTGTCCGTTCTCCGCGGTCAGGTAGCGGTAATCGTGAGCCTTTAGCGTTGTTACGATCAGATTGCGGACGGGGCGGTCGTCCTCCACGACGAGTACAAGGGGTTTATTCATTCAGAGTCACCTCGCTGAGCGGT